>NZ_JBWKKY010000024.1:0-112014 GCF_056430805.1 Streptomyces sp. NPDC045955
AAACGCCCGGTTACATTCCGAACCCGGAAGCTAAGCCTTACAGCGCCGATGGTACTGCAGGGGGGACCCTGTGGGAGAGTAGGACGCCGCCGAACTCCTTTTAGAGCTCTGGCTCTTGGGCACTCAGCCCGAGAGCCAGAGCTTTTTTGCGTTGAGGTAAGGTCAGGGGGCATCGTTGGCACGTTTCCCACAGGAGGCCCCCGGGTGGAGGTTCAGGAGACTCGCGTCCAGACGGACCGTGTGCTCACCATCCCGAACATCCTCAGCATGGCGCGCCTCGTCGGCGTGCCCCTCTTCCTGTGGCTGATTCTGCGGCCTGAGTTCGGTGGGCCCAAGAGTGACGGCTGGGCACTTCTGGTGCTGGCTCTGAGCGGCATCAGTGACTACCTGGACGGCAAGCTCGCGCGGCGCTGGAACCAGATCAGCAGCCTCGGCCGGCTCCTCGACCCCGCGGCCGACCGGCTCTACATTCTTTCGACATTGATCGGCCTCACCTGGCGCGAGATTCTGCCCCTCTGGTTGACCGCTGTACTTCTGGCGCGGGAGCTGGTTCTGCTGGTGATGGTGGGCATCCTCCGCCGGCACGGCTATCCGCCGCCCCAGGTGAACTTCCTGGGCAAGGCCGCCACCTTCAACTTGATGTATGCCTTCCCGCTGCTCCTGCTCAGCGACGGAAGTGGTTGGATCTCGTCACTGGCTGCTATTTTCGGATGGGCGTTCGCCGGATGGGGTACAACGCTGTACTGGTGGGCAGGAGTCCTCTACGTAGTACAAGTCCGCCGCCTGGTCCGTGCGGACGCCATGCCCGATTGAACTCGCGGATTGCTCCCACTGAAGCGGTGCGATGGCCCGTGGTGGAAAAGTGCGGGACAATCCTCGCGGGGGAAGTCGGCTAGACCGTCGTCTCTTTGAGGAGGACGCTTCCGACATGAAGGCCGTCGTGATGGCCGGAGGCGAAGGCACGCGCCTTCGCCCCATGACCTCGAGCATGCCCAAGCCGCTCCTACCCGTGGCCAACCGCCCGATCATGGAGCATGTGCTGCGGCTGCTCAAAAGGCATGGGCTCAACGAAACAGTCGTAACTGTCCAGTTCCTGGCCTCGCTCGTCAAGAACTACTTCGGTGACGGCGAAGAGCTCGGTATGGAGCTCACCTATGCCAATGAGGAGAAGCCACTCGGTACCGCCGGAAGCGTCAAGAACGCCGAAGAGGCGTTGAAGGACGATGCCTTCCTCGTCATCTCGGGCGATGCGCTGACGGATTTCGACCTCACCGAGCTCATCAATTTCCACAAGGAGAAGGGTGCGCTGGTCACGGTCTGTCTGACGCGGGTGCCCAATCCGCTGGAATTCGGTATCACCATTGTCGACGAGGAAGGCAAGGTGGAGCGCTTCCTCGAGAAGCCCACCTGGGGCCAGGTCTTCTCCGACACCGTGAACACAGGTATCTACGTGATGGAGCCCGAGGTCTTCGACTACGTCGAGGCCGACGTGCCCGTCGACTGGTCCGGCGATGTCTTCCCGCAGCTGATGAAGGAAGGCAAGCCCATCTACGGCTACGTCGCCGAGGGCTACTGGGAGGACGTCGGCACGCACGAGAGCTATGTGAAGGCCCAGGCCGACGTCCTGGAGGGCAAGGTCGACGTCGACATCGACGGGTTCGAGATCTCCGCCGGGGTGTGGGTCGCCGAAGGGGCCGAGGTCCATCCCGACGCCGTGCTCCGCGGGCCGCTGTACATCGGGGACTACGCCAAGGTCGAAGCCGGCGCCGAAATCCGTGAGCACACCGTCGTGGGCTCCAACGTGGTCGTCAAGAGCGGCGCTTTTCTGCACAAGGCCGTTGTTCACGACAACGTCTACGTGGGGCCCCACAGCAATCTGCGGGGCTGTGTGGTCGGGAAGAACACCGACATCATGCGCGCGGCGCGGATCGAGGACGGCGCGGTCATCGGTGATGAGTGCCTGATCGGTGAAGAATCGATCGTTCAGGGCAATGTGCGGGTCTATCCGTTCAAGACCATCGAGGCCGGTGCCTTCGTCAACACCTCCGTCATCTGGGAATCCAGGGGACAGGCACACCTCTTCGGCGCCCGGGGTGTGTCCGGAATCCTGAACGTGGAGATCACGCCGGAGCTGGCGGTGCGGCTTGCCGGGGCCTATGCGACCACCCTGAAAAAGGGCTCGACCGTCACCACGGCCCGCGACCACTCGCGTGGTGCCCGCGCGCTGAAGCGAGCTGTGATCTCCGCGCTGCAGGCCAGCGCCATCGACGTACGGGACCTGGAGAACGTGCCGCTGCCCGTGGCCCGGCAGCAGACGGCGCGCGGCAGTGCGGGCGGGATCATGATCCGTACGACCCCCGGGGTGCAGGATTCCGTCGACATCATGTTCTTCGACGGGCAGGGCGCCGATCTGTCGCAGGGCAGCCAGCGAAAGCTGGACCGGGTGTTCGCGCGGCAGGAGTACCGGCGTGCGTTCCCCGGGGAGATCGGTGACCTGCACTTCCCGGCGAGTGTCTTCGACTCGTACACAGGGTCGTTGCTGCGGAACGTCGACACCACCGGGATCGCGGACTCGGGCCTGAAGGTCGTCGTGGACGCGTCCAACGGTAGTGCGGGACTCGTCCTGCCGAGTCTGCTGGGGAAGCTCGGTGTCGACTCGCTGACGATCAATCCCGGTCTCGACGAGTCCAGGCCGACGGAGACGGCCGACATGCGGCGGTCGGGAATGGTGCGTCTTGGGGAGATCGTGGCGTCCTCGGGGGCCGCGTTCGGGGTGCGGTTCGATCCCGTCGGTGAGCGGCTGTCCCTCGTCGACGAGAAGGGTCGCATCATCGAGGACGACCGGGCGCTGCTCGTGATGCTCGACCTCATCGCGGCCGAGCGGCGCAGCGGCCGGGTCGCGCTGCCGGTGACCACGACCCGGATCGCCGAGCAGGTGGCGGCGTACCACGGGACCCAGGTCGAGTGGACGACCACGTCTCCCGACGACCTCACGCGCGTGGGCGGTGAGGAAGGGACGATCTTCGGTGGCGACGGCAAGGGCGGGTTCATCGTCCCTGAGTTCAGCAGCGTGTACGACGCCACCGCGGCCTTCGTACGGCTCATCGGGCTCGTGGCGCGGACGCAGCTCACGCTCAGCCAGATCGACGCGCGGATCCCGCGGGCGCACGTCCTGAAGCGGGATCTGGCGACACCGTGGGCCGTCAAGGGACTCGTGATGCGGCGGGTCGTCGAGGCGGCCGGAGACCGGTTCGTGGACACCACGGACGGCGTGCGGGTGGTGGAGACGGACGGCCGCTGGGTGATGGTGCTGCCCGACCCGGCCGAGGCCGTCACCCACCTGTGGGCCGAGGGGCCGGACGACGCCTCCGCGCAGGCCCTGCTGGACGAGTGGTCGGCGGTCGTGGACAGCGCCGGCCGGTAAACGGGCCGCACGCACGCGTGCCGGACAAGTGTCCCCAACGGGGCCTGTCCGGCACGCCGTGGGGCCGTTTCGGAGGTAGTGGCCGCGACGTGCGACGATGTGCGGCATGCCGCAGCAACCCCCCATTCGGAGCACACCGACGCGGCCCCGGCGCCCGGACGCGTCCATGTCGTTGATCACCAATGTCATGGACCACAGCCTCGACGACGGATACGCCGAGGCCGCCGCGCGCAAGAAGGCCGCGGGCGACGGTGGCATGCCGAGGACGCTCAGGGCGAAGCTGGGACTGGCTGCCGGCCTGGTGCTGGCGGCCCTCGTCGTGACCGTGGGAGCGGCCCAGGCGCGCGTCGCCGCTCCGGTCGTCGCCAAGGAGCGGGAGGAACTGGTCGACCGGATCGACCGGGAGACCGAGGCGGCGGACAAGCTGGAGGACTCCGTCGACCGGCTGCGCGAGGACGTGAGCGCGCGCCAGCGGGAGGCGCTGAAGCACAGCGGTGGGAGCGTCGAGTCCGACATCGTGGGCATCTTGTCGGGCGCCACAGCGGTGCACGGCCCCGGAGTGAAGCTCGTGGTGAACGACGCCAAGGAAGCCGGCTCGGGGGGTGACGGCGACCCGCGTGAGACCACCGGGTTCTCCGACACGGGCCGGGTGCGCGACCGGGACATGCAGCGCGTGGTCAACGGGCTGTGGGAGTCGGGCGCCGAGGCCGTCTCGATCAACGGGCAGCGGTTGACGGCCCTGTCCGCGATCAGGGCCGCGGGGGACGCGATACTGGTCGACAACAAGCCGCTGGTGCCGCCGTACACGGTACTCGCGGTGGGGGACGGGCAGCGGCTGAGCACTCGGTTCCAGGACAGCGCGGACGGGCTGTATCTGAACGCGCTCCAGGAGAGTTACGGCATCAGGACAGGCATCTCCGTGGAGGACGACCTGCGGCTGCCTGCCGCGCCGAGTGTGATCGTACGTACAGCACAGCCGAGCATTGAGAAGAGCGAGAAGGGCACATCGTGATCGCCGTACTGGGCCTCGTCGTGGGAGTCGTGGCCGGCCTGTTGGTCCGGCCTGAGGTTCCGGCGGTGGTCGAGCCTTATCTGCCGATCGCTGTCGTGGCGGCGCTCGACGCCGTCTTCGGTGGCCTGCGGGCCATGCTCGACGGCATCTTCGACGACAAGGTCTTCGTGGTGTCGTTCCTGTCGAACGTGGTGGTGGCCGCGTTGATCGTGTTCCTGGGGGACAAGCTGGGCGTGGGTGCCCAGCTGTCCACCGGTGTGGTGGTCGTCCTCGGTATCCGGATCTTCTCCAACGCCGCGGCGATCCGCCGGCACGTGTTCCGGGCGTGAGGCCGATGAGCGAGCACGACGACAAGCGCTCCGAGGAGAACGGCGGCACGCGCGCGGACCAGCGCGACGGGAACGGCGAGTCCGGGAACCGGCTGCGCAGGGAACTGCCCCAGGAGGTGTCCACGCCGGCGCCTGCCGCCCAGGACGCCCATGAACCAAAACCAGAACCAGCACCACAACGGGCATCAGAACCGGAACCGGCGCCCGAACCGCGGACGGCTCCCGGGTCCGGTGCCGGTCCCGAGTCCGAGCCGCGGCTGACCGGTCGGCAGCGGCTGGTGAAGGGGCTGTGGCCGCCACGGGTCTCACGGGCCCAACTCATCGTCGCGCTGCTGCTGTTCGGTCTCGGGTTCGGGCTGGCCGTGCAGGTGGCCTCGCACAGTGACAGTGACAGCGCGCTGCGCGGTGCGCGTCAGGAAGATCTCGTCCGCATCCTCGATGAACTGGACGACCGTACGCAGCGTCTTGAGGACGAGAAGCAGGGCCTCGAGAAGCAGCGCGACGAGCTGGAGAACAGCTCGGACCAGGCCGAGGAGGCCCGGAAGCAGACCGTCGAGAAGGAGAGGCAACTCGGCATCCTGGCCGGCACCGTGGCCGCGCAGGGGCCCGGCATCACCATGACCATCATGGACACCAAGGGCACGGTCGAGGCGGACATGCTGCTCGACGCGGTGCAGGAGCTGCGGGCGGCGGGTGCCGAGGCGATCCAGGTGAACGGCGTGCGGGTTGTCGCGGGCACGTACCTGGCGGACTCCGGTAAGGGCGTGAGCGTCGACGGGAACAAGATCAACGCGCCCTATCGTTTCAAGGTCATCGGCAAGCCGCAGGATCTCGAGCCGGCGCTCAACATCCCCGGAGGCGTGGTGCAGACTCTCGAGAAGGAACAGGCCACGGTCACCATCGAGCGGTCGACCAAGATCGTCGTGGACGCCTTGCGGCAGGTGAAGCGGCCTGACTACGCTCGGTCGTCCTCCCAGTGAACCGGGGGTGCATGGGCGAGGTCGGGCGAGGGCATGAGGTTGCGGGGGGTCGGCGCACCGAATGGGTGGTGCGTGGTGGAAACTGTCTGGTGCAGACGGACGTTGTCAGGATGTCCGGGTCGGCCAGAGTGTTCAGTCAGGGTTCGTCCTGCCCCACGGGCGGGTCTGTTTCGGTCAAGGGGAATCGCCCGTGAAGTTGTTTGCGAAGTTGTTCGGCAAGAGCGCGCGAGAAGGCAGCGACAATGCGACCGCTCGCCATCGCGCACAGCCTGACGCGGAGGGCCAGCGGCCGCTGTTCCGGGACCAGGTCGGTGGCCCGGGCGGTGACATTTCCGGAGGTCAGGGCGCGCCGTCGGTTGACCCCGCGCAGCCCGGCGGCATAGGTTTCGGGCAACCGTCAACCTCAAGTGCGGGTGGAGGGTTTTCCGACCCGTATGCGTCCAATGCCCCCGGTGGGCAGCCGCGGCAGGAGGATCCGATGTCGGCCCTGGTGTGTACGAGGTGCGGTAACCGCAACGCGGAGAACAGCCGCTTCTGCTCCAACTGCGGCGCGCCGCTGCGGGCGGGGGCGGCGGCGGAGCGTCCGTCCGAGACGACCTCCACGATCTCCATCTCCGGTCTTGAGGCCTACGACAGCGAGACCACCGGCCAGACGCCGATGCCGACGCTGTCGCCCGAGGCACAGGCGGCCGTCGACGCGCTGCCGCTGGGCTCCGCGCTCCTGGTCGTGCGCCGCGGGCCGAACTCGGGCAGCCGCTTCCTGCTGGACGGCGATCTGACCACGGCCGGGCGTCATCCGCAGAGCGACATCTTCCTGGACGACGTGACGGTCTCCCGGCGCCATGTGGAGTTCCGCCGAGGTCAGGACGGCTCGTTCACGGTGGCCGACGTGGGCAGCCTGAACGGCACGTACGTGAACCGCGAGCGGATCGACCAGGTCGCCCTGAACAACGGCGACGAGGTGCAGATCGGCAAGTACCGGCTGGTCTTCTACGCCAGCCAGCGGGGCTACTGACCGGATTTCGTCCGGGGAACCCCGCGAAGGTCCGTCCGTCAGGGAAGGTCCATGCTTCAAACACCGAGCGGCGGTGCCGGGCACGGCGCCGCCGCCACGGACAGGCTGATGAGCATCGGCACGGTGCTGAACGTGCTGCGCGACGAGTTCCCCGAGGTCACC
This sequence comes from Streptomyces sp. NPDC045955, assembly GCF_056430805.1. NCBI lineage: Bacteria > Bacillati > Actinomycetota > Actinomycetes > Kitasatosporales > Streptomycetaceae > Streptomyces > Streptomyces sp. NPDC045955. The sequence goes on from NZ_JBWKKY010000024.1 coordinate 6,923, forward strand.
ATCTCCAAGATCCGTTTCCTGGAGGCGGAGGGGCTCATCGAGCCACAGCGGACCCCGTCGGGGTACCGCAAGTTCAGCGCCCATGACGTCGAGCGCCTCGGCCATGTCCTGAGGATGCAGCGGGACCACTATCTGCCCCTGAAGGTGATCCGTGAGCATCTGGACGCCATGGAGCGCGGTGAGGCCGTCCAGCTTCCGACGCTGGGCCGTCAGCGTGAGGGCGAGAGCGTCCCCGAGCCCCCGGAGGCGCCCACGGCGGCCAGGATCGGGCGTGAGGAGCTCCTCGCCGCCGCCGGCGTCGGCGAGGAGGAGCTCGGGGAGTGGGAGTCGTACGGGCTCGTCACCCCCCTGGAGGACGGGGTGTACGACGCGGAGGCGGTCACGGTGGCGTCGCTGATCGCCGAGCTGGGGCGGTTCGGGATCGAGCCGCGGCACCTGCGCGTGATGAAGGCCGCCGCCGACCGCGAGGCCGGGCTGGTGGACCAGGTGGTGGCCCCGCTGAAGCGGCACCGGAACCCGCAGACCAGGGCTCATGCGGAGGCCCGTGCCAAGGAGCTGGCGGGGCTCACGGTGAGGCTGCACGCCGCGTTGGTGCAGACGGCGCTGGGTGTGCGGCTGCCCTGAGACGGCCGGTCGTGGGCGACCGGAACAGGCGCCCGTTCCCGGCCCGACTACCCAAACATCCCGAGCACGGCCTAGGGTTGCTGTGTGAACGAGCTCGATGTCGTAGGTGTCCGGGTGGAAATGCCCTCCAACCAACCGATCGTGCTGCTGCGTGAAGTGGGAGGCGACCGTTACCTCCCCATCTGGATCGGACCGGGTGAGGCGACGGCGATCGCCTTCGCCCAGCAGGGCATGGCTCCTGCGCGGCCGCTGACCCACGATCTGTTCAAGGACGTGCTGGAGGCCGTCGGTCAGGAGCTCACGGAAGTGCGCATCACGGACCTGCGTGAGGGCGTCTTCTACGCGGAGCTGGTCTTCGCCAGCGGCGTCGAGGTGAGCGCCCGCCCGTCCGACGCCATAGCGTTGGCCCTGCGCACCGGAACGCCGATCTACGGCAGTGACACGGTGCTCGACGACGCCGGTATCGCGATCCCGGACGAGCAGGAGGACGAGGTGGAGAAGTTCCGCGAGTTCCTCGACCAGATCTCCCCGGAGGACTTCGGCAGCAGCAGCCAGTGAGCTCCGGATCCGGTGAGAGCCGGATGGCGGGGAATGCCAGAGGCCAGTGAGGCGTGTGGGCGGCCCGGCGGACGATGTGGTCCGCGGCAGGGTCGCCCGCCGTGTGTGTGACGGGTGAAATGCCCGCATGTGACGGAGGCGAGAGAGCGTCACGCGGCCCGCATCGGGGGCATTCGGCTAGCCTTTCCCCGCGGTGGGGCACGGGAAACCACTCTTAGGGTGATTATCACTCGGCGTGGCGAGTGTGGCGATCGTTGACGCACCCCCGGTGACTGCCTACCGTCGAGAGGGCAGGTCAAGGACGGAGGTCGGCGTGAGAAGCAGCGGCGACGGTACGGCTGGGGGTGGCCCCGAGCGCAGTCTCAGGGCGAGCGGTCCGTACCCTCCCCCGGGCTCACGGCTCCGCCCGAGCGGGGGGTGTCCCCAGCCCGGAGGGATGGCTGATCACGTTCCGCAGCGACCGACGGCTGTGCCGAGCAGCGGAGGGACGACGTCCATGGCGTCCGAGCAGATCGGCTATCGCGGCCCCACGGCCTGCGCGGCCGCCGGTATCACCTACCGGCAGCTGGACTACTGGGCCCGCACCGGCCTCGTCGAGCCGAGTGTGCGCCCCGCCTACGGGTCGGGGACGCAGCGGCTGTACAGCTTCCGGGACGTCGTCGTCCTGAAGATCGTCAAGCGGTTCCTCGACACCGGGGTCTCGCTCCAGAACATCCGCACGGCCGTCCAGCACCTCAGAGAACGCGGTTTCCGCGATCTGGAGCGGATGACGCTGATGAGTGACGGGGCGACGGTCTACGAGTGCACCTCGCCGGACGAGGTCCACGCGCTGCTCCAGGGAGGCCAGGGCGTCTTCGGGATCGCCGTGGGCGTGGTGTGGCGGGATGTCGAGAGCGCGCTGTCCCAGCTGCACGGGGAGCGGATCGACACCGGCGAGACCCTGGTCGGGCCCAACCCGGCGGACGAGCTGGCGCGGCGGCGGAACCGGGCCGTCTGAACCGTCCGGCAGTGCGGTGCCCCCCTGGCCGTTGCAGGCGGGACGTTTCCGCGCCGGGCTGCAAGCGGTTCCTCCCGGGGGTGTCAGGGCGGTTGCGGGGGCGTTGTCAGTGGCGTAGGGCAGCATCGGAGATGTGAGAACCGCGCCCACGATCCTGCACCTCGACATGGATGCCTTCTTCGCCTCGGTGGAGCAGGCGTCCAAGCCGAGCCTGCGCGGGAAGGCCGTCGTCGTGGGTGGGCTCGGGCCCCGGGGCGTGGTGGCCACGGCGTCGTACGAGGCGAGGGCCTTCGGTGTGCATTCGGCGATGCCGATGGGGCAGGCCCGGCGGCTGGCGCCCAACGCCGCCTATCTCGTGCCGCGCTTCGGGTTCTACAAGGCGATCAGCGAGCGGGTGATGGAGTTGCTGCGGGCGCTGTCACCGCTGGTGGAGCCGCTGAGCCTGGACGAGGCGTTCGTGGACCTGGAAGCCGGGGGAGCGGCCTGGGACGAGCAGTCCGCGCGGCTGGTCGGGGGGCAGCTGCGCGCGGACATACGGGCCGCCACCGGACTCACGGGATCGGTGGGGCTCGCCGCCTCCAAGATGCTCGCGAAGATTGCCTCGGAGCAGGCCAAGCCGGACGGGCTGGTGGTGATCGAGCCGGGCACCGAGCGGGCGATGCTCGGGCCGATGTCGGTGCGGACGCTGCCGGGGGTCGGGCCGGCGACGGGCGACCATCTGCGGCGGGCCGGGATCACCACGATCGAGGAGATCGTCGAGGCGGGCGAGGACGAGATGGTCCGGCTGCTGGGAAAGTCGCACGGGCACGGCCTGTACGCCATGGCGCTCGCGCGGGACGACCGGCCCGTGGTGGCGGAGCGGGAGACGAAGTCGGTGTCGGTCGAGGACACGTACGACGTGGACATCCACGACCGGGTGCGGGTCGGTCTCGAGGTGCAGCGACTGGCCGACCGGTGCGTGCGGCGGCTGCGTGGGGCCGGGCTGTCCGGGCGGACGATCGTGCTGAAGGTGCGGCGGTACGACTTCTCGACGCTCACCCGGTCCGAGACGCTGCGCGGGCCGACGGACGATCCCGGGGTGATCCGCGAGGCGGCGGCCCGGCTGCTCGACTCGGTCGACACGACGGGCGGTGTGCGGCTGCTCGGGGTGGGCGTCAGCGGGCTCGCCGACTACACACAGGAGGATCTCTTCGCGCAGGCGGCGGGGGAGCGGCCGGGGGCGGAGGCGCCCCTCGAGGAGGACGCCAAGGTGCCGGCCGAGGAGCAGCCGGCGCTCGCCGAGCGGCGGTGGCCCGCCGGGCACGACGTACGGCACGCCCTGTTCGGGCACGGATGGGTGCAGGGCAGCGGTCTGGGGCGGGTCACTGTGCGGTTCGAGACGCCCGGCTCTCAGCCCGGGCGGGTGCGGACGTTCCGGGTCGACGATCCGGACCTGGAGCCCGCGGATCCGTTGCCGCTGGTGTTAGCGACTCCCGGGGAGAGCGGCGGTGGGCCAGTGGGCGGGGCCGGGACCGTGGGGGTGCGGTCAGCTGTCCCCTAGACGGCCGGCCGGGGCTTCAGGCCGTCTCGTCCCTGCCCGCCAGCTTGCCGAAGTCGTGGTCGGGCAGCGGGGGAGGCGCGGCGACGTGGAGGCCGTAGTGGTGATAGAGCTGGAGTTCCTGTTCGGGGGAGAGATGGCGGCCCACGCCGAAGTCGGGGGCGTCCTTGATCAGGGCGCGGTCGAAGGGCACGTGGAGGGCGCCGTCGATCAGTTCACTGGGTTCGAGGGGGACGAAAGCGTCCCTGCTGAACAGGCCGGTCCGTATGGCCGCCCACTCCGGCTCGCCGGTGGCGTCGTCGAGGTAGACCTCGTCGATCGTGCCGATCCTGGTTCCCTTGCGGTCGAACGCCTTGCGGCCGATCAGATTGCGCGGATCGATATCGGTTCGCACGGGCCCTCCACATGGTCGCAACTCATCCGTAGGCACTACAAAACGGCACAATCGGAGAGGTGGCCACTCGAAGGTTCGTGCGTGGACCGCGCTGGTACGCTGGCAGCGGCTGCTGACCCCGTGCGGGAGAGTCCTCCAGACACCATCGGAGGCGCCGAAGGAGCAAATCCTCCCCGGAATCTCTCAGGCACACGTACCGCACGGACGAGGTCACTCTGGAAAGCAGGGCGGGTGTCGACGGCTTCCGCTCTCACCGACGGTGAAAACCGGAGGCCTTCGGGCGATCCGGTGAAGCTCTCAGGTTGAGATGACAGAGGGGGAGGCCGTTCGGGTACCCGTGCCGTGGTGCCCCCCGAAGGTCGTGTCAGACCAGGAGGCCTCCGCAAATGACCGCCCATCGCATCCCGCTCTCCGAACTCGAAGAGGCAGTTCCGTTCGAGCAGCGTCACATCGGCCCCGACCACGAGGCCCGCGCCAAGATGCTCGCGCAGGTCGGCTACGGCTCGCTGGACGAGCTCACGGCCGCCGCGGTCCCGGCCGTGATCAGGAGCGCCGAGGCGCTGGACCTGCCGGGCGCCCGCAGCGAGGCCGAGGTGATCGCCGAGCTGCGCTCCCTCGCCGACCGCAACCAGGTCCTCGGCTCCATGATCGGACTCGGGTACTACGGCACGTTCACGCCGCCGGTCATCATGCGCAACGTCATGGAGAACCCGGCCTGGTACACGGCCTATACGCCGTACCAGCCGGAGATCTCGCAGGGGCGGCTCGAGGCGCTGCTCAACTTCCAGACCATGGTCGCCGACCTCACCGGACTGCCCACCTCCGGTGCCTCGCTGCTGGACGAGGGCACCGCGGCCGCCGAGGCCATGGCGCTGTCGCGGCGTCTCGGCAAGAACAAGAAGGGTCTCTTCCTGGTCGACGCGGACGCGCTGCCGCAGACCGTCGCCGTGATCCGGACCCGGGCCGAGCCGACCGGCGTCGAGGTCGTCGTCGCCGACCTCGGGGAGGGCATCCCCGCCGAGATCGCCGAGCGCGAGATCAACGGCGTGCTGATCCAGTACCCGGGCGCCTCCGGAGCCGTACGCGACATCAAGCCGGTCATCGACCAGGCCCACGAACTCGGGGCGCTCGTCACCGTCGCCGCCGATCTGCTGGCGCTGACGCTGCTGAAGTCGCCCGGTGAACTCGGCGCGGACATCGCCGTCGGGACGACGCAGCGCTTCGGTGTGCCGATGGGCTTCGGCGGTCCGCACGCCGGTTACATGGCGGTCAAGGACAAGATGGCGCGCAGCCTGCCCGGACGGCTCGTCGGCGTGTCCGTGGACGCCGACGGGAACAAGGCCTACCGGCTGGCACTCCAGACCCGTGAGCAGCACATCCGCCGCGAGAAGGCCACCAGCAACATCTGCACCGCACAGGTCCTGCTCGCCGTCATGGCCGGCATGTACGCCGTCTACCACGGGCCGGAGGGCCTCAAGGGCATCGCGCGGCGCACCCACCGGTACGCCACGGTTCTCGCCGCCGGGCTCGCGAACGGCGGGGTCGAGGTCGTGCACGGCTCCTACTTCGACACCGTGACCGTACGCGTCGCCGGCCGGGCCGCCGAGGTCGTGGCCGCCGCGCGGGAGAACGGCGTCAACCTCCGTCTCGTCGACGCCGACCACGTCTCGATCGCCTGCGACGAGACCACGACCCGGGCCCAGCTGCGTGCCGTGTGGGCCGCCTTCGGGGTCGAGGGGGTCATCGAGGCGCTGGACGCGACCACGGAAGAGGGGCTTCCGGACGCTCTGCTGCGGACCGACGAGTACCTGACGCACCCCGTCTTCCACCAGCACCGCTCCGAGACGGCCATGCTGCGCTACCTGCGCCGGCTGGCCGACCGCGACTACGCGCTGGACCGGGGCATGATCCCGCTGGGCTCCTGCACCATGAAGCTCAACGCGACCACGGAGATGGAGCCGGTCACCTGGCCCGAGTTCGGGCAACTGCACCCCTTCGCGCCCGTCGAGCAGGCCGGGGGTTACCTCACGCTCATCCGTGAGCTGGAGGACCGTCTGGCGGAGGTCACCGGGTACGACAAGGTGTCCCTCCAGCCCAACGCCGGGTCGCAGGGAGAGCTGGCCGGTCTGCTCGCCGTACGCGGGTACCACCGGGCCAACGGGGACGAGCAGCGCACGGTGTGCCTGATCCCGTCGTCCGCGCACGGGACCAACGCCGCGAGCGCGGTGATGGCGGGCATGAAGGTCGTCGTCGTGAAGACCGCCGACGACGGCGAGATCGACGTCGAGGACCTGCGGGCCAAGATCGAGCAGTACCGCGACGAGCTGTCGGTGCTGATGATCACGTACCCGTCCACGCACGGTGTGTTCGAGGAGCACGTCTCCGAGATCTGCGCCCAGGTGCACGAGGCGGGCGGCCAGGTCTACGTCGACGGCGCCAACCTCAACGCGCTCGTGGGACTCGCCAAGCCGGGGCACTTCGGCGGTGACGTCTCGCACCTGAACCTGCACAAGACCTTCTGCATCCCGCACGGCGGCGGCGGCCCGGGCGTCGGTCCGGTGGCGGTGCGTGAGCACCTCGCGCCGTACCTGCCGAACCACCCGCTCCAGCCCGAGGCGGGCCCGGAGACGGGTGTCGGTCCCATCTCCGCGGCGCCGTGGGGTTCCGCCGGCATCCTGCCGATCTCCTGGGCGTACGTCCGGCTCATGGGCGGCGAGGGGCTGAAGCGGGCCACGCAGGTGGCCGTGCTCAGCGCCAACTACATCGCCAAGCGCCTGGAGCCGCACTACCCGGTGCTCTACACCGGCCCCGGCGGGCTCGTCGCGCACGAGTGCATCATCGACCTGCGGCCGCTGACCAAGGCGTCCGGGGTGAGTGTCGACGACGTCGCCAAGCGGCTGATCGACTACGGCTTCCACGCGCCGACGATGTCGTTCCCGGTGGCCGGGACGCTGATGATCGAGCCGACCGAGTCGGAGGACCTGGCCGAGCTGGACCGGTTCTGTGAGGCGATGGTCGCCATCCGCGCGGAGATCGAGAAGGTCGGCTCCGGCGAGTGGCCCGCGGACGACAACCCGCTCCGGGGCGCCCCGCACACGGCCGGGACGCTCGCCGGGGCGTGGGAGCACGCCTACAGCCGTGAGGATGCCGTCTTCCCGGCCGGGGTCTCGGTCGCCGACAAGTACTGGCCGCCGGTGCGCCGCATCGACCAGGCCTTCGGCGACCGGAACCTGGTCTGCTCCTGCCCGCCGCTGGACGCGTACGAGGACTGACCGACCCGGCAGGTCGTGTCGGAGGGGCTCCGCGGTGCGGGGCCCCTCCCGTCATTCGGCGGCCAGGGACACCTCGGTCGACTTGATCAGGGCAACGACGGGGGTTCCGGCCGACAGGGCGAGGTCGTCCGCGGCGTCCCTGGTGATCGCGGCGGTCAGTTCGCCGCCCTCGACCGTGACCCGCACGGACGCCATGGCGTCGCCGGTCGCGATGTCCGTGACCGTGCCGGGGAGGCGGTTGCGGATGGACAGGCCCTCGACGGGGGCGGTGGCCAGCGAGACCTCCGTCGACTTCACCAGGGCTCGCACGGCGGTGCCCGGCGCAAGACCGAGGTCGTCGGCCGCCTCGCGGGTGATCGCCGCGGTGAGGGCCTGACCGCCGGTGAGGCGGACCCTGACCGTCGCCATGGCCTCGCCCGGCGTGACGGCAGTGACGGTGCCGGGAAGCTGGTTGCGGATGCTCACGCTCATGGGGGCACGGTAGCCCGGCGAGTTCCCTATGCCGGGTATGCGTGTGTCTGCGTCGCTTTGACCGTCGCCCAGACCGGGGCGCCGGGGCGCAGGTCGAGTTCGGCCGCGGCGACCGTGGTGAGGTCGGCGGTCAGGGCGAGTTCGCCGGTGAGGTCCGCGCGGATCTGGTCGCCGTGCGTCTCCAGCCCGGCGACCTCGCAGCGCCACAGGTTGCGGGCGCTGGACCCCGTGGGGCGTTCGCGGTACAGGGTGACGGCGCCGGGCGGGAACGCCACGAAGGCCGGGCCGGAGAGCTCTTCCGTGGTCGTGATGGCCGGGCCGGTGCCGAGCCGGACGGTGTGGCCCTCGGCCCGCCCCCGGTAGAGGTTGAGGCCGACGAGCCTGGCGATGTAGTCCGTGCGGGGGTGGCGGGCGATGTGGGAGGGAGTGCCCTCCTGGACGACGTGGCCGTCCTCGACGACCACCAGACGGTCGGCCAGCACCATGGCGTCCAGCGGGTCGTGCGTGACGAGGACGGCCACGGCTTCGAACTCGGCGAGGTGGCGCCGGAGCTGGGCACGCACCTCCAGACGGGTGCGGGCGTCGAGCGCGGCGAGGGGCTCGTCCAGCAGCAGCAGCCGGGGCCGGGTGGCCAGGGCCCGGGCCACGGCCACGCGCTGGGCCTGGCCTCCCGACAGACGGCGGGGCTTGGCGCCGGCGTGGTCGGCCAGGCCCATCCGGTCCAGCCACTCGGCGGCCTGGGCGCGGGCCTCGGCCTTGCTCGCACCCCGGCAGCGCGGCCCGAAGGCGACGTTGTCCAGGGCGGTCAGATGCGGGAAGAGCAGGTAGTCCTGGAAGACGACACCGACCGGGCGGGACTCGGGCGGGGTGGCGTCCAGCGGGGTGCCGTCCAGCCACAGGTGACCCGATGTGAGAGGGGTGAGCCCTGCGAGTGCGCGCAGGGCCGTGGTCTTGCCGGCGCCGTTCGGGCCGAGCAGGGCGACGACGTCCCCGGGGGCGGCGGTGAGTGCGACGTCCAGGCGGAAGGGGCCGCGGTCAACGACGAGGTGGGCGTCGAGGCCTTCGGAGAGGAGGGCGGGTGCCGTGCCATCGCGGTCGGTCGTCTCGGTCATGAGAGCCACGTCCAGGGTGTCAGGGAGCCGGTCCGGGACATCACGGCGCCGTCATCCAGCGGTCGCGCAGGGCCGCCAGGACCGCGATGGACACCGCCAGCAGGACCAGGCTGAGGGCGATCGCCGCCGCCGGGTCGTTCTGCAGGGCCAGGTAGACCGCCAGCGGCATGGTCTGGGTGCGGCCCGGGAAGTTGCCCGCGAACGTGATCGTCGCGCCGAACTCGCCCAGAGCCCGGGCCCAGGCCAGTACGGCACCGGCCGCGATGCCCGGCGCGATCAGCGGCAGGGTGACCCGGCGGAACGCGGTGAAGCGGGAGGCGCCCAGGGTGGTGGCCGCCTCCTCGTAGCGCGGGTCGGCGGCCCGCAGGGTGCCCTCCACGCTGATGACGAGGAACGGCATCGCCACGAACGTCTCGGCGAGGACGACACCCGTCGTGGTGAAGGGCAGGGTGATCCCGAACCAGGAGTCGAGCCACTGCCCGATGACGCCGTTGCGCCCGAAGGCGAGCAGCAGGGCCACACCGCCCACCACCGGCGGCAGCACCAACGGCAGCGTCACCAGGGCCCGTACGAGACCCCGGCCAGGGAACCGGGTGCGGGCCAGCAGCCAGGCCAGGGGCACGCCGACGACCAGACTCAAGGCCGTCGCCGCCGTGGCGCAGACGAGCGACAGCCGCAGTGCCTCCCACACCTCGGGGCTCGTCAGCTGCTCGGGGAGGCTGCGCCAGGGCGCCCGTACCAGCAGGGCGATCAGGGGCAGGAGCAGGAACGCCAGGCCGATCAGGGCGGGCACCAGCAGGGGCACCGGCACCGACCGGTTCCGGCCACGGTGGCGATCGCGGCGGGGTCGGCTTTCCAGCGTGTCGGTCACGGCTTGAGGAACCCGGCCTCGGACAGCACCTTCTCGCCCTCGGGGGACCGCACCAGGGCGACGAACGCCTTCGCCGCCTTTGGGTTGGGTGCGTTCTTGAGCAGGGCGATCGGATAGTCGTTGACGGCCCGCGCCGACTCGGGGAAGCTCACGCCGTCCACCTTGTCACCCGCCGCCCGCACGTCGGTCCGGTAGACGACGGCTGCGTCGGCCTCCTTCAGCTCGACCTTGGTCAGGGCGCTCTTGACGTCCTGTTCGTACGAGACGGGGGTCAGCTTCAGGCCGCCGGTGTCCAGTGCCTTCTGGGCGGCGGCACCGCACGGCACGGTCCTGTCGCACAGGACGACCTTGAGGCCGGGCTCGGTGAGGTCCTTCAGGGAGGAGATCCGGTCGGGATTGCCGGGCGGCGTGGCGATCTCCAGCCGGTTGCGGACGAAGGTGACCGGCGTGCCCACCGCGTCCCGCTTGTCGGTCACGGTCGCCATGGTCTTGGTGCTGGCGGCGGCGAAGACATCGGCCGGGGCGCCGCTGGTGATGCTGGCGGCGAGGGTGTCGCTGCCGCCGAAGTTGAAGGTGACCTTCGTGCCCGGGTGCTGCTTCTCGAACGTCTTGCCCAGGGCCTTGAAGCTCTCCTCCAGGGAGGCGGCGGCGAAGACGGTCACCGTGCCGGAGGGTTTCGCGGAGGAGGTGCCCTGGTCCGAGCCCGTGGCCAAGGAGCAGGCGCTCAGAGTCAGCAGCGCGGCCGCGGACGCACCGGCGACCTGGAGGTTCCGGCGTGTCCGGTGCGCGGAACGGGTCATCTGGGCCACTCCCTCGGTATGCGGCGGAAGAGCCCGCAAGCTCCTCGATACGCCGATCATACTGACGCATCTGCGAGGGGAAAGTCAGCTGTGGCTTCGCATGAGCGAGGGAGAGTGGCCCGCAGGGTGGGTATGTGCGTTTCTACGGGCCTCAGGCCCGGTCGATATGGACGTTCGTCGACTTCACCCGGGCCGTCGCCTCCATGCCGACCTCCAGGCCCAGTTCCTCGACGGCCTCGCGGGTGAGCAGGGAGACGAGGCGGTGCGGGCCGGCCTGGATCTCCACCTGGGCGGCGACGTCACCGAGCTTGATCGCGGTGACGATGCCGGGGAAGGCGTTGCGGGCCGACGTGTACGGGGCGTCCTCCTCGGCGGCGCCGGACCTGGCGAGTTCGACGGAGAACGCGGCCAGGTCCCGTCCCTCGACGAGCCGCCGCCCGGCCTCGTCGCGGTGGGTGGTGATGCGGCCCGCGTCCGCCCAGCGCCGGGCGGTGTCGGGGCTCACGCCGAGCAGTCGTGCTGCCTGGCCGATCGTGTAGGACTGCATGCCGGTCACGATAGGGGCGCCCGGCGGGAACGGCGGATGCGGGGTTGGCCGTTGGGTATAACGCGATATAGCGTTAGTCGTCGAGTGGGCGGGCCCGGTGCCGTGCCCGGGGAGATCGGGGTGATGTGATGGCGGGGGACCTCTCGCGTGCCGGTGGACCACCCGAGGTGAGGGCCTCGCATGCGGACCGGGACCGGGTGGTGGATGTGCTGCGCGTCGCCGCGGGGGACGGCCGGTTGACCTTGGAGGAGCTCGAAGAGCGGCTGGAGGCCGCGCTGTCCGCCCGTACGGTGGGCGAGCTCGCCGTGCTGACCGTGGATCTGCCCGAAGAGACGGGCGGGAGGGGGGCGGAGGCGGAGGAGGTCGACCGGATCGAGCAGGAGGGGTCCTCGACCCGGCGTGGTGACGGCTGGGTGGTGCCGCGGCGGCTGGAGATCCGGTCGGCGTGGGGCGAGGTGACGCTGGACTTCACCGACGCGGTGATCACCCGGGACACGCTGGACATCGAGCTGGACATGCGGGCCGGCGCCCTGAGGCTGCTGACCCGTCCGGGGGTCGTGGTGGACACCGGCGGGCTGGTGACGAACTACTCCCAGATCAAGGCGCGCGCCGCGGCCGACGGGCCGGTCGTGCTGCGTGTGCGGATCACCGGCGAGATCGACTACGGGCAGATCGTGGTGCGTCCGCCCCGCAGGGGCTTCGGTCGGCGCAGACCCAAGGGCTGACTCGCCCTGACTCAGCCCACGTGCACCTTCGGCCGTCGCTTGCGGTCCGGTTCCGCCTCGCGCAGGACCTCGCGGGTCACCGGGGCGACCTCGCCCTGGCCGAACAGGAAGAAACGCAGAAGGTTGGCGAAGGGGCCCCCTTCGGTCCACTCGAAGTAGATGTGCGGGGTGCGGCCGGTCATGTCGCGGACGTACAGCAGGAGCGCGGCCAGGGCATTGGGGACTGAGGAGGACTCCAGGGTCAGAACGCGGTAGCGGCCGTGGAGCACCTCGCCGCGTACGGTCAGGCCCGCCTCGAACTCGGACGGGTCGGTGACCGTCACCTCGACGAAGACGAAGTCGTCCTGTCCCGGTACGTCGTTGTCGTGCCGGATCTGCTCGATCTTGTCGCGGTACTCCGCGATGTCACGCCGGTCCGGCTCGTTGGCGATGAACCGCATCCGCCGGCTGGCCATGTCCCGGACGAAGCGTTCCGCCATGTCGTCCAGCGTCACGCCGGTCACGCGGAGCTCGAACGACCGGGCCAGCCGGGACAGCAGGGAGACCAGGAGGATGCCGGCGATGAAGCAGGCGCCGATCTTCACACCGTCCGGGCGCTCGATGACGTTGGCGACGGTCGTGTAGAGGAACACCGCGGAGATGACCGCGAAGGCGATGGTCCAGTAACGCTGCCGGGCCTTGCGTGCGGCGATGGTCACCGCGATAGCGGCGGAGCTGATCAGGACCAGCACACCGGTGGCGTAGGCGCCGCCCTGCGCGTTGACGTCCGCGTCGAAGATCCAGGTGACCAGGAAGGCGATCAGAGTGAAGACGATGACCATGGGGCGGACCGCCCTGGCCCAGTGCGGGGCCATCCCGTAGCGGGGCAGGTAGCGCGGCATCAGATTGAGCAGGCCGGCCATCGCGGAGGCGCCGGCGAACCACAGGATGGCGATCGTCGAGGCGTCGTAGACGGTACCGAAGGTGTTGCCCAGGTAGTCGTGCGCCAGATAAGCCAGCGCGCGGCCGTTGGCCTGGCCGCCCGGCTCGAACTCCTTCTCGGGGATGAGGAGGGTGGTGATGAAACTGGTGGTGATCAGGAAGCCGCTCATGACGAGGGCGGCCGTGGTGAGCAGCTTCTTCGTGTCGCGGATGCGGCCGGCCGGCCGTGCCTCCGTGTCGTCCGGATCGCCCTTGACGTGCGGCATCACGGCCACGCCGGTCTCGAACCCGGAGAGGCCGAGCGCCAGCTTCGGGAAGACGAGCAGGGCCACGCCGATCATGGCGAACACATTGCCGTGCTGGGTGGTGAGGGCGCCGGCCCAGTCGGTGACCACGTGGCCGGCGGTGACCACGTGGTAGAGGCCGACGGCCACCACGACCAGGTTGAGCGCGAGGTAGGCGCCCACCAGCGCGACCGCGACCCCGATCGCCTCCAGGAAGCCCTTGAGGAACACCGCGCCGAGCAGCGCCACGAGGGCGAGCGTGATCAGTATCTGCTTGTCGTGCAGGACACCGGTCAGATGCGGGTTCTCCACGAGGTGGGTGGAGGCGTCGGCGGCCGACAGGGTGATGGTGATCAGGAAGTCGGTGGCGGCGAAGCCCAGCAGGGTCAGCACGAACAGCTTGCCCTGCCAGAAGGAGAGAAGCCGCTCCAGCATCGCGATCGAGCCCTCGCCGTGCGGGCTCTCCTCGGCCACCCGGCGGTAGACCGGCAGGGCGCCCGCCAGGGTGACGATCACCAGCACGATCGTCGCGACCGGCGACAGCAGTCCGGCGGCGAGCGCCGCGATGCCCGGCTGGTAGCCGAGGGTGGAGAAGTAGTCGACGCCGGTCAGGCACATCACCCGCCACCAGCGCTGGCCCTTGTGCGGGGGCTCCGGCGCGGCGTGGGGCCCGGTGTGGCCGCCGCCCTTGCCCATGTCGGACAGGCCCTCCAGCATCCAGGCGCGCAGGCGACTGGAGGGAGCGGGGTCCGTACGGCTGAGTGGCGTGTGCTCAGTGGTGGCCATCGACGTGCTCCCGATGTGCGGTTCAGCGTGGTTCCGGCCATCACTGGATGGCCCGATCAGCGTAAGCGGAGCGTGATGCCGTGGCCTGTGGATGAGGTCACTGAGAGCGTCAAGCTTCCGTTAAGACTGGCGGCGGGGGCGGTCGCGGCAGGCGTGGGGCGTCAAAACGCGTGTTGAGGGCTCATGGGGACGCCGATCGAGCCGCGCAGCCTCGCCTGCGGGTGAGGGGCGAGCGCCCGCCGGGGCTTGAACACCCTCCGTGATCGCGGCCGCGTCGTTCACAGGGCACCGGCCTTCTTGTCGCCGGAGGCGGTGACACCTACAGTGCACCTTCGTAACGTTCGCCGAACCAGCCGAAACATTCGCATCCTTCGTCGACTCTCGTCGAAGGGACTGGCGATACTGGGGAGGCTGTTGCCGGTCAAGGTTCGTGCGTCGGCGGGAGATTGACCGTGCACAAGGGGTTGCCAGTGTTTGGCGCCTGTCTCTAGGGTGCGGCATCAACGAAGCTTTCTGGATCTCTTCCGAAACTTTCGATCCAGTGGACGGACGCGGGAGCGCCGTCCCGTACCCAAGGAGCGCATGATGGGCGACCCGGCACTGTCCCGCCGCGGCTTCCTGGCGGCCTCCGCCGCGGCCGGTCTCGGAATGACGACACTGAGCGCATGCGGCGGGGACTCGGACGGACGGTCGTCGGGGACGACCACGATCGAGTGGTGGAACATCTCCACCACCGAGCCGGCCAAGACCGTCTGGGCCGCCCTCGCCCGGAAGTTCGAGGCGCAGAACCCCAAGGTCAAGGTAAAGATCGTCCAGCTGGAGAACGACGCCTACAAGTCGAAGATGACGGCCCTGACCTCCTCCGGGAAGCTGCCCGACATCTTCCACACCTGGGGCGGCGGCGTGCTCAAGCAGCAGGTCGACGCCGGACTCGTCGAGGACCTCACAGACCGGACCAAGCCCTGGGGCGACGCCCTGCTCCCGGTCGCCAAGGAGCCGTACCTGATCGACGACAAGGTCTACGGCATCCCGTTCGACATCGGCATGATCGGCTTCTGGTACAACAAGGCGCTCTTCGACCAGGCCGGCATCTCCGAGCCGCCGACCACCTGGAGCGGTTTCCTCGACGCCGTGCGCAAGCTGAAGGCCGAGACCATCACCCCCCTCGCCCTGGCCGGCAAGGAGAAGTGGCCCGGCATGTACTACTGGGCCTACCTGGCCATGCGCACCGCCGGCGCCGAGGCGTTGCAGAAGGCCTACGAAGCCAAGGACTTCACCGGCGCCCCCTTCGTCGAGGCGGGGCGGCACCTCGAGGAGCTCGTCGCGCTCCAGCCGTTCCAGAAGGGCTTCCTCGGCGCCGCCTACTCCAGCCCCACCGGCCAGGCCGCCGCCGTCGGCAACGGCAAGGCGGCCATGGAACTCATGGGCCAGTGGGCGCCGGTGGTCCAGGCCGACGCGGGCAAGGGCCTCGGCAAGGACCTCGGGTTCTTCCCGTTCCCCGCGGTCGAGGGCGGCAAGGGCGCCATCACCGAGGTCTTCGGCGGAGGCGGCGGGCACGCCCTGCGCCGGGGCGCCCCGCAGGCGGCCGTCGACTTCCTGAAGTTCTTCGCGTCCGAGGCCACCGACCTGGAACTGGTCAAGAAGACCGGCACCCTGCCCGTGGTCCCGGCGGCCGAGAGCGCCATCACCGACCCCAACATCAAGGCCGTGCAGGAGCAGTTGAAGAAGGCCACCGGCTTCCAGCTCTACCTCGACCAGGCGTACGCGCCCGCCGTCGGCCAGGAGGTCAACGACAGCGTCGCCGCGCTCATCGCCGGTTCCCGGTCGCCCGAGCAGGTCGGCCAGTCGATCACGAAGACCGCGAAGGAAGAGCAGTAACCGGCGATGACCTCCACGTTCCTGCCGGACAAACGGACCGGCCGCGACGCCGGCCTCCCGCCCCCGGCCACGGACCGGTCCCGGAGCCGGGCCCGGCGGCGGGCACTGAACTGGCTGACCGCGGCCGGCTTCCAACTGCCCGCCCTGGTGCTGTTCATGGGGCTCGTCCTGCTGCCGATGCTGTTCGCGCTGTACGCCGCGTTCTTCCGCTGGGGCGGCTTCGGTATGCCCACCGACTACATCGGCGGCGAGAACTTCACACGGCTCTTCCAGGACGACGTCTTCCTGGGCGACCTGTGGCGCTGCCTGGTGCTGGTGGTGCTGTCGCTCGTCGTCCAGCTGCCGTTCGCGCTCGCCATGGCCGTCCTGCTCAACCAGCGGATGCGCGGCCGGGCGGTGTACCGGATGCTGTTCTTCGCCCCGTACGTCCTGTCCGAGGCGATCACCGGAATCCTCTTCGGCATGATCTTCGCCCCGGACGACGGCTTCGCCGACCAGGTCCTCGGCAAGGTCGGGCTGGACGGGCTGGGCGGGGAGTGGTTCGCCGATCCGTCCACCGTCATGGCGACCCTGTTCCTGGTCATGACCTGGAAGTACTTCGGCTTCCACATGATGCTGTACCTGGCGGGGCTCCAGGCCGTCCCCAGGGAGCTGACCGAGGCGGCGCTGATCGACGGAGCCGGCCCCTGGCAGCGCTTCCGCAACGTGACGCTGCCGCTGCTCGCGCCCACCCTGCGCATCAGCGTCTTCCTGTCGGTCATCGGGGCCATCCAGCTCTTCGATCTGGTGTGGGTGACCACCGCGGGCGGACCGGACCACCACTCCGAGACCATGGCCGTGACCATGTTCCAGTACGGGTTCAAGCGCTACCAGGTCGGCTACGCCAGCGCGATCAGCGTGGTCATGTTCGGCATCAGTCTCGTCTTCGCCCTCGCCTACCAGCGGTTCGTGCTCCGGCGCGACCTGGAAGGGGCCACGACCACCATGCGGGGAGACGGAAAGTGACGCACAGTCGGACATCCCGCAGGGGCAGGAACCTCCCTCTGCATCTCGTCCTGGTCCTCGTCGGCGCGGTCATGGCCGTCCCGCTGCTCTACGCCGCGCTCTCCGGCTTCAAGACCACCGACGAGCTCTCCCGCAACCCGGTCGGTCTGCCCGAGTCGTGGGTGACCTCCAACTACACCCAGATCCTCGGCTCGGGGGACTTCTGGCGGCTGATCGGCAACAGCACGCTCATCGCGGTGGGCACGACCGTCCTGGTCGTCGCGGTCTCCGCGCTGTCGGCCTTCTCCTTCGCGCGGTTCGCCTTCCGCGGCCGGGAGGTGCTGTTCACGCTGTTCACGATGGGGCTGATGTTCCCCTTCGCGGTGGCGGCCCTGCCGCTGTTCCTGCTGCTGCGCTCCCTGGACCTGCTGGACAACCCGCTCGGCGTGATCCTCCCGCAGGCGGCCTTCGGGCTGCCGATGACCATCATCATCCTGCGGGGCTTCTTCCGGCAGATCCCGGGCGAGTTGGAGGAGGCGGCGACGCTCGACGGATGCAGCTCGTTCGGCTTCTTCTGGCGGGTGCTGCTGCCCATGGCGCGGCCCGCGCTCGGCACCGTCTCCGTGCTGGCCGTCGTCACCAGCTGGAACAACTTCTTCCTGCCGCTGCTGGTGTTCACCGACGCGCAGTGGTGGACCCTGCCGATCGGCGTGCAGCAGTTCCAGGGGCAGTACTCCGCGGAGTACGCCAAGGTCTTCGCCTATCTGGTGCTGGCCATGGTCCCCGCGCTCGCCTTCTACTCGGTCGCCGAGCGTCAGCTCGTCGGCGGCCTCACCGCGGGCGCGACGAAGGGCTGACACGCGCCGCGGACGTACGGCTCACCCACCCATCGATCGTGAGGAGTCGCACCATGCGCAAGACCGCTCCACGGCTCAGACTCGCCGGGGCCCTCGCCGCCGCCCTGATGCTCGGCGGCATCGCCACCGGGCCGACGGCACAGGCGGACGAGCGGCACGGCAAGGAACCGACCCTCGCCGACCTCGCCCAGCGGCACGGCCGTTACTTCGGCAGCGCGACGGACAATCCCGAGCTCGGCGACGCGCCCTACACGGCCCTGCTCGGCAGCGAGTTCGACCAGATCACCCCCGGCAACGGCATGAAGTGGTACGCGACCGAGCCCCAGCAGGGCGTCTTCGACTTCTCCCAGGGCGACGAGATCGTGAACCTCGCCCGCGCCAACCGGCAGAAGGTGCGCGGGCACACCCTGGTCTGGCACAGCCAGCTGCCCGAGTGGCTCACGGGACGGGAGTGGACGGCCCCGGAGCTCAGGGCCGTGCTGAAGAAGCACATCCAGACCGAGGTGCGGCACTACCGGGGCAAGGTGTTCGCCTGGGACGTCGTCAACGAGGCGTTCAACGAGGACGGTACGTACCGCGAGTCGGTCTTCTACAAGACGCTCGGGCCCGGTTACATCGCCGACGCGCTGCGTTGGGCGCACCAGGCCGACCCGCGGGTCAGGCTGTACCTCAACGACTACAACATCGAGGGGATCGGCCCGAAGAGCGACGCGTACTACAAGCTGGCCAAGGAACTTAAGGCCAGGGGCGTCCCGCTGCACGGCATCGGCCTCCAGGCCCACCTCGCTCTCCAGTACGGCTATCCCACCACTCTGGAGGACAACCTCCGCCGCTTCTCCCGGCTCGGCCTCGACACCGCGCTGACCGAGGTCGACATACGGATGCAGCTGCCCGCGACCGAGGAGAAGCTGACCCGGCAGGCTGAGTGGTACCGGGACCTGACCGAGGCCTGCCTGGAGGTGCGCCGCTGCGTCGGTGTCACCCTCTGGGACTACACGGACAAGTACTCGTGGATCCCGGCGTTCTTCCCGGGCGAGGGCGCGGCCCTGCCGTGGGACGACCAACTGGCCCCGAAGCCTGCGTACTTCGCAGTGCGTGAGGCGCTCGGGGGGAGGTAGGGGGGTGGGTGGCGCCCCGTCGTGGGGGCGGGGCGCCGTCCTGACCGTGCCGGGGAGCCGACTTGCCTGCGGCCGGGGCCACAGTGCGTTGCTTCGGCGGCCATGGATTGACATGCGGAGAGTCGGCAGGTGCCAGGTGCCAGGTGCCAGGTGCCAGGTGCCAGGTGCCAGGTGCCAGGTGCCAGGTGCCAGGTGGCAGGCGGCGTGTGGCGGGAGGCGGCGTGGCGGCAGGGGCGTGGTCGCCTCGGGGCACGCCTGGGGGAAAGCCGCGGTACGCCTCGCGTTACGCCTGGCGGGCCGCGGCTGCGCTCGCGCCGGCCACTGGTCGAGGCAACGCGCCGTGCCGAGGGAGGGGGCGCCGTGGGGGGCGGACCGGCAGAGCCGGCCGCAGTCACACCCGCGGCCGGGGGGCCACGCCCTGCCGCCTTGCGGCAGCGCCCCTGAGGTCGGCAGCGCTTCTTCGGCTGGTCCCGCCGTGCCTCGTCGGCCTCCGCCCGGTCGGGCGGGTTTGCCAGGTGCGGCCCGCCGTCAGGCCCGCGCAGCCGGAGGCGCCGTGCTCGACCGCACCACCAGGTGGGTTCCCAGCTCGACCCGGGGGGAGGCCGGTTGTTCGTCGCGGGTCAGGCGGAGCACCGTGCGCACGGCCAGTTTGCCCATCTCGGCCAGGGGCTGGCGGACGGTGGTCAGGGGCGGAGCCGACCAGCGGACTTCCGGAAGGTCGTCGAAACCGACCACGCTCTTGTCCTGCGGCACCCGCAACCCGCGTCGGCGCAGTGCCTCGATGGCGCCGAGTGCCATCTGGTCGCTGGCCGCGAACACGGCGGTCGGTGGCTCGGGCAGGCCGAGCAGGGCCTCGCAGGCGGTGAAGCCGGACTCGGGGCGGAAGTCGCCGGGCACGACGAGTGACTCGTCCATCGCGATGCCGGCGCCTTCCAGAGCCGCGCGGTAGCCGTCCAGCCGGGCCCGGGAGCACAGCAGCCGCGGCGGTCCCGCGATCAGGCCGATCCGGCGGTGGCCCAGGGAGAGCAGGTGCTGCGTGGCCGCCATGCCGCCCGACCAGTTGGCGGCACCGATGGTGGGAGCCTCCAGCGCGGGCGAGCCCACCGGGTCGACGACGACCAGCGGGACGCCGAGGATGCGCAGTTCCTCGTGGAGCGTCGGTTCCAGGGCCGAGGTGACGAGGATGACGCCGTCCGAGGCCCGGGCCCGGAGGTTGCGCATCCACTCGCGGGCGTCGCCCGAACGTCCGTGGATGGCCGACACCACAGTGCCGACCCCGGCCGCGTGCGCGACTTCCTCGACCCCGCGGATGATCTCCACGGCCCAGGGGCTGTCGAGGTTGTTGAAGACCAGGTCGAGCAGGCCGGCCCGGGTGCCCGGGGCCGAGGGGCGCTTGCGGTAGCCGTGCCGAAGCAGCAGGTCCTCGACGCGGGCCCGGGTCTGCGGCGCCACGTCGGACCGGCCGTTGACGACGCGGGACACGGTCGGTACGGACACGCCGGCCTGCCGGGCGATCTCCGTGATCGTGACCTTGCCCCCGGCGTCGGCCCCATGTGCTGCCACTTGCCCCACCTCCGTCGACGGGTGACCCCGAAACTTCCAGGAGTCTTCCGGAAAACGGGCATCCGTGGGAAGGCGTACCGTCCCGTTCCTGGCTGTGACGGTGAGTGACGGCACCCGGACACGCGTCGGGGCCGGTTCGCAGGGTCTCCTGCGGCCGGCCCCTCATGTCTGCGGGCGGGAGGTCACGCCGCCCGGCGGCCTCAGGCGGCCGTCATGATCTGGCTGGAGGCCAGCGGACGGTGCGGGGCGATGACCCGGCCGTCCGGCAGGAGCTCGCCGGTGTCCTCGAAGAGCAGCACGCCGTTGCACAGCAGGCTCCAACCCTGCTCCGGGTGGTGCGCCACGAGACGGGCGGATTCCCGGTCGGCGGATTCGGCTGACGGGCACGGAGTCTGGTGCTGGCACATGGGTGGGATCTCTCGCTGTGTCGTGGTGGATGGGATCGCTGAGTCGGATGTCGTGTCTGTTCCGCGGCTGGAAGTGTCGTTCATGGCCGCCCCCGTTGTGATAAGTCGTCGGAACCCAGTGTTGCCCCACGGGCGTCGATCCGCAGGGATTTCGCGGCACCGCTTCTCACAGGTTCATGACGCATCACCCGCGCGGACGGTTCATCCCAACTGGACTGTCACTTCGGATGGTTCGTGGGGGCCGAATAGGGCTAGTCCGGTCGGGCAGGTGATCCATTCCGGCTCGTACGAGCTATTGAGCGCTCATGCGAGCGAATAAGAGTGGCGGAACGAAAAGCGCGACCCCGACGCCGGAATTCGACGACGGGGCGCGGAGAGCTTCGGTGTGCTGACGGCTTCGGCTTGTTGAGGGCTTAGGGCGCGGTGCTTCAGGCGGGTGAGCCGAGCAGTCGCGTGGGAGTCACCCGGTGGGTCAGGACCGGGAGCAGTTCGGCGACGCGGTGCGGGCGGTGGGCCGCGATGCCGGGGGGTGCGGGGGCCAGTGGGACGAGCAGGTCGGTGGCGGCGGGGTGGCCGGCGGCACCGTCGGCGGTGCAGTCCTCGTGCAGCCAGAGCGTCAGCATGTACAGGCCGGGCACGGACAGCAGGCGGGGCTGGTACGGCTGCGGCATCGTCTCGGCCTGGCGCAGGGCGCGCTCGGTGGAGGCGATGTACGGGCCCTCGAAGAAGCGGGAGAAGGCCCAGCCGTCGGGAGTGAGCATGGTCTCCGCCGCTGCCACCGCACGATCGCCGCAGCGGATCAGGAAGCGCCACCCGGCCAGCCGCGTGGCCGACACCCCCTCGGCCGTCACGCGGTCGAGCACGTGGACGGGCAGAGGGAGCTCGGGAGTGGCGGGTCCCTGTGCGCGGAGCAGGGAGGGAGTTCGGGCCTCGCGGACCACGGTGGGAGAGGAGAGCGCAGTCAGGACGGAACGGAGTGCGGGCGCGGGAGCCGGGGGGACATGCAGCGGCATGGTGGGTCGCCTCTCAGTTCAAAGGCACGGTGGCACGAGGGCGGGGGCGGACGGCGCTGTCAGCTCACGGGGGTCAGACAGGCAGGGGCCGGGGTCTCAAGAACGAGAGGGGGGTGGGTCCGCCGAACATCGCCTCGACGGCATGACCCATCGACCGTGGGCGCCAACCTTCTGCCTTGTTCGCGGAGTTTATACGACACGGGTTGAGACTATGTTTCGTCTAGCCGTTTCCGGTGAGTAGAACAAGGGTACATTCGGTCGGCGATACGCGAGAATTATCCCGATTCCACGCGGGGGTGCACGGCGGTGACCTCGGTGATTGCTCCCGCGGCGGTCGGCCTATTCTCGTCGGCATTTTTCACGAGTTCGCGCGACCCCGAAACCCGGGCCGCTGCGTCATGCCGAGTGAATGTGCCACCGGTCATGCATGACCAGCGTAGCGGGCGACGGGCCCGTCCGGGACGTTATCGATCGCTTTCGCTGGGCATCCTCCTCCTGACCGGGACCCCGGCGGCCGGATCTTCGGTCCGCATCATTCCGAGGAGGGACGCTTCGATGGGGGAGAAGGTCGTGGCAGGCGGGTTCGACCTGTCCGATCGCCAGCGCTACCGCGACAAGCTCCGTCGGTGCCTGACGGGCTTGGAGCGACTCCTGGCGGAGAAGCGGTTCGATCGCCCCAAGAACCTCATGGGGCTGGAGATCGAGTTGAATCTCGCGGGCACCGACGGCATGCCGAAGATGTTGAACGCGCAAGTCCTGGAGCGTATCGCGAGCCGCGATTTCCAAACAGAACTCGCCATGTTCAACCTGGAAGTCAACATTCCCCCACACCGTCTGGGCGGTCGGGTATTCGATCGTCTCGCAGAGGAACTTCGTACGTCACTGGCATATGCCGACCGGAAAGCCGGCGAAGTCGACGCCGGAATCGTGATGATCGGTATTCTGCCGACCCTCGACCGGGACGACCTGGTGTCGTCGAACCTCTCCGACGTCGACCGCTACACCCTCCTCAACGACCAGATCGTGGCCGCCCGCGGCGAGGAGTTCACCCTCGACATCGCCGGCGTGGAGCACCTCAGCTGCACCTCCAAGTCCATCGCGCCGGAGGCCGCCTGCACCTCCGTGCAACTGCATCTCCAGGTCACCCCGGCCCGCTTCGCCGACGTGTGGAACGCGGCTCAGGCGGTCGCCGCCGCGCAGATCGCCGTCGGCGCCAACTCGCCGTTCCTGTTCGGCCGTGAGCTGTGGCGCGAGTCGCGGCCCCCGCTGTTCCAGCAGTCCACCGACACCCGCCCGCCCGAACTCCAGGCCCAGGGCGTCCGGCCGCGCACCTGGTTCGGGGAGCGCTGGATCACCTCGGCGTACGACCTGTTCGAGGAGAACCTGCGCTACTACCCGGCGCTGCTGCCGATCTGCGACGACGAGGACCCGCTGGAGGTGCTCGACCAGGGCGGCGCACCGTCCCTCGCCGAGCTCGTCCTGCACAACGGCACCATCTACCGCTGGAACCGCCCGGTCTACGGCATCGCCGACGGCGTCCCCCACCTGCGCGTGGAGAACCGCGTCCTGCCCGCCGGGCCCACTGTCATCGATGTCGTCGCCAACGCCGCGTTCTACTACGGCCTCATCCGGGCCCTCGCCGAAGAGACCCGGCCGGTGTGGACCCGGCTGCCGTTCGAGGCCGCCGCCGCCAACTTCGACGCCGCGTGCAAGGACGGCATCGACGCCCGTTTCACCTGGCCCCGGCGCGGCCGTTACGGCGGCACCCAGCAGGTCGACGCGGTGAGCCTGGTCCGCGACGAACTGCTGCCGCTCGCCGAGGCCGGTCTGGACGCGTGGGGCGTGGAGCCGGCCGACCGCGATCTGTACCTGGGTGTGATCGAGGAGCGGTGCCGACGCAGGACGAACGGGGCGAGCTGGCAGGCCGCGACCTTCCACAAGGCACTGGACGCGGGACACCCGAGGGGCGCCGCGCTGGCGGCCACGACCCGGCGCTATCGCGAGCTGATGCACAAGGGGGAGCCGGTACACACCTGGCCCGTGGGGTCGCCGGAGCCGGTGCCGCTGGGCTGATGCGCCGCCGGGCCGATCTCCTGCTGCCCTCATACTGATCCGACAGGTCGGTGAAATGGAGGCAGGTGTGCAGGCGGAGGCGAGCCCGGTGGCCGACGATTCCATTCCCCAGCAGCGGCTCTCGCGGCGGATGCTCCGCAACGAGACGCTGCTCGTGCTGGCGCTCTCGCTGGGGGCGAGCGGAGTCTCCGCCCTGATCAGCTTCATCGGCTCGGTCACCAAGCCCGGCGGGCTGAAGGACCAGGCGGCCACGATGAACGCCTCGGCCGCGCCCGGCCGCCCGTGGCTCGACCTGGCCTGGCAGCTCTTCGGGATCACGACGGCCCTCGTGCCCGTCGTGCTCGTCGCGCACTTCCTGCTGCGCGAGGGCGCGGGCCTGCGCACCATCGGATTCGACCGCACCCGCCCCTGGCCCGACCTCGGCCGTGGGGCGACGATCGCGGCGGTCATCGGCAGCACCGGGATCGCCTTCTACCTGGCCGCCCGCGGCCTCGGCTTCAACCTCACCGTGGTGCCCGAGGCGCTGCCCGGCGTGTGGTGGAAGTACCCGGTGCTGATTCTCTCGGCGATCCAGAACGCGGTGCTGGAGGAAGTGATCGTCGTCGGCTACCTGCTGCGCCGCCTCGGCCAGCTGGGCTGGACACCGATGGCCGCGCTGGTGGGCAGCTCGGTCCTGCGCGGCTCGTACCACCTCTACCAGGGCATCGGCGGCTTCATCGGCAACATGGTCATGGGCGTGGTGTTCGTCTACCTGTACCGACGCTGGGGCCGGGTGGGCCCGCTGGTGGTGGCCCACTCGCTGCTCGACATCGGTGCCTTCGTGGGTTACGCCCTGCTGGCGGGCAAGGTCGGCTGGCTGCCGACGGCGTAGGAGACGGGGGGCTTCGTCTCAGGCCAGCAACTCGCCCTCGATGACGGTGACCGCCCTGCCGGAGAGCAGGGTGCGGTCGCCGCGCAGCTCCGTGCGGACGCGGCCGGAGCGGGGCGAGGCCTGAAGACCGGTGAGGCGGGGGCTGCCGAGGCGTTCGGACCAGAACGGGGCGAGCGCGGTGTGGGCGCTGCCGGTCACCGGGTCCTCGTCGATGCCGACGTTCGGGAAGAAGCAGCGTGAGACGAAGTCGTAGCCCCGGCCGGGTTCGTCCGCGCACGCCGTGGCGATGACGCCGCGCTCGGACTGGGCGGCGAGGGCCTTGAGGTCGGGGACGAGGCCGTGCACCGTCTTCTCGTCGGCGACCTCGACCAGCAGGTCGCCGACGTCCGGGCCGGTGTCGAGGACCGTGAGCGGCTCGGTGCCCAGGGACTCGGCGAGGCCGTCCGGCGGGTCGATCCGGGTGAGCGGAGCGGTCGGGAAGTCGAGCGTGACGGAGCCGTCCTCGGCGGGAGCGGCGGCGAGGACGCCGCTGCGGGTGGCGAACCGTACCGATCCCTCGTGGGTGCCGGTGGTGTGCAGGACGTGGGCGGTGGCCAGGGTCGCGTGGCCGCACATCGCGACCTCGGTGGCCGGAGTGAACCAGCGCAGCGCCCAGTCCGCCTCGCCGCCCTCGGGCAGGGGATGGGCGAAGGCCGTCTCGGCGTGGTTGACCTCCAGCGCGACGTTCTGGAGCCAGGTGTCGTCCGGGAAGGCGTCCGCGTCGTTCAGAAGAACGACCCCGGCCGGGTTGCCGGAGAAGGGGCGATCGGTGAAGGCGTCGACGATTCGAATCCGCATGCTCCGACGCTAGAGGCTCGCCGCAGCAGCGGACCAAGGCCAATTCGCGAGCCCTGGACCGATTCACTCACGAGCCTGTCCTCTCGCCGGGCGCTCACCGAGGCCGACGCCGCGCAGTCGCCTGTCGGCGCGCCCGTACGGCCAGGGCGCAGACTGCGCACCCCGCCCCGAGGAGGCTGGAGCCGCCCAGCCGTAGGCGGCGAAGGCGGCGGTGGGTCGCTGCCGCGCCGAAGGACCCCTGGTCCTTGCCGTAACCCTGGAGAACCAGGGGTCGGGGTTGCTCAGCCCTCCCGGGGGCCGTCGAGTCGGAAGTGCCAGACGACCGCGATCGGGGACTCGTCCAGGGCCGCGGCCGACGCTTCCGGGCACCGGTGCAACAAGTCCCAGGACACCTGGGTCGGGAGCGGGTCCGGGGCGGTGCCGGGGTCGAGGGAGTGGCGCGGACGGCGGGGTTCCTCGCAGTGCCGGGCCTGGAAGCCCAGGGGGAGGGCTGCGGCGAGGTAGGTGCTGTGACGGCCGGTGCCGCAGGCCGCGTCCAGCGCCGTGCCGACGGGCAGGCCGTCCAGGATGCGCCGGACCACGGGCTGCTCGATGTCGATCACGTCGTAGTGCGGCGCCCAGGCTCGGTAGGGGTGCGGATCTCTGCGATCCGGGCCTCGACGAACGCCTGGCACTCCTGCACCTTGGCTGATTCGACGGTCGAGAGCCATGGGATTTCCAGTGCCAGGGCGGCATGGCTAGTGCCGCATCAGGCAACGTTCGCCCTGTCGTGTTGCGCGGGCTGACTCGCTCCGGTGCCAACGGCGTGTGTGGGGGTTTCGGATAGGCTCAGGCATGCGATCTCGAACAGGCGGCATGTGGTGGGGCACCACGATCGAAGCGCCGGACCCCAGCGGTTTGGCGAAGTTCTATGCCGAGCTCCTCGATTGGCAGATCGGGCACGAAGAGCCGGGAACAGCCATTGTGGCTGCCTCACCGCAAGGACCGTTCTTCGTTTTCCAACAGGCGGAGGGCTATCGGGCTCCGGTGTGGCCACCGGCCGACGGCGACCAGCGCCCCATGATGCACTTCGACTTCCAGGTCGGCGACCTGGACTCGGCGGTCGCCGAGGCGGTGGCCCTGGGCGCCACCATCGCGGAGTTCCAACCACGGGAGAACGTCCGGGTGCTCTTCGACCCGGCCGGCCATCCTTTCTGCCTGTGCCGCGACGACGAGTAGTCGGCGACGTTCGCCCGGTCGACGACGGCGCGTAGGCGCCGGTCGTCGGCATGGCGGTTTCGCCAGATGATGTAGCGGCGGATCATGCTGCCCTGCTCCTTGTGGCTGGCGTGGTCGGTTCCGTCGATCGTGAAGTAACGCAGGGCGGTGAACTGGGCCTCGATGCGGTTGAGCCAGGAGCTGTTGGTCGGGGTGTAGGCGATCTCGACGTTGTTCGCGGCAGCCCAGGTGCCGACCCTCCGGTACCTCTTCGTGGTCAGGTGCGGGGAGAAGTTTTCGCAGACGATCGCGATGCCTGCAAGGTTCGGAACACCAGCGAAAAGGGCGGTTGCGTTCGACGACGGTGCCGCAGTGGGCGCAGGGTGCTCTGTGGACGGTGTGCCGGCGGGCGCCTTGGGGCGAGAGTGGGACGCGCTTCCGGCGGGCGATCAGGCGGCAGCGGTCGGAGCACCATCGTGCGGGTCGCCCCTTGACCCTCCGGGAGTGCAGGGGTTGGAAACAGTTGCAGCATCGCGTGTCGATCAGTGCTCGTTGCAGGTCAGTAAGGGGGCGTCCCGTGACCGGGGCCTGGTCTGCCAGACGGCAATGATCCATTCGTCGAGGAGGTTCTGAAGTTCGGGCAGCGACCACAGCGTTCCTTCTTCCAAGCCCCGGCCGCGGCGGTCTGTCGTCGAGCCGGTGTAGCCCGCGACGAACTGGGCGAACAGGGTGGCAACAGAGCCCAGGGTCTCCTCGATCGTGCCCTTGTCGGTCGGCGTCGCCTTGGGCGCTGGCTGCAGGTTGATACCCAAAGAGCGGCAGGACGCGCGGAAGGCGTGCGAGATGAAGACGCTGCCGTGGTCGCAGACGATCGTCTCCGGCACGATCACCGGGCGAGCGGCCGCGTGCTCCAGGCGCTTGTCGATGCTCAGCAGCCGCCGGTGCGGCAAGGCTGACCGGGACATCCGCAAGGCTTCCGCCCAGCCAGGACGCATCGCCTCAGGGGTAACGCTGCGAGCCAGCAGCGCGGAGGCGTCCGCGGCCTTCGTGGAGGGCCGCAGCACCGCAGCGGTGATCGACCTGGTTGCGATGTCGACCATGCCCGTCAGTTCGACCTTCTCGGCGACACCGTCATCCAGTCTCACCAGCACGTCCATCGGTGTGGAATCGATCTGCATCAGCTCGCCGGGCGCACTCGCTGGCACTTCGCCGAATGGCCCAGATGGCCGTGCACCGATCGAGCGGCGGGTTCGGGCCGACCCGGTGGCGTGGGTGCCCGTGGCGAGCTTGTCGAACAGCCGATAGAGCGTGGCCCGAGACGGCAGTTCAATGCCGGTGGTCTCCTCCTGGTCGGACAGGATCTGCTTGGTCCGCCAGATGATGAAGCCGATCGTCCTCGACGATGCTTCGGCGGTCTCGGCAGTCGCCTGTCGCATGGCCTCCACCACGGCGGGCTCGACCTGGCCGAAGGCCTGCATCTGCTTGGCTGACCGGCGGTTCGCCAGCCCGACCAGCCCATCGCGCTGGTAGCGCTGGCGCCGCTGCTTGATTCCGCTGGCTGACACCTGGTGCCCGGCTGCCGTCAGCTCCGCAGCCTTGGCCCGCTCGCGCTGGGCCAGCGAGTGTTGTCCCGGATCGAACTCCGGCCGCGGCTTGGTCACTTCTGGAGCATCTGGCGGCAGGCCGTGCAAGACCTCCAGGATGTGCCTCTCCCACCAGCGGGCCTGTTCAGCTGCGGCCTCGGGAAACTCCGCGATGCGGGACGTCTGCGGCACTCGCCTCTTCCCGGTCACCGGCCAGCTCCGTTGGCTGAGTGGACGATCGTGCGCGGACCCAGCAACTCGACCGTCATCGCCTCGGAGGTCAGATCCTGGGTCCAGAGGAGGTGGAACAGCACAGGCAGCGTCAACAGCCGATCCCCGGCTGCGTCTGCCCCCACCATGAGAGGTCCCGGGGCTGCGAAGACCTCCCGGAGCCGGGCAGCCGCCAGGTGGTGCAGACACCGTGGGTGCCGGTAGCGCGACAGCCACCGGACATTCGCGAGCAGCGCCGCGTCCGGTGTCCCCAGCCGCTCGAACCTCCACCCGGCCTGGACGCAGACTCGGCGAGTCACCTCAAACGCTTCGGCGTCCTTCGGCTCCATCCGCTCGTCCGCACGCACATCGACGACCACCGCCGAGCCGTCCGCGCGGCGCACGAAGTCCGGGGCGTGCCGACGCTCCCGCTCACCGTCATGCCAGTGCAGCCAGGACGGCTGCGAGCCGATCCCCACCACGCTCGGATCGAAGTCCATCAGCAGCAGTCGGTCCCGTTCCAGCCACGACTCAAAGCCGACGTGCCGCCCGGGCGTCGCTGACCGGTACCAGCCCGGGAACTGACGCTCACCGCGCGACCAGCGAAACGTACGCACCGGTTCGACATCCTCGAACCGGCCCGTCACACAGTCCCGCAGCGGACGCCGACGACGCCCGTGCACCGCGTCCACCTACGACAACTCGATGCACGGCCCCGCCTGATCCACCCCAGCCGGTACAGCCATCCAGCACCCCTAGCGCACTCAGCCGCGCGACTAGCTTCGCTGACACAGAGGCCCGAACGACTCGGTTCGTTGAGAAAACGACTCGATTGAGTGAGACGGGTCAGGACGGTACGGACACGACCTTGCCAACCGAGCCGCTAGCGATATATCGTTGAGGCATCGCGACAGATCAACGATGGAATGGAGAGTGTTTGCGATGCATACTCACGGATTCGAGCACGGACATGGCCACGGCGGACCCCGTCACGGTGGCCGGGGCGGATTCGAGGCGCTGCGTGCCGCCTTCGGGCCCTTTGGGCCGGGCGGTCCGGGCTGGGGCGGGCCCGGTGGTCCGGGCTTCGGCCCCGGACCCTGGGGCGGACGAGGGCGCGGCGGGCCGAGGGGAAGGGCGCGGCGCGGTGACGTGCGGGCCTCGATCCTGGCCCTGCTCAAGGACCGGCCGATGCACGGCTACGAGATGATCCAGGAGATCGCCGAGCGCAGCGGCGGGGCGTGGAAGCCCAGTCCCGGCTCGGTGTACCCCACCCTTCAGCTGCTGGAGGACGAGGGGCTGATCACGAGTGAGTCCGAGGGCGGCAAGAAGCTGTTCGCGCTCACCGAGGCGGGTCGCGCCGCGGCCGAAGAAGGACCCGAGGCGCCCTGGGAGGAGGCCTCCCGCGGGGTCGACTGGGAGGCTCTCGGGGAGATCCGCCAGGCCGGCTTCGGTCTCATGGAGGCCTTCGGGCAGGTCTGGAAGACCGGCAGCAAGGAGCAGCGGGAGAAGGCGCTCGGCGTCATCAACGAAGCCCGCAAGAAGCTGTATCTGATCCTCGCCGACGAGGACTGACGATCGCGGCGCTGGGCAGGCGCCCCGTGGAGTGATCCACGGGGCGCCTCTGCTTGCGCCGGACCGCCTGGGGCGTCGTCAGGTCACCAGCCCGTCCAGTCCGCGCAGCGACTCGTTCAGGGCGGCCGTGGCCGAGTCCCTGAGCCTGCCCGCCATCAGCGACACCGTCGCGCCCGTGAACTCGCCGTCGATGCGGACCGTCGTCGCGTCGCCGTCGGGCGTGAGGGTGTAGCGCGTCGCCACGGTCACGCCCATCGGGCCCTTGCCGCGGATGGCGAGCACCCGGGCCGGTTCGAGTGCCTCGACAGTCCACTCCACCTCGGCCGGGAAGCTCATCAGCCGCATGTTCTCCCGGAACGTCGCGCCCACGTCGAGGGGGTCGGGGCCGCCCTCCGGAAAGCTCGTGTGGGTCGCGTTCCACTCGCTGTACGAGGGCCAGTCCGTGAGCCTGGCCCACACCTTCTCGGCCGGCGCCCCGATGCGTGCCTCCGCGCTGACTTCGGCCATGCGACCACCTCTTCACGTCGGGCTGGATGTCGCGGAACGTAGCGGCGACGGTCGCAATGTTCAATACTGACGAACTGTCAGGTGCGCTGCGATCGCAGCGCGGAAGAGCCTGATGTCCTCCGCAAGGAGGAGATTCCAGCCGGCGATGTCCACTTCCCGTGGGACGCGAAAATGCTCCCCTCCGGGGATGCCCCCGGCGTCCGGGACTGATGAGGTGGAGGATGTGCAACCCCGTATCCCCCGCCAGTCGGCCCATGAGCACGGCATCAACCGCGCGGAGCGCGATGCCAGGCTCAGTGACGAGCTGGCATCGGTGGTCACCGGTGCCCGCCGCAGAGCCGTCAGGGATGCGGACCGGCAGGTCGACACGGCCCATCTGCTCCACTCGCTGCTGGAGTCCGACCCGCAGGCGCGTGCCGTCTTCGGTGACGGGCCGCAGATCGCGCGGCTGCTCGGCTACCTCGTCCAGCGCAGCATCGGCTACGGCCTGCGCTGGCAGAACGGCGTCGAGGACTCCGGCGCGGTCCCCGTCGTGACGGAGACCGCGGGCCTCTCGCCGCTGGCCGCGGCCTCGATGGAGTACGCCTGCGAACGCGCCGCGCGGCACGGCGGTCCGGCCCGCGGCGTCGATCTGCTCGCGGCGATCGTCCTCGACCCCCAGGCGCGCGCGGTCGAGGTGCTCCGACGCGCCGGGATCGATCCGCACGCGGTGCTCGCCAGGATCGACGGCCGGAGCGACCGGCCTCAGGAGTGTGGGTCCGAGGAGTGCGTCCGAGGTGGCGAAGCCGCTCACTGACCGGGCCTTCGCGGAGCCGCTCGCCCCGTCCAGGCAGTGAGACAGGTGCCATAGGGGGTGACGCTCCTGTCATGGCCTGCCATCATGTGCCGGTGCGTACGTCTGACAGCAGCCACAGCAACCCCAGCGGGCACGGCAAGGGCGTAGGGCTCGGCCTCGCGCTCCTGTCCGCGGTCGCCTTCGGCGGATCCGGTGTCGCCGCCAAGCCGCTGATCGAGGCGGGCTTGGACCCCCTGCACGTGGTGTGGCTGCGCGTGACCGGGGCGGCCCTGGTGATGCTGCCGCTCGCCGTGCGCCACCGCGCGCTGGTGCGCCGCCGCCCCGGACTGCTCGCCGGGTTCGGGCTGCTGGCCGTCGCCGGCGTCCAGGCCTGCTACTTCGCCTCGCTCTCCCGTATTCCCGTCGGAGTGGCGCTGCTCATCGAGTACCTGGCGCCAGCCCTCGTGCTGGGCTGGGTGCGCTTCGTGCAGCAGCGGCCCGTGACGCGCGCCGCGGCGGTCGGTGTCGTCCTCGCGGTGGGCGGGCTGGCGTGTGTCGTCGAGGTGTGGTCGGGGCTCCGCTTCGACGCCCTGGGGCTGCTGCTCGCCCTGGGCGCGGCCTGCTGCCAGGTCGGCTACTTCGTCCTCTCCGACCAGGGCGGCGACGCCGGGGACGAGGCGCCCGACCCGCTCGGCGTCATCGCCTACGGCCTGCTCGTCGGCGCGGCCGTACTGACCGTCATCGCCCGGCCCTGGAGCCTGGACTGGTCCGCGCTCTCCGGCACCGCGCGCATGGACGGCTCGCCCGTCCCCGCGGTCGCCCTGCTGTCCTGGATCGTCCTCGTCGCCACGGTCGTCGCGTACGTGACCGGCGTGCTCGCCGTGCGCCGGCTCTCCCCGCAGGTCGCCGGTGTCGTGGCCTGTCTCGAAGCGGTCATCGCCACGGTCCTGGCCTGGATCCTCCTCGGCGAGCACCTGTCGGCGCCACAGCTCGCCGGCGGCGTGATCGTGCTGGTGGGCGCGTTCATCGCGCAGTCCTCGACGCCCGCCAAGGGTTCCGGAGGGCCGGTGGCGAGCGGCGGCCCGGAAAGGAAGTTGTCCCGGCCCGGAACGGCCGCATAAGGTGCCGATCATGCCTTCGAACGCACGCGTTCTTCCGCCTCCGGCCGCCTGAGGCGGGCCCTCCGGAAACCGCGCCCGGCATGTCACCGCCGGGCCGAACGGTGCTGCCCGCAGACGAAGTCCGCGGACCCCGCTGATCCGACGTGATCCGGGGCCCTTCCCGAACTTCCGCGCACCAGCCGCCGCCGATCACGCGCGGCGTGCCGTGCGCGTCTGCGGAGAGAACACGTGTCGAACACTGCCTCCGGCCTGCCCGTCGGGCGAGGCCTCCTCTATCTGATCGTCGCCGGTGCCGCCTGGGGCACCGCGGGCGCGGCCGCCTCACTGGTCTACCGGGCCAGCGACATGGGGCCCGTCGCCCTCTCCTTCTGGCGCTGCGCCGCCGGTCTCGTGCTGCTGCTCGCCGTCCGCCTCTTCCGGCCGCGCGCCCGGTCCGCCGCACGCGGACCGCTCGGCCGACGGGCGTTGCGGGCCGGGGTCACCGGACTCGGGCTCGCGGTGTTCCAGACCGCCTACTTCGCGGCCGTCTCCGCCACCGGCCTCGCCGTCGCCACGGTCGTCACCCTCGGCGCCGGGCCCGTGCTGATCGCGCTCGGCGCCCGGCTGACGCTCGCCGAGCGGCTCGGCCGGGGCGGAACCGCCGCCGTCGCGGGTGCCCTCGCCGGACTCGCGGTCCTCGTCCTCGGCGGCGGGGGCGCGACCGTGCGCCCGTGGGGTGTCCTGCTCGCGCTGGTGTCGGCGGCCGGGTACAGCCTGATGACGCTTCTCACCCGCCGGTGGGGTCGCGACGGCGAGGCCGACGCCTCCCGGACGACCGTCGGGGCGTTCGCCGTCACGAGCCTGTGCCTGTTGCCGTTCGCCCTGGCCGAGGGGCTGCTGCCGCACACCGAGGAGCCCGGCCGGCTCCTGGTCCTGATGGCGTACGTCGCCGCCGTCCCCACGGCCCTCGCCTACGGCCTCTACTTCGCGGGCGCGGCCGTCGTACGGTCGGCCACCGTGTCGGTGATCATGCTGCTGGAGCCGGTGAGCGCGGCGGTGCTCGCCGTCGTCCTGCTCGGCGAGCACCTCACGGGGGCGACACTGGCCGGCACCGTGCTGATGCTGGGCTCGGTCGTGGGGCTCGCCGTGGGCGAGGCGCGGGGTGCCAGGACCCGGGAGCCGGTGGTGCTGGTGTGACATCACCGACCCCTCACGTCCGGGCGTGACGTCACCGCGCCGTCAGGTAGTCGGGCAGTTCGGTGCCGGGGGCCAGGTCGTGGTTGGCGACCGGGGTGCCGTAGCCCATGCGCAGGGGGACGACACCGGCCCAGTGGGGGAGGGCGAGGTCCTCGGGTTCG
This sequence comes from Streptomyces sp. NPDC045955, assembly GCF_056430805.1. Taxonomy (NCBI): domain Bacteria; kingdom Bacillati; phylum Actinomycetota; class Actinomycetes; order Kitasatosporales; family Streptomycetaceae; genus Streptomyces; species Streptomyces sp. NPDC045955. The sequence goes on from NZ_JBWKKY010000024.1 coordinate 40,725, forward strand.
TCGTTCGCGCCGCCGGTGCGGACCTTGGCCGAGACCTCGTCCAGGTCCAGGCGGATCACCGCGGTGGCGGCCAGCTCCTTCTTGTTGGCCGGCCGCGAGTCGGCGGAGCGGCCCTGGACGACCTGGTCGACCAGGGCGTCCAGGGCCTGCCGCTTCTCCTCGGGGTCCGTCACGTCATGGGCGACGCCGTGCACCACCACGGAGCGGTAGTTGATCGAGTGGTGGAAGGCCGAGCGGGCCAGGACGAGTCCGTCCACGTGCGTGACGGTCAGGCAGACCGGGAGACCCGAGTCGGCCTGGCCGGCCTCCCGCAGCGGGCGCGAGCCGGTCGAGCCGTGCACATAGAGCCGCTCGCCGGTCCGGGCGTACAGGGTGGGCAGCACGACCGGCGCGCCGTCGCGGACGAAGCCCAGATGGCAGACGTAGGCCTCGTCGAGGATCGAGTGCACCAAGTCCTTGTCGTACGAGGCCTTGTGCGCGGCGCGCGTGGGGACGGTGCGGTCGGTCGGGGTGTAGGCGTCGGGCTGCGACGGCGTCTGCGTGGTCCCCTGCATGGTGCTCTCCATTGTATTAGTGCATAATGAGCTTTGTGCTAGGAGAGTATCGGATCAGTGGGAGTCGTGCAGCGGAGATTTCCGCGAGCATTGAGCGGGCGGTGGGCAGCGGTGAGCTGTCGCCGGGTCAACTGCTGCCGCCCATGCGGGAGTTGGCGGAGCGGTTGGGGGTGAATCCCAACACGGTCGCGGCCGCGTACCGGACCCTGCGCGAGCGCGGGGTCATCGAGACCGCGGGCCGGCGCGGCAGTCGGGTGCGGGCCGCGCCGGCCACGACCGGGCGGGACCACATCAGGGTGGACGTACCCGACGGTGTGCGTGACGTGGCGAACGGCAATCCGGATCCGGCGCTGCTGCCGCCGCTCGCCGGGGCGTTCGCGGCGGCGGCAGCCGAGGGCGACCGCGCGCCCGTGCTGTACGGGGCCGATCCGCTGGAGCCGGAGCTGGCCCGGATGGCCCGCGCCGGTCTCGACGCCGACGGAGTGCCGGACGGGCCGCTCGCCGTGGTCTCCGGCGCACTCGACGGCGTCGAACGGGTGCTCGCCGCCCACCTCAAACCCGGAGACGCCGTCGCTGTGGAGGACCCCGGCTGGGGCCGCACCCTCGACCTCGTGCCGGCGCTCGGGCTCAGGACCGTCCCCGTCGGGGTCGACGACGAGGGACCCGTCGCCGACGACGTACGGCGGGTGCTGGAGTCCGGGGCGCGTGCGCTGATCGTCACGGACCGGGCGCAGAACCCGACCGGCGCCGCGGTGAGCGCCGGGCGCGCGTGTGCCCTGCGGTCCGTGCTCCGCGAGCACCCGGAGACCCTCCTCATCGAGGACGACCACGGGCACGGCATCGTCGACGTGCCCCTCCACTCCCTGGCCGGCGCCACCCGGCACTGGGCGTTCGTACGCTCGGCCGCCAAGGCCTATGGACCCGATCTGCGCCTCGCCCTGCTCACCGGGGACGCCGTCACCGTCGACCGGGTCCGCGGCCGGCAACGGCTCGCACCCGGCTGGGTGAGCCTGCTGATGCAGCGGGCGCTGGTGCGGCTGTGGGCCGACGGGGCGGTGGACACGGGCGCGGTGGCGGCGGCGTACGGGAGGCGCCGGGACGCGCTGATCGGCGCGCTCGGCCGGCGTGGTGTCGTCGCGCACGGGCGCAGCGGTATGAACGTGTGGGTGCCCGTGCCGGACGAGACGGGCGCCGTCGCCCGGCTGCTGCACGCCGGCTGGGCCGTCGCCCCCGGCGCCCGCTTCCGGCTGAGCGCACCGCCCGGCATCCGGGTCACCGTCTCGACGCTCACCGAGAACGAGACCGAGCCCCTGGCCGACGCGATCGCCTCGGCCCTGGGACCGGCTCCGGCGCGGAGTTATGTCTGAGGCTTCCCGGTCGGGTGGGCGGGGCTCCCTCACCCCCGAGGCTTCGGCCGTACCTGCGTAAGTGCCGCGCCGATCAGGACGATCACCGCGCCGACCGGGGTCGACCAGGTGAGCGACTCGCCGAGGAGGGCGACGCCCGCGGCGGTGGCGATGACCGGGATGAAGTACGTGACCATCTGGGCGGTCGTCGGTCCGACCTCGGCGACCAGGCCGTACTGGAGGAGGACGGCGAGGCCCGTGCCCAGTGCGCCCAGGGCGGCGATCGCCAGCAGCGGGCCGACGGACAGGCTGGTGGGCAGGGTGGTGAACAGCGGGGTGACGACGGCCAGTTGGACCGTCGCGAGGAGCAACTGCGCGCCCGTCATCGCCAGGTGCGAGTGGCTGGTGCCGGCCAGGGTGCGGCGGACGTAGATCCAGCCGATCGGGTAGCTGAGGGAGGCCAGCAGGGCCAGCGCCGTGCCGGTGGCGTCCAGGCCGTGGAAGCCCTGCCACGCGCCCAGCACCGTGAGTACTCCCAGGAAGCCGAGCCCGAGCCCGGCGACCCGCACCCGGGTCGGGCGGTCCTCCGACAGGGCCACCAGTGACAGCGCCATGCCCCACAGCGGCGAGGTCGCGTTGCAGATGCCCGCGAGCGTGGACGGGATGGTCAGCTCGGCGTACGCGAACAGCGAGAACGGCAGGGCGTTGAGCAGGAACGCGGCGACCGCCAGATGCCCCCACGTGCGCGCCCCGCGCGGCAGTCGCTCCCGGCGCACCGCCATCGCGGCGGCCAGCACCGCCGTACCGAACACCAGTCGGCCGAGCGTCACCTGGAACGGCGCGTATCCCTCGGTGCCCACCTTGATCAGGAGGAAGCTGAAGCCCCAGATCAAGGACAGGGCGGCGAAGCGCAGACGCCAGTCGAGGCGGCGACGGGGGCGGTCGCCCGAAGGGGTGGCGACCCGGCTGGGGGTGGTGACGATGCTCATGGAAAACACGATGCCGGGCCGGAACCTCGTAGCACAATCGAGATTTCACGCCCGGTATTGCGTAGCATTGCTTACATGTTGAACCTGGAGCGCCTGCGTACCCTCGACGCCCTCGCCCGGCACGGCTCGGTCAGCGGCGCGGCCGAGGGGCTGCACATCACGACCTCCGCGGTCTCCCAGCAGATGTCCAAGCTGGAGCGGGAGGTCGGCCAGCGGCTCCTCGCCAAGAACGGCCGGGGCGTGCGGCTCACCGACGCGGGCCGGCTGCTCGCCGAGCACGCCGCGCGCATCCTCTCCCAGGTCGAACTCGCCCAGTCCGACTTGGAGGCGCAGCGCGGGCAGGTCGTCGGCGAGCTGAGACTCTCGGCGTTCCCGACGGCCGCCCGCGGCCTGTTCCCGCTCGCGCTGCCCGAGCTGCGCGAGCGGCATCCGGCGCTCCGGCTGCGCTCCTGCGAGCTGGAGCCGGAGGCCGCCCTCGCCGGGGTGGTGCGCGGCGACCTCGACCTCGCGGTGGTGCTCGACTGGTACAACAAGCCGATGGCGCTGCCCGACGGCCTGGTCAAGGCGTCGATCATGGACGACCCCGCCGATGTCGCCCTGCCCGCGGACCACCGTCTCGCCGGGCGGGACGAGGTGGATCTCGCCGAGTTCGCCGACGACGAGTGGATCACCTGGGGCGAGGGGGAGTTCTGCCACGAGTGGCTGATGTTCACGCTCCGCTCGAAGGGCATCGAGCCGCTCATCGGCCACCGCGCCGCCGAGACCCACACCCAGCTCGCGCTGGTCGCCGCCGGCCTCGGCGTGTGTGTCGCCCCGCTGCTCGGCCGCCGTCCCGTGCCCGCCGGGGTCGTGACCGTCCCCGTCAGACAGCGGGTCCGGCGGCATGTGTACGTGGTCTGGCGCGCGGACGCCGACCGCCGCCCGTCGATCCGGGCCGCGGTGAAGGCCCTCCAGGCGGCGGGGGAGAGCCTCGGCTGAACCCGGGCCGCGGTGCTACCGGGCCGAAAGCTTGCGGAAGTCCCAGGAGACTATCTTCTGCGGCGTCAGACGTATCCAGGCGTGCCGGCCGTCGTGCGGCATCTCTTCCAGGCGGAAGTTCTTCCTGGCGAACAGCGTCTCGGGGACGTCGAGTTCGGCGCGCAGCTCGCCGGTGCGCGGGATCTCGCCCACGAACTCGACGATGCCCGACAGCTCGACGCCGCGCAGCTCGTCGTACTCCTCGCCGGTGTCGACCACGATCGCCACCCGCGGATCGCGCCGCAGGTCGGTCCAGCGTTTGCTGCGCACGACCGAGTACAGCCACATCGAGGTGCCGTCCCAGGCGAACCACAGGGTGCTCACATGTGGGGCGCCGTCGGCCGACACCGTGGCGACCCGGCAGGTGCGCTGCGTGGTGAGGAAATCGTCCAGCTCGCCAGGCGTCATCATGATCTTACGGCCCCGGCGCTGCTGAGTGACGGTCATGCTCCCCCTCTTTCCTTCTTCTCTCACGTCGTGTCAGAGGAGATCCTCTGACATCACGTCAGAAAAGAATGAGTTCTCTTCCGTCCGTGCGCAATGGTGGCTACGCTCGCGCGCCCAGCCGCCGGCGCCCAGGAGGGACCGTGCCCGCGTACGCAGAGCTCAGCGAACTCCTCGATCCGCCCACCACCGTGCTGCTCACCGTCGAGTGCCAGGAGGGCGTCGTCGGGGCGGACGGCGCCCTGCCCGAACTCGCCGAGCAGGCACGCGAGGGCGGAGTGCTCGCCAACGTCGCCCGACTGGTGGCCGCCGCCCACGCGGGCGGTGTCCAGGTCGTCCACGCCCTCGCCGAGCGCCGCCCCGACGGCCGCGGGGCCAGCCGCAACGCCCCTCTGTTCCGGGCCGCCGAACGCCTGCCCGTCCAGCAGGTGTCCGGCACCCCGGCGGTGCGGGTCGCGGCCCCGATCGAGGTCGCCGAGGAGGACCTCGTCCTACGGCGCCTGCACGGGCTGTCGCCCCTCCAGGGCACCGATGCCGACCCACTGCTGCGCAACCTCGGCTGCCGCACGCTGATCGTCACCGGGGTCTCGGCCAACGTGGCCGTTCCCAATGCCGTGTTCGACGCCGTGAACCGTGGCTACACCGCCGTCGTCCCGGCGGACGCCATCGCGGGAGTGCCGTCCGACTACACCCGTGGGGTGATCCGCCACACCCTCGCGTTGGTCGCCACGGTCGCGACCACGGACGAGGTGCTGGCGTGTCTGGAGCGCCCGCGGGGGCTCAGGCGAGCGTGATGGAGTCGCCGTTCACGCTGATCTGTTTGGCCGCCAGCGGTTCGACCGCAGGCCCCTTCTTCACGCTCCCGTCGAGCACGGAGAACTGACTGCCGTGGCAGGTGCAGGAGATGATGTCGTCCTTGAGGTCCACCATCGGACAGTCGCGGTGGGTGCAGAGCGTCGAGAAGGCCTTGTAGTCGCCCGCCGCCGGCTGGGAGACCACGACCTTCTCGTCCTTGAAGATCTTGCCGCTGCCCTCGGGGATCTCGGAGGTCTTGGCGAGCGCCGCACCACCGGCTCCCTCGTTCGTCGCGCCGCCGCCGGCGCCCTGTTCGGTGGATGCATCGGACGCCTTGTCCTCCGATCCGCACGCCGTCAGCGCCACGGTGAGCCCTGCCGCGCCCACCGCCGCCACGACGCCACGGCGGCTCGGTCCCGACTTCGGCTGAACTGATTCGCTGGTCATGCTGACGTTCCTTCCGGGGATTCGTGATCTGCCGAGAGGTACGGCCCCTGGGGACCGGCTGTTCAGACGGTGCCGAAATCCTGACCGGTGCGCGGAACGAGGTGGGTAAAGCGGCGCTGTCGATTCGCTGTCGGGTTCCGGGCCGCCCCCGCGAGGCCGGCGCCGGCGGGCTCGTGTGCGTCAGTAACCTGGGTCGATGCTCAAGGAAGTGATCGCGACCCGCTACATCACGCCCCTGCGTGAGGGCGGTTCGCTGCCGGGACTCGTCGAGGCCGACGACTTCGGGACGTATGTCCTGAAGTTCACCGGCGCGGGACAGGGGCGCAAGACGCTCGTCGCCGAGGTGGTCTGCGGGGAACTCGCCCGCCGGCTGGGGCTGCGCGTGCCGCGCCTGGTCACGGTCGAACTCGACGCGGAGCTGGGGCTCGGCGAACCCGACCAGGAGGTGCAGAGCCTGCTCCGGTCCAGCGGCGGCACCAACCTCGGCATGGACTTCCTCTCCGGCGCGCTCGGCTTCGACCCGCTCGCCTTCCCGGTCCGCCCCGGAGAGGCCGGGCGGATCGTCTGGTTCGACGCGCTGGTCAACAACGTCGACCGGTCCTGGCGCAACCCCAACCTGCTGATGTGGCGGGGCGAGCTGTGGCTCGTCGACCACGGGGCGACCATGATCTGGCACCACAACTGGCCCGGCGCGCAGGGCTCCGCGGCCCGCCCGTACGACGCCGCCGACCACGCCCTGGCGCCCTTCGCGCCCGATGTCGCCGCCGCCGCGGCCGAGTTGGCGCCCCGGGTCACCGAGGAGCTGCTCGCCGACGTCACCGCGCAGATCCCGGACGCCTGGCTGACGGGCGAGCCCGGCTTCGACACGCCGGACGACCTGAGGCAGGCCTACGCGCGGCCCCTGCTCGCACGGGCCGCCGTCATCCACGACCGCATCCAGGGGATCAAGTGAGCGACCGGCACATCATCAAGGGCGGACCGCGCGACCGCCAGATCTACGAGTACGCCGTCCTGCGCGTCGTCCCGCGCGTCGAGCGCGGCGAGTGCATCAACGCCGGAGTGCTCGTCTACTGCCGTGCCGAGTCCTACCTCGGCGCCCGCATCCACCTCGACGATGCCCGCCTGCTGGCCCTCGACCCCCGCGCCGACGTGGCCGGGGTCCGAGCCGCGCTGAGGGCCGTGGAGGGAGTGTGCGCGGGTGGGACAGCGGCCGGCCAGGCGTCTTCCGACGACCCGGGCCGCCGCTTCCGCTGGCTCGTCGCCCCCCGCTCCACGATCGTCCAGCCCGGCCCCGTCCACACCGGCCTGACCACGGACCCGGCGGCGGAGACCGACCGTTTGCTGGACCTGCTGGTGAGATGACCGACGCGCCGCGGCCGTCAGCGCCGGCGGCGCTTCACGGCGTAACCGGCGGCGACGGCGGCACCCGCCGCGAAGGCCAGACCGACGGCGACCTCCCAGTCGCTCGGCCCCGAAGCCACCGCACCCCCGATCCCGCCACGCACGCCTCGCCCCGGGGCGCCGGTGGGAGTGGCGGTGACGGGGGCGGAGGGGCTGACGGAGGGGCCGGTAGAGCCGCTGGGGGAGATGACACCGCGGCGGGCCAAGGCCTCGCATGCGATGCCGTCGTCCGGGCCCTGGTCCTCGTCGAGCCTGTTCGGATCACTCGGATCCGCGTCGAAGACGGCCTGCGCGTCCTCCTGGAAGGAGAAGTCGCGGCAGTCCAGGTCCTGCCGGGCGTGAGCGGGGCCGGCCAACGGCACGATCGCCGCGACCGCGAACAGCGTGCCTATGGCACCGGTACGACGGCGCATGGGGTGCCTCCCTCTCGGACCCCGAGTGACTCGTGCTCCGAAGCTAGCCGTGTCCGCAAAGTCCCGCCTGCCCCGCGACGCCTGGCACGTACTCTCGCCGCACCGGACGAAGCCCCAAGTACATCCAGTACGAGGGACTCCGCCCGGCGCACCGAGAGCACGCACCAGACGCCGCGGGGCCCGCCCTCCGGGCGGACAACGGGACTTTGCGGACACGACCTGGGCGCGCAGCGGCACCACGGCGCGCGGCCGTAGGCCGATCGGGTGTTCCGCAGGGCGCCGCCGGGCGGGGTGGGTCCGGGTAATGGATCACACCCCGAGCGTGCCCGTTGACACCGGGTGCCAGGGCTTCTAGCGTCACACCCACTGAAGGTACTAAGCGGTCGCTCACCTGAGGAGAAGCAGCCATGTCCACCACTGAGCAGCGGGTCGCCGTCGTCACCGGTGCCGCGCGCGGGATCGGCGCCGCCACCGCCGTACGGCTGGCCGCCGAGGGCCGCGCGGTCGCCGTGCTCGACCTCGACGAGGCGGCCTGCAAGGACACCGTCGAGAAGATCACCGCCGCCGGCGGCAAGGCCATCGCGGTCGGCTGCGACGTCTCGGACGAGGCGCAGGTCGAGGCGGCCGTCGCGCGGATCGCCGAGGAGCTCGGCGCGCCGACCATCCTGGTCAACAACGCGGGCGTGCTGCGCGACAACCTGCTGTTCAAGATGAGCGTCTCCGACTGGGACACCGTCATGAACGTGCACCTGCGCGGCGCCTTCCTGATGTCCAAGGCCTGCCAGAAGCACATGGTGGACGCGGGCTTCGGCCGGATCGTCAACCTGTCGTCGTCCTCGGCGCTGGGCAACCGCGGGCAGGTCAACTACTCGGCGGCCAAGGCCGGCCTCCAGGGTTTCACCAAGACCCTCGCCAAGGAACTCGGCAAGTTCGGCGTCACCGCCAACTCCGTCGCCCCCGGCTTCATCGCCACCGAGATGACCAAGGCCACCGCCGACCGCGTCGGCATGGGCTTCGAGGACTTCAAGGCCGCCGCCGCCACCCAGATCCCGGTGGCGCGCGTCGGGGAGCCGGAGGACATCGCCAACGCCATCGCCTTCTTCACGGGCGAGGCGGCCGGGTTCGTCTCCGGCCAGGTCTTGTACGTGGCCGGCGGACCGCTCGACTAGGGATCACAGGAGCTCACGGACATGACTGAACTCTCCGGCAAGGTCGCGCTCGTCACGGGCGCCAGCCGCGGCATCGGCTACGGCGTCGCCGAGGCCTTCGTCGCACGCGGCGACCGCGTGTGCATCACCGGCCGCACCGAGGACGCCCTGAAGGAGGCCGTCGAGAAGCTCGGCTCCGACCGCGTGGTCTACGCGGTGGGCAAGGCGCACGACGAGGCCCACCAGGCCGCCGCCGTCGAGCGCACGATGGAGGCCTTCGGCCGCGTCGACTACCTGGTCAACAACGCCGGCACGAACCCGGTGTTCGGCCCGATCGCCGATCTGGACCTGAACGTCGCCCGCAAGGTCTTCGAGACCAACGTCGTCTCGGCGCTGGGCTTCGCCCAGAGGACCTGGCACGCCTGGCAGAAGGACAACGGCGGCGCGATCGTCAACATCGCCTCCGTCGCCGGCCTCTCGCCCTCGCCGTTCATCGGCGCGTACGGCGTCAGCAAGGCGGCGATGATCAACCTGACCGTGCAGCTCGCGCACGAGTTCGCGCCCAAGGTCCGGGTCAACGCGATCGCCCCGGCCGTCGTGAAGACCAAGTTCGCCACGGCCCTGTACGAGGGCCGGGAGGAGGAGGCCGCGGCCGCCTACCCGCTCGGCCGGCTCGGCGTGCCCTCCGACATCGGCGGCGCGGCGGCGTTTCTCACCTCCGAGCAGTCCGACTGGGTCACCGGCCAGACGCTCGTCGTGGACGGCGGCATCTTCCTCAACGCCGGCACGGGCTGACGCCGGCGCGTACGGCACGGGCGCCCCTGCGCGGGGGGCGCCCGTCCGGGCACAAAGGCACGGCAAACGGTGATGACAACGTAGTCAAAGGTTTATCGATCAAGGAGTCATGCCCTGGGGTGGGTCAGGGGGCGCGGCACTGCGGTATGGTCTGCCGACCCTTGGTATGGCAGATCGAGGAGCGTGCGCGTGTTCAACCGGAACCGATGCCTGCGGCGGGTGGCGGCCATCGCGTCCATATCGTCCCTGGTCGCCGGATGCGGCGTCCTGTCGTCCGACACTCCGGAGGACGAAGGGCCGATCGTCGTGGGCACCACCAGCGCCCCCAGCACGCTGGACCCTGCCGCCTCCTGGGACAGCTCCTGGGAGCTGTTCCGCAACGTCTACCAGACGCTCCTGAGCTATCCGACCGGCGCGAGCGAGCCCCAGCCGGACGCCGCCGAGAGCTGCGGCTTCAGCGACACCTCGAACCAGGTGTACCGCTGCGAGCTGCGCGAAGACCTGAAGTTCTCCAACGGCGACGCGCTCGACGCGCGTGCCGTGAAGTACTCGTTCGACCGGATCCGCAAGATCAACGTCAACGGCGGCCCCGCCGGTCTGCTCGGCAGCCTGGAGCGGGTCCAGGCGCCGAACGAGCGCGAGGTGATCTTCCACCTCAACAAGCCCGACGCGACCTTCCCGTTCGTGCTGGCCACCCCCGCCATGTCGATCGTCTCCCCGGAGGCCTACCCGGAGGACTCCCTGCGCAAGGGCAGCGACATCGTCGGCTCCGGGCCGTACGCCCTCGACTCCTACGACGAGGGCAAGGAGGCCGTCCTCGTCCGCAACAACGCCTACAAGGGCTACGCGGAGCGCCGGAACGACGCGGTGACGATCCGCTACTTCCAGGACTCCGGCGCCATGGTCAAGGCCCTGAGGGACGAGCAGATCGACGTGACCTACCGCGGTCTGGCCGCCGGCGACGTCGTCGATCTCCAGAGCAAGACCTCCAACGAGGAGGAGATCCAGCTCGTCGAGGGCACCGGCACCGACATCAACTACCTGGTGTTCAACCCGAAGGACTCCTGGGCGAACCGCAAGGCCGTGCGCCAGGCCATCGCGCAGGTCGTCGACCGGGCGGCGATCGCCCACAAGGTCTACAAGGACACCGTAGACCCGCTGTACTCCATGGTCCCCAAGGGCCTCACCGGTCACACGACAGGCTTCTTCGACGACTACGGCGACCCGGACGTCGCCAAGGCCCGCAAGATCCTCACCGGCGCGGGCATCAACCGGCCGGTCCCGCTCACCCTCTGGTACACCAGCGACCGCTACGGCTCCGAGACCGCCGCGGAGTTCAAGGAGCTGGAGCGCCAGCTCGAGGACTCGGGCCTGTTCGAGATCACCCTGAAGAGCCGCCCCTGGAAGACGTACGTCGAGGGCTACCAGAAGGGCGAGTACCCGGTGTTCGGGCGTGGCTGGTTCCCCGACTTCCCGGACGCCGAGAACTTCATCGCGCCGTTCGTCGGAGAGCAGAACGCCCTCGGAACGCCCTACCCGGCGCCCGAGATCACCGGCGAGCTGCTGCCCCGGTCGCGCCGCGAGAGCGACCGCGCGAACGTGGAGAAGGAGTTCGAGGAGGCCCAGCGGATCCTCGTGGACGACGCGCGGCTGCTGCCGCTGTGGCAGGGCCGGCAGTACGTGGCGGCGAGCCGGGACGTCTCGGGCGCGGAGCGGGCCATGGACCCGTCGACGATCATGATGATGTGGGAGCTGCACCGCAAGACGGCCTGGTAGGCGGGGCAAGACCGCCTGGTGGGCGGGGCGGGCAGCGGGCTTTCCCGGCGCGTTGTCAGTGGTCGCCGGTAGGTTCTGTGGCCTGGAAGTGACCGCACATCGTGAGGACGTTGACGTGACCGACATCGCCATGCTGCCCGAGTCCTGGCGCGGGGTTCTGGGTGACGAGCTGCAGCAGCCCTACTTCAAGGAGCTGACGGAGTTCGTCGAGGAGGAGCGGGCGAAGGGTCCCGTCTATCCGCCGCGCGAGGAGGTCTTCGCCGCGCTGGACGCCACGCCGTACGAGCGGGTCAAGGTCCTGGTCCTCGGCCAGGACCCGTACCACGGTGAGGGGCAGGGGCACGGGCTGTGCTTCTCGGTCCGGCCCGGCGTGCGGATCCCGCCGTCCCTGCGGAACATCTACAAGGAGATGCACGAGGAGCTGGGCACGCCGGTCCCGGACAACGGCTACCTGATGCCGTGGGCAGAGCAGGGCGTCCTGCTGCTCAACGCGGTGCTCACGGTCCGCGGCGGCGAGGCCAACTCGCACAAGGGCCGGGGCTGGGAGAGGTTCACGGACGCGGTCATCCGCGCGGTGGCCGGCCGGCCCGACCCGGCGGTGTTCGTGCTGTGGGGGAACTACGCGCAGAAGAAGCTCCCGCTGATCGACGAGTCGCGCCATGTGGTGGTCAAGGGCGCGCATCCGTCGCCGCTGTCGGCGAAGAAGTTCTTCGGCTCGCGTCCGTTCACGCAGATCAACGCGGCGGTGGCGGCGCAGGGGCACGAGCCGATCGACTGGACGATTCCGAACCTGGGCTGACGGCTGACGCCCCGGCGACGTACGGAGCGGCCTCAGCCGGATCCTCCCGGCCTGCGGTTAGCGTCGGGAGGAACAGCGGGCGAGCGGTGCGGAGGGCGTGGTCGTGGAGCGACAGGGACAGGCGGCGCCGGATGCCGTGCCGACGCGGATCGGGCAGGTCGTGATGCTGCACCACGCCGGGGACCGGGAGGAGGCCCGGCAGCGGTTCCTGGACCTGTGGGCGGAGATCGGGGAGCACGGCGACCCGTTGCACCGCTGCACCCTCGCCCACTACCTGGCCGACACGCAGGACGATCCCGCCGACGAACTGGCCTGGGACCTGCGCGCGTTGACGGCGGCGGAGGAGCTCACCGACGCCGGGGCCCCCTCGGGGGAGGGGGCACTCGCGGTCCGCGCGTTCTACCCCTCCCTGCACCTCAACCTGGCCGCCGACTACGACAGACTCGGCCGCCGCGACGCCGCCCGCGCACACCTGCGGCGGGCCCGGGGAGCGGCCAGGGCCCTCAGCGACGACCCCTACGGCGAGGGCGTCCGAGCGGCCATCAGCCGACTGGAGTCCCGGCTGGGCGAGGACGGCGGGGGGACGTGGTCGCCGCCGAGGCAGCGGCCGTAGCGCCCGGAGCAGGCCTTCCGGGCACGGCCGTCGCGCCGGGAGGGGCGAGGGCCTCTCCGGACGTGATCGACCGATCGAGGTGGTCGTAGGCCCGGTCCCGGCGCGTTCAGCGCCAAGCCCGCCGTGGCGCCGGGAGAGGGCCCGGCGGCCACTTCGGACAGTGGCCGTGGCTCCGGCTGCGGTTCCGACGGCCGCTCGGGGCACCGCCTGGCGCCGGCAGCGAGTTCCGGCGCCGCTCGGGGGCGGCGGCCGTGGCGCCCGGAGCCGGGCGGGATCCCCGGGCAGGCCGTGGCGCGGGCGGGACAGGGCCCGCGCGGCAGGGCCCCGAGTGGCGACCGCCGTGTCGGCAGGCCGCGGCCGAGGCGGCGGGTTCCGGCTGCGCCGGGCCGCTCCCAGGGCCCGCCCCGGGCGTGGGTCAAGGCCCGTACGTGTCGCGGCAGATGGTCGCCTCCGGGCTGTCCGGCCGCCAGCCTCCATAGCGTCTGCCCAGTGCGCACACGTCCGTGTTGTCCGGGACACGCTCCCGGGCGTCCTGGCGTACCGACTCCAGCGCCTCGGGCAGGCCGGTGTGCGGGCGCCGTGGGCCGAGATGTGCCGGCTCGGGGCGTTCCGGGCGGGCGGGGCGCGGGCGGACGTCCGGGGGACCGGGCGGCTGCCGCCGCTGCGGCGCGGTGGCCGCCGGCGTGGTCAGCCGCGACGGGGACGCGGCCGGCTCCGGACGGCGGGACTCCTCGATGAGTTGCAGGGCCTCGCGAGCCGGTGCCTGCACGATCTGGGTCTCCGCCCGCCCCTCCGGCTGCGGCGCCGACGGCCGGGACGGAGCCGCCGGCGGCCCGGGAACGGGGGGATGCCGGACCGTCGTACAGCCGGTGAGGGCCGAGACAGCCACGGTCACCAGGAGCGTCGCTGTGGTCGTCGTTCGATGCACCCGCGCCACTTTGGTGCGTCCGGCCCGCGGCAGGGCAGCGTACGGGCGGAGGATGCCCCGCACGGGTGATCTCGCTCCCCGTACGGAGGCAGTCGGCCCGTCCGCGGTGACGTCGTCGGCCGGTCCCGGCCGGCGTCAGTCGCCGGTCGAGCCGTCGATGCGCTCGCGGATCAGGTCGGCGTGGCCGTTGTGCCGCGCGTACTCCTCGATCATGTGGGTGTAGAGCCACCGCAGGTTGAACCGCTCGCCGGTGCGGCGGTGCTTGCCCTCGGAGAGGTCGTCCAGCCCGAAGCGGGCGGCGTTGCTCCGGGCGGTCTCGATCTCGGCCTGCCAGGCGGCGTATGCCTCCTGGTAGGTGTCCGCCTCGGTCAGGCGGAATTCGGCGTCCGGGTCCTCGTCGCTCCAGTAGAGCGGCATCACGGCCTCGTCCGTGAGCACCCGGCGGAACCAGCTGCGCTCCACGTCCGCCATGTGCCGCACCAGCCCCAGCAGGGACAGGTCGGAGGGCTCCACGGCGGGGGACCTGAGCTGCTCGTCGGTGAGGCCCTCGCACTTCCACGCGAGAGTCTGCCGGTGGAACTCCAGCCAGCCCTCCAGCATGGTGCGTTCGTCGGCGGTCGTGGCAGGCATACGGCGTTCGGTCGTCATGCCCGCATCCTTTCCCAGCGCCCCCTGCCGCACCACGGCTTTTTCAGGCCCCGAGCATCCCGTCCAGCAGCTCCCGCAGCCCGGCCCGCACCTCCTCCAGGCTCGGCACCTCGGCACCGAACGACCCCGCCACGCAACTGAACATCAGCCCGTCCGCCCAGGAGATCAGGGACAGCGTGTGCCGGGCCGGGTCCGTCGAGCCCATCCCGGTGACGAGTGCGGCCAGCTGCTCACGGAAGCGGGCGCCCGTCGCGTCGAAGTAGGCCCGCAGCTCCGGGCGGCGCGTGGCCTCCAGGGCCAGTTCGTAGCGGGCGAGGGTGAGTTCGCGGTTGCGGGTCAGCGCGCGGTGGGTGGCCAGGGCCAGCGCGTCCGCCAGGGAGCCGGACCCGGCCCGGGGATCAGGCATCTCGTGCAGCGCCAGCACCCGCGCCTCGCGGTCGGCCAGGCGCCGCACCGCCAGTTCCAGCAGGGCCTGCCGAGTGCGCGCGAGGTTCGACGTGGAGCCCTGGGGGAGCCCGGCCGCCTCGTCGACCGCCCGGTGCGTGAGGCCCCGCATCCCGCGCTCGGCGAGCAGGGCGAGGGCGGTGTCGGCGACGAGGTCGGAGCGGGAGGGGCCGGCGGTGCGTACGGACATGGACCTCACGCTACCCCTCTCACTACAGCCGTAGTAAGCTCACGGTGAACTACAGGTGTAGTCACCGGCCGGGCTGGTCCGGCCGCCGGTTCGAGGAGGAGCCATGACACAGGCGAGGCGAGCTGTCGTGATCGGCGGCGGCATCGGAGGCCTGACCGCGGCGGCCGCACTGCACCTGCTCGGCTGGCGGGTCACCGTGCTGGAGCGCGCCCGTTCACTGGAGCCGGTCGGCGCCGCCATCTCCCTCGCCCCCAACTCCCTGCGCGCGCTGGACGTCATCGGCCTCGGCGACGAGATCCGTGACCTCGCCGCCTGGTCCGGGGACGGCGGGCTGCGCACACCGTCCGGCCGGTGGCTCTCGCGCTCCTCCGCCGACGCCGCCGCCGAGCGCTTCGGCGGCCCGCTCGTGCTGCTGCACCGCGCCACCCTGGTCGAGCGCCTGACCGCACTGCTCCCGCCGGACGCGGTCCGCACGGCCGCCGCCGCGACCCTCGCCCACAGCGGCGACCCCGACCGGCCCGCCCGCGTCACCACCGCGGACGGCGAGTTGGAGGCCGACCTGGTGGTGGGCGCCGACGGCGTCCGGTCCGCCGTACGCAGGGCGCTCTTCCCCGGCCACCCGGGGCCCGTCTACTCCGGGTTCACCACCTGGCGGGTCGTGATCCCCGTGCCCGGCGCCGAGTTCGCCTCGCACGAGACCTGGGGCAGGGGCCACATCTGGGGCACGCACCCCCTCAAGGACGGCCGCGTCTACGCCTACGCCGCCGCCGTGACACCCGCCGGAGGACGCGCCCCCGACGACGAGAAGGCCGAGCTGCTGCGCCGCTTCGGCGACTGGCACGACCCGATCCCCGCCGTGCTCGCCGCCGCCCGCCCCGAGGACGTCCTGCGGCACGACGTCCACCACATCGCCCCACCCCTGCCCGCCTACCACCACGGCAGGGTGGCCCTGGTCGGCGACGCCGCGCACGCCATGCCCCCGACCCTCGGCCAGGGCGGCAACCAGGCCATCGAGGACGCGATCGTCCTCGCGCACCACTGCGACGACCTCCCCGCCTACACCGCCGCCCGGCTGCCCCGTACGACCGCCGTCGCACGCCAATCCGTGCGGGTCGCCCGCCTCAACCTCATGACCGGCCGCCTCGGGGCAGTCGTACGCGACACGGCCCTGGCCGCGCTGTCGAAGGCCGGACCGGCCCTGTTCCTGCGGAGCTTCGACGGCATCGCCGACTGGCGGCCCCCTGGGGGCACCGCCCGCTCGGGCGAAGCCGAGAGCGGGGGAAGCCGTATGCTCCGAGCAGACCCGGCAGGCAACCGTTAGAGGAGAGCACCCCGTGAAGGTCGGCTGCATCGGACTCGGCGACATCGCGCAGAAGGCCTACCTTCCGGTGCTCGCCTTCCAGCCCGGGGTGGAGCTGCACCTCCAGACGCGCACGCCCGCCACGCTCGACCGGGTCGCCGACGGCCTCCACATCCCGCGGGAGCGGCGGCACACCACCCTCGACTCCCTCCTCGCGACCGGCCTCGACGCCGCCTTCGTGCACGCGCCCACGCTCGTGCACCCGGACATCGTGACCCGGCTGCTGGAGGCGGGCGTGCCGACGTACGTCGACAAGCCGCTCGCCTACGAACTCGACGCGTCCGCACGGCTGGTGGCGCTCGCCGAGGAGCGGGACACGAGCCTCGCGGTCGGCTTCAACCGGCGTCACGCCCCCGGCTACACGCAGTGCGCCGACCATCCGCGCGAGCTGATCCTGATGCAGAAGAACCGCATCGGGCTCCCGGAGGAGCCGCGCACGATGATCCTGGACGACTTCATCCACGTCGTCGACACCCTGCGGTTCCTGGTGCCCGGCGAGGTCGACGACGTCACCGTGCGCGCCCGCGTCCAGGACGGCCTGCTGCACCACGTCGTGCTCCAGCTCGCCGGGGACGGCTTCACCGCGCTCGGCGTGATGAACCGGCTCAGCGGTTCGGCCGAGGAGATCCTCGAGGTGTCAGGGCAGGACACCAAGCGGCAGGTGATCAACCTCGCCGAGGTCGTCGACCACAAGGGGCAGCCGACCGTGCGGCGGCGCGGCGACTGGGTGCCGGTGGCCCGGCAGCGCGGCATCGAGCAGGCGGTGCTGGCGTTCCTGGACGCCGTGCGGGCGGGCAAGGTGCTCAGCGCCCGGGACGCGCTGGAGACTCATGAACTGTGCGAGCGGGTGGTACGCGCGGTCCAGGAGCGGACCGCCTGAGCCGCAGCGTCCGTACGCCCTCGCCGGCGGCCCACGCGGCGAGGATGAGCATGGCCGCGTGCACGGTCCAGTCACCGAGGCGCACATACGGCGTGGTGCCGTGGGCGAGGGGCACGTCGTAGACCTGCGTGGCGGACGCGTCCGTCCCCAGCCACGGGCCCAGGCCCTGCCCGCTCGGGCCGTAGACGGCGGAGACACCCGTCAGCGTCGCGTGCACCATCGGGCGGCCGGTCTCCGCGGCGCGCAGCGCGGCGAGCGAGGCGTGCTGATCGGGCGCCCAGCTGTTCTGGAACGTGGAGGTCGACGACTGGCCGATCAGCACGTCGACGCCCTCGCGGGTGAGGTGGCGGGTCATGTCGGGGAAGGCCGTCTCGAAGCACACCATCGGGCCGACGCGCAGGCCGTCCCCCACGTTCATCACGACCGGCTGGGAGCCGCGCATGCGGTCCTCGCCCGCCGCCTTGCCGACGGAGGTGGCCCAGCCGAGCAGGGAGCGGGCCGGGACGTACTCGCCGAAGGGGACGAGCCGCATCTTGTCGTAGCGCTCGCCGGTGAGGCCGTCGGGGCCGACCAGGATGGAGCTCTTGTAGATGCCGGGCTTGTCGGAGCGCCGGGCGTCCACGTTGACCAGGATGCCGGCGTCGGTCGCACGGGACAGGTCCGCGAGCCGCCGGGCGAGGTCGGGCCGGTCCCCGAGGTCGAAACCGACGCTGCTCTCGCCCCAGACGATCAGGTCGACGTCCTGTCCGGCGAGCCGGCGCGTGAGCTGTTCCTCGCGTGCGAGCCGGTGGCTCGGGCCCTCGATGACACCGGGCTGGACGACGGCGATCCTGACCTGGCCGTCGACGTCGGGGCGGGGCGAGAGGGACCAGGCGGCGGAGGTGGCGGCGGCCGTGGCGACGAGCCCGGCCACGGCGGGCACGCGGGCCTGCCGGACCGCGACGAGGATGGCGACCGCGACGTTGACTACCACGAGCAGGAAGCTGAGCAGCCACACTCCACCGACCGAGGCCAGCCGCAGCGCCGGCTCGACCTGCCACTGACTGGAGCCGAGCATGCCCCAGGGGCCGCCGAGGCCCTGCCAGGAGCGGACCAGCTCGACGGCCAGCCAGCCGGACGGCAGGACGACGAGCGCGGCTGCGATCCGCCGCCGCGAGGGCAGGCCGGCCAGCAGCCGGTGCACGAGCCACCCCCACAGGGCCCACAGGGCGCCGAGCAGCGCGGCGAGGACGAACGTGAACACGTGCAGGAAGGGCAGCAGCCAGTGGTGCATGGCCAGCATGAAGCCGAACCCGCCGCACCAGCCGTCGTACGCCGCGCGCTTGCCGGTCGGCGCGGTGCGCATCAACAGGATCCAGGGGACCAGGGCGACGTAGGCGCACCACCACAAGGAGGGGGCGGGATAGGCGAGTACGGGAAGGGCGCCCGCGATCACGGCGGCGGCCGAGCGCCGCCACGGGGAGGCGAGCCAGTCACCGAGCGTCTTCATAGGCGCCTCCTACCCCGCGGGTGCCTCCAGTGTGCGCCCTGCGGACGATCTAGGACAGACGCCCGCCGGGTCAGTGGACCACAGGTGCCGTCCGCCGCTCGGGAAGGCGCCGCCACTTCTCCCGGACGACCACCTCGGTCAGCCGCCAGCCGTCGATCGTGCGCCGCAGCGCGAAGGAGTACCGGCCGCCGCACACGAAGTCCGGCGCGTGCCCTTCGGTGGCCATGGGGTTGATGTAGTCGGCCTGGACCTGGGCCGTGTCGCCGGTGTCCTGCTCCCGGACGCCGAAGCGCACCCGCCGGTTGACGATCAGGTGCTGTCGCATCGGAAAGAGCCGCATGCTCTCGGCGAGCCACGCGGCGACCGCCGTGGCCTCTCCCTCGATGCCGCCGGCCGAGCGGTAGTCCGCCCGTCCCTGAGGGACGAACAGCCCCCGGTACCCCTCCCAGTCGCCGTCGTCGACCGCCACCGCGTAGTCGGTGATCAGTCCGTCGACGGCCAGCCGGTCCCTCACGGTGGCGAGCTCCACGCGCTGCGTCATCGGCTCAGTGTTGGGCATGGGAAGCGCGGAGCCAAGGGGTGTGCGGTGAGCGTCAGGCCGCCTTGACGACGGCGCCGCGGATCGCGGTCGCCCACTCGACGACCAGCAGCTCGTACTCCGCGCGCTCCTCGGGCGACAGGGTGCCGCCCGTGCGCCGCCAGAGCGCACGGATCTCCTCGTTGACCTCGGCGGCGGACCGCACGGAACCAGGGGGCACGAAATCGGGGGACATGCGGACAAGCGTAGGGGCAGCCACTGACAGCCCGCTACCGGACGGCTACCCCCGCGCTATGCGGTTGGTCACGAGATGCGGGTCACAGACCGCCGGGTCAGCCCGCCGACTCGGCCGCGTGCGGGCTCAGCGCACCCATGGACACCAGCACGATGATGAGGACGCCGAGCGCGATCCGGTACCAGACGAACGGCATGAAGCTCTTGGTCGAGATGAACTTCATGAACCACGCGATCACCGCGTAGCCGACCCCGAAGGCGATGATCGTCGCGAAGATCGTCGGTCCCCACGAGACATGGCCGCCCTCCGTCGCGTCCTTGAGCTCGAACAGGCCGGAGGCGAGCACCGCGGGGATCGCGAGCAGGAAGGAGTAGCGGGCCGCGGCCTCGCGCTTGTAGCCCATGAACAGGCCGCCGCTGATGGTGGCGCCGGAGCGGGAGACGCCCGGGATGAGCGCCATGGCCTGGCAGACGCCGTAGATCAGGCCGTCCCGCACGCCCAGGTCCTCCAGGGCCTTGCGCTGCTTGGGCGCGCGGTGCTTGCCGCCGCTCTCGTCCCGTGCCGCGAGCCGGTCGGCGACGCCCAGGACGATGCCCATGCCGATCAGCATCGTCGCGGTGATCCGCAGGTCGCGGAACGGTCCCTCGATCTGGTCCTTCAGCGTCACGCCGAGCACACCGATCGGGATCGAGCCGACGATGACCAGCCAGCCCATCCGTGCGTCGGGGTCGCTGCGCAGCTCCTTGCTCGTGAGCGAGCGCGTCCACGCCGAGATGATCCGCCCGATGTCCTTGCGGAAGTAGATCAGCACGGCGGCCTCGGTGCCGATCTGAGTGATCGCCGTGAAGGCCGCGCCCGGGTCCTCCCAGCCCGAGAAGGCCGCCGTCAGCCGCAGGTGAGCGCTGGAGGAGACGGGGAGGAACTCGGTCAGCCCCTGGACGAGTCCGAGGATGAGTGATTCGAACCAAGACATGAGGTAGCGGAGTCCAAGTGCCGATCGTGGAACGGACGACGGGCACACCGGGCCGCCGGGTGTGACGACCGGGGGATCAGATGTGCCGAGGGGGAAGCGTAGCGCCCCCGGATGGCCGCTCCGACACAGGGGTTTGGCCGGTGCTCCGCGGCAGGGGCGGGATCAGGCCGCCGTCGGTCCGGTCACCGTCCAGCCGGGCGACTGGGGGTGGGCCCTGAGGTCCTCGTGTCGCACCTCGTCGCCGCAGGCCCGGCAGGTGACGACCGGGGTGAGCGCCCGGCCGCAGGAGTGCTCCACGACCATCGGACGGTCGCCGTCCGTCCGCAGATGGCGGTCGCCCCAGGCCATGAGGGTCATCAGCACGGGCTCCAGTTCCAGCCCGGCCCGGGTGGGCCGGTACTCGAAGCGCTGCGGGCGCTCGCTGTAGGGCTGCTTGACCAGGATCCCGGCGTCGACGAGCCGGCGCAGCCGCGTGGCGAGGATGTCGCGCGGTGCGCCGATGTTGCGCACCAGCTGGTCGAAACGGCCGTTGCCCAGGCACACCTCCCGCAGCACGAGCAGCGAGTACTTCTCGCCGACCAGGGCCAGGGTGTCGGCGATGGAGCAGGGGCGCGGGTCTTTGCTGGCGGCCATGAGGCTCAGTCTAAGAGAGGGTTGGAATTTCAAACCCATGGGGCTACGGTGAGTTTGAATTTCCTACTCGCTGGTAGTCCTGGAGGCCGCACCATGCGTGACGCAGTCATCGTCGAAGCCGTACGCACCCCGATCGGCAAGGGCAAGCCGAACGGCGCCCTCGCGCACGTCCACCCGGTGGAGCTCCTCGCCCACACCCTGCGCACCCTCGTCGAACGCTCCGGCGTCGACCCGGCGCTGATCGACGACGTCATCGGCGGCACCGTCGACCAGGTCGGCGAGCAGGCCATGAACACCACCCGCTACGCCGCCCTGTCCGCGGGCTTCCCGGAGTCGGTGCCCGCGACCACCGTGGACCGCCAGTGCGGCTCCTCCCAGCAGGCCGTGCACTTCGCGGCCCAGGGCGTCCTCGCGGGCGCGTACGACCTCGTCGTGGCCTGCGGGGTCGAGTCGATGAGCCGGGTGCCGATGTGGTCGAACGTGCCCGCGGGCAAGGACCCGTTCGGCCCCGGGATCGCCGAGCGCTACCCCGAGGGACTCGTCCCGCAGGGCATCAGCGCCGAACTCATCGCCGCCAAGTGGTCGATCGGCCGCGAGCAGATGGACGAGTTCGCCGTCTCGTCGCACCGCAGGGCCGCGGCGGCCTGGGACGGCGGGCTCTTCGACGCCGAGGTCGCGCCCCTGGAGGGCGTCGCGCGCGACGAGTGCGTACGGCCCGGCAGCACCACCGGGATCCTCGCCGGCCTCAAGCCCGCCTACTACGACCCCGGCTTCGCCGAACGCTTCCCGCAGATCGAGTGGAACGTCACGGCGGGCAACGCCAGCCCGGTCAACGACGGCGCCTCGGCGGTGCTCATCACCTCCAGCGAGACGGCGGCCCGGCTCGGCCTGCGCCCGCTCGCCCGGTTGCACAGCTTCGCCGTGACCGGCTCCGACCCGCTGCTGATGCTCACCGGCGTCGTCCCGGCGACGGAGAAGGTACTGCGCAGGGCGTCGCTGAGCCTCGACGACATCGACCTGTTCGAAGTCAACGAGGCGTTCGCGGCCGTCGTCCTGGCCTGGCAGCAGGAGACCGGCGCCGACCTAGCCCGGGTCAACGTGCACGGCGGCGCCATAGCGCTCGGCCATCCGCTCGGCGCGAGCGGCACCCGCCTGACGACGACGCTGGTGCACGCGATGCGGGAACGGGGCGCCCGGTACGCGCTCCAGACCATGTGCGAGGCCGGCGGGCTCGCCAACGCCATGGTGCTGGAACGAGTGTGAGCCCGGCGGGCGCAACGGGTGTGCGCCCGCCGGGCTCAACGGTTCGTCAGAGCTGGCGCAGGCGGTGCCGCTTGCGCCAGGCCACCACCACGCCCGCCAGCGCGGGCAGGGCGATGCAGGCCAGGGCGATCAGGAAGGCCGGGGACGTCGGGGTGGAGGCGCGGGCGCCGGCGACGGCGTAGGCGGCGGTGTTCGGGATCGAGCCGAGGCCCGTCGCCAGCAGGAACGGCAGCAGGCCCATGCGGGAGAACGAGGCGCAGTAGTTCGCGGCCCAGAACGGCACTCCGGGGAAGAGCCGCACCACCAGCATCGAGCGGAAGCCGTGCCGGCTGAGCTGACCGTCCGCGGCCTTCAGCCAGCGCCCCCGCAGCAGCGGCCGCAGGGCGTCCTGGCCCAGTGCGCGCCCCAGGCAGAAGGCGATCCCGGCACCGAGCACCGTACCCGCCAGCGCCACGCCGGTGCCCAGCTGCGAACCGAACAGCGCCCCCGCCGCGAGGTTCAGCAGCGGCCTCGGCACGAACGCCACCGTGCACACGCCGTACGCCACCGCGAACACCAGCGCCGCCATGGCGCCGCCGAGCTGCGGCGGCCAGCCCTGCGTCAGCAGCCGCTGCGGCTCGAACAGCAGCACCCCGCACGCGCCCGCGGCGAGCAGCGCGACGAGCAGGGACAGCCTCGACCACGGGGAGAGCAGAACTCTGGTGCAGCGAGCGGTGAAACCGGTGGACGGAACGGGCGAGGCGGTCGTTGCCGAGGGGACGGCGACGGCGAGCTCCGCGGTGCTGGCCCGGGGAGAGGCCGTGGCGGTGCCCCCAGAGCGGGTGGTGGCATCGAGCATCCGGCGACACTAACCGACACATGTGTGTGATCGCCGTATGGTTCGTCTCACGAGCGTCACAGGCGGTCTCGCTCAGCGCCGCCCGGGACCGGCGGGACGGGCGCCGAAAACCATTCGACGTGCGGTAAAGCGTCGGCAATGATCTGACACATGTTCCGGCACGCCTTCACCCTCGCAGCATCCGTGGTCACGGATGCCCCGAAGGCTGCCGTCGTGGTTCTCACGGCCGTCGTGGACGGCGCCCGAAGCTGACCCTCTCCGGCTCGTCCGGCGGACCCCGCAAGGGGAGGGTCGGTCAGGTTCTCGGGGTCCCCCTTTCTTCTTCGCTGATCAGACGCTTCGAGGTACAGCCATGTCCAAGACGGCCTACATCCGTACGAAACCGCATCTCAACATCGGCACGATGGGTCATGTCGACCACGGCAAGACCACGCTCACGGCCGCCATCACCAAGGTCCTCGCCGAGCGCGGCACCGGCACGTTCGTGCCGTTCGACCGGATCGACCGGGCGCCCGAGGAGGCGGCGCGCGGCATCACCATCAACATCGCGCACGTCGAGTACGAGACCGACACCCGGCACTACGCGCACGTCGACATGCCGGGCCACGCCGACTACGTCAAGAACATGGTCACCGGCGCCGCGCAGCTCGACGGGGCGATCCTCGTCGTCTCCGCGCTCGACGGGATCATGCCGCAGACCGCCGAACACGTGCTGCTCGCCCGGCAGGTGGGGGTCGACCACATCGTGGTCGCCCTCAACAAGGCCGACGCGGGGGACGAGGAGCTGACCGACCTGGTCGAGCTGGAGGTACGCGACCTGCTCACGGCGCACGGCTACGGCGGTGACTCCGTACCCGTCGTACGCGTCTCGGGACTGAAGGCGCTGGAGGGGGACCCGCGCTGGACGGCCTCGATCGAGGCGCTGCTCGACGCGGTGGACACGTATGTGCCGATGCCGGAGCGGTATCTGGACGCGCCGTTCCTGCTGTCCGTGGAGAACGTGCTGACCATCACCGGGCGGGGGACCGTGGTGACCGGTGCGGTGGAGCGGGGCACGGTGCGGGTCGGGGACAAGGTCGAGGTGCTCGGGGCTGCCGTCGAGACGGTGGTCACCGGGCTGGAGACCTTCGGCAAGCCGATGGAGGAGGCACAGGCCGGGGACAACGTGGCGCTGCTGCTGCGGGGCGTGCCCCGGGACGCTGTCCGGCGGGGGCATGTGGTGGCTGCGCCGGGGAGTGTGGTGCCGAGTCGCCGTTTCACGGCGCGGGTGTATGTGCTGTCCGCGCGTGAGGGGGGTCGTACGACGGCTGTCTCCAGCGGGTACCGGCCGCAGTTCTACATCCGGACCGCGGATGTGGTGGGGGTGGTCGACCTCGGTGAGGTGGCGGTGGCGCGGCCCGGTGACACGGTTGCCATGACCGTGGAGCTGGGGCGGGAGGTGCCGTTGGAGCCGGGGCTCGGGTTCGCCATCCGTGAGGGTGGGCGGACTGTGGGGGCCGGGACCGTGACCGTGGTGGGTTGAGGTGGTGGGGGACTGCGGGGCCGTTGTGGCCGGTCGCGCAGTTCCCCGCGCCCCTGGGGGGCGTTGTCGCCCAGGCACAATGAGGGTGTGAACGAGCCTGTACCCGTCGCCCGGTCCGTCGATCACGGGTTCGCCAAGCTGATGCCCGACGTCGACCGGGAACGGGCCTGGTTGCTGACCCTCGACGGGGCTCCGCAGTCGTACGTGGACCTGGATGATCCGACGCATCTGGAGTTCGAGTACGCGCGGCGGCTCGGGCATGTGCTGGATGTCGTGGCGGCGCCGGGGGCAGCGTTGGACGTGCTGCATCTCGGCGGGGGTGCGCTGACCATGCCCCGGTACGTGGCCGCGACCCGGCCGGGGGCACGGCAGGACGTCGTCGAGGCCGATCGGGGGCTGCTGGAGCTGGTGTCCGAGCACCTGCCGTTGCCGGAGGGGGCCCGGGTCGCGCTGCACGCGTCGGATGCCCGGGCGTGGCTGGAAAACGGCCCCTCGGACTCGGCGGACGTCATCGTGGCCGATGTGTTCGGCGGGTCGCGGGTGCCGGCGCATCTGACGTCCGTCGACTACGTCCGCGAGGCCGCGCGTGTGCTGCGGGACGGTGGGTTCTATCTCGCGAACCTGCCCGACGCCGCGCCCTTCGCCTTTCTGCGGTCGCAACTCGCCACCCTGGCCACCGTCTTCGAGGAACTCGTGCTGATCGCCGAGCCGGGGGTGCTGCGGGGGCGGCGGTTCGGGAACGCGGTGCTCGTGGCCGGGCACGAGCCGGTCGACGTCGCGGCCCTGGCCCGGCTCATGGCCGCCGACGTCTTCCCGGCGAGAGTCGAACACGGCGCCGCCCTGCGGGACTTCATCGGGGACGCGCGGGCCGTGCGGGACGAGGACGCCGTGCCGTCACCCGAGCCCCCCGACGGGGCGTTCGGTATCGGCTGACGCGTGCCCGGTGCCGCCCTGGGCCACCGGTGTGGTCCTGCGCCGCAGGTTGCGTACGTCCGGTACGCACAGCGCGGCCGCCGTGACCAGGACGACCAGTCCGGCGCAGCCCCACAGCGCGGCCGTCCGCCCGAACGCCTCCTCGGCGGGGCCGGCCGCGGCCGTGGCGAGCGGCACCAGCGCGACCGAGCCGAACCAGTCGTACGCCGAGACGCGGGAGAGCTTGTCCTCGGGGATCTCCTGGTGCAGGGCCGTCATCCAGGACACGCCGAACACCTCGATCGTGGCGCCGGCGACGAACATCACCACATAGAGGACGCCGATCGGCACCGGGACGGCGAGCGCGGCCGAGGGCAGGGCCAGAGGGAAGACGCAGAGGGTGCCGGCGAGGAGCAGGCGGCGGGGTTTCCAGCGGGTCATCAGCACGGCCCCGGCGACGGTGCCCGCCCCGAACGCGCCCAGGGCGAGACCCCAGGGGCCCGCGCCGCCGAGGTGGTCGCGGGCGACGAGTGGGCCGTACACCGCGTCGGCGGCGGAGACGACCGCGTTGGCGATCGAGAACTGGACGACGACGGCCCACAGCCAGGCCCGGCCGGAGAACTCCCGCCAGCCCTCCCGCAGATCGGCGAGCAGACCGCCGCCCGGTGCGCGCGGCGGGATGTGCCCGACGTCGAGGAAGGCCCGCAGTGCCCCGGCGACGGCGAAGGCCGCGGCGTCGGCCGCCAGCACCCAGCCGGGCCCGACCGCGGCGACCATGGCACCGCCGACCGCGGCACCGCCCAGGGCCGCGCCCTGCATCGCCATCCGGAACACGGCGAACGCGCGGCCCGCCTGCTCCCCGGAGACCGAGGACATCAGCATGCCCTCGGCGGCCGGGCCGAAGAAGGCCTGGCCGGTGCCGCCGAGGGCGGCGAGCAGCATCATCTGCCACAGCCGGGGGTCCCCGGTCAGCACGAGGGCGGCGAAGGCGGCCTGGGAGAGGCAGTTCAGGGCGTTGGCCGCCACCATGACGCGGTGCCGGGGCAGCCGGTCCGCGACAGCGCCGCCGATCAGCAGGAACAGCACCAGGGGGAGCGTCCGGGCCGCCGCGACCAGGCCGACGTCACCGCCGTCGCCGCCCGTTTCGAGGACGGCGAACGCCGCAGCGACCAGGGCACCCTGGCTGCCCAGGTTGGTGACGACCGCGGCGGCGGTGAGCAGGGAGTAGTTGCGTCCCGCCCAGTCGGGCCGGCGGGGGCTCCGGGCGGAGGCGGTCGGGGTGGCGGGGGATGTCACCGGCCGACTATCGCCGCCGGCGGCGCGTCCTGCCAAACCGTTTTGCGCGGTGTCCGGCACCGCGGCTGTCCGGGCTCGCTCCTGCCGGGGCGGGCCCGTTCGGCGTCCGCGTCAGCCTCCGGTCGGCTCGCCGTGCAGCCGGACGGTGCTGAGGATCTTCAGGATGGTCTCCTTGGGCACCTCGCCCTTGACGCCCTTGGCCCCGAAGAAGCTCCACGCGACGAAGTCGCCCGCCGAGTTCTTGAAGCCGAACGTGACCGCCTTGCCGTCGCTCGCGCACTTGCCCTTGTCGGGCGTGTTCTCCGACCACGCCCAGGCGACGCTGCCCTTCACACCGGCGGCCGTGGTGTAGGGCTTGGCCTTCTTCTCGGTCTTGACGCTCTTCTTGTCCGGCTGCGTGTAGCCGCCGTACACCCACGAGGCCGCCTGGTTGAGCGCGACCTCGTCGGTGTTCTTCGCGCCGTCCGCACCCTTGGTGCCGACCCCGGCCAGGGACTCGCTCTCGGTCCTGCCGTCCTTGTTGTCGTCGCTCGTGCACCACTCGGACTTGTAGAAGGCCGGCGCCGACATGAGGATGAGCGGCCTGCCGTCGTCGGACTTCTCGTCCTCGAAGAAGACGTACGACGTCGGGGAGGCGACCTCCCAGTCCGCCGGGACGTCGAAGGCCGTGCCCCACTTGGGGTTGATGACGACCTTCCAGCCCTTGACGGTGGGCTTCTCCTCCTCGCCGCCGCGGGGGTTGTCGCCCGTGCCGGGTGCGCTCGGCTCCGCGGAGGGGCTCGCCGGAGCCGTGTTCTTCTCGCCTCCGCCCTTGCCGCCGTCCGCGGTGTCGTCCTTGTCGCCGCCCAGCACCAGGAAGCCGGTGACACCGGCCGCCACGACGACCGCCGTGGCCGCGATGATCGCGACCAGTTTCGTCCGGTTGCCGCCGCCACCGCCCTGCGGGGGCTGCGGCGCTCCGGCCGGCCCGGGGGCACCCCACTGGGGCTGCTGCCCGTAGGGGTTGGGCTGCTGCTGATAACCCGGCTGCTGGTACGGATTCGGATTCGGCTGCTGGTAACCCGGCTGCTGGTACGGGTTGTTCGCTTGCGGGTTCTGCTCGCCCCCGGGCGGCTGCTGTCCTGGCCACATGGGCAGCAACCCTAGCCGCGCTCCGGACACGATTCGGTCACCGCCCGTGGACGGAGACGTAGCAACCCGGGAACGGCCGGCGCGGACGAGCGGGCGGGACCGCTGCGGCGGTCGTCACACGGCCTGGCCAGCCGTCTCTACTCGTGAGTAACATGCGGCCATGAGCGCAGACCAGATGTCCATCGGCGAGATGCTCGCCGCCACGGTGCCCATGGCCCGGACCCTGAACCTCGAGTTCCTCGAGACGACGCCGGAGCGGGCGGTGGTGTCCCTGCCCGACCAGGGCGAGTACCACAACCACGTGGGCGGGCCGCACGCCGGGGCGATGTTCACGCTCGGCGAGTCCGCGAGCGGGGCCATCGTGCTGGCCGCGTTCGGCGATCAGCTCTCGCGCGCCGTGCCGCTCGCCGTCAGCGCCGAGATCTCCTACAAGAAGCTGGCCATGGGCGCGGTCACCGCGACCGCGACCCTGGGCCGTCCCGCCGCCGAGGTCGTCGCGGAACTGGACGCCGGTGAGCGTCCCGAGTTCCCGGTCGCCATCGCCATTCAGCGGGCCGATGGTGCGGTGACCGGCGAGATGACTGTCGTGTGGACACTGCGCCCCAACGGCTGACCCGGCTGTCGTTGCGAGCGGGACCCCGGCCGAGTGCCGGGGTTCTCGCATGTCGAGCCGCGAACTCCGGCGTGCCGCGACGGTGTTTTCGAAAGCCGGTGCGGATACCGCCGGTAACGCATCTGCATTCCCCTCGTTTTGAACTCGGGCCATCCGCACTCCTTGTTACCTGTCAGTCGCATGTGCGAAAGTGAGCCGCCTCACAGCCGAGTCCGCAGCTGACGCGGCACAGGTATGCACCAATCACGCACCTGCTTTCCGACGGACGCGCATTCGCATGCCGTCCTGCGGCTGGAAGGAAATGGTTCAGTGCAATCCCCCTACCCCCCACGCCCGCCGTACCCGCCGCGCCCCGGAGCGGGTCCCGCGGATTCCGATCGCAATCTCCTCGCCCGGGTCGGTGATCCCGCCCCCGACGGCCCGCGCGCCGCCGCGCTGTTGCTCGCCCGGCACTGGCGGGCGGTGTACGAGTACGCCGTGATCTGCCTGGCCTCATCGGGGGACTGCGCGTCGATGGCGGCCGCCGCCGCGTTCCGCCGGGAACTCGCCCGGCCGGGCGGCGGTGCCCTGCGCCCGCGGCTGCTCGCGGCCGTTCGGGACACGGTACGGGATTGGGTCGCCGACGACGGAATTTCCGTCGTACTGCCGGAACTGCGCAAACCCGTCGGTGCCCGGGGGCTGCGTGCCGCGCGGTCCGAGACAGCTGAAAGGCGGCGGCTCGCCGAGCGCGCATTCCGGGCCCTTCCGGGGGCTTCCCAATGCCTGCTCTGGCATACGGAGGCCGAGGCCGAGCCCATATCCGTACCGGCCGGTCTGCTGGGAGTGGACCTCCGAACCGCGTCGGCCGCGCTGGAACAGGCGCGTGAGCAATTCCGGGCGGGATGCGTCAGAGCTCACCGGGAACTCGCACCGACGCGGGAATGCCGTTTTTACAACCGTTTGCTGGACGTTCCGATGCGCCGCGGCGGGTCCCTGCTGCCGGATGTGCAACAGCATCTGATGACCTGCCGCCACTGCCGGCACGCCGCCGAACAACTCAGCCATTTCGACGGCGGGTTGGAGGACCTGCTCGTCGAGACCGTGCTCGGCTGGGGCGGCCGCCGCTACCTCGCGACACGGCCGGGCCGGGCCGGGCGGCGTGGTCCCCTGCCCGCGGGCCCGGCCGGTGGCCGTCACCGGCTCAGGGCGCACGCCCTCCCGGCGGGCGGCCGGCCCGGGTCGTCGAGGAGACACACGAAGGCGCTGGCCGCCGCGGTCGGGGTGACGTCCCTCGTGCTGCTCGCGACGCTGCTCGCTGCCAGGGGCTGGACGGAGGAGGGCGGCACCGTCGCTCCCCAGGCCACCTGGGGAGCGGTCAGCGGCCACTGGGTCGACCCGGAATCCGCGGGAACCTCCTCGGGCGGCCGCCCGTCGGCCGCGTCCGCCGGCCGCCCCGCCGAAGTGGGCCGCGGGCGGCTGCGCAACCTCGACGCCGGCCTGTGTCTCGGCGTCCGGGGCGGCCGGACCCGGGCCGACGCCCGCGCCGTGCTGACCTCCTGCTCCGCCGCCGGGCCCCTGACGTGGTCGTACCAGGACGACGGCATGCTGCGCAGCGCCGCCGACCCCACGCTCTGCCTCGGCTCCGACATCGCGGAGGGCTCGGTCGCCCTGGCCGGCTGCCTCGGGCACGCAGGAGTCGTGCGCTACGACCTGACCGTGCGCGGCGAACTCCTGCCGCGCGGCGGCAAGGGACTGGCCGTCGCCCACGGCACCGGCCGGAACGTCGTCGTCACCGGGCGCGACGGATCCGAGGCGCAACGCTGGGCGCTGGAACCTCCCGGGGGTGACGCGGCGAAGAAGTCGGCGGAGCCGGGGGAACCGGGGGAGCCGGGGGAGCGGCAAGGCCGGCAGGAGAGCCGCCGGGAGAAGGAACCGTACGATCACGCCCCGCCCGGGCATCGGCCCGACCCCCCACGGAGCAAGCAGGAACGGTACGGGGCACGGTTCGCCCAGGCGGACGGCCGCGGCGCGGCCGAACCGGGACGGGCCTCCGGCACGCCCGGTACCGGCGTACTGGACCCGGCGCCCCACACCGACACCCTCGCCTCCGCGACAGTTCCCGTGGCGACGGCCGTGACGAAGGCCCTCCACTCCACCGCGCTCCCGTAGAGCGGCCCTCCTGGCGTCCGCGGAGCCCTGCCGCCGAAGTCCCGGGGGTGGGGCTCCGGCGTCATGGTCGGCTGACGTGGCGCGCACCGCACCGCCGGCGGCACATGGCCGGGAGGCGCCTGGCATCGAACCGGAACAGACTGGTACTCCTCCTGAGGCCGTCGCAGAACCCAGGGAGTCCACTCATGCCCGAGGCCCCGCGCCAGGACAGCAGTACCCGACCGACCGACGAGGAACTGCGCACGCTGGACGCCCACTGGCGGGCCGCCAACTACCTGGCGGCCGGGCAGATCTACCTGCTGGCGAACCCCCTGCTGACCGAGCCGCTGCGGCCCGAGCACATCAAGCCGCGGCTGCTGGGCCACTGGGGCACCTCGCCCGGGCTCAACCTCGTCCACACGCACCTCAACCGGGTGATCAGGAACCGCGCGCTGGACGCGCTGTGCATCTGGGGCCCGGGCCACGGCGGTCCCTCGGTGCTCGCCAACTCCTGGCTGGAGGGCAGCTACAGCGAGAAGTACCCGGACGTGACGCGGGACGCGCGGGGCATGGAGCTGCTGATGCGGCAGTTCTCGTTCCCCGGCGGCGTGCCCAGCCACGTCGCCCCGGAGGTGCCCGGCTCGATCCACGAGGGCGGCGAACTCGGCTACTCCCTCGCCCACGCCTACGGTGCCGCCCTGGACAACCCGGATCTGGTGGTGACCTGCGTGATCGGCGACGGCGAGGCGGAGACCGGCCCGCTGGCCGGATCCTGGCACGCCAACAAGTTCCTCGACCCGGTCCACGACGGCGCCGTGCTGCCGATCCTGCACCTCAACGGCTACAAGATCGCCAATCCGACGGTGCTGTCCCGCCTGCCCCAGGACGAGCTCGACGCGCTCCTGCGCGGCTACGGCCACGAGCCGATCCACGTCACCGGCGACGACCCGATGGCCGTGCACCGTGCGATGGCCCAGGCGATGGACACCGCGCTCGACACCATCGCGGAGGCCCAGCGTGCCGCGCGCGAGGAGGGTGTGACCGAGCGGCCGCGCTGGCCGGTGATCGTGCTGCGCACCCCGAAGGGCTGGACCGGCCCGGCCGAGGTCGACGGCGAGCCGGTCGAGGGGACCTGGCGCTCCCACCAGGTGCCGCTGGCCGGTGTCCGTGACAATCCGGACCACCTGCGGCAACTGGAGGCCTGGCTGCGCTCCTACCGGCCCGAGGAACTGTTCGACGCCGAGGGGCGGCCGGTCCCGGACGTCCTGGCCTGCGTCCCCGAGGGCACCAGGCGGCTCGGCGCCACCCCGTACGCCAACGGCGGGCTGCTCGTCCGCGACCTGCCCCTCCCGGCACTGGACGACTTCGCCGTCCCCGTCGACAAGCCGGGCACGACCCTGCACGAGCCCACGCGGGTCCTCGGCGACCTGCTGGCCCAGGTCATGCGGGACACCGCCGACCGTCGGGACTTCCGCCTGGTCGGCCCGGACGAGACCGCCTCCAACCGGCTCCAGGCGGTCTATGCCGCCAGCGGCAAGGCCTGGCAGGCCGGGACCCTCGACGTCGACGAGGACCTCGACCGGCACGGCCGGGTGATGGAGGTCCTCTCCGAGCACCTGTGCCAGGGCTGGCTGGAGGGCTACCTCCTCACCGGCCGACACGGGCTGTTCTCCTGCTACGAGGCGTTCGTGCACATCGTCGACTCGATGGTCAACCAGCACATCAAGTGGCTGCGCACCTCCCGGCGCCTGCCGTGGCGGGCCCCCATCGCCTCCCTGAACTACCTGCTGACCTCGCATGTGTGGCGGCAGGACCACAACGGCTTCTCCCACCAGGATCCCGGCTTCGTCGACCACGTCCTCAACAAGAGCCCCGAGGTCGTGCGGGTCTACCTCCCGCCGGACGCCAACACCCTGCTGTCCGTCGCGGACCACGTCCTGCGCAGCCGCGACTACGTCAATGTCGTCGTGGCCGGCAAGCAGCCCTGCTTCGACTGGCTGTCGATGGAGGAGGCCCGGGGCCACTGCGCTCGCGGCGCCGGTATCTGGGAGTGGGCCGGCACCGAGGACGGCTCCCGCGAACCCGACGTGGTGCTGGCCTGCGCCGGAGACGTCCCCACCCAGGAGGCCCTGGCCGCCGCGCACCTGCTGCGCCGGCATCTGCCCGAGCTGTCGGTCCGCGTGGTGAACGTCGTCGACCTCGCCCGGCTGCTGCCCCGGGAGGAACACCCGCACGGCATGAACGACTTCGAGTACGACGGCCTCTTCACCGCCGACAAGCCGGTGATCTTCGCTTACCACGGCTACCCGTGGCTGATCCACCGCCTGGCCTACCGCCGCGCCGGCCACCAGCACCTGCACGTGCGCGGCTACAAGGAGGCCGGCACCACCACCACGCCCTTCGACATGGTCGTCCGCAACGACCTCGACCGCTACCGCCTCGTCATGGACGTCATCGACCGCGTCCCAGGGCTGGCCGTGCGCGCCACGGCCGTACGCCAGCGCATGGCCGACGCCCGCACCCGCCACCACGCCTGGATCCGCGAGCACGGCACCGACCTGCCCGAGGTCGCCGAGTGGAACTGGAACGCCTGAGCCGCGGGGGACGTCTTGTCACCCGGTAGGCTTCCCGTGCTCGCAGGGAAGCACAGGGAAAGGATCCGGCGTTGCACGTCCAGGAGTGGCTCGAAACCGTACCAGCGGTCGCCGTCTACGCACTGGTGGGACTGGTCATCGGCCTGGAAAGCCTGGGCATCCCGCTGCCGGGCGAGATCATCCTGGTCTCCTCCGCGCTGCTCGCCTCCCAGCACGGTGACATCAACCCCGTCGTGCTCGGTGCCAGCGCCACGGCCGGCGCGATCATCGGCGACTCGATCGGCTACGCCATCGGCCGCAAGGGCGGCCGCCCCCTGCTGGCCTGGCTGGGCAAGAAGTTCCCCAAGCACTTCAGCGAGGGCCATATCGCCACGGCCGAGCGGTCCTTCGAGAAGTGGGGCATGTGGGCCGTCTTCTTCGGCCGCTTCGTCGCCCTCCTCCGCATCTTCGCCGGCCCCCTCGCGGGCGTGCTGCGCATGCCGTACTGGAAGTTCGCCATCGCCAACGTCCTCGGCGGCATCCTCTGGGCCGGCGGCACGACCGCGGTCATCTACTACGTCGGCATCGTCGCCGAGTCCTGGCTGAAGCGCTTCTCGTGGCTGGGCCTGGTGGCGGCGGTCCTGGTCGGCCTCACGTCCATGCTGGTCCTCAAGCGCAAGGCGAAGAAGGCCCAGCCCGTGACCGCTGCCGAGTGAGACGCCTTTCCGCTACGCGTGCACCTCACGATGGGCCTTGGCCAACTCGGCGTACATCGTGCCGTTGAGGGTGACTCCCTGCCGCTCCTCCTCCGACAGCTCCCGCCGGACCTTCGCAGGGACCCCCGCCACCAGCGACCCGGGCGGCACGACCATGCCCTGCGGCACCAGCGCCTGCGCGGCGACGAGCGACCCGGCCCCGATCACCGCCCCGTTCAGCACCGTCGCCCCCATCCCGATCAGGCAGTCGTCCTCGACGGTCGCCCCGTGCACCACGGCGTTGTGACCGATGGACACCCGCTCACCCACCGTCACAGGAAACCCCGGGTCGGCGTGCAGCGTGCAGTTGTCCTGGACGTTGCTGCTCGCGCCGACGGAGATCGTCTCGACGTCACCCCGCAGCACGGCCCCGTACCAGACACTCGCCCCAGCACCCAGCGTCACGTCCCCGATCACCGAAGCCGTCGGCGCCACGAACGCCTCCGGATCGACGTGCGGCTCCCTGCCGCCGATCCCCGTGATCATCGCCCGCTGGCCCATGCCCGCCTCCAGAAACGTCGTAGACAACGCGCAAACCGTACGGCACTCGGTGGGGCGAAGATCACAGGCCTCCAGCGCCGCGGGGTGAGCTACCGCTGAGTACCGTGACTTCGTGCCGAAGCGCAAGAACACGTTCTCATCCTGGCGGCGGGGCCTCGCGCAGCGCGCCGTCCACGCGGGCTGGGCCTGGGTGCAGCGCACGGGTTCCGTGACAGCCGAACATCCCGGGCGCTACCGATTCGGCGCGATGGGAACAGGTACCAGACTCGCCTTCCCGCTCGGCACGGTCTTCGGCGAACCCTGGATCCACCTGGGCGCCCACTGCATCATCGGCGAGCAGGTCACCCTCACCGCGGGCCTGATGCCCGATCTCGACCTCGGCCCCGACCCGATCCTGCGCATCGGCGACGGCGTCGTCCTGGGCCGTGGCAGCCACGTCATCGCGGACACGACGGTCACCATCGGCAGCGACTGCTACTTCGGCCCGTACGTCTACGTCACGTCCACGAACCACTCCTACGACGATCCCCACGAGCCGATCGGCAGGCAGTGGCCG
Source organism: Streptomyces sp. NPDC045955 (assembly GCF_056430805.1). NCBI lineage: Bacteria > Bacillati > Actinomycetota > Actinomycetes > Kitasatosporales > Streptomycetaceae > Streptomyces > Streptomyces sp. NPDC045955. Next base: position 75,667 of record NZ_JBWKKY010000024.1, read on the forward strand.
CGGATGGAGCCGGTGGAGATCGGGCCCGGCTGCTGGATCGGTACGGGCGCGGTCATCCTGCCGGGTGCCCGGATCGGGCGGAACGTGGTGGTGGCCGCGGGCGCGGTCGTCCGGGGCGCGGTGCCCGACCATGCCGTGGTGGCGGGCGCGCCGGCCCGCGTGGTACGCCGCTGGACACCGGCCGACGGCTGGCAGCCGCCGCTGCGCACCCCGCCGCCGGTGCCGATACCGGAGGGGGTCACCCCGGAGCAGCTGTGCGCCCTGTCCGGCCTGGACGAGGAGACGGCGGCCCGGCTCGCCGAGCTGGACGAGGAGGCGACGGCCGGACTCGCCGAGCTGGAACCGGGTTCCTGAACCGCCCCGGCCGGCTCACCCCGACGCCAGCAGAACCGTCCCCACCAGGGCCAGCCCCGCACCCGCGGCCTGCACCACCCGCAGCCGTTCGCGGAGCAGGCCGCGCGCGGCCACGGCGGTCACCACCGGGTAGAGCGAGGCGAGCACCGCGGCGACGGTGACCGGGCCGTGCTGCGCGGCGATCGAGTACGTGCCGTTCGCCGCGACGTCCGCCAGGCCGACGAAGGCCAGCGCCGGAAGGGAGCGCCACGGGAAGCCGTCCGCCGCAAGGGCGGGCGCCCCGCGCCGCGCCGACACGTACAGCGCGAGTCCGCCGGCGGCGACATTCGTCACCCGCTGCACGAACAGCGCCAGGAACAGCCCGGTCAGCGTGGTCGACGCCTCGGCGATCAGGGCCATCACGGCGCCGAAGCCGAAGGCCGCGAGGAGGGTCAGGGCGATGGCCTGCCGCTGCACGGGCGCGCCGCGGAACTGGGGACCGCCGGCCAGGCAGACACCGACGACGGCGACCAGGATGCCGACGAACTGGAGCACGCCGGGACGCTCGCCCAAGACCAGGCCCACGCCGACCGGCACGGCCACCCCGATCGAGCCCAGCGGCGAGACCACACCCATCGGGCCCAGCGCGAGCGCCTTGTAGAAGGCGAGCATCGCCACCGGGCCGACCAGGCCGGCGGCCACGGCGAACCACAGCTGGGGCCCCGCCTCGCTCCAGCCGCCCGTCGCCATCACGACCGCGCCCAGCACGACCACCGCGATCGACTGCGAGACCACGACCACCGTCAGCGCGGGCGTGCGCCGGGTCAGCAGTCCGCCGCCGAAATCGGCCAGCCCCCACAGCAGGCTGGTGGCCAGGGCGAAGAGTGCTGTCATGGGACGGATGCCTCGCAGTACAGTTCGGTGAACGATCAGGTCAACCACACCGTAGTGCAGTCAGCTGCACTATCTCATACAGAATATTGGACGGAATGTGTCGGACCTCGACCTGCTGACCCAGTCCCTGGCGCGCAGCGTCAAGCACTGGCGCGCGGTGCGCGGCTTCACGCTGGACGTGCTCGCCGCCCGGGCGGGCGTCAGCCGCGGCATGCTCATCCAGATCGAGCAGGCCCGCACCAACCCCAGCCTCGGCACCGTCGTCAAGATCGGCGACGCGCTCGGCGTCAGCATCACCACCCTCCTCGACTACGAGCAGGGCCCCAAGGTCCGCATCGTCCCCGCCGAGCAGGCCGTACGGCTGTGGCACACCGAGGCCGGCAGCTACAACCGGCTGCTCGCGGGCACCGAGGCGCCCGGCCCGCTGGAGATGTGGGACTGGCGGCTCATGCCCGGTGAGAGCAGCGCGTCCGACCCGCACCCCGCCGGCACGATGGAGCTGCTCCACGTCACCGCCGGGGAGCTGACGCTCACGGTCGACGGCGTGGAGCACCGCGTCCCCGCCGGCGCGAGCGTGTCCTTCGAGGCCAACCTGCCGCACACGTACGGCAACACCGGTGAGGTGCCGATGGAGATGGTGATGGCCGTCTCGGTTCCGCCCGTGACCTGAGACCCCCGGTCCGAGGGCGTCCGGTGTTGTTAACGTGCGACCATGCGCGCATCCATCGGACACTTCGACGACGCCCGTCCGGCCCCCACCTGCCTCGACGAGCTCACCGGCCCGGTCGCCGACGCCGTACGTCACTGGCGCGGCAGCGTCCCGGCCGAGCAGATCCTCTACGTGGACACCGACCCGCGATGGGCCGACACCGCCACCTTCGTGGAGCACTACGGCCGTGACCTGCTGGAGCGGTCCGCGAACTGCGTGGTCGTCGCGGGCAAGCGCGGCGGCGGGACCACGCTCGCCGCGTGCGTGGTGCTGTCCACCACCCGGGTCGACGTCAACGGCGTCGTGCGCCGCCAACTCGGCGCTCGCAAGGCCTCGTTCGCCGCGACGGACACGGCGACCGGGGAGACCGGCATGGAGTACGGCGGCATCACCCCGCTCGGACTGCCGGGCGGCTGGCCCGTGCTGGTGGACGCGGCCGTCGTCGACCTGCCGTACGTGCTGGTCGGCAGCGGCCGGCGGCGCGGCAAGCTGCTGGTGCCGGGCAAGGCCTTCGCGGAACTGCCGGGCGCGGTGGTGCTGGAGGGGCTGGGCGTCGCCTGAGGGGCAGCCCTACGCCGCCGCGTGGTGGGCCAGCGGCTGGTGCGGGTCGGCCTCGCCGGGGGCCGGTTCCGGGTCGGCGTGGACCAGGGCCGCGGTGAGCCGGGGCACGGCGTGCAGCAGGGCGTGCTCGGCGTCGACGGCGATGCGATGGGCCTGGCGTACGGTCACGTCGCCGTCCACCACGACCGCGACCTCGGCGCGCAGCCGGTGACCGATCCAGCGCAGCCGCAGCTCGCCGACCCCGCGTACCCCGGCGACCTCGGCCAGTGCCCGCTCGGCCCGGTCCACCAGGCGGGGGTCGACCGCGTCCAGCACCCGGCGGAACACCTCCCGCGCGGCGTCCCGCAGCACCAGCGCGATCGCCGCCGTGATCGCCAGCCCGACGATCGGGTCGGCCAGTTGCCAGCCCAGGGCCGACCCGCCGGCGCCCAGCAGCACCGCCAGGGAGGTGAAGCCGTCGGTACGGGCGTGCAGTCCGTCGGCGACCAGCGCGGCCGAGCCGATCGCACGGCCGACGCGGATGCGGTACCGGGCCACCCACTCGTTGCCCGCGAAACCGACGAGGGCGGCCACGGCGACCGCCGGGACGTGCTGGACCGGACGCGGGTCGAGGAGGCGGTCGAACGCCGTCCAGCCCGCGAAGGCCGCCGACGCGGCGATCGTCAGCACGATCACCAGGCCCGCCAGGTCCTCGGCTCGCCCGTAGCCGTAGGTGAAGCGACGGGTGGCCGCGCGCCGGCCGAGCACGAAGGCGATCCCGAGCGGTACGGCGGTCAGCGCGTCCGCCGTGTTGTGGACCGTGTCCCCGAGCAGCGCCACCGAGCCGGAGGCGGCCACCACGACCGCCTGGGCCAGGGCCGTCACGCCGAGCACCGCGAGCGAGACCCAGAGCGCCCGCATCCCGCGGGCCGACGACTCCAGGGCGGAGTCGACCTTGTCGGCCGTCTCGTGGGAGTGCGGGGTGAGGAGGTGGGTCATCCGGTGGAGCAGGCCGTGCCGGTGCCCGTGCCCATGCGGGTGGGAGTGCTCGTGCGGTCGCGAGTGCCCGTGCGGGTGGGAGTGCTCGTGCCGGTCGCTCACGTGGGTCTCCTTCCGGTGCGCGCGAGTGGACGTCCACCCGCCCATGGAGTCATTATGTGCGTATGAGCGCACGCATGCACCTGTCAACTGCGCACGATGCGCATCCGCGCAGCCCCGGCGAGGAACAGTTCGCGCTCGCCGCCGAACTCCTCGCCCTGCTCGGCGACCGCACCCGCCTCACCCTGCTGCACGCGCTGGCCGAGGGAGAGGCCGACGTCACGACCCTCACGGAGAGGTGCGGGGCGGCCCGGCCCGCCGTCAGCCAGCACCTGGCGCGACTGCGTCTCGCGGGGCTGGTGAACACGCGCAAGGAGGGCCGCCGGGTGATCTACTCGCTCCGCGACGGCCATCTGCGCCGGCTCGTGGACGAGGCGCTGAACGTGGCCGACCACCGGCTCACCGACCGGCCCCTCCACGACTGAGTCAGTACCGCGCGGCCGTCCCCAGGTACTGCTCGGCGAAGGCCGCGGCGGCCGACGGCGAGGTGAACAGGCGGCGCAGCCGGGCCAGTGTGGTGCCCGCGCGGAACGGGTCGCCCGCCGCCGTGCCGTGGTACACCTCGGACAGCCACTGCGAGAACTCCTGGTAGTCCCACACCCGCCGCAGACACGCCTGCGCGTAGCCGCCGAGGCCGCTGTCGTCCCCGCCGGTCAGGTGGGCCACCAGGGCGTCGCCGAGCAGGAAGGCGTCGTGCAGGGCGAGGTTCATGCCCTTGGCGGCGATGGGGGCGACCAGGTGGGCCGCGTCACCGGCGAGGAACAGCCGGCCGGACACCATCGGCTCGACCACGTAGTCGTGCATGTCCAGCACGCGCCTCTCGATCAGCCGCCCCTCGGTCAGCGGCGGCACACCGGACGCCCCGAGCCGCTCCTGGAGCTCCGCCCAGACGCGCTCGTGCGGCCAGTTCTCCGGATCGTCTCCCGGCGGGCACTGGAGGTAGTAGCGGGTCACCTCCGGGCTGCGGGGCATCTGCCCGGCGAACCCCTTGGCGTGACAGCCGAACAGCACGCAGTCGGCGGACGGCGGCGCCTCGGCGAGCAGGGCCAGCCAGCCGATGCCGTAGTCGTGCCGCGCGACACGGACCCGCTCCGGCGGCAGGGCGGCCCGGGTCACCCCGCGCGCCCCGTCGCAGCCGGCCACGAAGTCGCAGTGCACGACCCGGTGTTCACCCGTCTCCGGGCAGGTGTACGACACCGACGGCCGGTCGGTGTCGATGTCGTGCACCCGCACGTCCCGGACCCCGAAGCGGATCTGCCCGTCGCGGACGTCGGCGTACTCGCGCACCAGGTCCGTCACCAGCAACGGCTGTGGGTAGACGAAGTGGTGACTGCCGGTCAGCTCGGCGTAGGGGAACCGGTACCGCTCGCCGTCGAAGCGGAACTCGCACGCGGTGTGCAACTGCGCGCGGTCCAGCAGGTTCCGGGCGAGGCCCCGCTTCTCCAGGCCCCGTACGGCCCATTCCTCGATGACTCCGGCCCGGGGCCGCTGTTCGATGAACTCCCGGGTCTCGGTCTCCAGTACGAGGCAGTCCACGGCCGCGGCCCGCAGGATGTTGCCGACGGTCAGCCCCGCGGGACCGGCGCCCACGACAACGACGGGAACGCGGCGCGGGGACGGCGAGTCGGTGCCGGGGACTGTCGAGGCCACCCGCACATTATGCCGACCCGACCGCCCGGCGAGGAGGACGCCGCAGCGGTAGTGTGGTGGGCCCTGACGACAGCGAGGATCGGTTGCCGCCATGACGGATCTGCTCCCCCTGGCGGCACTGTCCGCCGCGGCCCTCACCGAGGGCGTCAGATTCCTCTACGACCAGGCGGGCGAGCTGCTCAGAGCCCGCCGTGAACGACGCGCGGAGCAGTCCGCCGCGGACACCCCCGCCGTCGTCGCCGAACCGGCCGTCCTGCCCGCGGCCGACCCCACCGCTGTGGAGCGGTTCTCCGGGGAACTGCGTGCGCTGCGCGCCGATCTGCACGAAGTCGCCTCCGGAGTCGACGAGATCGACCCGACGGACGAGGCGCTGGTCCGGCGCGTCGACGCCCTGCGCCGGGTCCTCGAGGCCGTGTACGGCATCGCCGTGACGTTCGACGGGGAGACGGGATCGCAGGACGTGCCGCGCACCCACGGACGGATCGACGTCGACGCCGTCGCCGGCTACGTCGCGGCCGTCCGGGCCGATCGGCCCGCCGGCTGGATCAAGGGCGACGTCCGGGCCGGGCGGGTCGAGGCGGGCGGCGAGGCGGTCGGCGTCGACCTCCGCGACCAGCGGTGACGGCCCCGGCCACGGGAACCGGCGGCAGCGGTCCCGTGCTGCACTTCAAGGACCTGATCACGGACCGCGCCACGGCGTTCGTACCGCGCCCCTGGCTGGCCGGCGACATCGAGCGGTGCCTGTCGGACGCCACCACACGCATCGTGCTCGTCACGGGTGAACCGGGGGCGGGCAAGACCAGCCTGCTCGCCGGCCTGGCCCGCGCTCATCCCGAGTGGCAGCACTACTTCATCCGCAAGGACAGCCGGACCGCGCTGGTCGGCAGCGACCTCCAGTCGTTCCTGCTCACCATCGGTCACCAACTGGCCCGCGCCCGGCCGGAGTTGTTCGAGCCCCAGCGGCTGGAGGTCACCGTCGACCAGCGCATCGGCACGGTGGAGACGGGAGCCAGGGCGGTCGGCATCCGCATCGACGACCTGCGTGCATCCCCGTTCCACCGGACCGCGTCCCTGCGCGTCCGGCAGGACGTCCTCCGGGTGTCGGGCAGCGCTCTGGGCGTCGAGATCGGGACCGCCACCGTGGAGCCGCGACTGCTCGAACCGGCGGTCCTCGCCCACCTCGCGCTGATCGGTCCCGCGCAGGTGCTGCTGTCCGACGCGCCGGACGAGCGGATCGTGCTCCTCGTCGACGCCCTCGACGAAGGCGCCCACGAGCCCGGTGCGACCCTGCTGGACTGGCTCGCCACGGGCCCGCAACTCCCGGCGAACGTACGGGTCGTCGTCACCTCGCGCCCGCACGCCGCGCTGGACAGGCTCCGCTCCGCCCGCGGCGCGAGTCTCGCCGAGATCACCATCGACCCGTCCTCGCCGCAGGTGCGGGACGATCTGCTCACCTACGCCGACCGGGAACTGGCCCCGGAGACTGTCGCCGAGGCGCTGCGCGCGAACGGACGCGACCCGGTGGAGTTCGCCCGCGCACTCGTCCGGCGGGCGAGCGGCAACTTCCTGTACGTGGCGATGTATCTGCGGGCCCTGCGCCAGGCGATCGACCAGGACGACGCACCGCTCACCACCCGCCTGACCAACGCCGACGCCGTTCCGGACGGCCTCCACGGCCTCTACGCGTTCTTCGTCGAGACCGCGCGCACGGACCTCGAACGCCTCGGCATGCTCGACGTCAGCGACCCCCTGACCCCCACCGATCTGGTCACTCCCGCCTGGGAGGGAGCCGCCCAGCCCCTCCTCGGCGTCCTGACCGTCGCGCGCGAGCCACTGACCCCCGAGCAACTGCGTACGCTGGCCGGGATCCGGGTCTGGCCGCGTGCCGTTCTCTCGGTGCTGGGCCGGATCCGCTGGCTGTTGTCCGTCCGGGACGGCCGGTACGCCTTCTACCACCCGTCGGTCGCCCAGTTCCTGACGGACCCCCAGGTCGCCCGCGAGCATCCCGGCTGGGGCGTCGCCGAACAGGAGTGGCACGAGCGCATCGTGCGCCACTACCGCGCCGGGGCCCCGTCCTGGGCGGAGGTCGACTGGCCGGCGGTGGACCGGTACGGTCTGGCCCACCTCGCCCACCACCTCGTACAGTGCCGGCCCGCCATCGCCGCCGAGGCGCCGGACCTGGTGTGCCCGGGGCTGCGCCTGGCCGGCCGGGCCGCGTTCGGCTCCGACCGGTACTTCGCCAGGGTCGTCGAGACGGCCGCCGACCACCTGCTCGACGGCGCTCCCACACCGTCGGACACCCCGACGGTGCTCTTCCTGGCCACCGTACGGCGCCAGTTGCGGCGGGCGACCTCCATGGCGGCCCCCGCCGTGTACGGCCTGCTGGCCCGGCTCGGCCGGGTCGACGAGGCCATGACGCGGCTCAGCGCGCTGGCGCCGTCCGGCCAGCAGGTGGCCGCCCTGCTCGAGGTGCACCGGCACACCGCGCATCCGGTGCGCCGGGCGACCGTGCGCGAACTGCTGGGCGAGGCCGCGTCCGTGGCGCCGCTCGACTCCCACGGCCTGGCGCGGCGTTTCGTGGAGGAGGCGGCACGCAGGCTCGCTCCCCACGACCTGCGGCTGGCCCTTCATCTCTGGGAGCGGGCCCAGCACGAGGCCTGGAAACCGGCTCCTCCGGACGACGTGCTGCGGGCCGCGGCCGACGAGGCCGACCACGGCGACGCCATCGAACTCGTGGCGGGGATGAGCTCCGGGCGGTGTGGCGCCTACCTCGACCTCGCGGACCGGGCCCACGGCGGTGACCGGGACGAGTTGCTGGCGTGGACCGGGCGCGCCCTGCGCCACGCCGCTCCCGCGGAACGGCTGACGTCCCTCGTACGCCTCGCCGGCACCCTGCGGGCGACGCGACCCGAGCACGCCGACCGCCTCGCCGAGCAGGCGCTGCGCGAACTGGCCGAAGCCTGGCCCGGGGAGGACGGCGCGCTCGCCCAGGCGGTGGCCGAGGCGGCCGAACATGCCGCAGGACCGTACCCGGCGCTGTCGCGAGAGCTGCTGCGCCGTCTGGACACCGTGGAGGTGACGGGCCTCGTCGACGACGCCTTCTTACAGGCCGCACGCGTCTGGGCGGCCCTCGGCGACGTCCGCGCCGCGCGCCGGCTGATCGACCGGGTTCTGCGCTTCAGCAACGGCGTCTGGTACGCGAAGAAGGCCGCCAAGGTACTCGCCGCCTTCGACGGCGAGGCGGCGACGGCGGTGATCGACGCCGCCTGCGCCCGGGTTCCCCCCGAGCCGTCGTCGCGGGACATGCTCAGCCGGCTGCATCACGACGGGGACCTGGAGACGCTCGCCGAGGCCCTGGCCGACCGCGCCCCGGAGCGGGCCGTGGCCTACGCCCGCGCGATCGCCACCACCGAGTGGCAGCCGCTCTCCAAGGACCGCTATTCGGCCCTCGCGCTCGTCGCCCACCGGCGCGCCGACGCAGGCGACCTCGCCATGGCCCGCGCGATCCTGGACGAGGCGCTGCTCGCCGCCGAGGAGGTACCGCCCGTGGCCGACCCGCCGCTGTGGGGCTTCTACCACCTGCCGGGGGAAGAGGGGGGCGCGGCCCGGGGGAACGCCGTCAGCGACCCCATGGCCGAGATCCCCATCGTGATGAACCACACCAACGACTGGCAGCGGCTCGTCGAACAGCGCTTCTACAGCGACCCGTCGGACGTCCTGCGCGCCATGACGCCCAGCACCTGGTCGGTCGGCCACCCGTACTCCTGGGCCCGTACGATCCGCTGCTTCGCCGAGGCCCTCGCCGTACGGGACCTGGACCGCGCCCGCACGCTCGTGCACGCCCTGACCGATCCCGGCGAGCGGGTCGTCGGACTCGCCGGGCTCTTCGGGACCGCCGCCGCCGGAGCGGACCGGGCGGCGGCCGACCGGCTGTGGGCCGAGTTCGGACAGGCGTACGCCGCGATACCCCGGTACGAGTGGAACCTGCCGCAGCAGCAGGACGGGCCACTGGCCTATGTGCGCCCCGACCACCGCAGCAGATTCGAGGCCGCGGTGCGGCTCCTGCCGTGGGAGGCCGACCCGGCCATGGCCTTCCTCGGCGCCGACGGCACTCCGTACCTGCTGTCCATGTTCCACTTCGCCTTCGGTGCCGACGCCTCCCGCCGCTACGCGTTCGACGTGATGAACGGCCGGCAGCCCTACCCGCCGTTCGCCCACACGCACCGGTCACTGCTCCGGATGCCCCTGGACGTCCACGGGCCGCTGCTCACCGGTGTGATGCTCGCCCCGGCCATCGTCAACGAGCGCCTCGCGACCGCGTCCGGCGCGCCCCCGGCCGTCGAGTCCCCGCCGGTCCTGGAGGACGACCTGTACGCGGCCTACGTGGACGTGGCTCTCCTCGGCCCGAAGGCCGGCGCCGCACGGGTGCGACCGCTGCTGGACTCGCCGAGGCTTCCGGCCGTGGCGGCGCTGGTGGCCCGCACGGCCGAGATCCATGGTGCGGGCGATCCGGCCGTGGCCGCGCTGTGCGCCGACGTCGTGGCCGCGGCGGAGCGGGCCGAACCCGCCCAGCACGTGGTGACGTTGCTGCAACTGGCCCGGTCCCCGGCCACGGCCGGCCTGGTCGACGCGGAGGACCTGCTGGAGCGGACGCTCGCCCTCTCCGGCAGTCCCTGGGAACGCGTGGAGCGTGATGAGGTGCTGCGCGAGCTGTTCGCCATCCTGCTGGGCAGGTCTCCCGGGACGGCGCTGCGGCTGCTGTACGACCGGACCGCGGATGCCTGGGCCATGGTGACGGCGATGCTGGAGAACGCCGTCATCCCGCTGCTCGACGTCCTGGGACCGGAGGCTCCGCTGCTGCTCCACCGGGCCCTGCGGCGTGCCGTGGCCTGCGTATCGGCGCGGGGCCGTACGGACGTGCCGTCGATCGACGGTGTCCGTACGGCCCTCGGCGACTGACCGGGTCGGGCCGTCAGTGGACGGCCACCTCGGTGACGGCCACCTCCTCGATGCTCCGCTCGATCTCCTCCGGCCGGGACGCCGACGCCCGGGCCCAGTAGTAGATCGCCAGGGAGAACACCGTGATGAGCGCGATGTCCCACCACAGTCCGATGTGTCCCTGGCCGCCGAAGCCGCCCTGCCAGGAGATGACGCCCATGCCCAGCAGATAGACGGGCAGCCACTGGGCGGCCCTCCAGTCGAGCCGGGGTGCGTCGGGCAGGCCCTTGCGGGTGGCGTACCAGGCGTATCCGCCGAGCAGGACGTAGCCGAGGACGATGGCCACACCCAGCCGCCACAGCGTGTCCCAGGTCGACCAGTAGATGATGAGGTTGGCCACCACGAACGACAGCGGGGAGACGACGTTCCCGCCGGGCAGCCGGTAGGGCCGGGCGCGGTGCGGCAGCCGGTCGGCGAAGACGCCGTACGCCAGCGGGGCACCCGCGTACATCAGCACGCTCGCCGAGGTGATGAAGCCGACCAGCTGCTGCCAGCTCGGGAACGGCAGGAAGCAGACCACGCCGGTCACGAACGAGACGATCAGCCCGAACCACGGCACGCCGCGCGCGTCGGTGCGCGTGAAGATCTTCGGCGCGTAGCCGTTGCGGGCCAGACCGTAGGAGACGCGGGAGGTGGCGGTGGTGTAGATCAGGCCGGTGCCGCCGGGGGAGACGACCGCGTCCAGATACAGCACCACGCTCAGCCAGCCGAGCCCCAGCAGGGTGGCCAGCCCCGCCCAAGGGCCGCTGAGACCGGGGTAGTCGAGCTTGGTCCAGCCGTGCGCGAAGGTGGCCAGCGGCAGGGCGGCGATGAAGACGATCTGCAGCAGGACGTAGATCGCGGCTCCGATGGCGACCGAGCCGAGCGTCGCACGGGGCAGGTCACGGGCCGGGTCGCGGCTCTCGCCCGCCAGCTGGATCGCCTGCTCGAAGCCCAGCAGGGCGAAGATGATGCCGCTGGAACTGACGGCGCTCAGCACGCCATGGGCGCCGAACGGGGCGAAGCCGTGCTCGGTGAAGTTGCCCGGGTGGAAGTTGCCCGCCGCGATGATGAAGATCGCGGCCAGCGGCACGGCCACTTTCCACCAGGTGGCGGCGCTGTTGGTGTGCGCCAGGAGCCGCACACCGAGGAAGTTGATCACGACGAACACGGCCATGAGGAGCACGGCGACGACGAACCCGCTCGTCGTCAGCGTCCCGTCCTTGGCGTGCTGGAAGCCCTGCGCCCAGTGCCAGTGCCCGGCATAGCCGATCATGGCCTCGACCTCGATCGGTGCCACGGTCGCCGCCTGGAGCCAGGAGAACCAGCCGAAGGACATGCCGGCCAGTCCGCCGAACGCGTAGTGCGGATACCGCGCCGTGCCGCCCGCGACCGGGAACATGCCGCCGAGTTCCGCGTGCACCAGGGCCAGCAGCACGATCGCGACCGTGCCGATCAGCCACGACAGAACGGCCGCGGGGCCGGCCGCCACGACCGCCTTCTCGGCTCCGTACAACCACCCGGAGCCGATGATGGAACCGACCGACGCCCACATGAGCCCGATCAGTCCGACGTCCCGGCGCAATCCGCCGGGACCCCCTTTTACCCCCGCTGCTGCCTGGTCGACGCTCACCATGAATCAGGGGCCTCTCATAGAAGAACTCGGTGAGTTCTGCGAGCAAGAGGCCTCAGGTTAGGAATCGGTCAGCCGACGGCAGAAGGCGCGTTGTACAGCCTTGACCGGGCGCGGGCGTTTCCTGGAAAGCGCTTCAGGAATTCTGTACGCGGCGAAGAGGAAGTCGTGGGATCTCGATCGCCGGGCAGCGGTCCATCACCATCTCCAGGCCCGCGGCGCGGGTCCGGTCGTACGCCGCCTCGTCGATGACGCCGAGCTGGAACCAGACGCCCTCGGCGCCCTTGGCGACCGCCTCGTCCGCCACCGCTCCGGCGAGATCGCTGTTCACGAACACGTCCACGACGTCCACGTCGAAAGGGATGTCCGCGAGACTGGCGTACCCCTGCTCGCCGTGCACCGTCTCCGCCTTCGGATGCACGGGCACGACGCGCTTGCCGAAACGCTGGAGCACGGCGGCGACGCCGTACGCCGCCCGCTGCCGGTTCGACGACAGGCCCACCACGGCCCAGGTGTCGCCGAGCTCCGTGAGGATCCTGCGGACCGTTGCCTCGTCGCCGTACACCGGCGGCCTCCTGGAGAGTCGCGGAAGAACTGTTGTCCGCACAACGCCGTACGGCGCGCGGTGATTCCCCCGCGCCCTCCGTGATAGCTTGCCGAGGCCAGTCGAACCCATGTACGTGGGTCAGGGAATCCGGTGCGAATCCGCAACTGACGCGCAGCGGTGAGGGGGACGGGCGGGGCCTCGGCCACTGGACGTCGCGTGTGACGTCCGGGAAGGCGCTCCGCACCGGACGAACCCGAGTCCGAAGACCTGCTGGCGGCCCCCGCGGCCGTACGCGGCGGGGGAGCACGTGCTCGCGCCCGAGGCCGGTTCCACCGTCGGCGTCCTCGGCCCGAACGGCTCCGGCAAGTCCACGCTGCTGAGGCTGCTGGCGGGGTTGCTCACGCCGACCGCCGGAGTCGTCACCCTCGACGGCACGCCGTTGGGCGACCTGCCCCGCCGCACCGTCGCCCGCCGCCTCGCCGTCGTCGAGCAGCAGGCCGACACGCAGGTCGAGCTGACGGTGGTGGACGTCGTACGGCTGGGCCGCGTGCCGCACCGCCGTGCCTGGACGCCCGGCTCGGCGGACGACGAACGGGCCGTGCGCGAGGCCCTGGAGCGCGCCGGCCTCGCCGACCGCGCCGACCAGCCCTGGCACAGCCTCTCGGGCGGCGAACGCCAGCGGGTGCAGATCGCCCGCGCGCTCGCCCAGGAACCCCGCGAACTCCTCCTGGACGAGCCGACGAACCACCTCGACATCCACCCCAGCTCGATCTGCTCGCCCTGGTCACCGGGCTGCCGGTCACCACTGTCGTCGCCCTGCACGACCTCAACCTCGCGGCGATGTACTGCGACGAGGTCGTCGTGCTGAGCGCGGGGCGGGTCGTGGCGGGTGGTGCTCCGGGTGAGGTCCTGACGGAGGAACTCATCGCCGAGGTGTACGGCGTGCGCTCTGCCGTCACGCGTGACGGCCCCGAGCAGCGGCCGCATGTGCGGTTTCTGGGGACGCTGGGCTGAGGGGGCCGGGCGGCGGGCGGGGTGGGTGGGCGATTCACGCCGTGGTGGTCCGGCCCGAGGGGTGCATCGTCGGCCGGGCGGTTTCCGGTGTGGTGGTGTCCCGGCCCGACGGTGTGTCGTCGGCGGGTGGTTCCCGCAAGGCGGTCTCACGACCGGCGCGCCGGTCGTGAGGCGATTCCCGCCTCGGCGAACTGGTCCGTCCGGCACGCCATTGGTGGGGTGTTCCCGCCACGGTGGCCGAAAAAACCGCACTTGCCTGCGTGTGCCCGCCCACCCGGCCTACGCTCGCCTCGTGCTGCGCATCATCGACGCCCGGACCGGCGAGCCGGTCGACGCCGCCCCGGCCCGCCGGGGCCTGACCCGTGTCGAGGTGCATGCGCCCGGCTCCGGCCTGACCGATCTGCGGGTGCTGCTCGTGGCGGACCTGCTCGTGCGGGCGCTGGAGCTCGGCGGCACACCGGTCTGGGCCCTGCTGACCGGCGGGCGCCGCCAGGCCGAGCTGCGTGCGGACGCAACGGCCCTCGGTATCCGCCCCTTCGAGGACAGCCCCGACGTCAGCGCCGGACTCGGCGAGGCCCAGGTCGTCCATGTCACGGCCGAGGGTGGGGCGACGCCTGACGGGGTGCGGATCGCTGTGGCGCCCGTCGAGACGAGCGGACCGGCCACGTCGGTCGGTGCGTCGGCGGGATCGCGCCTGCCGGTCGGCGAATCGGCGAAGCCCGGCCCGCCCAGCGGCCGGCCGACCGCGCCGGAACCGTCGGCCGGTGAGTCGGCGATGTCGAACCCGCCGGCCGCCCGGCCGGTCGAGCCGGGCCTGCCGGCCGGTGAGCCGGTGACGTCGGACCCGTCGCGCGGCCAGTCGGTGGGATCCGGCCCGCTGGGCGGTGTCGATCCCGCCGTCCTGCGTCTCGCCCTGTTCACCCGGCACCACAACGCCCCCGTCCGGCTGGAGGCGGACGTCCTCGGTGAGGCCGAGGCCGCCCTCGCCCGTTGGCGCGGTGCGGTCGCCCGCTGGGCCCGGCGGCCCTCCCGGCCCGTGCCCGACGACGTGCGCGGGCGGTTGCGCGACGCCTGGGACGACGATCTGGACGTGCCCCGGGTGCTGGACGTGCTGCGGGACGTCGAGAACGAGCGGGACCTTCCGGACGGCGCCCGGTTCGAGACGTACGCCTATGCCGACCGGCTTCTCGGCCTCGAACTCACCCGCGACCTGGGGGCCGCTTCATGAGGGAGCGCTCCGGCGCCGGCCCGCTACGCCGCCTGGTCGTGCTGCGGCACGCCAAGTCCGCCTGGCCCCTGGACGTCGCCGACCACGAGCGCCCGCTGGCCCCGCGCGGCCGCCGTGACGCCCCCGCGGCCGGGCGGGCCCTTGCCGAGGCCGACTGCCTGCCCGACCTCGCGCTGTGCTCCACCGCCGTACGCGCCCGCCGGACCTGGGAACTGGCCGCCGCCGAGTGGGGCACGCCCCCGCCGGTGCGGTTCGACCGGCGCCTGTACGCCGCGAGTCCCGCCGGCCTGCTGGCCGTTGTGCACGAGGTGTCCGCCGAGGTGGAGACGCTGCTGCTGATCGGGCACAACCCGGGCCTGGAGGAACTCGTCCTGGCGCTCGCCGGTGACGGCCTCGACGACACGCTGGAGCGGGTCCGCACCAAGTTCCCGACGTCGGCCATCGCCGTCCTGTCCTGGTACGGCACGTCCTGGCGGGCCCTCACCCCGGGCACCGCGCTGCTCTTTTCCCTGACCGTGCCCCGGGGCGAGAAGAAGTAGCCCCGGGCCGGTCCGGCCCGTCCCCGGAACCGTGCATAGGGTGGCCGGATGCAGGACGAATACCGCACGGTCGCCCGCGCCGGCGTGCACGAGACCGAGGTCAACCGCTCCCGCTTCCTGTGCGCCCTCGCCCCGGCGGCCACCGAGCAGGAGGCGCAGGACTTCATCGCCGCGGTCCGCAAGGAGCACGCCGACGCGTCCCACAACTGCTGGGCCTACGTCATCGGCGCCGACGCCTCCGTCCAGAAGGCGAGCGACGACGGCGAACCCGGCGGCACCGCCGGCGTCCCCATGCTCCAGATGCTGTTGCGCCGCGACATGCGGTACGTCGTCGCCGTCGTCACGCGCTACTTCGGCGGGGTCAAGCTCGGCGCGGGCGGACTCATCCGGGCGTACGGCGGGGCGGTCGGCGAGGCCCTGGACACCCTCGGCACGCGCACCCGCCGCCGGTTCCGGCTGGCCACGGTCACCGTCGGCCACCAGCGGGCCGGCAAACTGGAGAACGACCTGCGGACCACCGGGCGTGAGGTGCGGGACGTCCGCTACGGGGAGGCGGTCACGATCGAGATCGCCCTCCCGGACGCCGAGGTGGAGGCCTTCCGGGCGTGGCTCGCCGACGCGACCGCCGGAACGGCCGGCTTCGAACCGGGCGGGGAGGCGTACGGCGACGCCTGACGCGCGGTCGGCCTCGCGCAAGGCACCCGGGAACCGGACCGGCGGGTGCCGGACCGGCTCCCGTGAACAGTGGCTACCGGCCGGTGTCGGTGACCGCACCGCGACGAGGTCGAGGTGGTGCACCGCTCCTTCGAGCTGGACCCGGGCCGCGCCAAGGACGACATCCAGCCCGTGATCACAATGCTCACCAGGA
The DNA here is from genome assembly GCF_056430805.1 of Streptomyces sp. NPDC045955. Classification (NCBI taxonomy): domain Bacteria; kingdom Bacillati; phylum Actinomycetota; class Actinomycetes; order Kitasatosporales; family Streptomycetaceae; genus Streptomyces; species Streptomyces sp. NPDC045955. The sequence continues at coordinate 91,697 of NZ_JBWKKY010000024.1, forward strand.
AGTACGGCGGGTCCGGACGCTTCCGTGCCGCGCAGATCCGTGCCGCGCGCGCCGCCCGCGACGGTCACCAGGCCGTCCAGCCGGCCCAGCCGGGCGGCCGAGTCCCGTACGAACGCCGTGACCTTTTCCACGGCATACGTGCGGACATTTCCCCTGAATCGACGCCCGATGAGTGGCCCATCCCGAGGTTCGTGAGGGACCAGGGGCTCGCACGGGTTAGCGTGGTGGGTGCTGACAGCGAGCCGTGCCGGCTCGTGCGGGTCGTGGAGCGGTAGCAGGGGGAGCCATGCAGGTCGGAGCGGCGTCGTGAGACTGCTGCACACGTCCGACTGGCACCTCGGCCGGTCGTTCCACCGCGTGAACATGCTCGCCGCGCAGGCCGAGTTCATCGGCCACCTCGTCACGACCGTGCGCGAGCGGGCCGTGGACGCGGTGGTCGTGTCGGGGGACGTCTACGACCGGGCCGTGCCGCCGCTCGCCGCGGTCGAGCTGTTCGACGACGCCCTGCACCGCCTCGCCGACCTCGGCGTGCCGACGGTGATGATCTCCGGGAACCACGACTCGGCCCGCCGGCTGGGCGTCGGCGCGGGGCTCATCGGGCGGGCCGGCATCCACCTGCGGACCGAGCCGTCGGCGGCCGGCACCCCCGTGGTGCTGGCCGACGCCCAGGGGGACGTCGCCTTCTACGGACTGCCCTACCTCGAACCGGCCCTGGTGAAGGACGAGTTCGGCGTGGACAAGGCCGGGCACGAGGCCGTGCTCGCCGCCGCCATGGACCGGGTCCGCGCCGACCTCGCCGCGCGGGCGCCCGGCACGCGCTCCGTGGTCCTCGCGCACGCCTTCGTCACCGGCGGCGAACCCAGCGACAGCGAACGGGACATCACCGTCGGCGGCGTGGCCGCGGTGCCCTCCGGTGTCTTCGACGGCGTCGACTACGTGGCGCTCGGGCATCTGCACGGCTGCCAGACCCTCACCGACCGCATCCGCTACTCCGGCTCCCCGCTGCCCTACTCCTTCTCGGAGGCCGCCCACCGCAAGAGCATGTGGCTCGTCGACCTGGCCGCCGACGGCACAGTCGACGCCGAGCGCCTCGACTGCCCGGTGCCGCGTGCCCTGGCCCGGATCCGGGGCACGCTGGAGGACCTGCTCGCCGACCCGGAGCTGGCACGGCACGAGGAGGCCTGGGTCGAGGCGACCCTCACCGACCCGGTCCGCCCGGCCGACCCCATGGCCCGGCTCACCGAGCGCTTCCCGCACACCCTCAGCCTCGTCTTCGATCCCGACCGGGCCGAGGACGACCCCGAGGTGTCGTACGCGCGGCGCCTGGCCGGCCGCAGCGACCAGCAGATCGCGGAGGACTTCGTCGCCCACGTGCGCGGCGCGGGGCCCGACGCGCACGAACAGGGCGTCCTGCGGGAGGCGTTCGACGCGGTGCGGGCCGACGAGACCGTACGGGAGGTCGCCCGGTGAGGCTCCACCGGCTGACGGTCACCGCCTTCGGACCCTTCGCAGGCAGCCAGAGCGTCGACTTCGACGAGCTGTCCGCGGCCGGGCTGTTCCTGCTGCACGGACCCACCGGCGCGGGCAAGACCTCCGTCCTCGACGCCGTGTGCTACGCCCTGTACGGCTCGGTGCCGGGCGCCCGGCAGGGCGGCGGACAGGGCACGGCACTGCGCAGCGACCACGCCGCGCCGGCGACCCGCACGGAGGTCACCCTCGAACTCACCGTGGCCGGACGCCGCCTGGAGATCACCCGGCAGCCGCCCTGGGAACGCCCCAAGAAACGCGGCACCGGCACGACCCTCGACAAGGCCCAGACCTGGCTCCGCGCGTACGACACCACGGCCGGGGCCTGGAAGGACGTCAGCCGCTCCCACCAGGAGATCGGCGAGGAGATCACCCAGCTGCTCGGTATGAGCCGGGAGCAGTTCTGCCAGGTCGTGCTCTTGCCGCAGGGCGACTTCGCGCGGTTCCTGCGCGCCGACGCCGAGGCCCGCGGCAAGCTGCTGGGCCGTCTGTTCGACACCCGCCGCTTCGCCGACGTCGAGAAGCGCCTCGCCGAGCGCCGCCGCGCCACCGAGGCCCAGGTCCGGGACGGGGACGCCGCACTGCTGGCCGACGCCCACCGCATGCAGCAGGCCGCGGGCGACGCCATGCGCCTGCCGGACCTGGCCCCCGGCGACCCAGGACTCGCCGAGGCCGTGCTGGGCGCCGCCGCCGTCGCCCGCAGCACCGCCCGCGAACAGCTCACCGTCGCCGAGTGCACGCTCGCCGCCGCCGAGTCCGCGCAGGCCGCCGCCGGCCGCGCCTTCGATGAGGTACGCGAACTCGCCCGCCTCCAGCGGCGGTTCACCGAGGCGCGGGAACGGGCGGCCCGTCTGGAGGAGGGAGCCGGGGCCTACCGGGAGGCGCAGGCGCTCATGGAGCGGGCCCGCAAGGCCGAGGCCGTCGCGCCCGCCCTGGACCTGCGGGAGACCGCCGAGGCCGAACACCGGCGGGCGGCCGCCGCCGAGGCACGCGCGCGTGCCCTGCTGCCCGAGACCTACGCTGACGCGGGCGCGGCCGGACTCGCCGCCGCCGCCCGCCGGGCCGCCGAGGAACTGGGCGGACTGGACTCGGCCCGCCGCGCCGAACGGCGGCTGGCCGAACTCCTCGACGAACGCGCCGGCCTGGACCGCCAGGAACGCGCCGACGCCGACGTCCTTCAGGAAGCGGACGCCTGGCTCGACGGCTGGGAGGAGACGCGCGCCGCCCTCCAGGCCCGTGTCGACTCCGCGCAGCAGGCCGCCTCCCTCGCCGAACAGCTCGCCGTGCGGCGCGAGCCCGCGCGGCAGCGGCTGAAGGCGGCCCGGCTGCGCGACCAGCTCGCCGAGGACACGAACCAGGCCGTCGAGCGGGTCCGCACGGCGCAGCAGGAGGCGCTGCGCGCCAAGCAGCACTGGCTCGACCTCAAGGAACAGCGCCTGACCGGCATCGCCGCCGAACTGGCCGCGCACCTCACCGACGGCGAGCCCTGCGCCGTCTGCGGCGCCACCGAACACCCCGCGCCCGCCCGCAAGGTCGCCGGGCACGTCGACCGCGAGGCCGAGGAACACGCCCTGGCCGCCTACCAGCGCGCCGACGAACAGCGCGCCGAGAACGAGCGGAACCTCGGCGTCGTACGGGAGGCCCTGGCCGCCGCCACCGCCGAGGCCGGTGACACACCCACCGAGCAACTCGCCCGCGAAGCGGAGGAACTTCAGGAGCAGTACGCGCAGGCCCGCCGGGGCGCCGCCGAGCTGCACGCCGCGCAGGAGCGGCTGCGGCAGGCCGGGCACGAACAGGAGCGGCGCGTCGCCGCCCGGCAGGAGGCCGCCGTGCGCAGCGCCGCCCGGGTCGGCCACCGGGAGCGGCTGGAGAGCGAACGCGCCGCCCTGGAGGAGGAACTGGACCGGGCGAGGGGAGCCCTGGACAGCGTCGCCGCCCGGGCCGCGCAACTGGAGCGCCGGACCGCACTGCTCTCGGACGCCGCCGACGCCGCCCGCGCCGCCGAGGACACCGCCCAGCGGCTCAAGGACGCCGACGCCCGGCTCGCCGACGCCGCCTTCCGCGCCGGCTTCGACACTCCCCGGGACGCGGCCGCCGCCCTCCTCGACGACACCGCCCACCGCGAGCTGCAGCGCCGCCTGGACGCCTGGCAGAACGAGGAAGCCGCCGTGCGGGCCGTCCTGGCCGAGGCCGACACCGCGTCCGCCGCCCGGCAGCAGCCCGCCGACCTGACGTCGGCGCAGCTCGCCGCCGACACCGCGGCCCGCAGGCTGCGCGAGGCCGCCTCGGCCCACGACGCCGCCGCCCGGCGCTGCGCCGAACTCGACCGGCTCTCCGCCCGGGCGACCGCCTCCGTCCGCCGGCTGGCGCCGCTGCGCGAGGAGTACGACCGGGTCGCCCGCATGGCCGGCCTCACCGCCGGCACCTCGGCCGACAACGAACGCCGGATGCGCCTGGAGTCGTACGTTCTCGCGGCCCGCCTGGAACAGGTCGCCGCCGCCGCGACCGTACGCCTGCGGCGCATGTCGTCCGGCCGCTACACCCTCGTCCACTCCGACGACCGCACCGGACGAGGCCGCAGCGGACTCGGACTGCATGTCGTCGACGCCTGGACCGGCCGCGAACGGGACACGGCGACGCTGTCGGGCGGCGAGACGTTCTTCGCCTCGCTCGCCCTCGCCCTCGGCCTCGCGGACGTCGTCACGGACGAGGCGGGCGGGGTGCGGCTGGACACCCTCTTCATCGACGAGGGCTTCGGCAGCCTCGACGACCAGACCCTCGACGAGGTCCTCGACGTCCTCGACTCCCTGCGCGAACGCGACCGCAGCGTCGGCATCGTCAGTCACGTGCCCGACCTGCGGCGGCGGATCCACGCGCAACTGGAGGTCGTCAAGGGCAGGTCCGGGTCGGTGCTGCGGCAGCGCGGCGTGAGCTGAGGCAGGCCTGCTGACCCCCCGGACTTTCAGGGAAGTTGACCCTGTAGGTTCTTGCGCCATGGTGCGATACGCGGAGCCGGGCGTCGTGGAGTGGGTGGAATCGGGCGGTGGGCCGCTGATAGCGGTGCCGGAGACGGTTCTGCCGTTCTGGGCGGGTGCCGACGGCGAGGAGACGGCGTCGGACTACGACCGGGCCTGTGAGGTGGACGGGCACGTCGGGCTCCTGCCGGTCGGCGACTGCACGGCGCTGGTGCTGGGTGACGAGCCCGCCTCGACGGCGTATCTGCCCGACCAGGGGATGTTCGTCCGGTGGTGCGCGGGGAATTCCGAGGACGAGTTGCTGGCGAGTGTGCCGGTGGCTGTGGATTCGGCGGAGTGGGAGCCGGAGGTTGTCTGGGAGGTGCCGGGCGCTGTGCTGCTCTTTGATGCGGCGTGGCCCGGGTCTTCGGGGAGCGAGCGGGTTCGGGTGGGGCTGGAGCCGGGGCGTTACGGGGTTCGGGCGGCTCGGGTGCAGCCGGGGGCTGAAACGTGGTTGGGGTTGGTTCAGTTGCGGTTGCTTGCGCCTAGGTGACCGTGGGTGCGTTGGCTGTTTGGCGTGTGCGGGTCGTCTGTGGCTTGTCGCGCAGTTCCCCGGGCGATATTCGGATGCGTCGGTCCGGAGGCCCGGCCACGATGATCGTATGCCTCGACTTCCTCAGCCCACCCCGGAGGAGCTCCGCCGTGACCCCCTGCCCCTGCGCGGCCGGACAGCGCTCGTCACCGGTGCCAGCCGGCGCGGCGGCATCGGGCATGCGGTGGCCCGGCGGCTTGCCGCCTATGGCGCCAGTGTCTATCTGCATCATCATGTGCCGCACGATGCCGGCCAGCCCTGGGGCGCCGATCGTCCCGAGGACGTCGTCGCGTCCGTGCGTGGAGCGCTCGGGGATCCCGAGGGCGTGGTCGTCGCCGGGCCCGGGGATCTGGGCGATCCCGCTGTGGCCGGTGAACTCGTCGGCAGGGCCGCCGAGGCGCTCGGCGGGCGGCTCGACATCCTCGTCGCCAACCACGCGCAGAGCGGGTTCGACGGCTCCCTGGACGAGATCGACACGGCGATGCTCGACCGGCACTGGGCGGTCGACACCCGCTCCGTCATCCTGCTGATCCAGGCCTATGCGCGGCTGCGGTCCGCACTGCCGCCACGCAGCCCGGGCGGACGCGTGATGATGATGACCTCCGGCCAGGACATCGCGGGCGGCATGCCCGGGGAGCTCGCCTACGCCCTGCAGAAGGGTGCCCTCGCCTCCGTCACCCGCTCCCTTGCGACGGCGCTCGCCGACCACGCGGTCACCGTGAACACCGTCAACCCGGGACCTGTCGACACGGACTACATGACCGGCGAGGACTACGAGGCCGTCGCGGAGCGCTTCCCTGCCGGGAGGTGGGGCATGCCCGACGACCCGGCCCGCCTCATCGCATGGCTCGCCACGGACGAGGCGGAGTGGGTCACCGGGCAGGTCATCGACTCCGAGGGCGGCTTCCGCCGCTGACCTCCGGAGAACTGATTCCCACTAGAGCTGGGACAGTTCGTCGACCAGGTCGTCCAGGCCCAGCGAGCCCTGCGACAGCGCCGCCATGTGCCACGCCTTCGGGTCGAAGGCGTCACCTCGCCGGGCGCGGGCCTTCTCGCGGCCCAGCAGCCAGGCCCGCTCGCCGAGCTTGTAGCCGATGGCCTGGCCCGGCATGGACAGGTAGCGGGTCAGCTCGCTCTCCACGAAGTCCGCGGGCCGGCTGCTGTGCGAGCCGAAGAACTCCTGCGCCAGCTCGGGGGTCCAGCGCTCGCCCGGGTGGAAGGGCGAGTCGTCCGGGATCGTCAATTCCAGGTGCATGCCGATGTCGATGATGACGCGCACGGCACGCATCATCTGCGCGTCCAGGTAACCGAGCCGGCGCTCCGGGTCCGTCAGGAAGCCCAGTTCGTCCATCAGCCGCTCCGCGTACAGGGCCCAGCCCTCGGCGTTGGCGCTCACCATGCCCACACTCGCCTGGTAGCGGGAGAGGTTCTCCGCCACGTGCTTCCACTGGGCCAGCTGGAGGTGGTGGCCGGGCACGCCCTCGTGGTACCAGGTCGACACCAGGTCGTAGACGGGGAAGCTCGTCTCGCCCATGGTCGGCAGCCAGGTGCAGCCCGGGCGCGAAAAGTCGTCCGACGGCGGCGTGTAGTACGGGGCCGCGGCGCTGCCCGCGGGGGCGATGCGCGACTCCACCCGGCGCACCCGCTCGGCCAGGTCGAAGTGGGTGCCGTCGAGCGCGTCGATCGCCTCGTCCATCAGGGACTGCAGCCAGGCGCGGACCTCGTCGACGCCCTCGATGCGCGTGCCGTGCTCGTCCAGGTGCGCCAGCGCCACCCACGGTGTGGCGGCGCCCGGCAGGATCTTCTCGGCCTCCGCCTTCATCTCGCCGAGGAGGCGGTGGTACTCGGACCAGCCGTACGCGTACGCCTCGTCCAGGTCGAGATCCGTGCCGTTGTAGTAGCGCACCCAGCGCGCGTACCGCTCCCGGCCCACCACGTCCGGGGCGCCCTCGATCGCCGGTGCGTACACGTCCCGCATCCAGTCGCGCAGCCGTACGACCGCCTCGGTGGCCGAGCGGGCCGCCGTGTCCAGCTCGGACCGCAGCGCCTCGGGGCCGGCGGCCGTGAAGGTCTCGAACCAGCCTCCGCCGTCGCCGCCGGCGTCCGCCCACTCGCCGAGCTGCTCCACGAACGTGGCCGTGGCACGCGGTCCGCCATGCAGCTTCCGCTCCAGGCCGAGCGCCAGGGACTCCCGGTACCCCTCCAGCGCGGCCGGGACCGCGCGCAGCCGCTCGGCGATCGCCGCCCAGTCCTCCTCCGACTGCGCCGGCGTCACCGTGAACACCTGCCGCACCGCATGGGCGATGGAGCTCAGGTTACTGACGGACCGCAGGCTCTCCTCGGCCTCGTGCACGCCGAGTTCGGCGTTGAGCCGCTCACGCAGCAGCCGCGCACACCGGCGCTCGATGTCACTGTCGGCGCCGGGCAGCCGCTCCGCCTCGTCCAGCCGGGCGAGCGTCCGGCGCGCCAGCTCGGCGAGCGCCTCCTGGCCCGCGGGCGAGGTGTCGGGCAGCCTGCTCGAACTCTCCTTGACGCCGAGGAACGTACCGGTGATCGGATCGAGGGCGACGAGCTCGTCGACATACGCGTCGGCGACCTCACGGGGCAGCGGGCTCTTGATCTCAGACATGCCGCCCATCCTCGTACGCGCGGCAGCGCACGTCATCCGGATTGAGCCGAGGGCGAAGGGGGCAGCAGCGGCCCGCATTCCCACTGCTGGAAGATCAGCCGGGTCTCCACTCGCGCCACCTCCCGCCGCGAGGTGAACTCGTCCAGCACGAGCCGCTGGAGGTCGGTCATGTCGGCGACCGCGACATGGACGAGGTAGTCGTCCGGTCCCGTCAGGTGGAAGACCGTCCGCGACTCCGGCAGGGCGCGGATCCGCTCCACGAACGGCCCCACCAACTCCCGCCGGTGCGGCCTGACCTGCACCGACAGCAGCGCTTCAAGACCCCGCCCCAGCTTCGCCGGGTCCAGCTCCAGCCGATGCCCGAGGATGACGCCCGAGCGGCGGAGCCGGGTCACCCGGTCCAGACACGTCGACGGCGCCACCCCGACCTGCGCGGCGAGATCCCGGTACGTCGCCCGGGCGTCGTTCTGCAACAGCCGCAGCAGGTGGAGATCCACCGGGTCCAGTACGACAGATTCGGCCATCGGCCGAACGTAACACGGGGTTCCCACCCATGAGCCCGGCCGCTGTTCACCCTTCCGTCATGGACACAGCGAGCACGGGCGCCCACGACGCCGTACGCACCGCACGGAGAGCACTCGCCACCGAGGCCGTCCACGCCGGACGGGACGACCTCGCCCGGCAGGGTCTGCACGCCCCGCCGATCGACCTGTCCACCACCTACCCGTCGCACGACAGCCGGAGCGAGGCGGCCCGGATCGACGCGTTCGCGGCCACCGGCGCGGACCCGGACGGCCCGCCCGTCTACGGACGGCTGGGCAACCCGACCGTCGCCCGTTTCGAGACCGCGCTGGCCCGACTGGAGGGCACGGAGGCGGCGGTCGCGTTCGCCAGCGGTATGGCCGCCCTGAGCGCCGTCCTGCTCGTGCGCGCCTCCATGGGGCTGCGGCACGTGGTGGCCGTACGTCCCCTCTACGGGTGCAGCGACCATCTGCTGACCGCCGGGCTGCTGGGCTCGGAGGTGACCTGGACCGACCCGGCCGGAATCGCCGAGGCACTGCGTCCGGACACCGGGCTGGTCATCGTGGAGTCCCCGGCCAACCCCACGCTCGCCGAGGTCGACCTCCGGGCCGTCGCACACGCCTGCGGCTCGGTGCCGCTGCTCGTGGACAACACCTTCGCCACGCCGGTGCTCCAGCGCCCCGCCGAACAGGGCGCACGGCTGGTGCTGCACAGCGCCACCAAGTACCTCGGCGGCCACGGGGACGTCCTGGCGGGCGTGGTCGCCTGCGACGAGGAGTTCGCCGGCCGGCTGCGGCAGGTCCGCTTCGCCACGGGCGGCGTCCTGCACCCCCTGGCCGGCTATCTGCTGCTGCGCGGCCTGTCCACTCTCCCCGTCCGGGTACGGGCCGCTTCGGCCAACGCCGCCGAACTCGCCCACCGCCTCGCCGCCGACCCACGCGTGGCCCGCGTGCACTACCCGCGCATCGGCGGCGCGATGGTCTCCTTCGAGATACACGGCGACCCCCACGAGGTCATCGCCCGCGTCCGCCTCATCACCCCGGCGGTGAGCCTCGGCAGCGTGGACACCCTGATCCAGCACCCGGCCTCCATCAGCCACCGCATCGTGGACGCGGACGACCGCAGGGGGGCCGGGGTGAGCGACCGCCTGCTGCGCATGTCGGTGGGCCTGGAGGACGTGGACGACCTCTGGTCGGATCTCGACCAGGCGCTGAGCTGCAGGGGCGCGGGGAACCGCGCGATCGACCACAACGCCCCCGCGCCCGCCGGCACGCAACTGCCCCTACGACGCTGAGGCGCTCCCCAGCTCCCCAGCACCTGCGGAAACGGACTCACCCAGCCGCGCAGTGATGACCAGGGTCCCTTCCTCGACCTGATAGTCGAGGGGGAGGCCCAGCCCCCGCATCGCCGCGACCATCCCCGTGTTGGACGCCTGCGTCACGGCATACACGCTCCTGCAACCCCCCTCCGCGGCCATCGCGACCAGCCGCCCCAGCAACTCCCCGCCGACACCGCGCCGCTGCCACGCGTCCTCGACGATCAGCGCGACCTCCGTCTCGTCCCCGTCCCACAGCAGATGCCCGAGCCCGACGAGCCGCCCGGAGGCCGTCTGCACGGCGAGGGTCCGGCCGAAGCGCGGACTGAGCAGGTGGTTGAGATAGCGGTCGGCGTCACCGACCGGCCCGTGGTAGCGCAGCCGGAGCGTGCGGTCCGAGCATCGCTCGTGCATCGCCCTGGCCGCCTCCAGATCACGCGTGTCGGCGCGGCGTACGGTGATGTCGCTGCCCTCGGCCAGCGTGAGCACGTCGCGGCCGTGCGGGAGGCGCGGCCCGAGCCGCGCGTCCAGTTCGACCAGGGCCCTGGCCCGGGCGAACTCGGTCGGTGTGAAGGGCAGATACGGTCGCTCCACGGTGATCACGCCGCCCTCCGGTGCGCGCAGGCGCATCACCGTGTCGTCGAGGGCTCCCTCCACCGGGACACCGTCGGGCACCCGGCCGCCGCCGGCTGGCGCGGGCTGGGAACGGATCGTGCACCGGCCCAGCAACTGGCGCAGCGCCAGGGGCAGTTCCGCGGCGTCCAGCGCGGTCCGGGCGGCGAGTCCGAGGATCCGGGTCGGCGCGTCCACCAGGTCGTGGGCGTCGGCCCGCTCGATCCAGGTGTCGGTACCGCCGGCCGTCCGGACCGCCGTGGCGATCCCGGCGGCCGGCAGCTCGCCCGGGGCGCGCAGCAGGAACTCGTCCACCGTGCCCTCGGCCAGCGGATGCGTCTGGAGGCTGAGGATGTCGACCCGCTGCCCGGCGAGGGCCGTGCACAGGGCCGCCAGCGATCCCGGCTCGTCCTTCACCGTGGTCCGCATCCGCCACAGTGTGTTCGCCCCGTGTGTGTTCGCCCCCGGCACCGGCTCCGGTGCCGGGGACCCGGTATCGCCCGACGGCGGCGCGTGTTCGTGGCGTCGTGTTCGCCAGGTGTGGAAGGCCGCCGTGACCCGCTGCCAGGAGGTGGCGGAGCGGCAGTCGTTCTTCAGGTCGGTCACTGCAGTCACTTTTCGCGTCATGCACCCACTGTGACGGAATGGTGTTGCGTGATCGCGAACGCTTTGTGACCGGCGGGTAAAGAGGGCAGTGTGCCCCCTTTATCGGCGCTTCAAACGTTGTGCTCCGTACTACTGGCCGACCAGTCCCGGCTGGAGCGCCTTCGTGAACAGCACGGTGCCGTCCTGCTCGCGTAGACGTACCGTCAGCTCGCCGCTGCCGCCGTCGATGTCGACCTCCCCGAAGAACTGGTAGCCGTCGGTGGGGGAGACGTTGGCGGTCGTCGGCGCCTTCAGGAACACACGGTCGGGACCGAAGGTGCCGTCGAGCGAGTTCGCGGGAAACGCACCGGCGTTGAGAGGGCCCGACACGAACTCCCAGAACGGTTCGAAGTCGGTGAACGCGGCCCGCGACGGCTGGTAGTGCTGTGCCGAGGTGTAGTGGACGTCGGCCGTGAGCCACACCGTTCCGGTGATCCGGCGGTGCTTCACGAAACGCAGCAGCTCGGCGATCTGCAGCTCACGGCCCAGCGGGGCACCGGGATCGCCCTGGGCGACGGCCTCGATGTTGGGCTTGCCGTCGCCGGTGTCCGGGACGACCAGGCCGATCGGCATGTCGGAGGCGATCACCTTCCACACCGCGCGGGAGCGGGCCAGCTCGCGCTTGAGCCACTCCAGTTGCTCGCGGCCGAGGATGCCCTGCGGGTCGGAGGGCTGGTCGTCCGGCGAGTTGGCGTTGCGGTAGGTGCGCATGTCGAGGACGAAGACGTCCAGCAGCGGGCCGTGGTGCTGCACGCGGTAGACGCGGCCGTCGGGGCGGCGCAGCGTGGAGATCGGGAAGTACTCCGAGAAGGCGCGGCGGGCGCGGGCGGCGAGCACGTCGACGTTCTTCTCGGTGTACCGGGTGTCGCCGAGGATCTCGCCCGGGTACCAGTTGTTGGTGACCTCGTGGTCGTCCCACTGGATGATGGAGGGGACCTGGGCGTTGAAGGCCCGCAGGTTCTCGTCCAGCAGGTTGTACCGGAAGTTGCCGCGGAACTCCGTCAGGGTCTCGGCGACTTTCGCTTTCTCCTCGGTGGTGATGTTCCGCCAGGTGCGGCCGCCGGGCAGGGCCACGGTCTCGGTGAGGGGGCCGTCGGCGTAGATGTTGTCGCCGCTGCAGAGGAAGAAGTCCGGGTCGAGAGCGGCCATCGCGTCGTAGATCCGGTAGCCGCCGAGTTCCGGGTTGATGCCCCAGCCCTGGCCGGCCAGGTCGCCGGACCAGACGAACCGCACGCCGTCACGCCGCTTGCCGGACGCCGTGCGGAAGGTGCCGGTGACCGGTTCGCCGGTGCGGCGCGGGTCGTCCGGGTCGGCGAGCAGCACCCGGTAGTGGATCTGTTCGCCGGACGGCAGACCGCGCAGCCGGGTCGTGCCGGTGAAGTCGGTGCCCGGGCCCAGCAGCGGGCCGTGCCATCTGCGCGGGTTGCGGAACGACTCGGTCGCCGACGTCTCGACGATCATCCGGGCGGGCCGGTCGGACCGCACCCACACCAGCCCGGAGTCGCAGGTCACGTCTCCCGCCTGCACACCCCACCCCGCCTGGGGACGCCCCGACCGTGCGAAGGCGGGTGCCGCGCCGAGAGCGGTGGGCAGGGTGAGGGCCGCCGACGCGGCGAGGGAGCCCCGCAGGACGCTGCGGCGCGCGGGGAACGGACGGTGTGACATGGATGCGCCTCCAGGGACGGGATCCGGCCAGTGTGCACAGCCACACCTACTGGCACGCCGCGGCGCGCACACGAACCCCAAGTGAACAACTGACCCCGGGGGGAGGGGAACCGGCGGGAACCCGTGAGCTGCGCCGGGGGTCACCTCGTGGCCGCCTCCGCCATCAGGCGTATGCCCTCGTGGATCCGGGCCGGAGGGACGTGTGCGTAGCCCAGCACGAGCCGCACCCGCTTCGGTCCGTCGGGCTCCTCCCGCGCCGGACTCGGATGCGCGTAGGCCGACAGGGGGTGTACGGCCACCCCGGCCGCTGCCACGCGGGCGAGGAAACGGTCCTCGGGGCCGTAGCGCTCCGGCAGTGTGGCGATCACGTGCAGGCCCGCGGCGATGCCCGAGACCCGGGAGCCGGGGAAGTGCTCGTCGAGGGCGGCGGTCAGGGCGTCACGGCGCTCGCGGTAGGCGCGCTGGCAGCGGCGCAGCTGGCGGTCGTAGTCGCCGCGTTCCAGGAACCGGGCGAACATCGCCTGGTCCAGGGTCGGGTGGCCGAGGTCCATGGTGCGCTTGCGTTCGACGATCTCCTCCGCCCAGGACTCGGGCACCAGCAGCCAGCCCAGCCGCAGTCCCGGCGCGAGGGACTTGCTGACCGAGCCCGTGTAGGCGACGTGGTCCGGGTCGAGGCCCTGGAGCGCGCCGACGGGAGCGCGGTCGTAGCGGAAGTCGCCGTCGTAGTCGTCCTCCAGGACGATGCCGTCCACGGACCGCGCCCAGTCCAGCAGTTCGGCGCGACGGCGGGCCGAGTAGGCGATGCCGGTGGGGAACTGGTGGGCCGGCGTCGTCACCACGGCCCGTACGCCCGACGCCCGCAGCGGCTCCAGGGCGATTCCCCCGCCGTCCACGGGCAGCGGCACGGCGGTGACCCCGGCCGAGGCGTACAGCGCGTCGTGCTGGGGACTGCCCGGGTCTTCCACACCCACCGAGCGCACCCCGCGCGCGTGCAGGGCGAAACCCAGCAGCGTCGCCGCCTGGGTCACCCCCGAGACCACCACGATCCGCTCCGGGTCGGCCACCACACCCCGCCGCCGGGCGAGCAGTCCGGCCAGCGCGGTACGCAGCCGGGGCAGCCCGCGCGGATCGGGGTACCCCAGCTCCTGGTGCGGCAGTTCCGCCAGCACACCGCGCTGCGCGGCGGCCCACGCCGAGCGCGGGAACAGCGACAGGTCCGGCGTCCCGGGCACGAAGTCCACCCGGGCACCACGGGGGCGGGGAGCGAGGTCGCGCGCCCGCGCCCGGGCGGCCCGTACGGCCGAGCTCACCCACGTCCCGGCGCCCCGGCCGCTGCGCAGATAGCCCTCCGCCGTCAACTGCTCGTACGCCTCCGTGATCAGCCCGCGCGACACCCCCAGGTCCGCCGCGAGATCCCGGCTCGACGGCAGCCGCGTGCCCGGCGCGAGCCGGCCCGAACGGACTGCCTCGCGCAGCGCCGCCTGAAGTGAACGGCCACGCGTGCGGGCCGGCGCGGAGGCGGCCGGAAGCAGCAGCTCCCAGGCGGGCGACACGGGCTCGTCGCGGTCCACGCGGTCCACGCGGTCCATCCGGTCCATGCGGTCCATGCGGTCCATGCGGTCCCTGCGGTCCCTGCGGTCCATGCGGTCCATGCGGTCCCTGCGGTCCATGCGGTCAGTCTGCCGGATCCGCGGCCGGGTCGTCCGCCGGGCCCGATGCCCCGCTGGTCAGCGGCTGCCGTCGAGGACGACCCGGGCGACCAGTGCCGGGTCGTCGTTCATCGGGACATGGCCGCAGCCGGGCAGCCGTACCAGCCGGGCGCGGGGGATGATGCGCTTGGCCCGCACGCCCTGACGGGGGATCAGCAGCCGGTCCCGGCTGCCCCATGCCACGGTGACCGGCGTGCCGACGATGTCGTCGGTGAACTGCACGGTCCTGCCGGAGCGGAGAGTCTCGGAGAACCCCTGCGCCCGGGCCAGCGCGAGCGTCTCGGCGACCACGGCCTCGGGCGAACGACGGCCCGGGCGGGCGTAGATGGTGCTCGTCAGCAGAGTGCGGCCGATCGCCGGGCGGGCCAGCCGTTCGACGACGGGCAGTGGCATCCGCTGGGCTATCTGCCGCATCGTCATCAGCACCGTGAAGGCGTAACGGCGCTCGACATCGTTCCAGAACCCCGCGGGGGACAGGGCGGTGACGGAGCGGACGAGCTGCGCCCGGGCCAGGTCCAGGGCCAGCAGGCCGCCCAGTGAGTTGCCCGCCACGTGCGGCCGCTCGATCCGAAGCGCCCCGAACAGCGCCGCGAGGACGGTGTTCATGGTCGGCAGGTCGTGGGCCATGCCGTCCGGGAGCGCCGGTGACTCGCCGCACCCCGGCAGGTCCGCGGCGATCACGTCCCGCTCGGCGGCCAGCGCGGGTATCACCGGGTCCCACACCTGCCGGTGGTGACCGATGCCGTGCAGAAGGAGCAGCGGCTCGCCGCTGCCCTGACGCGTGTAGGACAGGGTCACGCTCTGCTCGCCGTGTGCGGAGGCGACGTTGAAGGAGACGGTGGCGGACATGCGGTGCTCCTAGGCTGTACTCGCTGACGGACGCGATAGACAGCTTGTCAGCAATTGCTACCGGCGGGTAGCCCCGAGTTGTCGCCACTTCCCAGGACGCGGCCGGCCGGGGACGGGCGATTTCGCCTGGACAGGGCGGGACCGGTGGGCTGGGATGGAACCCGTGACCACCGAGACCGCGACCGACGTCTTCGAAGCGCACCGCCCCGTCCTGCTGGGCGTCGCCTACCGCATGCTGGGCCGCGTCGCCGACGCCGAGGACGTGGTCCAGGAGGCCTGGCTGCGCTGGTCGGGCAGTGACCGCGGCGACGTGCGCGAACCGCGCGGCTACCTCGTACGGATCACCACCCGCCTCGCCATCGACCGGCTGCGCCAGATCAAGGCCCGCGGGGAGACCTACGTCGGCCCCTGGCTGCCCGAGCCGTACGTCACCGACTTCGGCGACACCGTGCCGGACAGCGCCGAGCGGGCCGTGCTCGCTGATTCCGTCTCGCTCGCCGTCCTCGTCGTGCTGGAGTCGCTGTCGCCGCTGGAGCGGGCGGTGTTCGTGCTGCGCGAGGCCTTCGGCTTCCCGTACGCCGACATCGCCGCCATGCTCGACCGCGGCGAACCGGCGGTGCGCCAGCTGGCCGGGCGGGCGCGCAGGCACGTCGAGGAGCGGCGGCCGCGCTACGAGGTCGACCCGGTCCAGCGGCGCGACCTCACCGAACGGTTCCTCGCCGCCGCCGCGGACGGCGACCTCGAAGGGCTGATGGAGCTGCTTGCCCCGGACGTCCGGCTCGTCGGCGACAGCGGCGGCAAGTCGCGGGCACCGCTGCGGGTCCTGCAGACCGCGGACAAGGTGGGCCGCTTCCTCATCGGCGCCGCGCAGAAGGGCGTCCCCGACTTCTCCCTGCGCTTCCTGGAGCTCAACGGCGGCCCGGCCGTGCTGGTCCTGTCCGGCGGCAAGCCCGACTCCGTCTTCCAGCTGGACGTCGCCGACGGCCGCGTCCAGGCGGTCTACATCGTCCGCAACCCCGACAAGTTGCACTCGCTGGCCGCCTTCTGAACGGCGAAGCAGGAGCCCGCCGCGGCCTCGCATGAACGTCCCGTGAACGTTCCCGGCCATTGGTCTTGACCAAGGATCAGGGCCGCCCTATGGTCGCAGAGAAGTGAAACAACCTTTAAAAAACAAGGGCGCTAAAACGCTGCCGACCACGGCGATCGCGGAGGACAGGGTGGGGACCACGCAGCTGGAATCGGTGCCGGAACCGAAGTACTGGCATCTCAAGACCGTGCTCAGTGAGGCGCTCGACTCGGAATTCGCCGTGGGGGAGATCCTGCCCAACGAGCGCGACCTCGCGGCCCGCTTCGGCGTCGCCCGCGCCACGCTCCGCCAGGCCCTGGAGCAGCTCGAACTGGAGGGCAGGCTCCAGCGCCGCCGCGGTGTCGGCACGACCGTCGCGCCGCCCCGCATGGGCGTCTCCCTCGGCACCGGCCCGCACACCTGGCCGGGCGGCCCCGAGGACGCCTGGCAGCCCGTCGACTGCACGGCGGCGGTGCCGCCAGCGGCGGTCGCCGAGGCGCTCGAGACCGGCCTGGAGGAGTCCGTCCACATCGTGCGGCGCTCCCGGGTCTCCCAGGGCCGGCCCGTCGCCGCCGAGTTGCTCTACATCCCGCGGTCCTCGGTGCACGAGCTCTCCGGCATCGACGCGCCCTCCGGGTCGGCACGCGCGCGTGCGGTGCTGCGCGAGCTGCAGCGGCTGGAGCTGGACCGGCAGGAGAACGCGGTGGAGCTCGGCTCCGCCGGAGCCGACGACGCGAAGGAACTGGACCGGCTGCCGGGGGCGCCCGTGCTGGTGGTGACGACGCGGTTCGTGGCCGTGGGGCGCGTGGCCGCGTTGTCCGTCGCGACGTATCGCGCTGACACGTGTCGGTTGACCTTCGGTGACGCGGGGGGTGTGGAGATCGACGCCGGGCCGCAGCGACAGGCGTCCTGAGCGTGACGCCGTGGCGGTGCGGTGTGTGGCGCTGCCGGTTCGTCGTGGCTGGTCGCGCCCACGCGGCGGAGCCGCGTGTCGACACGGCCCCGCGCCCCCTTGGGGGCGTTGGCCTCAGCGGCGTGGTGTGGTCGGGCCCTCCACGCTGAACAACTGCTCCTCCACGTGGTCCAGGGCCAGGCGCAGGGCGCCCGTCGCCACAGCCGCGTCTCCCAGACGGGACAGGGTCACCTGCGGGGGACGCAGGCAGTAGCGGGCCAGTTCCTGGCGCAGGGGGTTCAGGACGCCGTCCAGGCCCGCTGCCCAGCCGCCGATGACGACCAGTTCCGGGTCGAGGGCGAGGACCAGGGCCGCCACGTCGTGGACCAGGCGCTGGAGGAAGCGGTCGACGGCCGCGCGGGCCCGCAGGTCGCCCTCGCGGGCCCGCGCGAAGACCTCGGCGACGGCCTGTTCGTCAAGGGGATGGAGAGGTTCGCCCGTGGTGGACAGCAGCGTCTCCGGCGTCACCTCCCGGCCGAGGAGATGCAGTGCCCCGATCTCGCCGGCCGCCCCGCCGTAGCCCCGGTGCAGCCGTCCCCCGATCAGTGAACCGGCGCCCGGGCTGAGCCCCGCCAGCACGAACACCACGTCGTCCGACTCGGTGGCCGCGCCCTTCCAGTGCTCGGCGACGGCCGCCGCGTTGGCGTCGTTCTCGACCAGGACCGGGCACATGAACGACCGGCTGAGCCGCTCGCCCAGCCGCAGCCCCGTCCAGCCGGGCAGCGCCGTGCCCAGCCGTACCGTGCCGTCGGCCTCGACGATCCCGGGCGTCGCCACGCCCACCGCCCGCAGCGAGCCGCGTGCCACACCGGCCCGGCGCAGCAGCTCGGCGACGGTTCCCCGCAGCCGCTCCAGCCGCTCGTCGGCCTCCGCCGTCCCGGGCACGTCCTTGGCCTGGGAGCCGATCACCCGGCCGTCCAGGTCGGCCAGCAGCGCGGCCACCCGGTGCGCGCCGATCTCCAGCCCCAGCAGATGCCCGGCCTCCGCCCGGAACCGGAACCGCCGCGCGGGCCGTCCCTGCCGCCGGGCGGCGCCCTCCTCGGCCGCCTTCTCCACGACGAGACCGGCCTCGATGAGCCCTTCGACGACGCCCTCGACGGTCGGCCGGGACAGCCCCGTCACCCGGGTGATCTCGGTCAGCGTCGCGCCGTCCGTGGCACGCAGCGCGTGCAGCACCACCGCGGAGTTGATCCTGCGCAGCAGCGAGGGATCCCCGCCGGTCAGCCGCCCCACCGTCCGTCCTCCCAGCTCGTGCGAGTGTCTGGCCGGATCGTACTCGGCGCGGCGGACCCCGGCGAGGGCCGGACACCGGCCCGCCGATCACCCCGGCGCCACGAACCCCGACTCGTACGCCGCGATCACCGCCTGCGTGCGGTCCCTGGCCCCCAGCTTCGCCAGTACGGCGCTCACATGCGACTTCACGGTCTCGGTGCCCACGACCAGCCGGGTGGCGATCTCCGCGTTCGACAGGCCCCGCGCCATCAGCCGCAGGACCTCGCCCTCCCGCTCCGTCAGCTGGGCCCGCTCCATCGCCGCCCGCGCGGCCCGGTTCCCGCTGCCTTCGCCGTACTCGGCGGCCAACTGCCGTACCGAGGCCGGGAACAGCAGCGACTCGCCCTCGGCGATCAGCCGCACCGCGTGCACGATCTCGGCCGGCCGGGCCCGCTTCAGCAGGAACCCGTCGGCGCCCGCCCGCAGCGCCTCGTAGACGTACTCGTCGTTCTCGAACGTCGTCACCACGAGGATCCGCGGCGGCTCGTCGACCGTCCGCAGCAGCGACCGGGTGGCCTCGATACCGTCCAGCAGCGGCATCCGTACGTCCATGGCGACCACGTCGGGCCGCAGTTGCCGCACGAGCGGGATCACCGCCGCCCCGTCCGCGGCCTCCCCGACGACCTCGATGTCGGGCTGGGCCTCCAGCACGGCCCGCAGACCCGCGCGCACCAGGGGTTCGTCGTCGACGAGGAGGACGGTGATCGGCATCGGACCAGCGTAGATCAACTCAACGGCAGCTCGACATGAACCTGCCAGTCACCTTCGTCGGGGCCGGTCCGGGCCAGTCCGCCGAGCAGGGCAGCGCGCTCGCGTATGCCGCGCAGGCCGCTGCCCCGCCCGGGGCCGGGTACCGGCTGAGTCAGCGGGTTGCGTATCGCGAGGACGAGCAGGTCGCCGGTGACGTCCACGCGGACCCGCACGGGTACGGCTCCGGCGTGCCGCAGCACATTGGTCAGCGCCTCCTGGAGGATCCGGTAGCCCTCCCGGGACACCGGCCCGGACACGGTGTCCACCGGGCCGGTCACCTCGGCGTCGATCTTCGCCCCGGAGGCGCGCGCGGACTCCAGCAGCCGGTCGGCGTCCGCGAGGGTCGGTCTGCTGCTCACCGGCTTCCTCGACTCGCGCAGGACGCCGAGCACCCGCTCCAGATCCTCCAGGGCCGCCCGGCCGGTCTCCTCGATGGCGACCAGCGCCCGGTCCGTGAACTCCGGGTCACCGGCCGCCCGTGCGGCCCCCGCCTGCACGACGGCGACCGTGAGCGCGTGGCCGATGGAGTCGTGCAACTCGCGGGCGATGCGCGTGCGTTCCAGGAGCTGTTCGGTGCGCTCCTCCATGGCCGCGAGACGCTCCGCGGGTGACGGGCCGAGGAGCCGCACGGCCAGCGCGGTGACGAGGTGGCCGGACCAGACCACGACCACGGCCAACAGCAGGAGCGGCACGGGTGCGAGCAAGGCGTGCCACCAGTGGTGCTCCTCGACGCTCACGAATCCGCCGGCGGCCGGTTCGTGCCCCAGGCCCGTCGTCAGCAAGTCGACCGTGAGGAGAGGCAATTGCACGGAGAGGTGGGCCACCATCCAGCCGAGGACCAGCCGCGCCTCCAGCCACACCACCGTCCGGCCGCGATCGGCCCAGGTGGCCGACGGGGTGGTCGCGATCTCCGCGGCCGCACCGCCTTGCCGATGGCCGGTCAGCAGCAGCCGGGCCTGAAAGCCCTCCACGACCCGCGTGATCGGTACGAGGCCCGCGAATCCGAGCAGCACCGCGGCCGTGACCTGGGTCCACCACGCCTCCTCGATGAAAATCCACAGCGACGGCCACACGATGGCCACGACGATGTGCAGCCACCGCTTGTACGTCACCGCCCGCGTCAACGGGCGCAGCATGCGGACCATGGCGTCATCGTGCCAGCCGCCACTGACATTGATATTGGTAGGCAGGTTCCGGTGGTCGTGGCTCGGCCTCTGACTGACGTCCTGCTGGGCTGTCTTCCCGTTGTTCTGTCCGGC
>NZ_JBWKKY010000025.1:0-106344 GCF_056430805.1 Streptomyces sp. NPDC045955
GGCCCTGCCTGATCTGCGCCAGCAGCGGAGCGTCATCCAGGTTGAGCACCTTCACAGCGATACCGGTCTCCTGCGTGAACGGCGTGTAGATCGCCTTCTGCAGAGCCGCACCGTAGGAACCACCACTGTCACGGACAACCACCGTCTTGCTGCCGCCCTTGCCCGAGCCGGACGAGACACGGCTGGTACCGGTGCCGCAGGCGGCGAGAGAGGGAAGAGCGGCAAAGGCGGCCAGGCCGCCCGCTCCACGCAGGAGCGCTCTCCGGCCGATCATGGAATCACTCATGGCAATACTCCTTGTCCAAGGACGTACGGGAGAAGCTGTGCGGGGAATTACCTCGCGGGTGCGGGGGTGGGATCGTGCAGGGCGGCGAACGCGGACAGGAACCTCGCCCGCTTGCGTTGCCGGTCGCCGCTCTGGGCGCGTATTCGCCGTGGGTCGAAGTCCCCGACGACCTTGTTGTCGGGGCGACGCCGGCTAGACGGCCAGGTGAGCGGCGGTGGGGAAGGTGGAGCCGTCGCAGATGGTGACCAGCAGGGTGGCGGTGGTCCTCAGCGCGATGTGTCGCGGTGGCGTCGGTGTGGCCGGGGTGGCGCGGATGCGGTCCTCGGCGCGGGCGCACTTTGGGTGGCGCAGTTCGAGTGCGGCGATCGCGGCATGCACTCGACTCGTGGTCGTCGGGGATGCTGCAAGCGGCGGTCGCCGGAGGCAGAAGGCGAGACGGAGAGCAGGTCGTTCAGCCCCATGCTGGGGGCGATGCCCAGCATGGGTGTTCAGAAAGCGGTGTACCCGCCGTCGACGGGGAGGACCGATCCGGTCACGTACGACGACTCCGTTGATGCGAAGAAGAGGACCGCGTCGGCGACCTCTTCGGGAGTGGCGAGGCGCTGGAGCGGGATCTGGGTCTCGCGCTCGCGGCGGTAGGCCTCGGGGTCGGAGCTGCGCCGGAACGATGCTTCGATGGTCGGGGTGGCGGTCAGACCCGGAGCGACGACGTTGACGCGGATGTTGCGCGGCGCCCATTCGATCGCCGCGCCCTTGGCGAGCATGATGAGGCCTCCCTTGGCGGCGGAGTACAGGACTTCACCGGGCTTGCCGACCATGCCGAGCCGTGAACTGACGCAGACGAAGGAGCCTCCTGTCTCGGGCATCAGCGGCGCGAAGTGCTTCATCACCAGGAACGCGCTGAGCAGGTTGCTGTCGAGCACGTTCTTCGCGTCGTCGTAGGGCATCTCGGTGAGCGGACTGCTGGCCTGCAGGCCGTGGTTGAGGACGACGACGTCGACGGTGCCGAGGGACTCGGCGGCCTGCTTGGCCAGGTGCTCGACGAACGCCTCGTCATTGAGGTCCCCAGGAACATACAGGTCGTCGAGCTGGGCGGTGTCGAGTTGCTGCTTGCGGCCGGTGAGCAGCAGCCGCGCGCCCTCGCGGCGGAAGTGGGAACTCACCGCCTGCCCGATGCCACTGCTGGCGCCTGTCACCAGGGCCGCGAGGTTCTTGAGTCTCATGTCAGGCATTCCTTTGCGGAGGTCGGTCGGGTTGCGGGCTCTGCTACGAACATCTCGTCCCGCGGGCGGTCAGTTGAGGAATCCGCGGGCGTCGACCGGCCAGCGCTGCAGCGACGTGCCCGTGCTGTCGGTGACGATCAGTTCCTCGAAATTGATGACGACGGGGCATACGTGGTTGGGCACCACCGGTACGACGGTGCCGACGCTGGGGCGGAACTCGCCGTCCGGCAGCGGGATGAATCCGTGGTACTCGTTGAGCTTGGCCAGGACCGCCTTCGTGCCGGCGATGCCGCCGTAGCCGAGCTCGGGGCTGCCTTCGCGGCTCAGGGCTTTGGTGCCCACATCGAGGATGACCTGGTCGGGGACCCAGTCGCTGACCACGGTGCCGGCGACGAACAGTGCGATCTGGTCGTCCGTACAGGAGCCCAGCCGAGCGTTGTTCAGATCGCCGAAGATGTACTCGCCGGGACGGATCTCGGTGATCACGGTGCTGCTGGTGGAGAACTCGACGGTGGGCGTGGAGCCAGCGCTGACCACCTCCGCGGTGACCCTGACGTCGGCGAGGCTGCGTACCGCGGTGGTGAGCGCGGCTTCCTGGTCCTGCGCGGCGCGCCGGCGAGCGTCGCGATCGGCGCTGCCGTGACCGGGATAGGTGAAGACGCCCACCGGCACCAGACCGCGTTTGCGGGCGGCGAGCGCGAGGTCGCCCGCAGCCTCGGGTGGCGCCCCGGAACGACGGGCGCCGCAGTCGACCTCGATCACGACCTGGAGCCGGTCCGGTTCGTCTCCCATCGCGTCGGCGAGAGCCTCGATCGCCGCGGCGTTGTCGACGCCGACCCGCAGCCGGGCGGACTCGGCGAGCCGGCGGATCCGGGCCCCCTTCGTTCCCGCGGGCCAGATCGGGTAGGCGAGAAAGATGTCGTCGAATCCGGCCGCGGCGAAGACCTCGGCCTCACCGACGTTCCCCGCGGTGATTCCGACCGCGCCGGCCTCGATCTGGCGCCGTCCGATCTCCACACACTTGTGCGTCTTGACGTGCGGCCTGACGTCGAGGTTGTGCTGGGCGGCGAAGCCCTGCATGCGGTCGATGTTGTCTTGCATGACGTCGACCAGCACGATCGGCGCGGGGGTGTCGACCCGCTCGACCAGAGCGTCGAGTGCTCGTTGGAGCCGGTTCACACTGCCCTCCTTGTGGTTCTGCCTGGGAATGATCGAGGGGCGCGGTGCTGACTTCCCCGGATGCCGAACGTGCACGGCCCGCGACATCGCGCGCTCGCGTACCCCGCCGTCGCGTCCGCCCTACACCGCGGTGCAGACCATCTGGATCTCGACCGGACTGTTGAGCGGCAGCCCGGCGACACCGATCGCCGTGCGAGCGTGCCGTCCGTTCTCGCCCAGCACCTCGATGAGCAGTTCACTGGCCGCGTTGGCGACTCGCGACTGCAGACCGAAGTCCGGCGTACTGGCCACGAAGACCAGCATCTGCACGATCCGGATCCGGTCCAGATCTCCCACCGCCTGCACAGCGGCGGCGAGCGCGTTGAGCGCGGCATGGCGCGCGAGCTCCCGCGCCGTCTCCAGCTCGACCTCCCGGCCGACAATGCCCTGACCCAGCAGCTCACCGTCCCTGTAAGGCAGTTGGCCCGAGATGTGGATGCTTGAGCCCACCGTCCGGTGGTCCACGTAGTACGGGTTACTGGCGAGGACGGGCAGGTCCAGGCCCAAGGCCTTGAGCCGATCGGAAGCCGAGCCGGTGTTCACTGCCGAAGTCACGGGCCCGCTCACCGAGCCACCGCCGTGGACGGCGTGGGGCGTACACCCTCGCAGCTGGCCCCGAGAACCCGCTTCGCATGAATCTTGATCATCTGTACTCGGTTCTCCTCTCGAGTAGCAGGGGCGGAGAAGCGCCGCATGGTGGCTTAAAATCACCACCAGATTGTCGTTTGTCGACCATATGAGGGCCTGTCGAGAACTGTCAATACACACTTCAGCTTCGAGCGCGACCTGGAACACCGCGTGCGGCTCGATCCGCCCTTGCTGCACGCGACGGTCGACGCCGTGACCCGGCTCACCGGTCTCATGCGGTTCGGTGTGGACGAGATCCCCGTGCCACGAGGGCGGCTTGACCTGCTGCCCGGTTGTTCCGGCAAGGCCTACAGCGACTGGCTGATGTTCCACGGCCGGAAGAAGGCCATGACGTCTCACTTGAGGATCAGGTCGCCTGCTGGACCCTTTCTCCATCGTCAACTCGGCACCCATGCCGTCGACGACGTCCACCGCCGGGTTCAGGGCGACAGGAGATCACGGCTACCGCGGCCGTAAGAAGGACCCGCTCCCCGGCATCTTGACCGTCCTGCGCCGCGGCGCCAAAACCTCACCGCCCGTCGGCGCGTACCGCTCGAGCGGACGATGGTGGCGGTGCGCCGAGCAACTCCGATCCGGATACCAGGAGAGTCGAGGGCCGACGAGTCGGCGAAGATCCTGACCGCCTGCCCTGGCCTGCCCGATCCCCTGGACCAGGCGACTCGGCGAGGCCCTGAAGCAGTGCCGCGAGGTGTTCCCGGCCTACCGCGAGACCGGCCGCGCCGACACCAGAGCCGCCGTCAATGGCCTCATCGAGCTTCACCGGCGCGTCGCCTTGCGGCTTCAGGAATCCTGCCGACCAAGGCACCCGGCGACAGCTGCCTCCGGTGTTCGGGCCGGCGGTCCGGCCGACCGCATACCGGTGCTTCGCCCAGGGGGCGATGCCAAGGACACTGCTGGGTTGATCCTGACTTCACGGTGGCGAGCCGGCTTGGGCACTTCACGCAGGCGGCATGGCCTCATGCGTGCCGGGGCGCGCCTTCCCCTTGATCTCCCGTCTGGGCTCCCAGCCCCATGGGGAAATGGGCAGCCAGTTCCTGACGGAACGCGTCGGTGTCGCCCTCCAGGGCAACCGCGGCCAACCTCTCGTGCTCGACGACCAATTGATGCGGGTCGTCGCTGTAAGTGCGGTGATCGACGCTGAGGTGGAGGCGCAGCTTGGTCTCCCAGCCGTTCCAGAGACTCTGCAGGACGCCGTGCCCCGAGAGATCGTAGAAGAGCCTGTGGAACCGAAGGTGCGCGTCGATGCTGGCCGGGAGGTCGTCCTTCTCCATTGCCCGGCGGAGATCCTCGACGGTTTGCAGCAGCTTGGGCCGCTCAGGGCCGCGCAGTGCTTCGGCCGAGAGCTCGGCGGCGTACGGCTCGACACGTAGCCGCACCGAGTCGATCTCGGCGACCTCACGAGCGCTCACCTCTACGACGAACGCCCCACGGTAGGGGATCTTGACGACGAGCCCCTCCTCCTCCAGCTTGGTCAGCGCCTCGCGCAGCGGGGACCGGCTGATACCGAGATCCCCGGCGATGTGTGCCTCGCGCAGCTGGCCACCAGGAGGTACGGTCCCGTCGAGGATGGCAGCACGCAGTGTGCGGTAGACACCGTCCGGCGTCGTCATCCGCTGCTCCTGCCACTCGAACTTGTGGTCCACCCCGTCGCCCTCTCTTGCCCGTTGCCGACCGCTTGGTCGTTTGTCGACTATACCTCCGCTGATCTGCATCGACACCTCAAGTTGGTTGTCTGCGCCCCAGGTCGGCGTCTCGGAGGTGCATGTGGACCGGCAGCCGGGTGCAACCGGCCATGCAGGCGCCGTGATTGGTGCGGTAACGGACCGAGGCGGCCCTGCTGGGACGTGTCCAGCAGGGCCGACGTGGTTGACCGGGCCGCGGCGGAAGCGGATCCGGCAGGACTCGCGCAGCACGGTGCGTTGAATCCGTTCATGGACTTCGTTGCGCCGTGGAGGCCGGGGCGGGATCCGGTGAGGGACGATCCTCCACTCGGCGACTCGCGCCTTGAACGCCTTGTGTGTGGGGGGGCGTGGCTCAGGGGGCCCCGGATGTGCGGCGCAGCACCCGCGCCTCCGCACGCCAACTGTTCGCCTTCTTCGTCCAGTCGTACCAGGTCTTGCGGGAGGCGCCGAGCTTCTGGCAGATCGGTGACGTCTCCGATCCTGGCGGCGTGCTCGATCACCCGCACCGGCGGTCGTGCACCACCTCCCCGTGGGTCACGGAATGGCCTTGTTCTCTGCATCTCAGCGATCCGGAGACTGCCTCCCGTGACCCGCAACCGCACGTGGGCGTCAGGGGCGGGGCAGGCCGAAGAGGACCGGGAGGTCGGCGATGTCGGTGATCCGCTTGTAGCCGAGCCAGTGTTCGTCGTGCTCGAAGCCGCGGTCGACGTACACCTTGTCCTTGATGCCCAGATTGGCCGCGGAGCGCAGGTCGTACATCGGGCTCGCGGAGACGTGCACGATCTCGTCGGGTGTCACGCCGAGCTTGTCGAACGTGTACTCGAACGCATGGAGCCGCGGCTTGTAGACGCCCATCTCCTCGGCGCTGATGACGACCTCGAACGGGGCCTTGAGGTTCTCCGCGAGGCGCACGGCATGCGCGGTGTCGCTGTTGGTGATGATGACCAGCGGGACTGCCTCGGCCAGGCGGTTCAGCGCCTCGGTGACACCGGGGTACGGGCCCCAGGTGGGGATGATCTCGTACACCGCTCGCGCGTCGTCCTCGCGGTACTCGAGACCCACCCTGCGCGAGGCGCGTTCCATGGAACGAGCGACGACCTGGTGGAACGGCTGGTACGCGCCCGTGCACTCGTCGATCCGGTACGCCTTGCAGATCCGCAGGTACTCGTCGGCGACCTCGGCCGGCAGCCGGTCGCCCAGGACCTCACGCATCGCGTCGTTGATGCTGAACTTGATCAGCGTCCCGTTCATGTCGAACGTGACGAACTTCGGCTTGCTCTCGAACTCCATGGGTCTCTCCAGTTGCCGATCGAAGGAGCCAGGCTCTGTCGCTTGTCGATTGTCGACGATAGGTTTATTGTCGACAACTGTCAACAGGCCCGAACTTCCCTCAGGCCCACTCTGCGGAACCCTCGAAAGGGCCTGACCCACGCGCCGCGCGTTCACGACGGACGGCACTGGCAGGAGAGAGCAGCGACATGAAGTTCACCCCTTACTGGCTCGACACCGCTCCCCAGGGTCCGGACCGGTCCCGGACCGAGATCGGTGGGCGCGTCGACGTGGCGATCATCGGTGCCGGCCTGACCGGCCTCTCGGCGGCACTGCATCTGGCGCGCAAGGGTGCCAACGTGCACGTCTTCGAGAAGGACACGGTCGGATTCGGGGCCTCGGGCCGCAACGGAGGCATGGCCACCACGGGCCTGTCGATCGGGTTCCGGCAGGCGGTTGCCCGCTACGGGTTCGACACCGCGAAGGCGTACCTGATGACCTACCACGACGCGGTCGACACCATCGAGAAGCTCGTCGCCGAAGAGGGGATCGACTGCGACTTCGCCCGCACGGGCAAGCTGGTCCTGGCCTCCAAGCCGGCCCACGTCGACGGTCTGCGCAAGACCCACGAGATCATGTCCGGCCGCCTCGGAATCGAGACCCGGCTGATCCCCAGGAGCGAGCTCCACACCGAGATCGGCTCCGACCGCTTCCACGGCGGGCTGTCCGACACCAAGAGCGCTGGGCTGCACGTCGGCAAGTTCACCAAGGGCCTCGCCGAGGCGGCCGCGCGGCTCGGCGTCACCCTGCACGAGAAGGCACCGGTCGAGAAGGTCGAGCGGCTGGGCGGCACGCGGCACGAGCTGGTCACTGCGCGCGGGACCGTCCGAGCAGATCAGGTGCTCGTCGCGACCAGCGGCTACACCCGCAGGCCGTTCCGCTGGCATCAGGTCAGGCTGGCGCCCGTCGGCAGCTTCATCATCGTGACCGAGCCGCTCGGCAAGGACGTCTGCGACGCGCTGCTGCCGAACCGGCGGATGGCGTCGAACACCTTGAACCTGCTCAACTACTTCCGGATCACTCCGGACCACCGGCTGCTGTTCGGTGGCCGCGCCCGGTTCGCCGGATCCAACCAGCAGTCGGACGCGAAGAGCGGGCGCATTCTGCACAAGGCGATGACCGAGACCTTCCCGCAGCTTACGAACACGCGCGTCGACTACTGCTGGGGCGGCCTGGTCGACATGAGCATGGACCGCATGGTGCACGCCGGCGAGCAGAACGGGCTGTTCTACTCGCTCGGCTACTCCGGCCACGGCGTCCAGATGGCCACCCACATGGGCAAGCAGATGGCCGAGTACATGAACGGCAGCCTCGACGCCAACCCCTGGTGCGATCTGCCCTTCCGACGGATCCCGGGCCACTTCGGCCCGCCCTGGTTCCTGCCCTTCGCGGGCGCCTACTACAAGTTCAAGGACCTCATCAAGTAGGCGTGAAACAGAGATGCTGAGCAGATGGGCGGTGGACGTATGACACCCCTCTCGCATCACTGGTTGTACGTCTCGCCGGATCGCCCCCGGTCTGTGGGTGGAGACCTGCCCGGGATCGACAGGCCCGTGCGCTCCGACGCCTCCGGGCGCAGTCCTGGTTTGGCTCCCGGTGGATGAACCGGGCTCTGGACGACCGGCTCCTCGGCGGACTCCTCGATGGTCTCGCGGTAGTACTTGCCGAGGCCGTCGAGCGTGTGGCCGCGCTGCCATCGACGCCGAGGCGCCGGGTGCTCGGCGAACCTGTCGAGCGGATCCAGCCCGACCTGATCACCCGCAAGGGGGAGAGCGTCCGCAGCGAGCATCTACCGTGCTCGCTGCTGGGCTCAGCCAAACCCATTTGTTGCAGTTCCAGCCTGAAATAAATACTGTTATCCTGACAGATGAGTCGAGAACTGTCCGGCAAGGCGGGAGACACCGATACGGACCCCTTCGAGCGTGCCCGGGCGGGAGTGACGGATCCACCGGAGCACCCGCTTCTCACCGCGTCGAAACCCCTGGTCGGACCACCCACATCGGCCCCTGCCCGAGCGGCGTACCGGGCTCGCTATGGTCATCACGTGACCAACCCGACCTCACGCGACTACAACAAGGCATCAGTCCTCGACGTGGTCCTCTCCCACGCGCCCTTGACGCGGAACCAGCTCATCGAGCTGACGGGCCTGAGCAAGGCCACGGTGTCCAGAGCGGTTGAGGAACTGCGTGCCGACGGCTTCGTCGTCGACAGCGGGGTCGACGAGATCACCGGCCGCGGCCGCCGCTCCACCTATCTGGACCTGCCCGGCACGACAGGGCACGTCGCCGGTGTCAGCTTCGGTGCCCAGACCACCGGTGTGCTGGTGACCGACTTGAGGGGTCGTGAGATCCAGCACGTGACGGTTCCCACCGCCGATCACCAGGAGGTCGAGGGCGCCGCGCGATGGCTGGTCGACCTCATCGCGCAGGCCACCCGATCTGCGCAGGGTCCTCTGCGTCAGATCGTTGCCGCCGTGCCCGGCCGGGTCCGGGGCGGCACGGAGATCTTCGGCCCCGCGGAGCCGGCGAAAATCTTCGCGGGCTCAGGCCTCCAGCAAGCCGTCGAAAACCTGATCAAGGCCCCCGTGCTCCTCGACAGCGATGCCAACGCGTCCCTGCTCGGGATCCTTACGAACGACGCCACCATCAAGAACGCCGCGCTCTTCAGCGTCAGCACCACACTGAACTTCGCCAGCTGCACGGATCGCGAGCTCGCACGGGGAGGCACACCCACCTTCGGCGACATCGGTGTGCTCTCCTCCGGAGTCGGCGACGAGAACCTCGACGAGCTGCTGAGCACCCGAGGTCTCCTCCGGTTCGCCCGCAAGCAGGGGCTCGACCTGGAGCGCATCGAGGATCTCTGGCTCCAACCGCACACCGAGGCGCCGCACGCCGAAGTGCTGCAGGCGTTCACCACCGCGATCGTGACCGCTGTCAGCGTCGTCGCCGTGACGCTCGACCCGGAGTCGGTCTACTTCGTGGGCCGGCTGCGCCCGCTCGTCGATGTCGTCCTTCCCCAGGTGCGCGGGCGGCTCGACCAGAGCCTTCCGGCGGTGCCGGAGATCAGGACGGGTCCGCATCAGATCGGTCTGTCGACGGCACAAGGCGCGGTCTACGCATGCCTGACGATCGTTCAGGAACGGCTGCGTGACGCCGTGCTCGGAGCACGGCAACAGAACCGGCTCTCGGAGAAGTCCGCACCGGCCTTCTGAGCCGACCGCCGGCAGGCGAGACGCTCCGGGCCCGCAGGTCAGGACACGGGGAGGGCATCGTCGGCCGGGATGTCGCGACAGCAGGCGGTGCGGGTCTGGTGCCTGCACGGTCGACGTGGCGATCACTGGGCGGACGTAAAAGTTTCTAGTTTCAGATTGGAACTGGAATTAATGGTGGTATGGTTCCGGCCAACGCAGTGAGCAACCCCGGAACAAGACTGAAGGTGTGCCTGCCGATGACTTCGACGCTGAGTCGGGCGATAGCCCACTACCCCAACCGGTTCGACCCCGGGGTACTGGGCGAGCTCCCCGAGCACCTCCGAGAGACCATCCAGCGCCGGAACAAGGTGCTGGGCCCTGGCTACACGCTGATCTACAGGGAGCCGGTCGAGTTCGTCTCCGGTCACGGGGCCCACCTGATCGACCGTGACGGCAACGACTACCTCGACGCCTACAACAACGTCCCCTGCGTCGGGCACGCCCACCCGCACGTGGCCGAGGCCGTTGCCCGCCAGATGGCGGTGGTCAACACCAACACGCGTTACGTCCAGGAAGCGCTGGTCGACTACGCGGAGCGGCTTCTCGCGACCTTTCCCGAGGAGTTGTCGAAGCTGAGCATCGCGTGCAGCGGCTCGGAGGCGAACGACCTGGCGGTGCGGGTGGCGAGGTTCCACACGGGCGGTGAGGGCATCATCGTCACCCGCTGGGCCTACCACGGCATCACCCGCGAGGTGGCGAGCTTCTCGCCGACCCTGGGCGCCGGCTCGCCGCTGGGCCCGAACGTCCGGCTCATCGACGCTCCTGACCCGCGCCTCGTCGCGCCCGGATCCACGCTCGACGAGCACATGCGGCAGCAGGTGCGCGGCGCGATCGACGACCTCGAGCGCCACGGGTACCGGCTCGCGGCCCTGATCACCGACTGCGCCTACAGCAGCGACGGCATCTTCACCGACCCGCCCGGCTACATGCAGGCCGTGGTGGAGGAGGTGCACGCGGCCGGCGGTGTCTACATCGCGGACGAGGTCCAGTCGGGATTCGCCCGGCTCGGGGAGTCGATGTGGGGCTTCAGCCGCCACGGTGTGCTGCCGGACATCGTCACCATGGGCAAGCCGATGGGCAACGGCCTGCCGATCTCGGGTGTGGTCTTCCGCCCCGAGGTCTGCGAGGAGTTCGGACGCAACGTCCGCTACTTCAACACCTTCGGCGGCAGTTCCATCCCCGTGGCCGCAGGCGCCGCGGTGCTGGACGTCTTCGAGAAGGAGAACGTGCAGCAGCGCGTCCTGGAGAGCGGCAACGCTCTGCGCGCGGGGCTGCGGGAGATCACCAGGGATTCCCCCTACGTCGCCGAAGTCCGCGGCGCCGGTCTCTACGTCGGCGTGGAGATCGTCAAGGACCGCCAGACCCTCGAGCCCGACCGTGCACGTGCCGAAGACGTCATCAACGACATGCGCGATCGCCGCATCCTGATCAGCGGCACGGGCACGTCGGCGAACACGCTGAAGATCCGCCCTCCGCTGGCCTTCGACTCCGCCGATGTAACGCGATTCCTCGAGACCTTCGCCGAGGTCGCGAAGAACCGTCTGTGACAGGCTGACCGAAGGGACTGACCGTGAACACCTCACCAGCTACGAACCATGCTCAGCGGCTCCTCCAGGAGAGCGGCCTGACGTCGTCCCACGAGCCCATCGACGTGATGCTGGTGAGCATTCTCCTTGAGGAGCACTACCGCCTCACCGGGCGCTTGGGGCGACTGGCGACCGAGAAGGACGACACGTTCAGGCTCAGCACCGACTCGAGCGACTACCTCGTGAAGGTCTCACCACCTGACGAGGCGGAGGCGGTCGTCGCCCTCCAGACCGCCGCGATGCGCCACCTCGAAACCACCGCTCCGCACTTGCCTGTCCAGCGGGTGAAGCTGACCGCCGACGGAGACGACCATGTCACGATCAGGCTGAACGACGGCAGGACTCGCAGCATGCGGGTGTTCGACTTCGTCGAAGGCCAGGTCCTGGCCGATGTGAACCCGGACGCGGAGCGGCTCGCCGAGGCGGGCGAGATGCTGGGGCTGATCGACGTGGCGCTCAGGCCGTTCACGCACCCGGCGGACCGGCGAGGTCTGGCGTGGGACATCCGCCATTTCCACCAGCTGACCCCACTGGTCGAGCACACGCCGAGCCCCGAGCACCGCCAGTTGGCCCAGTCGGTCTTCCGGCTCTTCGGCGAAAACGTCGTCCCGAGGCTGAGTGATCTCGAAACCCAAGTGATCCACGGTGACTTCAGCCCTTACAACATCGTGGTGGATCCACAGAGCGATCACTTCGTCACCGGTGTCATCGACTTCGGCGACACGGTGCGCAGTGCGGTGATCTTCGACCCCGCCGTTCCCATGGCGAACCTGCTCGGCAGGACGCCGGACCATCCCTGGCGGGACGCCTGCGCCTTCGCCGCCGGCTACCAACGCAAGCGGCCGATCCAGGCCGCGGAACTTCCGCTGCTCCCGGTTGCCGCGTTGGCACGACTCACACTGCGTGCGCTGATCACCAACTGGCGCGCGGAGCGCGCACCCGAACGGCGCGAGTACCTCCTCGGTCACGCCAAGGACGACTGGATCAATATCGAGCGTTCCTTGACCGTGAGCCTGGACGACGTCGTCGCGCACCTCAGGGAGGCCCGTCACGGGCATTCCTGAAAAGCCAGTCCCGAACATGTGCGGTTGCCCTCAGAACGAAGGCGGTCACGATGCCCCATACGGCCAGTGTTGTCACGGCCACGCCGCCGAGGAGGATCCACGCCTGCGAACCCGCGGATCTGAGCGGGACGAGCCAGGCCAGGCTGGCCAGCGCCGCGACGGCAAGGGACGGCAGCATCCGCGGTAGTACCTGATCGACGAAGCCGTACCCCTCGATCATGGTGGGCGTGCCCTGCCGGACGAACCAGTGCTCGGTCCGGCGCACCACCGCTTCGGACACTGTGAACGGCATGGCCGGTCGCCCCCTCACCACTGTGTGACGGACCCTCTGAGCAGCAGAGCGATCGCACACTACGTCAAGAGGTGTGGCTGGTGAGAGGGGCACCGGCTCCGGCGAAGCCGAGTGACGCCGGGCCGTGAACTGCTCCGGCGGTGGGCGAAGGCCGCCTTGTCAGGGGAGAGGCATGTGGGCGGGCTGTCACGCCGTTGCCAGAATGATCACGGATTCGAACCCGTGACCTCCGGCTCCTTCTGCGAGGCGACCGAGGTCCTGATCCCTTCCACGGGCTCGGACCCACTCCCCGCCCCGGTCTCTGCGATGCGGCCATTGCCCGGGAGCAGGAAGGCCACGGAGACCGCCCCCACTCCCAGGATCGCCGCGCCCACCAGGCTGGTGTGAGCCACCGCGTCCGCGAAGGACGAGCCGACCGCGTCCGCCATCCGGTGCGCGCCGTCGGTGAGTTGCCCGGCCTGCTCCTTGAGCTGCGCGGCCTGCTGCGGGTCGGTCGCCCGCGCCGCCTGCTCGGCGAGCTGCCGTGCCTGGTCGCCGATGCCCCGGGCGACCCCGTACCCGGCGGCGACCGATTCCTGTGCCTGGTTCAGCGCGTCGGCCGGGAGCTTGCTGCCGGCGGTTGCGTCCGACAGGTTCGACGAGTACGCGGTCGACAGCAGCGAACCGAGTATGGCGATGCCGATCGCCCCGCCCAGTTCCTGCGAGGTGTCGTTGACCGCGCTGCCCACGCCCAGCTCCTCCTCGGGGAACGCGCCCATGATCGCGTCCGTGCAGGGCGAGAGCGCCAGGCCGATCGCGAGCCCGAGCGTGAGGAGGGGCGCCACGAAATCGCCGTATGACGACGACTTGTCGACCTGGGTGAGCAGCGCGAGTGCCGTCGTACCGCCGGCCATACCCGCGACGATCGTCACCTTCATGCCGATGCGCGGGGTGAGGTAGCCGGTCAGGGCGGAGCCGGCGAAGACTGCGCCGGCGAGCGGCAGCATGCGTATGCCGGTCTCCAAGGCGTCGTATCGCAGGACGAACTGGAGGTGCTGGGTGAGGTAGTAGAAGGCGCCGAAGACCGCGAGGAGGAACAGGACGACGGCGATGTTGGCACCCGTGAACGCGCGGTTCGCGAAGCGGCGCGGGTCGAGCAGGGGGTGCGGGTGGTGCAGCTCCCACAGGACGAACGCCACGAGCCCCACGACCATGACGACCGTGCCCGTGAGGGCCTTGGCGTCCCAGCCGTGCGGGGCCTCGATGAGCGTGAGGACCAGCGCGGCGATCCACACCACCGACAGCAGTCCGCCGACGTAGTCGATCCGCGGCGCGTGCGTGGCCTTGGACGGCGGTACCAGGACGAAGGTGCCGGCGATGGCGAGGACGATCACGGGAACGTTGATCAGGAAGGTGGACTGCCAGCCGGAGCTCTCCAGCAGCATGCCGGCGATCAGCGGTCCGGCGGCGATGGCGATGCCGGCGGTGCCCGCCCACAAGGTGATCGCCTTGGTCCGCTCGGCGCGCGGGAAGGTCGCGGCGAGCAGGGAGAGCGTGGCGGGCATGATGAGCGCCGCGCCGACACCCATCACGGCACGAGCCGCGATGACCCCCGCCGCGCTGTCGACGAGTGAACCCCAGATCGCTCCGCCGCCGAACAGGACGAGCCCGAGAACGAGCGCGCCGCGTCGGCTGTACTTGTCGCCGATCGCGGCGAACAGCAGCATCAGGGCGGCGTAAGGGATGGTGTAGCCGTCAATCACCCACTGCAGGTCCGTGCTGGTCAGACCGAGGTCCTGGGTCATGGAGGGAGCCGCGACCGTGAGGGCGGTGTTGGCCATCACGATCATCAGCAGACTCAGGCAGAGCACGAGCAGCGCCCACCAGCGCCGGGCGTAGGGCCGGTCCATCCTCTCGACCGGTTCGTTCATGAACACACGCATGGGAGGGCGGTCCTTCCGTGAGGGGCGCGCAAACCCCCTGCGGGCAGGGGCGGGTGCACGGGGCGACAGAGGAGGCAGCGAGCTTCCGTTCGCCAGACTTTATCACTCGACAAAGTCGGAAGACCGAGTCTTGAGCTGTGTGGCTGTTGTGAGGTGGGTCGCGCAGCGGCGAGTCGCCGCTGCGGTAAGGAGGGCCCGCAGTCTCACACCGTGAGGTCGCCGGTGACCGACCCCCCGGTTTCGACAGCGGGTCGGAGGAGATGACCGCCGCCTCGGCGGCGTTCTCGACCGCGGCCGCGACGGGGAACGACACTGCCCCGCCCGCCGGTGCGGCGGGCGGGGCAGTGTCGTCCTGCGTGAGGGGTCGTGGCGCACCGCGGCCCCGCTGGAGCGAATGACCTGCGAGCGTTACGGGATAGGGAGACGGTGTCAGTTCGAAGGCATGGGCACCAGATCCAGGCGACCGCCCGCCATCGCCATCACGGCGGACACGAACGCTTGGAGGCAGGCGTGCTCGGCCTCCTCGTCGGGGTGCGAGAGGCGTTGCATCGTGAGCCCGTCGAAGCCGGCGAGGAAGAATCGCGCGATCGTTTCCGCAGGCTGGGCGAGAGACTGGCCGGTACGCCCGGCCGCCTCGGCCACCAGTCTCGCCGTCACCTCGGTCACGCTCCGGTTGTGACTCTCGAGGGCTTCGCGCAGGGCGGGGGAGCGGAGCGCGAACAGGGTCAGTTCCGAAAGGAGCTGATGGCTGGCCGGTTGCTCGCGAACCGTCTGCCACAGGGCGGCAGCCAGCGTGCCGACCGTCTCCTCGAACCCCGCGCCGACCGGTGCGGCTCGCTCGACCTGCGCGATCAGATCCTGGGTGAGCTGCTCCATGACGGCTCGGTACAGCTCCTCCTTCGTGCCGAAGGTGTAGTGCACCGTGGCCTGGGCCACTCCCAGCTCGGCGGCGATGGCACGAGTGCTTCCGGCCGCGACCCCTTCCCTCGCCATGTAGTCGATGGCCGCTTTGATCAGCTGAGGGCGGCGCTCGGCCGCGGGAACGTGAGCCATGACCGCATCATAACGACTGAGTCTTATGAACAAGTCGTTCGATGAAGTCATTCTGCGCATCGGCCGCTGTCCGTGCGGTCCGGCCGCTGGGTTCCAGTCTGGGCGCTGGGGCGCCGCATGTGGCTCCGGAAGACTTCTTGACGCGCGGGTTGCCGTGTGTCCTTCACGCGTCATGCCTTTCGGCCGAGGTCCTGGTCGGTCAGTCCGCGCTGAGGGGAATCCGCAGCCGTACGCGGTAGCCGCCCTCCGTGGTCGGGCCGGCCTCCAGGGTTCCGTGCAGGATGTCGGCCCGTTCCCGCAGACCGACCAGGCCCTGCTGTGAACCGGGCAGGGGCAAGGAGGGACGCGCCGGCGGGGTGTTGGTGACGGTCACTCCGACGTCGCCGCCGTTCTGCCACAGCTCGACGCGGGCCGTGGCGCCGGGGGCGTGCTTGCGGACGTTGGTCAGCGCCTCCTGGACCGTGCGGTAGAGAGCCCGTTGGGCCGGGGTGCCCACGGTGGGCGGGAGTTCACCCGTCAGCTGTGCGTGAGTGCCGCTGGACTCCACCAGTTTGTGCACGTCGGCCAGGGTGGGCTGAGGAGTCAGCTCGGTGGCCTGGCCGCCGGAGGCGCGCAGCAGTGTGACCATGGTGCGCAGTTCGTCGAGTGTGGTGACGCTCAGCGAACGGATCGTGCGGGCGGCCTCTTTGGCGCTCGGCTCCTGGGCGGCGACCTGCATGGCTCCGGCCTGTACGGCGATCAGGCTGACCTGGTGGGAGACCACGTCGTGCATCTCGCGGGCGAGCTGGGCTCGTTCGCGGGCGAGCACGGCCTGGGCGTGCAGGGCCCGCTCGTGCTCCCTGGCCTCCTCGATCTCGGCCAGCCGCCGCGACAAGTCCCGGTGCGCCTGGAGGAGTTGCCCGAAGAGGACCGGGACGACAGCCGTCGCGAAGCTGTACACGAAGTCGACCAGCGTCATGGTCCGGCCGGCCTCGGAGACACTGGCCAGGGGCCACGGAACGCTGCTCGCCACGGCGGCCAGGGCGACGCACACCGCGAGGAGAGGACGGTTGCGGGAGCGTTCGGCCAGGGTGAACAGCGCCGCGAGCGGGGCGACGGCGACCGGCTGCGTCAGCGAGATGGGCAGGGTGAGCAGGAAGACGCCGAGCGGGAACCGGCGCCGGAAGGCCAGCGCGGCGCAGCCGAGCGTGGCCGGCGCGACGCTGGGACGCATGTCGTCCCAGAGGTTCAGCAGCCATATGTCCGCGGCTGCCACCGCCACCAGGACGATGTCGACGACCGGCGCGGGCACTCGCTCCCACAGGGCGCGTGCGCGGTTCATCGTCCGGCCTCCGACTGCGGGCGCCGATCGAGCAGTCCGGCCCGCTGCGCCAGCAGCGCGGCCTGCACCCGGCTGGTCACCCGCAGCTTGGTGAGGATCGCGCTGACGTGGTCCTTGACCGTGCCGGCACCCAGGTGGATGCGCGCCCCGATGCCGGCGTTCGACAGGCCCTCCGCCACCAGGACGAGGACGTCGCGCTCACGCGCGGTGAGGAACCGGACTCTGGCCGCCTCCTCATCGACCGTGGCCTCGGTGCGGGGGTGGCTGTGCAGCAGGTTCCGCGATGCCCTGGGGGACAGCACGACACCGCCCGCGGCCAGGGTGCGCACCAGGTGGGCGAGTTGCTCCGGCTCGGTGTCCTTGAGGAGGAACCCTGCCGCGCCGCAGTGCAGCGCGGTCAGGATGTACTCGTCGGCGTCGAACGTGGTCAGCATCGCCACCACCGGAGCGTCCGGCATCGTCCGCAGCTCACGCAGCACGGTCAGCCCGTCGACGTCCGGCATCCGGATGTCCAGCAGCACCACGTCCGGCCGCTCCCGGCGGACGGTCTCCACGGCGTCGCCGCCGCTCGCGGTCGCGACGACCTCGATGTCCTCGGACGCGCCGAGAATGAGCCCGAAGCCCGAGCGGACCAGCGCCTCGTCGTCCACCACCACTACCCGGATCACGCGCGCCCCGCCTCACCTTCATCCATACCGTCCGACCATGCCGCCTCGACCCTAAAGCCACGCAGAGCCCCGGCGGCCCGACGAGCGGCAGCTCCAGCCACACGGCGGGGTATCACCCTCCGGGCGGCAGGGACGTCGCAGCCATCCGCCGGATACTTTTTCTGCCGTGCGCCGGGCACCGCATCAGCGGTCCGGCGCACCAGGGGTGGGCATGCGTCGCTTCGGTCAGGGACGGCTGGAGCAGTCCGCCGTGCGGTCGCGGCGGACCGGCCGGGACGAGACTCCGCCGGTCGGCAGGGTCGTACCCGCCGATCGGCGGGGCCGTTACCGAAGCCTGCCGGATGGTCCGCCCCGGGACGCCCACGCGAGATTCTCCGTATGACAAAGTCGCAGCCGCTGCAGGAGACGTCAGCTCCGCAGGAGAACTCGCCTCCGCAGCTCCGAACCCCGCCCGAGTCCGCCGTTTTGGCTTCTTTGGCTTCGCCCGGTCCCTCGATGGGACGCCTCGTCGGGGTGGACCTGGCCCGCGCGTTGGCGGTGTTCGGCATGTACGTCGTGCACATCGGCCCCGCGCTGTCGGCCACGGACGGCGTCGACAGCTGGGTCCGTTACCTGGCGGACGGTCACTCGTCGGTCCTGTTCGCCGTCCTCGCCGGGTTCTCGCTGATGCTGATCGCCGGCCGCCGCGAGCCGAAGACCGGCCTGGCCGGCCGGCAGGCGAAGGCCAGGATCGCGATCCGCGCCGTGGTCCTGCTGGCACTGGGCACCGTGATGGCGATGGAATACGGGGGAGTGGTCATCCTCGCCTTCTACGGGGTCTACTTCCTGCTGGCCCTGCCCCTGGTGCGACTGCGGGCCAGGACGCTCGCGATCATCGCCTTCGTCCTCGCCCTCGTCACACCACAGCTGTCGTTCGCCCTCAACTCGCTGCTGAGCGAGTCGGTCACGAAGAGCATCAACACCCACGACCCGCTCCACCGGCTCAGTGACGTGGGAGTGCTCGATCTGCTGTTCACCGGCTTCTACCCGGCGATCACGTGGATTCCGTTCGTGATCGCCGGCATGGCGCTGGCCCGCCTCGACCTGTCCCGGGCCGCCGTCCAGTGGCGCCTGGCCGCGCTCGGCGCCGCCCTCACCATGGCCGCGTACGGCATGTCCCTGCTGCTGGCCGGCAAGGACGCGTTGCGGAGCATGGCCGAAGACGGGTCGTCGTCCGGCGGCTCCGGGTCGATGCCCCTCGCCGGCGGGTCGCTCGAGGCCGATTTTCCGGCCTCGTCGCTCTTCGCGGCCGGGCCGCACAGCGGCACCACGTTCGACATCATCGGCAGTGTGGGAGTCGCGATCCTCATGATCGTGGGCGCGACGGTGGCGATGGACCGCCTCCCGCGACTGCGCCGCCTGGCCACACCGGTCATCGCCGTGGGCACCATGTCCCTGACCGCCTACGTCGGCCACTTCGTCGTACAGGGCTGGCTGCCCGGGCTCGGCGCGACCGGCGACGAGGAGTCCTGGGTGACGCTGCTCATGTTCGTCCTCGGGGCGATCGTGTTCGCCGGGACATGGTCCCGCTTCTTCCGCCGCGGACCCCTGGAGTACCTGCTCCACGCCGCCACCAAGCCGGCGAAGCACATCCGATGACGCCCGGCCGGGGTGGCTCGCTCTCGACGACCCGCCCCGGCCTGGCCCGCAGCCGTCCCTTCACTCACAGACCTGGACGTGGGGACGGCCGCCATCATGCGGAGACGAACGGCTCCGTCAGATGCGGCGTCGCCAGGTGCAGCGTGGTGGCGGTCTCGCGGCCCAGCATGCGTTCTCTTGAGTGCCTGGCCGTCTCAGGGTCGGTTTCGTGCGCGTAGGCGAGCTCGGGGTGGAGCAACTGGAGCGCGTGCACCAGGAGGTCGCCGGTGACGAGCGCCAGCTCGCGCCCGTCGGCGACCAGCACGCTCTGGTGGCCGGGCGTGTGACCGGGCGTGGCGACCACCCGCCCGGCGCGAAGCGGCGTGTCTCCGTCGAGGAGCCGGAGTCGACCGGCGGCCTTGAGCGGTTCGGTGAGGGTCTCGCGAAGCTGCGGGCTGAGCGCGTCGAGGGCGTCGAACTCGGCCCGCTGGAGGAGGTATTCGGCGTTCGGGAAATAAGGGCGGCGGCCGTCGGCCGAAGTGTCGCCGTCCACCGCGCGACCCGCCGAGGGCACGGCCGCCTCGGTGACGACCGCCCACCCGACGTGGTCGGTGTGCAGATGTGTGAGCACCACGGTGTCGACTTCGGCCGGGTCGATGCCCGCGGCGGCGAGCGACTCGGGGAGCGCACCGGGCACGGGCGCCCACGAGGCGGCCGGGCTGTCCGCCGGACCGATCCCGGCGTCCACGATGGTGAGGCCCTTGTCGCCGCGTATCGCGTACGCGCGGAACTGGAGCCGCCAGCGGCCCTCGGCGTCCACCGCGCCCGGGTCGTAGCGATCCGCCTCGGCCCACTGCGCGGCCGTGGCCTCGGGGAAGGCCTCGGTGCGCGGGGAGAAGAACGGGCCCTCTGCGTCGGCGAGGGCGATGATCTCGGTCGAGCCGATCCGGAGGCGGGGAACGCTGAGGGACATGGCCGCGATCCTGCCACGCCTGGATCTCCACCAACTGCCTTCTCAGAAATGAGCGGGTGATCTTCACGGTGCATGAGCGGAAGCGACTCGGGCGTGGCGCCGCCGAGCTCCTGACCATCGCGGAGGCCTGCGCCGAGCTCGAACTCCCCACCGGCCCTTGGGGGCCTACGAGCCGTCCGGGCGCGGCGCCCGCCCTGTTCGCGTCCGGGCTCCAGCAGCCCGGCGCGGGCCTCCGCTCCGTCCAGGGAGTGGCGGGGAAGAGCGCGGGCGGACGGTCGCGGACTCGGGCAGGGCACGGGGGATGACGGGGCGGGGGTCGATGCAGCGCGCCGGGGGTCGATGCCGCGCGCCCGTTGCTCCTCGACGCCGTGTCGCTCCGCGCGCAGCGCGCACGCCGAGAAGGAAGCGAACCCCCGGGAAAACTGACGCCTCGTCGGGCAACAGGCCTGGGCGAGCCCGCGCAAGCGCCGGGGAACCCGGCCACTACCCCGCAGGGGATCTGTGCCCACAACGCTACCCGCCCCAGCGGCGCGGCTGGTGAAGCAACCGTCAGGCAGATGAGGGCCCGTCAGCCCCGGCTGAGCAGGCCGGCTTCGACGACGGCACGGCCGAAGGGGCTCGCGAGTTCGGCGAGACGCTCACAGCCTGTCTCGCCGAGGGCGGCGTAGGCGGGAAGGGCCAGGCGGTCGGTGCGGTCCTCGATGTGCCGGCGCAGGAGTACGCCTTCCGGGCTGAGGGAGTCGCCCTCCAGGAGGCCTCGCTCGCGCAGGTGCTCCTGGGCGCCGGCCCACTCCTCCTCGGGCCATGCGCGGCTCGCCTTGAGGAAGTCGACGGGTACCTCACCGGTCGCCGCGTGCAGAATCAGCGCCTCCAGGCCTCCGAGCCCCTCGCTCAGCAGGCATGTGACATGGCCGTCTCCACGGAACTCCCGGAGCAGCGTCTGGGCATGCCACAGCTGCAGCACCGGCTCCTTCGGCCACGGCAGTGCGGCATGCGCCGCGAACAGCGGGCGGCCCTGCGGGTGTTCGCAGGCCGCCTCGGCAGCCCGGCGGGTCAGCGCGAGCACCTCGTCCAGGCCGGGCAACTCGTGGATTCCGGCCCGCCGCAGGGCTTCGCCCGCCGCGGCGTACCGTGCGTCCAGCACCTGCTGCGGCGTCGTTGCGTCCCAGGCTCCGTCGACCGCCTGCCGTACGACATCGGGGTTGAAGTTGTAGAAGGTCGAGATGACCAGCTCGGCGGATGCCCGGCCGAATGCGGCGCTCCTGGAGGTGAAGTACCCGGCGCGAGCGCTCAGGCCGAGGTCCGCGTACCGTCGCCGTGCCTCGGGAACGAAGTAGATCATGCCGTGGACGGGCTCGAGACGGCGCCAGGCTGCGCGGGCAGTCTGCATCGGGTCACCTCTTCGGAGAGTCGACGAACGGGACGATCGCTGCGAGTTCACTACTCGCCGTGCGCTTGCAGGTGTTCGAGCAACGGACGGCTCAGCGTTCCGGGCGTATCCTCGGGGATCCAGCTCTTCGTACCGACTGGTCGGTACCCTTCCGGCAAGGCCGAGGACTGTCAAGAGCACGCGGGCGCCGGGCGTTTCAGCCGGGCGGTGCCGACAGGTGGATCAGGATGCCGCACACCTCGTCCACGACCTCCAGGGCCTCCTTCTCGTCCCCGCAGTCGCCGAGTTCGCGTGCCGCCCCGCCGATCACGGTGGTGAGCACTCTCACCCGGACCCGGCCGGCACGTCGCTTCTCGTCCACCTTCAGGAGCCGGGCGTTGCGCCGTACCCACGCGCGGTCCCATTGGCGGCGCAGCGCGTCGAAGCCCGTGGGGCCGTCGTCCTCCACGAGGAGTCGGCCGAACCGCCGGTTGTCCCACGCGCCCTCCAGGTACGCCCTGGCTCCCGCCACGAACAGGGCGATGGGGTCGTCCACGCCACGGCCTCGCTCGGCGGCCAGCGTGGCCGCGGTCCGGCGTTCCTGTGCCTCCCGGAACTCCTCCCACAGAGCGAGGTAGAGCCCTCGCTTTCCGCCGTAGTGCTGGAAGAGGCTGCCCACCGGGAAGCCGGAGCGCGCCGCGATCTCGGCGAGACCGGCGTCGGCGTAACCGCGCTCGGTGAACACCTCCAGCGCGGCGTCCAGAAGCGCACTTCGGGCCGTGCCCCCCTGCTCGTCCGGCAGCCGGCGTGCCGCCCCCGTCCCCGCGGACTCCACGATGCCGCTCACTGGTGATCCCCACCTTCCCCGGCCCCGTCGCGGATGGCGAGGGCGACCAGCAGTTCCAGGAGGTCGGCGATCCGGCGCGGATTGCGCCCCGTGCGTTCCTCGATCCGGCGCAACCGGTAGTGCGCCGTGTTGTGGTGTATCCGCAGCCGGTCGGCGGCCAGCCGCAGGTTGAGGTCGGCCTCCGCGAAGGCCCGCACGGTGGCCGCCAGCGTGTCGCCACGTCTGCGGTCCTCCTCCAGCAGCGCACGCACGCGGGGATCGACCAGCTGGCGGGCGAGGTCGTCGGCGCGCAGCGCCAGGTAGTCGAAGGGGGACAGACGCGGCAGTGCCGCCACCCCGCCCCCGCTCGGCACGAGGTCGAGGGCGGCCCGTGCCTCCTCGTAGGCGCGCGGCAGTTCGCCGGCGCCCTCGGCGACCGTGCTGACGCCCATGGAGAGCATGGTCCCCTCGCGCGCGAGCCGCCGCTGCACCGCCTCGAAGTGCGTGCAGATGTCCTCCGCGTCCATGCCGGTGCGGACCACCGGCACGGCCACCACCTCGCCGTGGCGCACGACGACCAGGGTCCGGCCGGCCCAGGGCCCGGCGATGCCGATGGACGCGCTGGTCGCGTAGCCGTGCTCGGCCGAGGTGAGGTCGCCGGTGCGGGTGTCGCCGACGCACACCGCCACCACCGCCATCATCGGCGAGTGCGGCCCGATGCCGTACGCCTGCGCCGCGGCGAGCAGCGGACCGCGCGTCGGTGCCGCGCCGGCCAGGAGCTGATCCAGGAGGTCCCGGCGTTCACGGTCCGCGTCGGCGACCACGTGCTGCTGGTACTCGACATAGGCCTGCGCGGCATGGGTGCTGGCGAAGTCGACGTACCGCATCAGCGGTGTGACGAGGGACAGCGCGGCCTGCTGTGCCTCGGCGGACGTGCCCGCGCAGTCCAGCAGCACGTCCCACAACACCTGCCGGCCTACCCGGAAGGCACTGATCCAGTCCTCGAGGGCGAACCCCGCGCGAGCTCTGCGCATGGCCGCCGCTCGGCTGAAGACCAGGTCCTCGGGGGCGATGTCCCGGTCGCCGGC
Organism: Streptomyces sp. NPDC045955; assembly: GCF_056430805.1. NCBI lineage: Bacteria > Bacillati > Actinomycetota > Actinomycetes > Kitasatosporales > Streptomycetaceae > Streptomyces > Streptomyces sp. NPDC045955. The sequence continues at coordinate 23,416 of NZ_JBWKKY010000025.1, forward strand.
CAGCGCCGCCAGCTGCATCCGGTAGTGCGTGAGGACCTGATCCCGTACGTCGTCGAAGAACCGCTCGTCCTGCAGCGCGTACGACGGGATCTCCGTACGCATCACCGCGACGGCGGAACTCGCCACGTCCTCGAGCCGGTCCTGGACGGCGTGCAGGATCCGGTGCCGCTCCCGGCTGAGCGGGTCGGAGAGTGCGGGGGCGCCCAGGGCGGGGCCGGATGACATGGCGCCGATCGTCGCCGCCCTCCTCGTGTCCCGTCAACAGGCTCGGCGGGCGACATGCCGCGGGAGCTGGGCGCGGCGCACAAGTCGATGGCCACGAAGTTGGGTGCTCGCACCCAATGTGCGCTCGGAAGGCCCCCACCTACTGTGACGCTCGCCCACCCCCCAGCACCTCGGAAGGGGCGTCACTCATGCTCGCGGTCGACGGTATCAGCGTGCGCTTCGGCGGGATCACGGCACTGGACGGTGTCGCCTTCACCGTCGAGCCGGGCACCGCCGTGGGGCTCATCGGGCCGAACGGAGCCGGCAAGACCACCTTGTTCAACTGCCTCACCAGGCGCTGCACCCCCGATGCGGGGACGGTGCGGTTCGAGGACGAGGACCTGCTCGCCCTCCCGCCGCACTCCGTGGCCGGGCACGGCATCGCCCGCACCTTCCAGAACCTGGGTCTGTTCCCGCTGCTCACGGTCCGGGAGAACGTCATGGTCGGCGCCCACAGCCGGGGACGCACGGGACACCTCGCTGCGGCGCTCCGGCTGCCCCGCGTCCGGCGGGAGGAGAGGGAACTACGTGACCAGGCGGACGACTTGCTACGGCGTCTCGGCCTGGCGGAGGTCGCCGACCACCCCGCCTCCGGGCTGCCGTTCGGCACGCTCAAACGCGTCGAACTCGCCCGGGCGCTCGCGGTACGGCCCCGGCTGCTGTTGCTCGACGAACCCGTCAACGGGCTCAGCCACGGCGAGGTCGGCCGATTCGCGGATCTGGTCCGGTCGGTGCGTGAGGAGTTCGACCTCACGCTCGTGGTGGTCGAACACCACATGGGCTTCGTGATGGGCCTGTGCGACAAGGTGGTCTGCCTGGACTTCGGGCGCAAGATCGCCGAGGGCGCGCCGGAGGAGATCCAGCGCGACCCGGCGGTCATCGAGGCGTACCTGGGGGTGGCGGCATGACGGAACCCGCCACCGACCGCACCGAAGCGGGGAGGACGCATGCGGAGCCGGACTTCCTGAAGGTCGCCGGCCTGCACGCCGGATACGGCCAGGCCCGCGTGCTCCAGGGGCTCGACTTCTCCGTGGCACGCGGTGAGGTGTGCGCGATCCTCGGGCCCAACGGCGCGGGCAAGACGACGACACTGCGGGCGCTGTGCGGCATGGTCCGCGGACGCGGCTCGGTGACGTTGGACGGCACGGAGCTGCTGGGCCGCTCGCCCGAGCAGACCGCCCGTCTCGGCGTGGCGCACGTACCCGAGGGCCGGGGCACCTTCAACGATCTGACCGTCGAGGAGAACCTGCGCATCGGCGCCCACGTGCGCACCGGGCGGTGGCGGCGGGGCAGCGACGAACGCCCGGCCGTCGCGGCCGACCTGGAACGGATCTACGACTACTTCCCCAAGCTGCGCCAGCGGTCCCGCCAGGCCGCCGGCAGTCTCAGCGGCGGCGAACAGCAGATGCTCGCCATCGGCAGGGCGCTGATGCTGCGGCCCGCCCTGATGCTCCTGGACGAGCCGTCGCTGGGGCTCGCGCCGCTGGTCACGCGGGAGCTGTTCGAGATCGTCCGTGCCGTCAACGAGGAGGAACGCACCACCGTGGTCATCGTCGAACAGAACGCCCAGCTCGCGCTGGATGTGGCGCACCGGGCGCACGTACTGGAGGCCGGCCGCCTGGTGCTGTCCGGGCCGTCCCGGGAGATCCGCGAGGACGGGCAGGTCGCCGAGGTGTACCTCGGTGTCTCCGTCCGCGCCGCAAAGGACGGCGGAGCGCCATGACCGAACTGCTCCAGCAAGTGGTGGAAGGCGTCGGCTCCGGCGCGGTCTACGCCAGCCTGGCGCTGGCCCTGGTACTGATCCACCGGTTCACCGGGATCGTGAACTTCGCGCAGGGCGAGCTCGCCATGATCTCCACGTACGTGGCGTGGCAGCTCGTGGCGTCCGGGATGTCCTTCTGGCTCGCGCTGCCGGTCACCCTGGCCGTGTCCTTCGCCGGGGGCATGCTGGTCGAGCGCGTCGTCATCCGTCCCGTGCGGAACGCGCCCGAGCTGACGATGGTCATCGTCACGGTGGGCCTGTTCATCTTCGTCAACGCGATGGCCGGTCTGATCTGGTCGTTCACCGTGAAGGACTTCCCGCAGCCGTTCCCCGACGGCGGGATCGACCTGGCCGGGGTACGTGTGGACTGGTCGACGCTCGGGATCATCGCGGTCGTCGCCGCCGTGACGGGGCTGCTGTACCTGCTGTTCCAGCACACCTCCAGCGGTCTGGTGATGCGGGCGGTCGCCTGCAATCCCGCGTCCGCCCGGCTGTCGGGCATCAGAGTGGGCCGGGTGCTGATGCTCGGCTGGGGGCTGGCCGCGACGGTCGGCTCCGTGTCGGGCGTGCTGGTCGCCCCGCTGCTGTTCCTCGAGCCCAACATGATGGGCGGGGTGCTGATCTACGCGTTCGCCGCGGCCACGCTCGGAGGCTTCGACAGCCCGGTCGGCGCGGTCGTCGGCGGCCTGTGCGTGGGCGTCGCCGAGACGCTGGCCGGGGCGTACGTGGACGTGGTCGGTGCCGATCTGAAGGTGGGCGTACCCCTGGTGATCATCCTCGCGGTGCTGCTGGTGCGGCCCCAGGGCCTGTTCGGGCGGGCGGCGGTGGAGCGCGCATGAGCACGATCGCCGCACCACTCGGCACCCACCGCGCCCGGCGTCTGCGGGCCGCGCTCACCACGCTGCTCGTGGCGGCGGTCGCCGTCGGCGCACCGTTCTACTTCGCCCCCTTCCAGGTCTTCCAGCTGACCATGGTGCTGCTGTACGCCGTGGCGCTGGCCGGACTGAACCTGCTGGTCGGCTTCGGCGGGCAGATCTCCCTCGGGCACGGCGCGTTCTTCGCGGCCGGGGCCTACACGGCGGCGGTCATGCTCGGCCGGTACGACACCGGCCACCTGGCCACGCTGCCGGTCGCGGCCGCCGGATGCTTCCTGCTGGGCCTCGGTTTCGGGGTGCCCGCCCTGCGGCTGCGCGGGCTGTACCTGGCCCTGGTCACCCTTGCCTTCGCGGTGTTCCTGCCGCCGTTGCTCAAGCGGCTCGAACCGGTCACGGGCGGCTCGATGGGGCTGACCGTGGACAAGCTGCAGCCGCCCGCGTGGAGCGGGATGGCCGAGGACCAGTGGACGTACTTCGTCGTCCTCGCCGTCACCGCGGTGGCCCTGCTGCTCGCCCGCAACCTGCTGCGCTCCCGCGTCGGCCGGGCGCTGCTCGCCGTACGGGACAACGAGAGCGCCGCGGAGGTCATGGGCGTACGGCTGTCGCTGCACAAGACGCTCGCCTTCGCGTGGAGCGCGCTGTTCGCGGGTGTCGCCGGGTGCGTCTACACCTGGGTGATCGGCTTCGTCTCACCCGACTCGTTCAGCTTCGTCCTGTCCATCACCCTGCTGGCCGGCCTGGTGGTCGGAGGGCTTGCCTCGCTGTACGGACCGCTGCTGGGAGCGGCCTTCGTGATGTACGTGCCGAGCGTCGCCCAGGACATCAGCGAGGCGGCGCCCGGTGTGGTGTTCGGCCTGCTGATCATCGCGGTGATGTTCGTGGCGCCGACGGGACTGGCCGGTCTGGCGGGCCGCGTCCGGGGCGCCGCCGCCCGTCGGCTCACCCGCACCACCACCCCCGCCGCCGGCGACGACCGGACGCCCGACACCGAACCCTCCGCGCCTCCCACCCCGGCGGATCCCGCCCCTGCCGTTGCCGATCCCGTGGGCGCACCGCCCCGCACGGAAAAGGAATGAATCACATGCACAAGACGACCACCCTGCGTGCGGCTGCGGCCGCGTCCGCCGCCCTGCTCCTCGCCACCGCCTGCAGCAGCCAGCGCGGGCAGGACGACAAGGACGCCGCCGCCGACGGCGCGTGCCAGGGCCAGCAGACCACCGGCATCACCGACAAGAGCATCAAGCTGGGCGGCATCTACCCGCTGTCGGGACCCGCCTCCGCGTACGGCACGATCAGCAAGGGCGTGAGCGCCTACTTCAAGCACGTCAACGACAAGGGCGGCATCGACGGCCGCACGGTCGAGTTCATCGTCCGCGACGACGGCTACCAGCCGCCCAAGGCGGTCGAGGAGGCCCGCAGACTCGTCGAGCAGGAGAAGGTCTTCGCCGTCTTCCAGACCCTGGGCACCCCGTCCACCGCCGCCGTGTGGGACTACCTCGGCAAGCGGAAGGTGCCGCAGCCCTTCGTCGCCACCGGCGCCTCCGTCTGGGGCACGGACGACAAGCACCCCTGGACCACCGGCTGGCAGCCCAACTACGTGTCCGAGGCACGCGTGTACGCCAAATACCTCAAGGAGGAGAAGCCGAAGGCCGAGGTCGCCGTCCTCTACCAGAACGACGACTTCGGCAAGGACCTGCTCGGCGGGTTCAAGGAGGCCGTCGCCGGCAGCGGCATCAAGGTGGTCGCCGAGGAGAGCTACGAGGTCACCGACCCCTCCGTCTCGGCGCAGATGACGAGCCTCGCCCGGTCCAGGGCGGATGTGCTGCTCGACATCACCACGCCGAAGTTCGGCAGCCAGGCCCTCGCCGCCGATGCCAAGAACAGCAAGTGGAACCCGCTGCACATCGTGAACAACGTGTCCTCGTCCGCCAGCGTGCTGAAGCCGGTCGGGTTCCGGAACGTCCAGGGCGTGGTCTCGGCGACCTACTTCAAGGACCCCGCCGACCCGCAGTGGGCGGACGACGCGGAGATGAAGACGTACCGCGAAGCGTTGCGTGAGCACACGCCCGGCTCCGACCCGGCCAACCAGTTCAACGCCTACGGCTGGGCCGCCGCCTCCAGCCTGCACAAGGCCCTGGACGCGATGAAGTGCCCGACCAGGGAGGGGCTGCGGGACGCGGTGCGCAACCTGAAGGACGTCAAGGTGGACATGCTGCTCCCCGGTGTCACCCTCTCCACCGGGCCCGAGGACGCCTTCCCGATCGAGACGATGCAGCTGATGCGGTTCAAGGGCGAACGGTGGCAGCTGTTCGGCGAGCCGGTCGACACCCGGAAGGAGTTCGGCCCGCTGGCGAAGTGAGCGGGTTTCCATAGGCTTACAGGGTCAGCAGGAGACATCGGCGACCGAGAACACGGTGGTGTCCAGCGGTGGAGAAGCCGGTGACGGAGCTCAGCGAAAGCCACGAGGACCCGTTCGCCCTGCACCTCGCCGCCCTGGTGGTGCTCGACGACCGGGGCGTAGTGGTCGGGTGGAGCCGGCGGGCTCAGGAACTGCTCGGCCATCCGGACACAGCCGTGCTCGGCCGTCCGGCGTTCGGGGTCCTCGTCGATCCTCGTGATCTGCCGGCGGTCACCGAGGCCGCGGCGAAGTGCAGGAGAGCCGGTGGCTGGTTCGGGGTGCTCACACTGCGCCACCGCGACGGGCAGCTCGTGGAACTGGGGCTCAGGGCCCATGAGCTGTCGCGCGGTGGCGGGGGCCGTGAGTGGTTTCTCGCGGGGGCACCCGCGGGTGACGTCCTCGAATGGCAAAGGGACCGCGCGGTTCTCGACGGGTTGTACCGCCAGTGCCCGATCGGATTGGTCATCCATGGCCCCGACCAGAGGATTCTCCGGGTCAACCGGGCCATCGAACGATTCAGCGGCGTCCCGGCGGCGGACTTCCGGGGGCTGTCCACCGGCCGGCTGCTCCTCGCCGACGACGCGCGCAAGGCCGTGGACCGTGTGCGCCAGGTGATGCAGACCGGAAGACCCCTGGTCTACTCCGAGCAGTTCGTTCGCCTGGAGCAGGATCCGGCACGGGAGCGGGTCGCGTTGGTCTCGTCCTTCCGGATGGAGGATCCCTCCGGCCGCGTCCTGGGCGTGGCCGAGATGATCGAGGACATCACCGAACGGCATCGGGCCCAGCGCCGGCTCGCGCTCCTCGACCAGGTGGGCAGCCGCATCGGAACCACACTCGACGTGGCCGAGACGGCCCGGGAACTGGCCGAAGTGATGGTGCCTCACCTCGCGGACCATGTGTCGGTGGACCTGCTTCAGGCGGTGACGCGCGGTGAGGAACCGACGCGTGCCGTGGCGGGGCCCGTGGTCCGGCTGGGGACCTGCAGCGTCGGTGCCCAGCAGCCCGGCCCGCCCCACCCCGAGGGCGAGCCCGTGGAGTTCGGGCCCGGCACACCGCAGGCCGGATGCCTGGCCCAGGGACGGCCCGTCCTGGAGGCGGTTCTCCCGCCCGACTGGGTCTCGGCGGCAGGCCGTCAGGGGGCCCAGGCTCCGGACCTGGGCGCCCACTCCCTGATCGTGGTCCCTCTTGCCGCGCGCGGCCTGGTGCTCGGTGTGATGACCCTGTGGCGCTCGCGCCGCCCCGATGCCTTCGAGACGGACGATCTCACCCTCGCTCAGGAACTCGCCTCGCGGGCCGCCGTCGCCATCGACAACGCCCGGCGCTTCACCCAGCAGCAGCAGACCGCGTTCGCACTCCAGAGCAGCCTTCTGCCCCGGGCGGTGCCGGACCAGTCGGCCGTCGAGGTGGCCCTGCGGTACCTGCCGGCCGGCGCGGGCCCGGGTCTGGGCGGCGACTGGTTCGACGTCATTCCCCTGTCCGGGGCCCGGGTCGCCCTCGTCGTCGGCGACGTGGTGGGACGCGGCATCCATGCTGCCGCCACCATGGGCCGGCTGCGCACCGCCGTCCATACGCTCGCCAGCCTCGACCTGGAACCGGACGAGGTCCTCTCCCGCCTGGACGACCTGGTCAACCTGCTGGCGGCCGAACAGGAAGCAGCGGGGGAGCGGCCCCTGGGTGAGCAGGTCGTCGGTGCCACCTGCCTGTACGCCGTGTACGACCCGGTGTCCGGACGCTGCTCCGTGGCCCGCGCCGGTCATCCGCCGCCGGTGGTGACCGCTCCGGACGGGCAGGTGGCTCTGCTCGACCTGCCCGCCGGCCCGCCCCTCGGCCTGGGCGGCCTGCCGTTCGAGGCCCGGGACATCGAACTGGCCGAGGGAAGCCTGCTCAGCCTCTACACCAACGGAATCATCGGCCAGCGCCACATGGATGCCGACGTCGGCCTGACGAAGCTGTGCGCGGCGCTCGCCCGCCCCGCGGGCGCGCTGGAGCGCACCTGCCAGTCGGTCGTCGACGCGCTGGTGCCCTCGCGCCCCAGCGACGACGTCGTCCTGCTGATCGCCCGCACCCGCGTGCTGCCACCGGACAGTGTCGCCTCCTGGCGGCTGCCGCCGGAGCCCGCCAGCGCCGGCCGGGCCCGGGCGTTGGCCTCGGCCAAGCTGACCGAGTGGGGTCTGGAGCACCTGGCGTTCACCACGGAGTTGATCGCCAGCGAACTGGTCACCAACGTCTATCGCTACGCCGGCGGCCCCGCGACCCTACGGCTGATCCGTGAGGAGCGTCTGGTGTGCGAGGTCAGCGACACGAGCCACACCTCACCACACCTGCGCCGCGCCCGTACGACCGACGAGGGCGGGCGCGGCCTGTTCCTGGTGGCCCAGATGACCGAACGCTGGGGTACCCGCTACACCCGCGAGGGCAAGACCGTGTGGACCGAACAATCGCTGACCGGCACGCCCGCCTGACCCTCTGTCCTCCCTCGTGAACAGGTCAGCGGGTGGGATCGAGGAGGATCTTGCGCACGCCGTCGGAGCGGTCCGCGAACAGTTCGTACGCCGCCGGACCTTCGGAGAGGGCGTAGCGGTGGGAGACGACCACCTCGGGCTTGATGCGGCCGGCACGGGTGAGGGCGATCAGGGGAGGGAGTTCGTAGTGCACCGAGCACAGCCCGATGGCGAACTCCAGTTCCTTGATCTGCGCCAGCCCCATGTGGAAGGGGAACGCCTTGCTCTGGCTGACCCCGATGACGCTGACCCGGCCGGCTTGCCGGACGGCCTTGAGGGCGAGCGCGATGGTGGCGTCCGAGCCCACGGCCTCCACCACGGCGTCCGGCCCGCGTCCGCCCGTCATCTCCCGAACGGCCGTCCGCGTGTCCTCGCCCTCGACCGGCTCGACACCCAAGGTGGCGGCGAAAGCGCGGCGTTCCGCGACCAGGTCCGCGCCCAGCACCCGCGCGGCGCCCATCGCGAAGGCGCCCTGGGCGGCCATGAGTCCGACCGGGCCGAGGCCGACGACCAGGACCGTCTCACCGGGCTGGATGCGGGCACGGCGGCAGCCGTACCAGGCCGTGGGGGCGTTGTCCGTCAGGACGACTGCGGCTTCGTCGGAGATGTCCTCGGGCAGGTGCACCAGATTGACGTCGGCGTACGGCACGGCGAGGGCCTGGGCCTGACTGCCCTGAAGCTGCGGGCTCACCCCGTAGCAGAGTTCCGTGCTGGACTTGGCGCGCTCGCACCGGGCGGTGAATCCGGCCGCGCACGACCGGCATGCGGCACAGCCGACCGAGGCGGGCACCAGAACCCGGTCGCCGGGTTTGAACCGGGTGACCTGGCCGCCGGTGTCGGCCACCACGCCGACGCACTCGTGCCCCGGTGTGTAGCCCAGGGCCGGGCTGAACGGGTTGCCGTGGTAGATGTGCAGGTCGCTGCCGCAGATACCGGCCGTGGTGACCTGGACGACCGCGTCGGTGGGGCTGGTGACGGCCGGCTCGGGGACGTCCCCGTAGCGGATGTCGTGACGTCCGTGGTAGCTCAGTGCTTTCACCGGATTCCTCCCTCCCTCCGCCCGGTCAGTCCGCGATCTTCAGCACGAGCTTGCCGTGGTTCTCACCACGGAAGAGCCGCATCAGGGTGTCGGGGAACGCCGCCACGCCGCCGGACACCACGTCCTCCAGGGACTTCAGCCGGCCCTCCGCCCGCCATGCGGCCAGCTGCGCGATGCCCTCGGCATACCGCTCGGCGTAGTCGAACACCACCATGCCCGTCATGGAGGCGCGGTTCACCAGCAGCGACAGGTAGTTGCGGGGGCCCTGCGGTGTCGTGCTGTTGTACTGGGAGATCGCCCCGCACACGACGATCCGGGCACCGCGCGCCAGCCCCAGCAGCACGGCGTCCAGCACATCACCGCCGACGTTGTCGAAGTACACGTCGACGCCGCCGGGGGCGTGTTCGCGCAGCGCCTTGCGGACGTCCTCCTTCTGGTAGTCGATCGCGGCGTCGAAGCCGAACTCGTCGACCACCAGCCGGCACTTGGCCTCGCCACCGGCGATGCCGACGACCCGGCAGCCCAGGATCTTGGCGACCTGCCCGACGACACTGCCGACCGCCCCCGCCGCTCCGGAGACGACGACGGTCTGACCGGGCTCGGGACGCCCGATGTCGATCAGACCGAAGTAGGCCGTCAGACCCGACATCCCGAGAGCCCCGAGATACGTCGGCAGAGGGGCCGCCTCCGGGTCGACCTTGGTCACGTCGCGGCCGTCCGACACGCAGTACTCCTGCACGCCGAACGACCCCGACACATGGTCGCCGACCGCGAAACCGGGATGCCGGGAGACGATCACCCTTCCCACCGCGCCGGCGCGCATCACCTCGCCGATCTCCACCGGACGGATGTAGGACCGCCCCGCGTTCATCCAGCCGCGCATCGCCGGGTCGATCGACAGGCAGAGCACCTGCACCAGGAATTCCCCGTCGCCCGGCTCCCCGGCCGGCTCCTCGACGTGCTCCCAGTCGGTGGGCCGCGGCTCGCCCACGGGGCGTGCGGCCAGACGCACCTGGTGGTTGATTCTGCTCATCTCCGGCGGCTCCTCAGACGGTCGCGTGGGATCGGCGGTCAGCGCGGTGTGTGCGGGCCCGCGGTCGTCGCGTACCGACACGTCCGTCTGACATACCGGCCAGTCGGTACGAGCGGTGAGCGTACGGTGCCGTCCCGTCGGAGGCAAGAGGGGCCAGGTGCCGTACGGGAGGGTGTTCAGGGCGACGCCGGCGCGCTCGGCGGCACGAAGCTCAAAGCGCGGTGCCCGTCTCCTCGGCCAACGTCCGCAGCAGGAGGACCTGGAACGCCTCGTCGTGGACGGCGCGATGCGGTTGCAGCCGCTCGCCGTGGTACCAGTAGCCCGCCGCTCGCCTGGCAAGCCGGCATCGTGCGCGAGTACGCGCGCCCTGGACGGCAGCGCGGTCCCGGCCGGTACGCCCGTGCGGCTCGGTGCCTGGGACGTCCACGTCCTCGCTGCCGCACCGGAGGCTGCCACGCAGGAACGGTGACGCGAACCCTGGGCCTGCAGATGGCCGTCATGGTCCTCGCCCTGATCCCCGTCGCGGTGGCCTCGCCCTTCGTCCAGCGGCACTTCAAGAAGGGCATGCTCACAGGAGCCATCAAGGGCTGAGGCCAGTGGGGCGACGGCGAGCCCGGCCGCCACCGGCATGGGCCCCGCACGAGCGGCGGGGCCCACGTCGGTGGCGGATCAGCAGGTGGAGTTGGTCTGGGTGAGCAGGCCCAGCCGCCACGGCAGGCTGTTGTAGTCACCGCCGGCGTTGGGATCCTTGCCCTGGTACAGGTACTGCAGCTTGCAGGCCGGGATCGTGAGCGTCTGGTCGTTGCCGGCGCGGATCATCTCGCCGTGACTGATGTCCCGGGTCCAGGTACCGGCGGGGAACGTCACGTTGTTCGACTTGGCGAAGGGGTTGCCCTCGGACGCGGCCAGCGGTGACCACGAGCCGGCGAGGCTGTTCGAGGTCCAGGACCGGAAGTAGCGCCGGCCGTCCGAGGCGATGGCCTCGACGAGCAGCAGATACTGATTACTGCCCTGCACCTTGTAGACGTTGCTCGCTTCGAACATGGCGTACTTGGAGTCCCGCGCCGCGATGACGGTGTTGGTGAAGCCGTTCGGGAACTGGCCGACGGTCGTCTGGGAGCGGTACAGGTGCCCGTTGTCGTCGGACGAGAACAGGTAGCAGTTGGCGCTGTCGCAGATCACCCACATGTCGACCCAGTAGCCGTTGCCGATGTTCTGCCTGATGATGTCCGGCATCGACGAGTAGAAGTGGCGCGGTGCGCTCCACCCGTTCGGATTGCTGATGTCGGGGTTGGTGGAGTACGAGGCGTTGCCCGTCTGGTAGACGAGGTACCACAGGCGCTGCGGCGCGTAGTAGAAGACCTGCGGCGCGGCTCGGTACCCGGCGCCGATGGCGGTGCGGTCGAGGTAGTGGTGCGTGGCCGAACCCGCCTTCGACCAGTCACTGAAGTTCAGGTACACCAGGTTGTACCCGGAGGCGCTCGCGGTGCTCGCGAACACGTGGTATTTGCCGTTGTGGTAGACGACCGACGGGTCCTTGATCCCGGCGATCCTGTGGGTCGCGTCCGGCTTGGGAGAGATCAGGGAGCCGCTCGAGCTCCAGCGGAAGGAGGAGGGGAGTGCGGCGGCGGACCGGGGCGAACGGGTGTCGGCCCGCCGTGCCGCGACCGATCCGCCCAGGGCGTTGAGCGTTGCCTGGTAGGCCGGTTTCTTGTTGCCGTTGCGGTCGAACAGCAACGGGTTCTCCCCGCTGCGCCAGGAGTCGCTGTCGCGGATGCCCCAGACGGTGATGCCGGTGCAGCGCCGCACGTTCATGCAGGCCCGCACCGTGTTCGCGTACGCGTTCGGCGGCGCCTGCGCGATGTCCAGCTCGGTGATCTGGACGTCCACGCCGAGCGCGGCGAAGTTCGACAGCGTCGTCTGGAAGCTGCCGGGGGGACCGCCGGCGCCGAAGTGGGCTTGGAGGCCGACGCAGTCGATGGGCACGCCGCGGGCCTTGAAGTCGCGGACCATGCGGTAGACGCCCTGGGTCTTGGCGTCGTTCCAGTTCTCGATGTTGTAGTCGTTGTAGCAGAGCTTGGCCGCAGGGTCGGCCGACCGTGCGGTGCGGAAGGCCTGCTCGAGGAAGCCCGTTCCCAGGACGTCCCGGAAGACGGAGCCACGCAGCTGGCCGCTGCCGCCGTCGGCGAAGGCCTCGTTGACCACGTCCCAGGAGTGGATCCGGCCCTTGTAGCGGTTCATCACCGTGGTGATGTGGTTGTTCATCACGCCGCGCAGCGTGTTCGCGTCCCTGATGCCCTTGACCCAGTCGGGCAATTGGGAGTGCCACACCAGCGTGTGGCCCCGCACGCGCTGACCGCGGGCCGACGCGCCGTTCACGATCTGGTCGGCGGCGCCGAAGGTGAACTGTCCGCGGGACCGCTCGGTCGCGTCCCACTTCATCTCGTTCTCGGGCGTGACCGAGTTGAACTCGCGGCCCAGGATGCCGGTGTACGTGCCGTCGCCGAGCCGGCCGGCGGCCACGGCGGTCCCGAAGTACCGTCCGGACTGGGCGGCTTGGGCCCCGAGCGTGGAGGCCCGGACGGCGTCGGGTGCGCTGGGCGCGCTGGATGCTTCGGGTGCGGCGGTCGCGGCACCGGGCGTCACCAGGGCACCCAAGGCCAGCAGGGATAACACCGACGCGCGGCGCCGGCCGAGCCGTTTCAGCGGGTTCATGCTTCTCCTCGTGATCGGTGGGGGGTTGGGTGGTGCGGTCGGTGGGATCGGATCAGGGCGTCGACAGTTCGAACCGCGAGACGCGGACCGCGCCGCCGAGCGCCCGGGTGGCGTGGTTGAAGAGGGCGAATCGGTAGCCCATGAAGAACCGCCAGTCGTTGCCCAGGGGGAAGGCGGGCCCGAGGCGGGTGAAGTTGGTGCCGTCGGTGCTGTACGAGAAGGTGCCGGGGCGGGCCGCGCCGGGGCGGATGTCCGCGCTCGCGCGCAGCCAGATCCGGCCACCGGAGACGGGCGCGCTCGCGACCTCGGTGCCGGTGCCGGTGGTGTTCCAGTTGCCGTCCATGGTCAGCCCGTTGACCATCGCCACCCGTGTCGCCCCGCCGTCGCGTTTGACACCGATCCAGGCGGACGAGTCACGCAGCAGCGCGAGTCCGGCCCGGTCGCCGTCCCGCATCGCCGAGTAGTCGAGCAGGGCCGTCGCGGTGGAGGTGGGGCCCTGAATGCGGTGCGTGAGGTGTTGCGGGCCCCGTACAGGTCGTCGGTGACGGTCGCGGTCCGCAGGGTCAGCCCGTTGCCGACGGACCACTTGGTGTTGTCCGGGTTGTGGTTCCACTCCCATCTCGGCTTGAGGCGTGTGCCGTCGAAGGTGTCGACGCCGGTCATGGGGGTGACCTGGCGGGGCGGCGTGGGCACGGCCGGACTGGGATACGAGGTGCCCCAGGCGCCGTTCACCAGTTGCACGACGGGCCAGCCGTCCGGAGTCCAGGTGACCGGCGCGAGGGCGGGCATCCGGCCGCCGGGGTAGGCGTCCACGAAGGCCATGTAGTACCAGGCGCCGTTCTGCGTCTGGACCAGCCCGCCCTGGTGCGGGACGCCACCGCCGGGGATCGGCCCGCGCAGGTCGAGCAGGACCTGCCGCATCGTGTAGGGGCCGAAGGGGCCGTTCGACGACTTGAGGATGTAGTGACCGTTGGCGGGGCGGGTCAGGAAGATGTAGTACTGCTCGTTGATCTTGTAGAAGCGGGAGCCTTCGAGGGTGCCGACGCTCGACGGTGTGGTGAAGACCTGCTGCGTGCGTACCTGGGTGCGTCCGTCGCGCGAGAGCTGGGCCACGCTGATGGTGGTGTTCCCGTACGCCACGTAGAGGGTGTCGTCGGTGTCGACCAGCAGTCCCGCGTCGTAGTAGGGCGTGCTGATCGTCGTGAGCCGGCTCCACGGGCCCTCGGCGTCGGTGGCGGTGTAGACGTACGTCCTGGCGAAGTCGATCTGGCCGAGCCAGTAGAAGGTCCTGTTGCTCGGCCGGTAGGCCAGCGAGGACGCCCAGATCCCTCTGACGTAGCCACGGGCACCGTTCAGGTCGTACTTGGCGCCGAAGTCGAGGACGGGCACCGAGTGACCTGCGACCTCCCAGTTCACCAGGTCGTACGAACGCAGGACGGGAGCGCCCGGCGAGTAGTGCATCGTCGAGGCGGAGGCGTAGTAGGTGGCGCCGACGCGGATGACGTCGATGTCCGCGAAGTCCTGCCAGATGACCGGGTTCGTGTACGCCGGGGCGGCCGCGGCGGTCCGGGAGGCACCGGCCGGCGTCAGGAAGGCACCGGCGACCAGGCCGGTGCCGACGGCCAGCGCCCGGCGGCGTTCCATAGATTGACGAGGGCATGACATATCCATGTGTCGCTCCCTCTGTGATGTTCGAGATGGAGAACGGCTGTCGACTGGTGAGCATCCTGGATGCTAGGGGGCTGAGAGCTCCCGTCAATATGTCTCGCATCATTCGTTGAGACATCCGAAATATTTCGGAGAACCGAGGTTGTGTGGAGGGTGTCGATGGGAGTCCTGAACGGTCGGTGGAGTTGACAAGCGCGGCTATCTCCCTAGGATCCGTGGCGTCGACGAACCGAAAGCAGGCCGAAATTTCGAATGACCGAAAATGTCATGTGCCTGCCAATGATCGGCGACCATGCAGCAGCCATCCCCTGTCTTGGTGTCGGCCTGCCGACAAAAGGAGCCCACTGTGCCCAGACGATCAGGCAGACGACTGCTCCGTCTCCTCGCGGCCGTCGCGCTGACGATCACCGCGTCCGTGACGGCCTCCGCTCACTCCACCGCCTCGGCCGCGCCCGGCAGTCCGGCCCTCACCCCACCGCTGGGCTGGAACAGCTGGAACAGCTTCGGCTGCGGGATCACCGAGGCCCAGGTCCGTCAGGCCGCCGACGCGATGGTGTCCTCGGGCATGCGGGAGGCCGGTTACCGGTACGTGGTGGTCGACGACTGCTGGTTCGACCCGCAGCGTGACGCGGCGGGCAACCTGCGGGCCAATCCGACCAAGTTCCCCAGCGGGATGAAGGCGCTCGGGGATTACATCCACAGCAAGGGCCTGAAGTTCGGCATCTACCAGGTGCCGGGCGAACGCACCTGCGCGCAGACCAGCGGCGCCTATCCCGGGGCGACGGGCAGCAGGGGACACGAGGTCCAGGACGCCAACACGTTCGCCTCATGGGGCGTGGACTACCTCAAGTACGACTGGTGCTCCTCCAGCGGCACCCGTGACGAGCAGGTCGCACGGTTCAAGCTGATGCGCGACGCCCTGCGCGCAACCGGCCGTCCGATCGTCTACAGCATCAACCCCAACAGCTTCCACGCCATCACCGGCGCCACGTACAACTGGGGTGAGGTCGCCGACCTGTGGCGGACGACCGAGGACCTGCTCGACATCTGGCAGAACGGCAACACCAACAGCTACCCGATGGGCGTCGGCAACGTCCTGGACGTCACCGCGCCGCTGGCCGCCCAGTCGGGCCCGGGGCACTGGAACGACCCCGACATGCTGGTCGTCGGCCGTCCCGGCCTGTCCCTGACCGAGTCCCGCTCGCACTTCGCCCTGTGGGCGCTGCTGAGCGCACCGCTCATGGCCGGCAATGACATCCGCACCATGTCCGCCGACGTGAGCGCGATCCTGCGCAACCCGCGTCTGCTGGCGGTGAACCAGGACCCGCTGGGAGCGGGAGGGCGCAGGGTGCGCGACGACGGCAACACCGAGGTGTTCGCCAAACCCCTGTCCGACGGCTCGGTCGCGGTGGGCCTGTTCAACCGGGGAGGCGGCACGGCGACGGTCACGACCACGGCCGCGCAAGTCGGCCTGTCCGGCGGGTCGTTCACCCTCACCGACCTGTGGTCCGGCGGCACGTCGAGCACGTCCGGGCAGATCTCGGCGAGTGTCCCCGCGCACGGCGTGGCCGTGTTCCGGGTGAGCGGGGGCAGCCCGCTGGCCGCCACCACCTCGCGGCTGCGCGGCGCCGCGTCAGGCCGCTGCCTGGACGTGGACAACGCCTCCACCGCGGCCGGGGCCACGGTCCTGATCTGGGACTGCCACACGGCCGCCAACCAGCTGTGGACCACGTGGACCGGCGGCGAGATCCGCGTCTTCGGCGACAAGTGCCTGGACGCCCGCAACCAGGGCACCGCCAACGGCACCCGGGTCGTCACCTGGCCCTGCAACGGCCAGGCCAACCAGAAGTGGACGGTCGGCTCCGACGGGTCGATCCGCAACGTCCACGCCGGGCTGTGCCTCGACGTCGACCGGGCCGGCACCACCAACGGAACCCCGCTGGTGCTGTGGACCTGCAACGGCCAGGCCAACCAGAAGTGGACCCGCGCGTGAGGACTGTCACCTGACCGGCAAAAGCCTCAGGCGCGCCTGACGCCGGTGCCCTGGTTGTCCGGGAGGTGGGCAACCAGGGGTCTGGCGGGCGCTGTTGCCGTCGCCGTACCTGTCGATCCATGGTGGCCTGCATGTCACCCTTGTCCTGGGTCGAGCGGCTCGTAGTCGAACCAGTCGAAGTGGACGGTGCCTGCCGCGGCGTACATGCCGATGACCCGGCCGGTGAAGCCGCCGGCGACCTCGGTCGACAGGTAGCGGCCGTCGAGCGTCGCGAGTTCGCTGAACGTGCCGTCGGGCTGCTCGACGCCGAGGGACACGACGTCGGGTCCGGTGCACGGCCCGTGCGGAGACGGCGGTTCCGTGATCGTGACGGCGAGGACCACCGGCCCGGTCGGCACGGACTGTGCGGCCACGACCGTGCCCAGGGAGCCGACCCGCGCGACCACCCGCACCCGCGTGCCCGACACCTCGATCTCGTAGTGGTGCCGCTCGTCGAGCCGGACGGCGAGGCCACCACTGCCCTCCGCGGCATCGACCAGCGTGCGCGCCCGGCACGACAGATGCTGCTGGCGGCGGCCGGTGAACACCACGTCGGGCTCGTCCAGGGAGCCGCCCCGCGCACGGAGCGTCAGCCATCCGGGGCGCTCCTTGGTGGTGCAGAGTTCGGCGGGCCGGTCGCGCAGGGAGATCCAGTACGGCCGCAGTTCGGCGAGTTCGAAGTCGTCCCGGTGCTCTTCCGCAGGGCCGGGGGAGAGCGGCCACGGGACCTCGGGCAGGTCCAGGGCGACGTCGCCGACCACCGGCCAGTCGTCCACCCAGCTCACGGGGGCCAGGAAGGTCTCCCGGCCGAGCACGTGCCAGCCCGGCGTGCCGCCGCCCGGCCGTACCCCGAGCAGCACCATCCACCAGGAGCCGTCGGGGCCTTGGGCCAGGTCGGCGTGCCCGGTGTTCTGGACGGGGTGGTCGGTGCCGCGGTGGGTGAGGATCGGGTTGGCCGGGCACGGCTCGAACGGGCCGTCGGGCGTTCGGCCGCGGGCGATCGAGACACCGTGGCCGCGTTCGGTGCCGCCCTCGGCGATGAGCAGGTACCAGTAGTCGCCGATCCGGTACAGGTGCGGCGCCTCCGGGGCCTTGGCGCCGGGACCGCCGGACCAGAGCTTGTGCGGTGTTCCGTACGTCTGCCCGGTGGACGGGTCGAGACGGACCTGCGAGACGCCGGCCACCGTGCACCAGCAGGTGCCGTCCTCGTCCCAGACCAGGTCGGGATCGATTCCGGGGACACCCGGCGCCCAGATGGGGTCCGACCACGGTCCGGCCGGGTCGGTGGCCGTAACGATCAGATTGCCGCCGCCCTCGCTGCAGTTGGTGACGATCAGCCAGAAACGGCCGTCGTGATGGCGCAGGGTGGGGGCGTAGATCCCGCCGGAGGACGGCATGGAGGCCGGCAGACGCAGTTGCTCCGGCCGGTCCAGCACGTTGCCGATCTGCGTCCAGTGCACCAGGTCCCGGCTGTGGAAGAGGGGCACCCCGGGGAAGTACTCGAAGCTGGAGCAGGCCAGGTAGTAGTCGTCGCCGACGCGGCAGACGCTGGGGTCGGGGTGGAAGCCGGGGAGCACGGGGTTCAGGGGGGTGGCGACGCGTCCGTCCGGCTGGTGCAGAGGGGGCACCCGATAGTCCTCTCGTCGATGCGTGATGCGGGCGTGGGGTAAGTCGGTTCAGGGAGCGGCGACGGCGCCCTGTTCGGGTGTGACGGCGGTGGGCGCGGACGTGGCGATGGGGCCGAAGTGGAAGGTGCCTTGTTCCCTGGACATGTCGGCCCTTTCGGCGGCTGTCGAAGCGCTTCACTGCCAGGCGCAAGGTAACGGACAATTTTCATCTGCCCCAACACCGCCGCCGCAGCGGCTTGTTCGGTGCTCGCTGCCTCTCCGCCGCTGACTCCTCAACGCCGCTGACTCCTCAACATCCTGTGTCTGGGAGCGGCTGGGGCTCGGAGAGGCTCTGCGCGCACCAGATCGTCTTGCCGTCGGTGGTGTGCCGGGTGCCCCAGCCCTGGGTGAGCTGGGCGACGAGCAGCAGGCCCCGGCCGCCCTCGTCGAAGGCGCGCGCCCGGCGCAGGTGCGGGGCGGTGTTGCTGGCGTCTGAGACCTCGCAGATCAGGGAGGAGTCGCGAATCAGCCGCAGCATGATCGGGGGCTCGCCGTATCTGATGGCGTTGGTGACCAGTTCGCTGACTACCAGTTCCGTGACGAACGACGTCTCCTCCAGGCCCCAGGCCCCCAACTGCTCGAGAGCGAACTTCCTGGCGCGGGGCACCTGCGCGGGGTCGGGTCCGACCTCCCAGTCGGCGACATGCTGGGGATCCAGCGCGTGCGTGCGAGCGAGCAGCAGGGCGGCGTCGTCGGTGCGGCGCTCGGGAAGCAGGGCGTCCATCACCGTGTCGCAGAGGCCCTCCAGCGAGGTGACCGAATGGTCCAGGACCCGCAGCAGTTCGGCGGCCCCCTCGTCGACGTCGCGCTCACGGCTCTCCACCAGTCCGTCGGTGTAGAGGGCGAGCAGGCTGCCCTCGGGCAGCTCGAGTTCGGTGGACTCGAACGGCAGCCCACCGATGCCGAGGGGTGGTCCCGGCTGCGCGGGCACCGGTGTCCTGGTGCCGTCCGGGGAGATGATCAGCGGCAGCGGGTGCCCGGCGCTCGCCATCGTGAAGCGCCGGGAGACCGGGTCGTAGACGGTGTACAGGCAGGTGGCCCCGAACTCCCCGGTCGGCTGGAAATGGCCGGCGGGCTGGAGGTCGCTGGCGAGGTGGATGACCAGGTCGTCCAGGTGGGTCAGCAGCTCGTCCGGCGGCAGGTCCACGTCGGCGAGCGTGCGGACCGCCGTGCGCAACCGGCCCATGCTGGCCGAGGCGTGCAGACCGTGACCGACCACATCGCCGACGACCAGGGCGACCCGGGCACCGGAGAGCGGAATGACGTCGAACCAGTCACCACCCACTTCCGCGCCGGTCCCGGCGGGCAGGTAGCGGGAGGCGACTTCGAGCGCCTCCTGGCTGGGCAGCTGCTGCAGCAGCAGACTGCGCTGCAGCGTCAGCGCGGTCGTGCGCT
This sequence comes from Streptomyces sp. NPDC045955, assembly GCF_056430805.1. NCBI lineage: Bacteria > Bacillati > Actinomycetota > Actinomycetes > Kitasatosporales > Streptomycetaceae > Streptomyces > Streptomyces sp. NPDC045955. The sequence goes on from NZ_JBWKKY010000025.1 coordinate 42,765, forward strand.
CGCGCGAGTACCGGCGGGCGTTGTCGATGGCGACGGCTGCCTTGGCGGTCAGCTCTTCGGCGAGGATCAGGTCGTCGGCGGTGAAGGCCTCGGGCCGGTCGCTGCGGGAGAACGTGACGACACCGAGCAGCGCGCCGCGGGCCCGCAGCGGCACGGTGATCCGGCCGGTCAGCCCTTCCGCGGCGAGGGACTCGTCGATCAACGGGTTGCCGGGCGGCCAGTGGGCCGGGTCGGCGGCGAGCCCGGGCCCGAAGGCCCACTCGCCGCCCTGGCCGGGCTCGGCGGCGAGCTCGACCATGGACCTGCCGGTGGCAAGGCAGCGGGCGGCGACGGAACCGGGGGCGTGACCGACCGGCATCGGGTGCCCGGGAGCCCGGTCGGTGTCGTCCTTCGCGCTGTGCGTGGCGGCGCGGCTCAGCGCGATGGTTTCGCCGGAGCCGGAGCCGGAGCCGGAGCCGGAGCCGGAACCGGAACCGGAGGTGGGGGAAAGGGGCGGTTCCTCTCCGCGCAGCACCTCGTCGAAGAGATCGACGGTGACGACGTCGGTGAATCCCGGCACCGGGCTCCTGGCCAGTTCCTGGGCGGTGCCCAGCACGTCGAGTGTCCGGCCGATGCCGCCGCTGGCCTGGTTGAGCATGAGCAGGCGCTGCCTGGCCCAGTACTCCGCGCTCATGTCGAATCCCCAGTTGGCGACCGCGCGGACCCTGCCCTCGGCATCCCGGACGGGCCAGATGCTGGTGGCCCAGGCGTTGGCGTAGTTACTGCCGAGCGGCCGGAAGACGGTGATGAGACGTGCGGGCTTGCCCGTCCTCGCCACTTCGGAGAGCTGGTCGGTGTAGGGCTTGTCGTCCCTTTCGGGGAACAGTTCGCGGTCGAATTCGGGAAACAGCTCGCGGTACTTCTTACCGAGCACTTGCTCCTCGGAGTGCGCGATCACCCGGCCGGAAGAGGCGTTGATCCACAGAAACCGCAGCTCAGGGTCGTAGACGCCCAGAGCGAAGGGGCTCTGCTCGAAGGCCAGGTCGGCGATCACCGGGCGGCGTTCCCAGCGCTGGGCCGTCACCGCATGGCCCAGCGCCCGGCCGTCGGCGCCGAACAGCGGGTGAGCCGACACCAGAGCGTCCACCGTGGAGCCGTCCCGGTGGCGCAGCGGGACGAGCGCCGTGTGGTCGGGGCCGCTGCCGGAACTGCCGGGGAAGCCGGGTGGCGGGGGAGCGGCCAGCAGGTCGGTCACGGGGCGCCCGACGGCGTCCTCGGCAGTCCAGCCCAGCAGCAGCCGCCCGCTCTCGCTCCACCCGCTCACCGCGCCGTCCGGGCCCACCACGAGCGCGGCCGCGCGGACGTCCTGCTCGTCGGCCATGTCCACGCGCCTCGCCTCCGTCCGGACACCCTGGGCCCGTCAGGGCCGGTTCCCAGCCGCAGCTTCCAGCCTAGGCCCGGGCATCAGATTCCCGCCTGCTCCGCGACGCCGTGCACAGGGCGGTCACCGTGGCGAGCACCCCCGTACGCCTCCCGCGTCCCCATCGCGACGCGGTGACTGTCATATGCATGCCATCCTCTCGCGCTACAGCGCGGTGAAGGTCCACAGCAGGTTGGTGCTGTTGCCGTAGGTCCACTGCTTGGTGAGGGAGCCCGAGGGGACGTTGCCGCCGCCGTCGAGGACCAGGCCGGTGGTGCGGTTGGCGATCGCATAGCGGTCGCCGCCCCGGTGGGTGAGGGTCCACTGCTGGTTCGTGCCGCCGTTCCAGGGGGCCTGCCGGGCGGCGGAGCCGTCGGCCGTGGCGCCCCAGCCGTCGACGACCATGCCGTTCGTGGGGTTGACCAGCCTGTAGTAGCCGCCTCCGACAGCCTCCGCATGCCACTGCAGGTTCGGACTGCCGTCCCAGGTCCACTGCTTGAGGTCGGAGCCGGAGGCGACGCCGCCCCCGCTGTCCAGGGCGAGGCCGTTCGTGGCGTTGGTGATCCGGAAGTACGTCGCCGGGTTGAACTGGACCCTCAGCGAGGTGATCTGGTCGTTGTTGCCGGTGTCCCTGAGGTCGGGGTTGTCGGCGGCGAAGGTCCAGGAGGTACCGGTGAAGTTGTCTCCGGAGTAGCCGACCACCTGGTACCCGGGGGCCGGCCGGAGGGAGGAGAGGGTGCGCGGGCCCGGTCCGGCGGCGGACAGGTCGGCCGCGGTGTAGTCGCCGACCGCGAGGACGGCAGAGCCGCCGGTGTACTGGACGTCCGTGAAGGCGACGGCGCCGGCGAGCGGGCGCAGGCCGGGGATCGTGCCGGAGAAGGTGAGCTTGAGGACGTAGGCGTTGGCGTGGTACGGCGCCGAGGACGGCAGGGTGACCTTGAGGCCGGAGGCACTCTGGGCCGGCGCCGGCAGGTCGATGGAGGTGCCGGCGGTGGTGCCGAGGAGCTTCACCGAGGCCAGCGAGGAGAGGTTGATCCGGTCCGAGCTGAGAGTCTTGATCGTCAGAGAGCTGCCGGGCCAGCCCAGGACCGTGGCGTACAGGACGTTGTTCGCCTTGTTGCGGGTGAAGCGGATGTCCTGCGCGGTTCCGGCGTGCGGGGTGGTGAACGAACCGCCGCCCATCTTCGTCGGGCCCTCGCCGTACGCCGTCCAGGCGCGGGTCGCGTACACCGACTCGCCGAAGCGCTTCAGGTGGTCCCCGATGCCGAGCAGGACATCCTTCTGCGCCTGGGGGATGGTGCCGTCGGCCATCGGCGCGATGTTCAGCAGCACATTGCCGTTCTTGCTGACCCGGTCGATGAACGAGTGCAGCATCTGCTGGGTGGTGTAGTAGCCGATGCCCTGGGTGTAGCACCAGCTGCTGCTGGAGATGCTGTCGTCGGTCAGCCAGTAAGGGGTGGTGAGATCGGCCGGGCCGCCGCGTTCGTAGTCGAAGACCTCGCCCTTGCCGTTCATGCCGTCCTTGTAGGTGGCGACGACTTCACGGCCCCAGCTGTCCGCCTGGTTGTAGTAGTACGCCAGGAAGTTCAGGCGCTGCTTCTCGTCGACGGCGTCCAGATTGAAGTCCTGCCACAGGATGTCCGGCCGGGCCCGGTCGATGACCTCCTTGAGCTTGTCGAACCAGAGCTCGTTCTGTGCGGCCGGACCCAGCTGCCCGTAGAGCTTCTTGAGGCTGGGATCCGTCTGCGCGGGGGCGTACTCGTAGAAGCCGGTGAAGTTGTACGCGTGGTGCATGGCCACCAGCAGCTTCAGGCCCTTGGCGCGGATGGCCGTGGAGAACAGTCGCAGCAGGTCGAGACCAGGGCCCTTCTTCACCGAGTTCCACTCGTTGACCTGGCTGTCCCACATGGAGAAGCCATCGTGGTGCTCGGCGACCGGACCGGCGAACCTGGCGCCGGCGTCGACGAACAGCTGCACCCACTCGTCGGGGTCGAACTTCCCACCGGCCGACTTCAGCTTCGGCGCGAACTTCACGGCGTTGCCCGCCAGGTCCTTCGCTCCGTCGATGAAGTTGTGGTACGGCCACGCCGACGGCCGGCCGTAGGTCGCTATGTGGTGCTTGTTGGGCGAGCTCCCGGCCTGGTACATGCTGCGCGGATACCACTCGTTGTCGAAGGCGGGGACGCTGAAGGCACCCCAGTGGAAGTAGATCCCGAACTTCGCGTCCTGGAACCACTCCGGGGCCGGCGGGTGCTGGTCGACCGAGTCCCCGTCGGGCGTGTACGTGCGCGGCGCCGCCTCGGCGGCACCGGCACGCCACACATCTCCGGCAACGGCCGCCGCGGCCACGCCGGTTGCGGAGGCCACGAACTGGCGTCTGTTGAGCGAGCTCGACATGGACACATCCCTGATGCGGAAGGGGCAGGGGGAACGCAGGACCACGCATGAAGGTCCGTCATGTCGCCATGGGATGTCAACCAGCGCGCAGGGATGAAAGTGGCCATTTCTTCAGGTGAGTTGACTGATTTGCGGTGATGTGGCGAGTGTTTCGATCACCAGACATGGCATGTCTCGCAGTGCTTCGAGTCTGGCCGATCGCCGCCGCGCACCCGCGCCCCAGTATCATCAGCGTCACGCTGATCAGGTCGGACGTGCTCACGGGCACGGTGGGGGGGAGGGGCGAGCGGTGTCTCTGACGGACAAGGCCATCGAGCAGATCCGTGAACTGATCCGGACCGGTGCCCTGCCTCCGGGCTCCAAGCTCCCTCCGGAGCCGGATCTGGCCGTCCAGCTGGGCCTGTCCCGCAATCTCGCCCGCGAAGCCGTCAAGGCGCTGGCCGTCGCCCGGGTCCTGGAGGTCCGGCGGGGCGACGGCACGTATGTGACCAGCCTGCAGCCGAGCCTGCTGCTGGAGGGCCTCGGCGGCGCGGTGGAACTGCTGCAGGGCGACTCGGTCGCCCTGCAGGACCTCATGGAGGTACGGCGGCTCCTGGAACCGGTCGCCACGGCGCTGGCCGCGACCCGGATCTCCGACGCCCAACTGGCCGAGGTGAAGCGGCATCTGGACGCCATGCGCGAGGCCCGCGACGACGTCGAACAGCTCAACGCCCACGACGCCGCCTTCCACCGCGCCGTCGTCTCGGCCACGGGCAACGAGAGCCTCCTCACCCTCCTGGAAGGGATCTCCGGCCGTACCCTGCGCGCCCGCATCTGGCGCGGTCTGGTCGACGACAGGGCCGCGGGCCGTACTCTCGCCGAGCACGAGGCGATCTTCAACGCGCTGTCCACCCGTGACGCCGCCCTCAGCCAGGCCGCCGCGCTCCTCCACGTGAGCAACACCGAGCAGTGGCTGAGGGAACACCTGCGCTCCAGCGAACCGCTCCCCGTCGGAACGACCGAGCGGAGCTGACGGGCAGGCGTCGGGCACGCCCGTCGGGAACGCCCCCGGCGCAGCCGGTGCCGACTACATACGCCTGCCCTGGCGGATGGGTCTGCTCACCCAGACCAACTCCCCCTGCTGACCGTCCGAACCTCGGTCATCCCCGTGCCCCGCCGGGCAACTCACCCGACGGGGCGGACCCCGGAATTCCAGTGCGGTCTCAGATACGGCTCACCACCGTACCCACGGAAAGGGATAGGGCGATCCGATTGCATGCCCGGGCGGAGTGAGTGCTGGTGTCCGCCCGCGGCCTGGCCGGCATCGGGTCGCGCGGACACGACCTAGGGAAGGGGCGCGGCCTGCTCCCCCGAGCCGCGGACGATCAGCCGGGTGGGAACGGTGATGGTGCGAGCGCGGGAGCGGTCGCCGTCGAGGCGGGCCAGGGCTGTGGCCGCGGCGCTGCGGCCGAGTTCTTCGGGGTCCTGCGCGACGACGGTCAGGGCCGGTTCGAGTGCCTCGGCGAGTGAGACGTCGTCGAAGGCGACGACCGCCACGTCCTTGCGCTTTCCGCGGGCGAGTTGGGCGACGATGCCGAGCGCCATGATGTTGTTGCCGGCGAACAGGGCGGTGGGGGGATCGGCCAGGTCGAGGAGGCGGGCGGTCGCGGCCTCGGCGCCCGGCTGGTCATGGGCGTTGGCGACGAGCGAGCGGTCGTAGGGGAGGCCGGCTTCCTGCAGGGCCGCGCGGTATCCGGCGAGGCGCTCGCGGCGGGTGTACAGCTTGACCGGCAGGTCGCCGACGAAACCGATGCGGCGGTGCCCGTGGGCGATGAGGTGGGCGACGCCCTCCTGGGCCCCCGCACGGTTGGAGCTGACGATGCTGTCCGTGGGCAGGCCGACTCCCGGGCGGTCGAGGAAGACCACGGGCAGCCCGGCCCTGCGGTGGGGCTTGAGGTGGGAGTGGTCGGCGCCGACGGACGGCACGACGACGAGGATGCTGACGCGACGGGCGAGGAACTTGTCCGTCAGGGCGCGTTCGCGGTCGGGGTCGTCCGCGGACGAGCCCATGAGCAGGGTCAGTCCGCGTTCGCGGACCGTGTCCTCGATGGCGCGGGCCACGGCTCCGAAGAAGGGGTTGCCGAGGTCGGGGATGACCAGTCCGATGGTGGTGTCCGGTCCGCCGACGCGCATGTTGCGTGCCATGAGGTTCGGCTGGAAGCCCAGCTCGGCCACCGCGGCGAGTACCTGTTCCCGCGTCTGTGCCGAGACGGGACCGTCCTCGTTGAGGACGCGCGAGACTGTCTTGGCACTGACGCCGACTTCTCGTGCGACATCGGCAAGGGTGGGGCGGCGGCTCGCTGCCATGGAGGAAACCGTCTCCTGAGTGCTCCCGGGTTCCGGCCGCGGCCTCGACCGGAACATGCGAGAGCGGGGTTGAGCTGTCAGGTGGCCTGGACTCCGGCGGCTTTCGCCGCCGCGGAATCCGCAACGACAGTATCTCCGGCCGCGTCGACGCTGAGCGCGCCGGTCATGATGGCGACGACCTCCGCCATGGAGTAGTCGGAGGGCTTGATCACGGCGGCCCGCCTGCCCAGCCGGTGGACGTGGATCCGGTCGGCAATCTCGAAGACATGGGGCATGTTGTGGCTGATCAGGACGACCGGCATGCCCTTGTCGCGGACGCGGCGGATGAGGTCGAGGACCTGTCCGGACTCCTTGACGCCGAGCGCGGCGGTGGGTTCGTCCATGACCACGACACTGCGGGCCCAGGCCACGGCCCGGGCGACCGCGACGGCCTGCCGCTGTCCGCCGGAGAGCGTCTCGACCGACTGGGTCAGCGAGCGCAGCCCGATCTTCAGGTCGGCCATGTGCTCGGCGGCCTCCTTCCGCATGCGCTTCTTGTCGAGCATGCGGAAGGCGCTGCCGAGGATGCCGGGGCGGCGCAGTTCGCGGCCGAGGAACATGTTGGAGGCGATGTCCATGGAGGCGGCCACGGCCAGGTCCTGATAGACCGTCTCGATGCCGTGGGCGCGCGCGCTCTGCGGGCCGGAGAAGGTGATGGGCTCACCGTTCAGGCGTATCTCGCCCGCGTCGGGGACCACCGCGCCGGTGAGGGCCTTGATGAGGCTGGTCTTGCCCGCGCCGTTGTCGCCGATGACGGCGAGGACCTCGCCGGGCATCAGGTCGAAGTCGGCGCCGTCGATGGCGGTGACATGGCCGTAACGCTTGACCAGACCGCGGGCCTGAAGGACAGGGGTGGGGGAGGTCATCGGGCCTTCTTCCGGGAGATCTGGTCGACGGTCACCGCGAGGATCACCAGGACGCCGGTGATGAGGGTCTGGTAGATGGAGGCGACGCCCATCAGCTGAAGGCCGTTGCGGAAGACGCCGACGATGAGGACGCCGATGAACGTGCCCAGGACCGAGCCGCGTCCGCCGAAGAGGCTGGTGCCGCCGAGCACCACCGCGGTGATGCTGTCGAGGTTGTCGGTCTGGCCGGCCTGGGGGTCGCCCACTCCGGTGCGGGAGATGAGCAGCAGGGCGGCGACGCCGTACATCAGGCCGGCCACGGTGTAGACGCCGATGGTCAGCCGCGAGGTGCGGATGCCGTTCAGCCGCGCCGCTTCCGGGCTGTTGCCCAGGGCGTAGACATGCCGGCCCCAACTGGTGCTGCTCAGCGCGTAGGCGAAGAGGAGGAACAGGGCGATGGTGACCAGCGAGCCGTAGGTGATGTCGGTCTTGCCGAGCGGGAAGGTCTGCCCGAGAGCCGTCAGCGGGCCGGGCAGGCTGGTGACGGTCTGTTCCTCGGAGTAGATGTGGGTCAGCGCGAACGCCACGTTGAGCATGCCGAGGGTGACGATGAAGGGCGGGAGCGGGATCCTCTGTACCAGCGCGCCGTTGAGCAGCCCGAAGCCGCCGCAGACCACCAGGCCCAACGCGATCGCGGCGAGCGGTGGCAGTGAGCCCTCGGCCGCCATCTTGGCGATCACGATGCTGCCGAACGCCATCACCGCTCCGCAGGACAGGTCGATGCCCGCGGTGAGGATGATCAGCGTCTGGCCGATGGCGAGGGTGCCGACGACCATGACCTGCTGCACGATCAGCGAGAAGTTCCCGCCGGTGAGGAACTGGTCGGTCGAGACGGAGAAGAAGACGCAGGCCAGGAGGAGCGCGGCCAGCGGGCCGGTGGTCGGTTGCGTGAGCAGTCTGCGGACCGTGGTCGGTGCTTTGAGCTCTGCGTACGGAGTGGACGTGGAGGGTGGCGTGGACGTGGCAGTCATGCGAGGTCCTTGTCGGAAGACAGAAGTCCTTGCCGGTCCTTGTGGGACGGGAACGTCAGTCCGTGTCGGACGGGAAGACCAGTCCGTGTCGGACGGGGACGTCAGTCCTTGTCGGACGGCAAGAGGACGAGGGGGCGGCCGTCCCCGGTCGGGGAGGAGGGACCGGCCGCCCCGCTGAGGGGTGTCGAACGGCGGCAGCTACGGGAGCAGCCGGGGGCCGGCGGCTCAGCCCCAGCAGTTGTCCAGGCCGTAGGCGGTGTCCTTGGACGTGACACCGTCCTGCGCCTTGTCGGTGATCAGCGTGACGCCGGTGTCGGTGTAACCCGACGCCTTCTTGCCGTCCTTGGCGAACGTCGCGACGGCCTTGACGCCCTCGGCGGCCATCTTCAGCGGGTACTGCTGCGAGGTCGCGGCGATCTTGCCGTCCTTGACGGCCCGGGTGCCCGTGCAGCCGCCGTCGACGGAGACGATCAGCACGTCCTTCTCCCGGCCCTTGGCCTTCAGCGCGGTGTACGCGCCCAGCGCGGCCGGTTCGTTGATGGTGTAGACGACGTTGATGCCGGGTTCCTTCTGGAGACAGTTCTCCATCGCGGTCTGGCCCTTGGACTGGTCGCCGCCGGTGTCCTGAGCACAGGCGACATCCTTGTCGGTGGCGCCGAAGCCCTTGAGGAAACCGTTGTGCCGCTGAACGCCGACGGACACACCCGGCGCGAGGTCGAGGGCGGCTATCTTCGCGGTCCTGCCCTTCATCGCGGCCTTGGCGTACTCGCCGATCAGCTCGCCCGCCTTGAGGTTGTCGGTGGCGAAGAGGGCGTCGGCCGCGCTCTCGGGGTCGGTCGGGGTGTCCAGGGCGATGACCAGAACGCCCTTGGCCTTGGCCTTCTCGATCGCCGGCACGATCGCCTTGGAGTCGCTCGGCGTGATCAGGATGCCCTTGACCCCCGAGGCGACCATGTTCTCGACGGCGGTGACCTGCCCGGCGTTGTCACCGTCGAACTTGCCCGCCGCGGTGACGAGTTGGACGCCGTTCTCCTTGGCGGCCTTCTCCGCGCCTTCCTTCATCTTCACGAAGAACGGGTTGGTGTCGGTCTTGGTGATCAGACCGACCTTGACGCTGCCCGATCCGGCGTTCGCGGTGCCCGAACCGGATCCGGATCCACAGGCGGTCAGGGTGAGGGCCGCGATGCCCGTGCACGCGGCGACTCTGAGCATGGAGGAAGGCAGACGAGAGATACGTGACATGAACGACTCCTGCGGGATTGCGGACGAGCGGCCGGCATCGGGCGCATGCCGCCCGAGGTGTCATCGTTGACTCATGTCAGCGTTGACACTGCTTGGCGAGGATGATGGACTCCGCCTTCAGGCAACGTCAATGCCTTTCACCCGTCACAAATCGGCAACGCCGTGGCCGCCGCCCCGCCCGAACCGCTCCAGGGACTGCCCGCAATGTGCCCGTCTCGCCGGCGCGTCCCAAGAGAAGAGCCGCCCATGTGCCCGCGTCAGATCACCGTCCTCGGGGAGTGCGTCGCCGACGCGTTCACCGCATCCGCGGGGGCCCGGAACGAACTCGCCCTGCGCGTCCTGCCGGGCGGCGGACCAGCCAATACAGCGGTGGCACTGGCCAGGCTGGGCACCCCGGCCCGCTTCCTCGCACGGCTGTCCGGCGACGTGTTCGGCCGCCTCTTCCGGAGCCATCTGGAGGCGTCCGGCGTGGACCTGTCGCACGCCGTCGAGGCCGCCGAGCCCAGCACGCTGGCCGTGGCCGAGCTGGACGCCCAGGGGCAGGCCACGTTCTCCTTCCACGCCCAGGCCACCGCGGACTGGCAGTGGACGAGCGCCGAACTGGCCGGGGTGGACCTGGCCGGCGCCGCTTGCGTCCACACCGGGTCACTCGCCCTGGTCAAGGACCCCGGGGCAGGAGTGGTGGAGGACTTCCTGGCAACGGCCGCGTCCCACGCGACCATCAGCATCGACCCCAACGTCCGCCCCCTCCTGGTGCACCCCGAGGTCTACCGCGCCCGGCTGCCGCACTGGTGCAACCTCGCGGATGTGCTGCGGCTGAGCGAGGACGACCTGGAGCTCCTGCTCCCCGGGACGCCGCCCGAGCAGGCGTGCGACACCTGGCACGCGGCGGGGGCGCGGCTTGTCGTGATCACACGCGGCGCCGACGGTGCGCTGGCCTCACTCGACGGGGAACGGGTGCAGGTGCCCGCGGCGCCGGCGCAGGTCGTCGACACGGTCGGGGCAGGTGACTCCTTCACGGCGGGACTGCTGCACCACCTCGGCACCCGCGGACTCCTCGGCGGCAGGCTGACGGACCTGCGTCTCGGCGATGTCGAGGCGGCCTGCCTGTTCGCCACGCGGGTCGCGGCCCTGACCTGCTCGGTCGCCGGCCCGAACCCGCCGTGGCAGGACCAACTGGCGCCACTCGCGACGGGCGAGGCCGTCGTCCGGCACCTCGACTCCACCCACTGAAAGGACAGAAACCATGACAAAAACTCTGCTCGCCGAGTTCACCGCCCGAGAGGGAGCGGAGGGCGAGGTCGCCCGCCTGATCCGGGAGTACGCCCTGAACGTGCGCGAAGAGGAAGGCAACCTGGCTTTCGACGTCTACACCAAGGCGGCCGACCCGCGCGCCTACTGGATCTTCGAGGTCTACCGGGACGAGGAGGCCTTCAAGGCACACCTGGACGCCCCGTACGGCGCCCCGTTCAACGCCGCCCTCACTCCGCTGATCGAGGAGGACACCTCGGTGCTGACGTTCCTCGATCCCCGGGACACGCGTCCGTAGCGGCACTTGGTCGCCCCGGACATGCTCCCCCCAACCGGCGGCGGGCCGAGCCGTAATTCGTTTGACCGGGCCACGGGTCGGCGCTGCACTGTGGCGGCAGACCACGGAGTCGTGGTGCAGGTATCCCGAGGAGGCAGCGGCCGCGATGGAGATCCGTCCCACGACCGACCAGGATCTCGACGTCTTCGTCGACACGGTCCATGCCGCGTTCGGACGCTTCCCGGAAACCCCGGTCGAGGGCGGCGGGCTCTGGTGGTCGGCCCTCGAAACGGACCGCTGCCTGCTCGCCCTGACGGCGGACGGGCGGCCCGTCGGCACCGCCGCCACGTACCCTTTCGAACTCACCCTGCCCGGTGAGATCCTCGTCCCGGCCGCCGGGGTGACCGCCGTCGGCGTCCTGCCCTCCCACCGGCGCCAAGGCGTGCTCAGCACGATGATGCGGCACCAGCTCACCGAGCTGTGGGCCCGAGGCGAGTTCCTCTCCGTGCTGCTGGCCTCCGAGGCCACGATCTACGGCAGGTTCGGCTACGGACCGGCGACTTACACGCAGCAGCTGACGGTGCCGCGCCACCGGGCCGCCCTCGCCGTTCCCCGGGCCCGCAGCATGGCGGGCGCCCCGGCGGCCGGCTCGGACAACGGCTCGGTCGAAGTGCTGCGCCGCGCCGAGTGCGGCGAAATCCTGGAAGAGGTGTACGACCGGTATCGCCGCGCCCAGCCCGGCGCGCTGTCCCGGCCGCACCGCTGGTGGGCCCTGCGCGCGGGACAGCCCCCGATCTCGCCGGCCCCGCGCTACATCGCCGTCCACCGTGACGCCGACGGCATCCCGGACGGGTACGCCAGCTACTCGATCGGCGAAACCAACACCCTGACGGTCGACGAGACCATCGCCACCGACGACGCCGTCTTCACGGCCCTGGCCCGGTTCGTACTCGGACACGACCTGGTCACTCAGGTCGTGTTCAAGCATGTCCCGCGCGAGCACCCGCTGCGCCGGCAGCTTGCGGACTTCCGCGCCGGCCAGGTGAGCGACGACATGGACTGGCTGTGGGTACGGCTCCTCGACATCCCGCAGGCGCTGACCTCCCGTGGCTGGTTCACGGACGGCGAACTCGTCCTCGACGTCGACGACCCGTTCCTCGGTGAACACGGCCGCTACCTGCTGACCGTCCAGAAAGGCAAGGCCGACTGCATCCCGACGGACCGGGAGCCCGACCTGTCCCTCGACATACGCGACCTGGGCTCGGTCTACCTCGGCGGCACCGCCCCGAGCACGCTCGTGCGTGCCGGACACGTCCTGGCCCACCACCCGAGCGCGGCCACCCTCGCCGACGCCCTCTTCCGCGCCGACCGTCCCCCGCACTGCCTGCACTGGTTCTGACCGCACGCCCGCCGACCCTGTACAGGTGGGGCCGACAGTGTGGCGCCCCCTCCGGGGCGATCCGGCCGATCGTCAGTGGTAGGCGTGGACGACGGCGTGGCCCTTGCCGCGGCCGATCATCCACTTGTTGACCGGCGTGGTGATCACGAAGGCGACCGCGAAGCCGCCCAGCAGCGCAGACCAGAACAGCCCGTCGGACAGGTGGGCGTCCATCGCGCCGGGCGTGAGGGCGATGATGCCGTTGTCGACGAGCTCCATCACGGCGATGGAGACGGTGTCGGCGGCGAGGGCGACCTTGAGCGCGGTCTTGAAGTCCAGGCCGGCCCGGCGGACCGCGAACAGCGTGAAGGAGTAGCCGAAGAGGAACGCGAGCGCGACCGCCAGGATCATGGTGGGCACGTTGCCCCACATCAGGGCCGTGCCGATGACCATGCCGAGGATCTCGCCGACGGCGCAGCCGGTCAGGCAGTGCAGCGTCGCCTTGACCGCCATTCCCCAGGACGCTCCGGCGTTCCCGTCATGGTCCGCGTGGCCGTGATGACCCTCGTGGGTGGCGTGGTCGTGCCCGGTGCCGGCGTGGTGAGCGGTGTGGTCCATGACCTTCTTCCCCAATCCCGTCGAGTGCGGCCCATTCCTTGAGCCCACAGTCAGGAACTATATACCCCCCAGGGGTATAGGCCCAGACGCTTCGGCATCGGAAATGGAAAAGCAGGGAGGCAGGCGCCACCGGAAGGGCTGCCGGCGTCGGCGCGCTTACGAACGGGCCGAGTGGCCGTCATGGGTGGCGCCGTGCCGAGCGTGGTGCGGCGCATGGGTGGTGGCGTCGGTCCATGATCTCCGCCGAAGCAAACCGGTCATGTGTGTGGCTCGCTAACGCGCTGTACCACGCGAATTGGCGGACCAAGGTCGACGAGCCGTTAGTATCACGGCATGATTACGGCCTGGTCACTCCCGCGCCTGGTGCGGGCCCGCGCGTCTGCGGGTCCGTTGCTGCGCGTGCTGGCCATGGTCGTGTTGCTGTTCGGTATCGTGTCCGCCCATGGACTGAGCGCCGAGAGCACCCCAGGACACCTGGTGACCAGCGCCGCGGCGCCCGTGGCCCCGTCGCACGAGGAACTCCTCGGAGCCGAGGACGAGCAGGCTCCTCCGCGGCTCGTTGCGATAGATGAGCCGGGCGGTGGTCATGGCTCCTCGCACACCAGTGAGCACTGCGTATCCGGCCAGCCGCAACAGGGCCCGGTGCTGACACCGCCGTGCTTCGTGGTGTCGGTCGCCGAATCGACCGGCGCCGGGCGCAGTTCGGGCAGGCCGAGCCTCGACGCAGCGACGCCGCCTGCCGCGTCGTCGTCCGCTCTGAGAATGTCCGTGGTCCAGCAGGTCTAGGCACAGCGGCCCTCCTTCCTGCGGCTGCTCCGGCCACGCCTGCCCACGGGCGCTGGCTCCGCGTCTCGACGCCGCACTTCCCCCACCCATGCCTGCCGTTCCTCTCTGCCGTGGCTGCCGCTGCGACCGAAAGAGCGCACGGAGAACCTGTGCCGACACACTCCCGTCCCCCCACGCCCGCCCTGCGCGCCCCGGCCGGCTCGCGTCGGCGGCGCCCGCTTCTCGCTCTGCTGTCCGGAGCTCTGCTCGTGATGCTCGGGCTGTGCACCCTCCCGCATGGGCAGTTCGCAGAGCAGGAGCGGCTGACACCCGCCCTCGCCACGGACTTCGGACGGCCGGCGGTGGCGGGCACTGTGGTGCCGCATGGGCCGCATCGGCACCATGAGGCCGAGGAGTGCGGCCTGGACGGGGCTGCCCGCATGACGGCGCAGGTCGCTCACCAGCCACCCCCCGAGGCCGCGGCGACGGCGCTCGCCGCCCTCCCCGAGGCCCTGATGCGGCCGCGACCTCGGCGCCGACAGGTCCGAACCCGCATAAGACGTACAGGCAGAACCGCGCTGGTCCGCACCTCGCGGTGGCGCATCTAGACCTCTCGCTCGCAGCCGGCCCCGCCCGGCTGCCGCGCCACGGCCCCGCCGACTCGGACGGATCGACCGTCCCCCTGGGGTCGTGGCGCGAGATGAACGTGCACCGCGTATTCATCGAGCGAGAGCGAAAAGACATGCAGTCGATGACGAACACCGCCGCCATGCCCGAGCGGTCCGCCTTGTCCGCACTGGTGGGCAACACGCCGCTGCTGCGGGTGTCCCAGCCCCTGACGCCCCCGGACCGCGGCTTCTGGGCGAAGCTGGAAGGCTTCAACCCCGGCGGCATCAAGGACCGGCCGGGTCTGCACATGGTGGAACGGGCCCGCGCCCGGGGCGACCTGCGCCCCGGCGCCCGGATCATCGAGTCCACCAGCGGCACCCTCGGACTGGGTCTCGCCCTGGCCGGAATGGTGTACGGCCACCCGGTGACCCTGGTCACCGACCCCGGCCTGGAGATGTCGATGACCCGGCTGCTGACCGCGTACGGCGCCCAGATCAACGTCGTCTCCGAGCCGCACCCCACCGGCGGCTGGCAGCAGGCTCGCCGTGAGCGCGTGCAGCAGCTCATGGCGCGGCATCCGGGTGCGTGGTGCCCGGATCAGTACAACAACCCGGACAACACCACCGCCTACACCCCGCTCGCCCTGGAACTGGCGTCCGAGCTGGGCCACATCGACGTCCTCGTGTGCAGTGTCGGCACGGGCGGGCACTCCGCCGGCGTCTCCCGCGTGCTGAAGCAGCTCTACCCCGACCTGAAGGTGGTCGGTGTCGACACCATCGGCTCCACGATCTTCGGCCAGCCGGCCCGGCCGCGGCTGATGCGGGGACTGGGGTCGAGCATCTACCCCCGCAACGTCGCCTACGACACCTTCGCCGAGGTGCACTGGGTGGCCCCGGCCGAGGCGGTGTGGACCTGCCGCCAGCTGGCCGGCTCGCACTACGCCACCGGCGGGTGGAGCGTCGGCGCCGTCGCCCTGGTCGCCGGATGGCTGGCCCGCACCCTGCCCGCCGACAGCCGGATCGCCGCGATCTTCCCCGACGGTCCGCAGCGTTACCTCGGGACGGTGTTCGACGACGACTACTGCGGCGCGCACGGCCTCCTCGACGCCCCTCCTGCTCCGGAACCGGAGGTGATCGGACGCGTGGACGAGAAGGAGGTCGCACGCTGGACCCGGTGCACCACCGTGGTCGACCCGCTCACCCTGGCCGGGCCGGCACGTGAATCCGACGTGCTCGACGCATTGGACCGCGAGGAAGGAACCGGCGAGAAGACCGAGCGCGGTCACGCCGACGCTGCGGAGGAGGACCGGTGAAGGGCACCCTCGCACAGGTACGCGGTTACGAACGCAGCGTCCAGCTGCTGATGGTCAATCAGTTCACCATCAACCTGGGCTTCTACATGCTGATGCCCTACCTGGCCGCTCACCTGTCCGGCACCCTCGGACTGGCCGGCTGGATCGTCGGGCTGATCCTCGGCGTGCGCAACTTCAGTCAGCAGGGCATGTTCCTGGTCGGCGGGACGCTCGCCGACCGGTACGGCTACAAGCCGATGATCGTGGCCGGATGCGTGCTGCGCACGGCCGGATTCGCGACGCTCGGCCTGGTCGACTCGCTGGCCGCGCTGATCGCCGCCTCCGCGGCCACGGGTCTTGCCGGGGCACTGTTCAACCCGGCCGTCCGGGCGTATCTCGCCGCGGACGCGGGGGAGCGCAGGGTCGAGGCGTTCGCCCTGTTCAACGTCTTCTACCAGGCCGGGATCCTGCTGGGTCCCCTCGTGGGCATGGTGCTGACCGGCGTGGACTTCCGTGTCACCTGCCTGGCAGCGGCCGGGATCTTCGCGCTGCTCAGCATCGTGCAGATCCGTGCCTTGCCGGCGCGACGGGCCGACGACTCCAAGGGCGGCAAGGAGGGGCAGGACCGCGACGGCGTCCTGGCCCAGTGGCGCGGCGTCCTCGCCAACCGGCCGTTCCTGCTCTTCTCCGGCGCCATGATCGGCTCGTACGTCCTCTCCTTCCAGGTCTATCTCGCGCTGCCGCTGGAGGTACGGCGGGTCGGCGGTGACGGGGAGTTCGGCACGGCGGCGGTGGCCGCGCTCTTCGCTGTCTCCGGGCTGAGCACGATCGCCGGTCAGACGCGGGTGACCGCCTGGTGCAAGGCCCGCTACGAGCCGGGCCAGGCCCTGCCCCGGGGACTGGCCGCCACGGGTCTGGCCTTCGTGCCCCTGTCACTGGCCACCGCGGTGCCCGTTCCGGACTCGGGCCTGGGCCTGTGGCTGCTGGCCGCGGCACCGCCCATGCTGGCCGCGCTGCTGCTGGCCGTCGGCACGATGATCGCCTATCCCTTCGAGATGGACACCATCGTCCGTCTCTCCGGTGACCGGCTCGTCGCCACCCACTACGGGCTCTACAACACCATCTGCGGCATCGGCATCACCCTCGGCAACCTGCTCACCGGCGCGTCGCTCGACGCCGCCCGCGAGGCGGGGATGCCCGCGCTGCCGTGGATCTGCTTGTGCGCACTCGGCCTCGCATGCGCGGCCGCCCTGTACGGGCTGCACCGCACGGGCCGTCTGGCTGCTCCGGCCGCCGGTCCGCAGCCCGTCGCCGCCTGATCACCTGATCGCCTGACTGTGTGCGGCTGAATCTGATCGGCCGTACACGGTCAGGCGCAGCGGCTCGGCGCCGGCCGTGGCCGAGTCGGCCCGGTTGAAACCAAGCCCTTGACCCTCGGTGCGCTCCTCCTGGATGCTCGGTTGCGTATAGCGGTGCGTGTAGCGAATGAGGCAACGCACTCGCGATGATTCCCCGCTTGAGGAGCAGCTCATGGCTCACGAGGTTCGTGCCGTCGTCGCCCGTAAGAAGGGCGCACCGGTCTCCGTCGAAACGATCGTCGTCCCCGACCCCGGTCCGGGTGAGGCGCTGGTCAAGGTCGAGGCCTGCGGCGTCTGTCACACCGATCTCCACTACCGCGAGGGCGGGATCAACGACGAGTTCCCCTTCCTGCTGGGGCACGAGGCGGCAGGTCGCGTCGAGGCGGTCGGAGAGGGAGTCACCGGTGTCGAGCCCGGCGACTTCGTCATCCTCAACTGGCGCGCGGTGTGCGGCCAGTGCCGCGCCTGCAGCAGGGGCAGGCCCTGGTACTGCTTCGCCACCCACAACGCCACCCAACCGATGACGCTGCTCGACGGCACCCCGCTCTCGCCGGCCCTCGGCATCGGCGCGTTCGCGGAGAAGACGCTGGTCGCCGCTGGGCAGTGCACCAAGGTGGACCCGGCAGCCCCCGCGGCGGCCGCCGGCCTGCTCGGGTGCGGCGTCATGGCGGGCTTCGGCGCGGCCGTGAACACCGGGGCCGTCGGCCGGGGCGACTCCGTCGCCGTCATCGGCTGCGGCGGCGTCGGAATGGCCGCCGTCGCGGGGGCGAGGCTCGCCGGAGCGAGCAAGGTCATCGCCGTCGACATCGACCGGCGCAAGCTGGACCGGGCCATGGCCATGGGGGCCACCCACACGGTCGACGGGGCGGAGGGCGACGTCGTGGCAGCGGTGCGCGAGCTGACGGGCGGCTTCGGCGCGGACGTCGTCGTGGAGGCGGTCGGCCGCCCCGAGACGTACCGGCAGGCCTTCTACGCCCGCGACCTGGCGGGCACGGTCGTGCTGGTCGGTGTGCCCACCCCGGAGATGAAGGTGGAGCTGCCCCTGCTCGACGTCTTCGGGCGGGGCGGCTCGCTGAAGTCCAGCTGGTACGGCGACTGCCTGCCCTCGCGCGACTTCCCGGCCCTCATCGACCTGTATCTGGGTGGCCGTTTCGACCTGGACGCGTTCGTCTCCGAGACCATCGGCCTCGGTGACGTGGAGGAGGCGTTCGAGAAGATGCACCACGGCGACGTGCTGCGCTCGGTGGTGGTGCTGTGATGGCCGGCGCCCCGCGTGTCGAACACCTGGTCACCAGCGGGACCTTCAGCCTCGACGGCGGGACCTGGGAGGTGGACAACAACGTCTGGATCGTCGGTGACGACGACGAGGTGGTCGTCATCGACGCGGCCCACGACTCCGATGCCGTCCTGGCGGCCGTCGGTGACCGTCGGTTGTCGGCCATCGTGTGCACCCACGCCCACGACGACCATGTGCGCGCGGCCCCGGACGTCGCCCTGGCCACGGGCGCGCCCATCCGCCTGCACCCTGACGACCAGGTCCTGTGGAAGATGGCGCACCCCGGCCGGCGCCCCGACGGCCCGCTCGCCGACGATGACGAACTCACGGTGGCGGGTATCGGCCTGCGCGTCCTTCACACGCCCGGACACGCTCCCGGTGCCGTGTGCCTGTACGCACCCGACCTGGGCGCGCTGTTCAGCGGTGACACGCTGTTCGCCGGCGGACCCGGCGCGACCGGACGCTCGTACAGCGACTTCGGCACGATCATCAGCTCCATCGGGGACCGGCTGCTGACCCTCCCGGGCGAGACGGTCGTCCACACCGGACACGGCGAGACGACGACCGTCGAGGCGGAGGCACCGCACTTGGAGGAGTGGGCCGCCCGCGGCTGGTGAACCCAGTCCCGCCAGTCCGACCGGGGCGCTCGCGCCCCGGTTCTGACAGGCGCTCGCGCCCTGACCTGGGTTTCCTATGACGCAGAGAGTTTCGTATCACGCAACAGAAAATGAGGCCGTCAGGTGTCCCTCGAACTCCTTGACAAGCGTTTGAAGGCGCCCTCAAACTGACGTTGCGTTCACCGCAATCCGTTTCGCTATACGCACCGAGGTGTCATGATGATTGCCGCGTGCCGTCTCGTGGATCTGCCCCGAGGCGAGGCCCACAGGCTCGACATCGACCCGCCGGTCTCGGTGTTCCACACCGACGACGGCGAACTCTTCGCCATCGACGACACATGCACCCACCAGGACGCCTCGCTCGCCGACGGCTGGCTGGAGGGCTGTGAGGTCGAATGCCCGCTGCACGCCTCGAAGTTCAACCTCAAGACCGGAGCCGTCGACGCCCCGCCGGCCAAGCTCCCGGTGCGCACGCACGAGGTCTTCGTCGAGGACGGCATGATCTACGTCCGGCTGTCCACGGCAGCCCCGAACCTGCCCCCCTGCATCGCCGCCCGGCTCGCCGGGGGCGTCGCGTGAGGACAGTGGCCGTGGTCGGCGCGTCGCTGGCGGGTCTGTCCGCGGCGCGCTCCCTGCGCAAGCAGGGATACGACGGACGGCTGGTCGTCATCGGCGACGAAATCCACCGCCCCTACGACAGGCCGCCCCTGTCCAAGGAGTTCCTGGCCGGCGGCATCGGCGAAGCCGAGCTCGCACTGGAGCCGGACGACGAGGACCTGCAAGCGGAGTGGCTGCTCGGAGCCCGCGCCGCCGGACTCGGCACCACGCCCCGCGCCGTGCGGCTCACCGACGGCCGTCAGGTGCGGGCCGACGGCATCGTCATCGCCACCGGCGCCGCCGCCCGGACCCTGCCCGGCATGGACGGACTGGCCGGTGTGCACACCCTGCGCACCCTGGACGACGCCCGCGCCCTGCGGGACGAACTGGCACAGGGCGGACGCCTGGTCGTGATCGGCGGCGGCTTCATCGGTGCGGAGGTCGCCTCCACCGCCTCCGCTCTCGGCCTCGACGTGACCATCGTCGAGGCGGCGCCCACCCCCCTGGCCGGACCGCTCGGCGCGGCCATGGGACGCATCGTCTCCGCTCTCCACGCGGACCACGGCGTACGCCTGTTGTGCGGCGTGGGCGTCAAGGGGCTGAGCGGCGAGACCCGGGTCGACGCCGTCCTGATGGAGGACGGCCGCAGCATCCCCGCCGACATCGTCGTCGTGGGTGTCGGCGCCCGACCCTGCGTCGACTGGCTGGCCGGCTCCGGCATAGAACTCGACGACGGAGTCAAGTGCGGTGCGGACGGCCGCACCAGCCTGGCCGGGGTGGTCGCGGTCGGCGACTGCGCCTCCTGGTACGACCCGCGCGCAGGCACCCACCGCCGCGTCGAGCACTGGACCGGTGCCCGGGAACGCCCCGACGCCGCCGTAGCCGCCCTGCTGTCCTGGGGCGAGTGCGAACCGGGCCTGCCCCGGCCGCCTTACTTCTGGTCCGACCAGTACGGCGTGAAGATCCAGTTCGCCGGCAGCGCGGCCCGTGCCGACAGCGTGACGATGGAGGAAGGCACCGCGGACGACCGCAACGTCCTCGCCGTCTACCGGCGTGCCGGACACCCGGTCGCCGTGCTCGGGATGAACCAGCCGAAGCTGTTCACGCGCTGGCGCAAGCAACTCGCGGCCAAGGCGCCCTGACAAGGGCGATCCACCACGTTCCCGAGGAGTGCACCGTGACCTCGACCGGCCTGCCGGACAGCCTGATCGCCACCCTCCCCGGCTCCTCCTATACGGATCCCGCGGTCTTCGCCCAGGAGCAGGAACACATCTTCGAGGCGATGTGGTTCTGCGCCGTGCGCTCCGCCGACCTCGCCAGGCCCGGTGCCTTCCGCACCGTCGAGGTGGGCCGCGAGAGCGTCCTGATCACCCGGGCACGGGACAACTCCGTCCGCGCCTTCCTCAACGTCTGCCGGCACCGCGGAGCCAAGCTCTGCACGGCGGAGACCGGCGAGGTCAAACGCGCCTTCCAGTGCCCCTATCACGCCTGGACGTACGACCTGACGGGCAAACTCGTCGCGGCGCCCAACCTCACCAAGATGCCCGACGTCAGCCGCACCGAGTACGGCCTGGCGGCAGTGGCCACGCGGGAATGGCTCGGCTATGTCTGGGTGTGCCTCGCGGCGGACCCGCCCCCCTTCGACGAGGTCGTGGGGGATGTGGTCGCGCGCCTGGGCGACACGGAGTCGATCGAGCACTACGACATCGACAACCTCGAAGTCGGCCGGCGCATCGTCTACGACGTGCGGGCGAACTGGAAACTCATCGTCGAGAACTTCATGGAGTGCTACCACTGCGCGACGATCCACCCCGAACTGACCGAGGTGCTCCCCGAGTTCGCTGACGGGTACGCCGCCCAGTACTACGTGGGCCACGGCGCGGAGTTCGGCTCCGAGGTCAAGGGCTTCACCGTCGACGGCTCGGAAGGCCTCGACCGCATTCCGGGCATCACCGAGGACCAGGACCGCCGTTACTACGCGATCACCGTCCGGCCGCAGGTGTTCATCAACCTCGTGCCCGACCATGTGATCTTCCACCGGATGTACCCGGTCGCCGTGGACCGCACCGTCGTCGAGTGCGACTGGCTCTACCTCAAGCACGTCGTCGACAGCGGCAAGGACGTCAGCCGGTCGGTGGAGCTCTTCGACCGCGTCAACCGGCAGGACTTCGACGCGTGCGAGCGCTGCCAGCCCGCGATGAGCTCCCGGCTGTACGCCAAGGGCGGAGTGCTCGTGCCGAGCGAGCACCACATCGGCGAGTTCCACGCCTTCGTCCAGGAACGTCTGGGCGTGGGGCGGCCATAGGAGGTCAGCCCAGGTAGCCCATGCGGTGGCTGACCTCGTCCGCGCCCTTGACCAGCACAGGGGCGAGCTCGTGGATCCGGTCCTCGGTGAGCCGGTACGCCGGTCCGGAGGCGCTCAGCGCCGCGATGACCTCGCCGTCCCTGTTGCGCACCGGGGCGGCCATGGCGTGCAGTCCCACTTCGAACTCCTCCAGGGTCCAGGAGTAGCCGCGTTCGAGTGCCTCGGCGAGGTTCTTCTCGAGCTTCGGCTTCGCGGTCAGGGTGCGGGGGGTCAGCTTCTTCAGGCCGGTCTCCGACAGCAGCGCGGCACGCTCCCTGGGCGGCATGTGGGCCAGCAGGATCTTGCCGCTGGAGGTGGCGTGCAACGGCGTCAGCTGGCCCACCCAGTTGAACGCCGTGACAGCGCCGGGACCGCGCACCTGGTACAGGTTGATCGCGTAGTGCTCCTGCATCACGGCGAGGTTCACGGTCTCACCGATCTCCTCGGCGAGACGCTCGCAGACCGGGCGGCTCTGCTGGGTGATGTCGATGCGGCCGGTGACCGCGCCGGCGAGCCGCACGAGGCCGAAGCCGAGGCGGTACTTGCCGCGCTCACCCGCCTGTTCCACCAGACCGCGCACCTCCAGGGCGCCGAGCAGCCGGAAC
This sequence comes from Streptomyces sp. NPDC045955, assembly GCF_056430805.1. NCBI lineage: Bacteria > Bacillati > Actinomycetota > Actinomycetes > Kitasatosporales > Streptomycetaceae > Streptomyces > Streptomyces sp. NPDC045955. The sequence goes on from NZ_JBWKKY010000025.1 coordinate 65,050, forward strand.
GCGGTCGACTTGTGAACATCGATCTCGGCGGCCACCTCGCTGACTCCCGCCTCGCCGCGCCGGGCCAGGATCTCCAGCACGGTGATGGCGCGGTCGACGGACTGCACGCCACCGGTCGGCGCAGTTGTCGTTTCGGTATCTGCATGGTAGTTGCTCACAACGCAACTATACGGGCGTTAAACATAGCGGCCAGCGGTGCAGGTCAAGGCCTTGTGCAGACCTCGGAGAAGTTGCGCCGCTCGCAACCTGGTGCGCATAGCGGTACGAGTACTAGCATGCCGCGCATTCTCAACGGCGCGAGCGAGACGAGGCCCCATGGCTCCCTTGCAGTACGACTTCGTCATCGTCGGTGGTGGGTCGGCCGGCAGTGCACTGGCCAACCGGCTCTCCGCGGACCCGGGCAACCAGGTGCTGGTCCTGGAGGCGGGCCGGCCCGACTACCCCTGGGACGTCTTCATCCACATGCCCGCGGCACTGACCTACCCGATCGGCAGCCGGTTCTACGACTGGAAATACGAGTCCGAACCGGAGCCCCACATGGGCGGCCGGCGCGTCTACCACGCGCGAGGAAAGGTGCTGGGCGGTTCCAGCAGCATCAACGGCATGATCTTCCAGCGCGGCAACCCCATGGACTACGAGCGCTGGGCGGCCGACCCGGGCATGGAGACCTGGGACTACGCGCACTGCCTGCCGTACTTCCGGCGGATGGAGAACTGTCTCGCCGCGGACCCGGACGACGAGTTCCGCGGTCATGACGGCCCTCTCGTCCTGGAGCGCGGCCCGGGGGCCGGCCCGCTCTTCGAGGCCTTCCTGAAGGCCACCGAGGAAGCGGGCCACGCTCCCACCGACGATGTGAACGGCTATCGGCAGGAAGGTTTCGCCCGGTTCGACCGCAACGTCCACCGCGGCCGCCGCCTCTCGGCCTCCAAGGCCTACCTCAAACCCGTACGCAAGCGCCCCAACCTCACGATCAGGACGCGCACTCTGGTCACCCGCGTCCTCTTCGAAGGCAAGAAGGCCGTCGGTGTCGAGTACCGGCGGGGCCGTGGCAGACCCCAGCGGGTGCGTGCCCGCGAAATCATCCTGTGCGGAGGGGCGATCAACTCCCCGCAACTGCTGCAGCTGTCCGGTGTCGGCAACGCCGGGGAACTGCGCGCCCTCGGCATCGACGTCGTACACGATCTGCCGGGCGTCGGTGAGAACCTCCAGGACCACCTGGAGGTGTACATCCAGTACGCCTGCAAGCAGCCGGTCTCGATGCAGCCGTACCTCGCGAAGTGGCGCGCCCCCTTCATCGGGCTCCAGTGGCTCTTCCGCACGGGCCCCGCCGCCACCAACCACTTCGAAGCGGGCGGCTTCGTCCGCAGCAACGAGGACGTGGCCTACCCCAACCTGATGTTCCACTTCCTGCCCGTCGCGGTCCGCTACGACGGCTCCGTGCCCGCCGGCGGGCACGGATATCAGGTGCACGTCGGGCCCATGTACTCCGACGCCGTCGGCTCGGTGAAGATCAAGAGCAAGGACCCGGCCGAGCACCCCGCACTGCGCTTCAACTACCTGTCCACCGAGCAGGACCGCCGCGAGTGGGTCGAGGCCGTCAGGGTCGCCCGCGAGCTGCTCAACCAGCCCGCGATGGCTCCCTACAACGCCGGGGAGATCTCGCCCGGGCCGTCCGTCGAGACCGACGAGGAGATCCTCGCCTGGGTCGCCAAGGACGGTGAGACCGCGCTGCATCCGTCATGTACCTGCAAGATGGGTATCGACGAGATGGCCGTCGTGGACCCGGCGAGCATGCGGGTGCACGGAGTGGAGGGGCTGCGTGTCGTCGACGCATCGGTGATGCCGTACATTACCAACGGCAACATCTACGCACCGGTGATGATGATCGCGGAAAAGGCGGCCGACCTCATCCTCGGGAAGGATCCGCTGCCCCCGTCCGCCGCCGCCTATCACCGGCACCGCCCCCTGCCGTAACCAGCGCTTTTCGGACAGCCGACCGGCCCGGAGGCAAGGCGTTCCGGGCCTGCCGGTGCTGCGTTCTCGTGGCTGTCTCCTTGGCTAAACCGTCATCGTCAACCCCTTGACGTGGGTTGCCGCCTTCTCCAGAGTGTTCCACCACAAGCAATTCGATGCACGATGCGCAACGCGACTCGCTCGAAGGGCCCTCGACGTGGCAGACCTGTACGTGGACGGAAAATGGCTGGATCCCGTGGCCGGCGGCCACCGGGACATCCGCTGCCCCGCCGACGGCTCGCTCTCCGTGACGGTGTCCGAAGGCACCCGCCCCGACGCCGAGGCGGCCATCGCCGCGGCCCGCCGGGCCTTCGACGACGGACCCTGGCCGCGCACCCCCGAGCGCGAGCGCGGCGCCCTCCTCCTGCGCACCGCCGACCTCCTCGAACGCGACGCCGACGCGTTCGCCCGCGCCGAATCGCTGGACACCGGCAAACGGTTCGTGGAGAGCGAGTACGACATCGCCGACGTCGTCTCCTGCTTCCGCTACTACGGAGGGCTCGGCGGTACCGACGCGGGCCGGGTGATCGACACCGGCCGCGACGACGCCGTCAGCCGCGTCGAGTACGGGCCGATCGGTGTTTGCGCACTGATCACCCCCTGGAACTACCCGCTGCTCCAGGCGAGTTGGAAGGTCGCGCCCGCTCTCCTCGCGGGCAACACGATCGTCCTCAAGCCCAGTGAGCTCACCCCGTCGACGTCCGTCCTGCTGATGAAGGCGCTGGCGGAGGCCGGGCTCCCGGCCGGTGCCGCCAACCTCGTCCTGGGGGCCGGTCCCGAGGTGGGCGCACCCCTCGCCGAGGACCCGGCCGTCGACCTGATCTCCTTCACCGGCGGCCTGGACACCGGCAGGCGCATCATGGCCACCGCCGCCGCGACCGTGAAGAAGGTCGCGCTGGAACTCGGCGGCAAGAATCCCAATGTCGTCTTCGCCGACGCCGACTTCGAGACGGCCGTGGACTTCGCGCTCACGGCCGTCTTCCTGCATTCGGGCCAGGTCTGCTCGGCCGGCGCCCGGCTGATCGTCGAGGACTCGCTGCACGACCGGTTCGTCGACGAGGTGGTCCGCCGCGCCCGCCGGATCCGGCTCGGCGGCCCCTTCGACCCGAAGGCCGAGACCGGCCCGCTGATCTCCGCCCAGCACCTGGCGAAGGTCGAGGCGTACGTCGCGGCCGGCCTCGCCGAGGGCGCCGTCCTGCGCTGCGGTGGCGAACGCCCCGACGACCCGGCCCTCGCCGACGGCCACTACTACCCGCCCACCGTGCTCGACGAGTGCGGTCAGGACATGCGGGTGGTGCACGAGGAGTCCTTCGGACCCGTGCTCACCGTGGAGCGCTTCACCGACGAGGACGACGCCGTACGCATCGCCAACGACACCGAGTACGGACTCGCCGGCGCCGTCTGGACGCAGGACGCCGGGAAGGCCCAGCGGGTCGCCCGCCGGCTGCGCCACGGCACGGTGTGGATCAACGACTACCACCCCTATGTGCCGCAGGCGGAGTGGGGCGGGTTCGGGCACTCCGGCGTGGGCCGGGAGCTGGGCCCGACCGGCCTGGCCGAGTACCGGGAGCCCAAACACATCTGGCAGAACATCCAACCCAGGCCGCAGCACTGGTTCCGCGGCTGAACGCCGAAAGAGGTCGAACATGACCCCAGCAACGACCGAGGTGCCGCAGCGGCGCGGCACATCCCAGGACGCGGCAGGCACGCCGGTCATCTCCGTACGCGCGATGTGGAAGGTGTTCGGACCGAAGGCGGACCAGGTACCGGGCTCCGAGGAACTGCGCGGGCTCACCCGCCGCGAACTGATGGACCGCACCGGATGCACCGCCGCCGTGCGCGACGTGAGCTTCGACGTCGCGCCGGGCGAGGTGTTCGTCGTCATGGGCCTGTCCGGTTCCGGCAAGTCCACCCTGGCGCGCTGTCTGACCCGGCTCATAGAACCCACCGACGGGGAGATCCTCTTCGAGGGCGAGAACATCCGCGACGCGGACGCTGGCCGCTTGCGCGAACTGCGCCGGAGCAAGTTCTCCATGGTCTTCCAGCACTTCGGGCTGCTGCCGCACCGACGCGTCGTCGACAACGTGGCGTTCGGGCTGGAGATCCGCGGCATGAGCCGGGCCCAGCGCACCAAGCGGGCCATGGAGGTCGTCGAACTCGTCGGCCTCTCCGGGTACGAGAACTCCTACCCCGACCAGCTCTCCGGCGGTATGCAGCAGCGCGTCGGCCTCGCCCGCGCACTGGCCGGCGATCCGGACGTGCTCCTGTTCGACGAGCCGTTCTCGGCGCTCGACCCGCTGATCCGCCGTGACATGCAGAACGAGGTCATCCGTCTGCACCACGAGGTCGGCAAGACGATGGTGTTCATCACCCACGACCTGTCCGAGGCGCTGAAGCTGGGCGACCGCATCCTCATCATGCGCGACGGCAGAACGGTCCAGTGCGGCACCGGCGACGAACTGGTCGGCGCCCCCGCCGACGACTACGTACGCGACTTCGTCAGGGACGTGCCCCGCGGTGACGTCCTGACCCTGCGGTGGATCATGCGCCCGGCGGAGCCCGACGACCCCCTGGACGGCCCCGAGCTCGGCCCGGACGTCGTGGTGAAGGAGGCCACGCGTGCGGTGCTCGCCGCCGAGAAGCCGGTCAAGGTCGTCGAGGACGGCAAGCTGCTCGGCATCGTCGGCGACGAGGAGATCCTCGCGGTGGTCGCCGGGCAGGAAGGCGACGCCTGATGACCGTCGCGATGGAGAAACCGGAGAAGACCGGGGCCGTGGAGCCACCCGCTCCCGCCCGGCCCGTGCGTACGGTCAACCGGGCCGTGGTGGTGGCCGCGCTCCTGCTCCTGTGGCTGGTGCTCTTCGCCGTGCTGCGCGGCAAGCAGACCCTGTCCCTCGCGGCCGCCGACCTGACCGACCTGCACCGGTGGTTCAACGACGTCAACGACTCGATCGGCGCCGACCGCAACTCCAACCCCCTCTTCCTCTACTTCTTCAACGAGATCCGCCTGGTCATCGACACCCTGGTGACCTTCGTCCAGGAGCTGATCTCCCAGCCGTCCGCGGACCGCCCGGTTCCGCAGATCGGCTGGCTCGGCGTCGTCGGCATCGCCGGCTATGTCTCCTGGGCGGTGGGCAACTGGCGGGTGGCGCTGCTGGCCGTGGCCGGCTTCACCTTCCTCGGCCTGCAAGGGCTCTGGCAGGAGAGCATGGACACGCTGGCGCTGACCCTCTCCGCGGTCTTCGTGGCGCTGCTGTTCGCCATTCCCCTGGGCGTGTGGGCCGGGCTGTCGGAACGGTTCCACCGGATCGTCACGCCGTTCCTGGACTTCATGCAGACGATGCCGACCTTCGTCTATCTGGCGCCGCTGACCCTGTTCTTCCTGATCGGTCCCGCCTCGGCCACGATCGCCACCGCCATCTACGCGGCGCCACCGGCGATCCGCATCACCGCGCACGCCATCCGCTCCGTCCCTCGGACCACGGTCGAGGCGGCGGACTCGATGGGCGCGACGCGGCGGCAGGCGCTGCTCAAGGTCCTGCTGCCGATGTCCAAGCGGACCGTGGTGATGGGCGTCAACCAGACCATCATGGCCGCCCTGGCCATGGTGACCATCGCGGCCCTGATCGACGCGCCCGGCCTCGGCAAGACCGTCGTCCAGGCCCTGCAGTCGCTGGACGTCGGCACGGCCTTCAACGCCGGTCTGGCCATCGTCGTCATGGCCATCGTGCTGGACCGGGTCACCACCGCGGCGAGCGCACGGGCGGAGACGGCGCGGGGCTCGGACAGCCCCTTCCTCAAGTGGCGGCGGCAGCTGCTCGCGGCAGGCGCGGTGGCGGCGGTCGTGCTGGCGTACCTGTCGCACACGTATGTTTGGGCGGCCGAGTTCCCCGGCGACGGCGGCATCGGCAGCAGCATCGCCAAGACGGCGGCCGATGTGACCACCTGGGCACAGGACAACCTGTCGGGCCTGACCAACGCCTTCCGCGACACCCTCACCAACGGCCTGCTCAATCCGTTCCAGACCGTGCTCACCGACTCCCCGTGGTGGCTCGTCGGCGCCTTCCTCGTCGCCATCGGCACGGTGCTCGGCGGGTGGCGCGCCGGTGTCACCACGACCGTGTGCGTGGGCCTGCTCGTCGGTACCGGCGTCTGGTCGGACGGCATGACGACGCTGGCGTCCACCGCGGTGGCGACGGTGCTGGTGATGCTGCTCGGCGTCGTCCTCGGCGTGTGGATGGGACGCAGCGCGCTCGTGGACCGGCTGCTGCGGCCCACCCTGGACGCGGCCCAGGTCATGCCGCCGTTCGTCTATCTCGTGCCGTTCCTCGCGCTGTTCGGCGCGACACGGTTCACGGCCATCGTCGCCGCCGTCGTCTACGCGGCACCGGTCGCCATCAAGATCATCGCGGACGGGGTGCGGGCCGTGCCCGAGACCACCGTCGAGGCGGCGACCTCCACCGGGTGCAACACCTGGCAGATCATCACCAAGGTCCAACTGCCCATGTCGCGGGGCGCCCTGACCCTCGCGACCAACCAAGGCCTGATCTACGTCCTGTCGATGGTCGTGGTGGGCGGTCTGGTGGGCGCGGGTGCCCTCGGCTACGACGTCGTGGCCGGGTTCTCACAGGGCCAGCTGTACGGCAAGGGACTCGCGGCAGGGCTCGCCATCGTCCTGCTCGGAGTCATGTTCGACCGGATCACTCAGGCAGCGGCTCGCCGCGCCGGCGCATAAGGAGCACCACACCATGGCACGACACTTCAGAGCCGGCGCTGCCGGCCTGGCCGTCCTCGGCCTCACCCTCACGGCCTGCTCAGGCGCGAAGGTCGGCGACGACAGCGCGGGCGGCTCGGGCAGCTCGGGCAAGTGCGGCACCTTCAACCTCGCGATCAACCCCTGGGTGGGCTACGAGGCGAACGCCGCGGTCCTGGCCTACGTCGCCGAGCACGACCTCGGCTGCAAGGTCGAGCAGAAGGACCTGAAGGAGGAGATCGCCTGGCAGGGCTTCGGGACGGGCGAGGTCGACGCCGTCGTCGAGAACTGGGGCCACGACGATCTGAAGAAGAAGTACATCACCCAGCAGAAGACCGCCGTCGACGCGGGCCCGACCGGCAACGAGGGCCTCATCGGCTGGTACGTGCCGCCGTGGCTGGCCAAGGCGCACCCGGACATCTTGGACTGGAAGAACCTGAACAAGTACGCGTCGAAGTTCAAGACCTCGGAGTCGGGCGGCAAGGGGCAGCTCCTCGACGGCGACCCCTCGTACGTCACCAACGACGAGGCGCTGGTGAAGAACCTCAAACTGGACTTCAAGGTGGTGTACGCGGGCAGCGAGACCGCGCTCATCCAGGCGTACCGCAACGCCGAGAAGAACAAGGAATGGGTGATCGGCTACTTCTACGAGCCGCAGTGGTTCCTGTCCGAGGTGCCGCTCAAGAAGGTCAGCCTGCCCGAGTACAAGACGGGTTGCGACGCCGACGCCGAGAAGGTCGCCTGCGACTACCCGGTGTACAAACTGGACAAGATCGTCAGCGCCAAGTTCGCCAAGTCGGGCAGCCCGGCCTATGACCTGGTGAAGAAGTTCAACTGGACGAACGACGACCAGAACACCGTGGCCAAGTACATCGCGGTGGACAAGATGGCGCCCGAGGCCGCGGCGAAGAAGTGGGTCGAGGCCAACCGCGGCAAGGTCGACGCCTGGATCAAGTAGGGCGCACGACTGTCTGTGTGAACCCCGCCGGAAAGGCCCGGCAGGCTGTGTCTCCAGCCTGCCGGGCCTCTTCGTTTTCTGGTGATTCCTCCCTGTCGCTTCCGGGGTTTTTCCGGCGTCGCGGACCCCTTGACACGCCTGTCCACGGCGGGCACATTGAGTTGCGCAACCTGAACTCTGTTGCGCACACAGCAACTGCATCGCTTTCAACGTCGGAGGTGCGGCGATGGCGGGACCCCGGGTGGTCATCATCGGAGCGGGCGTCGTGGGGGCAGCGCTCGCCGATGAGATCTCCGCGCGAGGCTGGACCAATGTGACCGTCGTCGATCAGGGCCCGCTGCCCGCCACCGGGGGATCGTCGTCCCACGCCCCGGGCCTGGTCTTCCAGACCAACCCCTCCAAGACCATGACCGAGATGGCCCGCTACACCGTCGAGAAGTTCTGCTCGCTCGACGTCGACGGTGAGTCCTGCTTCCTCCAGGTCGGCGGCCTGGAAGTGGCGACCAGCCCGGAGCGCGTCAGGGAACTCCAGCGGCGCCACGGCTGGCTCACCTCCTGGGGCATCGAGTCCCGGCTGCTGAGCACCGAGGAGTGCGTCGCACAGCACCCGCTCGTCAACCCGGACAAGGTCCTCGCCGGCCTCCATGTGCCCACGGACGGCCTCGCGAAGGCGGTCCCCGCCGTCGAGGCGCAGATCCGCCGGGCCACCGAGCGCGGCGTGCGCTTCCTCGCCCGCCACGAAGTCCTCGACGTACCAAGGGCCGACGGCGAGGTGACCGGCGTCCTCACCGACCAGGGCGAGATCCCCGCCGACATCGTCGTGTGCTGCGCCGGCATCTGGGGCCCGAGGATCGCCCGCATGGCCGGCATGAACCTCCCGCTCACGCCGCTCGCCCACCAGCTCGCCTGGACGGGCCCGGTACCGGCCCTGGCGGGCCAGACGCAGGAGGCCATCCGCCCGATCCTGCGCCACCAGGACGCCGACCTCTACTACCGCGACCGCTTCGACGGCCTGGGCATCGGCTACTACGGCCACCGCCCGATGCCGGTCTCCGCCGACGACATCCTCTCCGTGGGCGAGGCCGAGGACATGCCGTCCGTCCTGAAGTTCACCGAGGAGGACTTCGAGGAGGCCTGGAGCGAGACCCAGTCGCTGCTCCCCGCGACGAAGGACGCCAAGGTCGAGGAGGGCATCAACGGCCTGTTCTCCTTCACCACCGACGGCCTGCCGCTGCTCGGCGAATCCCCGGACGTCAAGGGCTTCTGGGTCGCCGAGGCCGTCTGGGTCACCCACTCCGCGGGCGTCGGACGGGCCATGGCCGAGTGGCTGGTCGACGGCCACTGCTCCTCGTTCGACCTGCACGAGTGCGACGTCAACCGCTTCGAGCCGCACCAGCTCTCGCCCGAGTACGTGCTGGCCCGCGACTGCCAGAACTTCGTCGAGGTCTACGACATCCTCCACCCCCTCCAGCCGTCGGGAGACCCGCGCCCGATCCGCACGAGCCCGTTCCACACCCGCCAGCAGGAGCTCGGCGCCTTCTTCCTGGAGGCCAACGGCTGGGAGCGCCCGCAGTGGTACGAGGCCAACGCCGGCCTGGTCGAAGGCCGTTCCATCCCGACCCCCAACGACTGGGCCGCGCGCTACTGGTCGCCCATCGTCGGCGCCGAGGCCCAGGTCACCCGCGAGACCGTCGCGATGTACGACATGACGGCCCTCAAGCGCCTGGAGGTGAGCGGCCCCGGTGCCGCCGCCTTCCTGGAGCGGCTGTGCACCGGCAAGGTCGCCAAGTCCGTCGGCTCGGTGACGTACACGCTGCTGCTCGACCACGACGGCGGCATCCGCAGCGACATCACCGTCGCCCGGCTGGCCCCCGACCGCTTCCAGGTCGGCGCCAACGGCAACCTGGACCTCGACTGGTTCACGCGTCACCTCCCCGCCGACGGCACGGTCCAGGTCCGCGACATCACCCCCGGCACCTGCTGCATCGGCCTGTGGGGCCCGCTCGCCCGCGAGGTCCTGCAACCTCTGACGGACGCGGACTTCTCCAAGGACGGCCTCAAGTACTTCCGAGCCCAGCACGCCTACGTCGGCTCCGTCCCGGTGACGGCCATGCGCCTGTCGTACGTGGGAGAGCTCGGCTGGGAGCTGTACACCACGGCCGACCTGGGCCAGAAGCTGTGGGACACGCTGTGGCGTGCGGCCGAACCGCTCGGCGGCATCATCGCCGGCCGCGGCGCCTTCAACAGCCTGCGTCTGGAGAAGGGCTACCGCTCCTTCGGTACCGACATGACCTACGAGCACGACCCCTACGAGGCCGGAGTCGGGTTCGCCGTCAAGCTCGACAAGGACGACTTCATCGGCAAGGCGGCGCTGGAGCGGCGCAAGGCGGATGTGCGGCGCAAGCTCACATGTCTCACGATCGAGGACCCGAGGGCGGTCGTGATGGGCAAGGAGCCGGTGTACGACGGCGACTGTGCGGTCGGGTACGTCACGAGTGCGGCGTACGGCTACACGATCGGCAAGGGGATCGCCTACGCGTGGTTGCCGGCTGAGCTCGCCGTTCCGGGGACGGTGGTGCACATCGGCTACTTCGACCAGAGCGTCGAGGCGGTCGTCGCCGAAGAGCCGCTGTTCGATCCGGCGATGTCCCGTCTTCGCGGCTGAGTCTTCGGCGTTGGAAGGAACTCCAGGTGACCGCACAACTCCTTGACGGCAAGGCGACCGCCGCCGCAGTCCGTCTCGAACTTGCCGAGCGCGTGGGAAAGTTGACCGCGACCACCGGTCGGGCGCCGGGGCTCGGTACCGTGCTGGTCGGTGACGATCCCGGCAGTCGGGCCTACGTCGGTGGCAAGCACCGGGACTGCGCGCAGGTAGGCATCGCCTCCCTGAGGCGGGAGCTGCCCGCCGACGCCTCGCAGCAGCAGGTCGAGGAGACGATCGACGAGCTCAACGCCGACCCTGCCTGCACCGGCTACATCGTCCAGCTCCCGTTGCCGCGCCACCTCGACGCGGGCGCCGTACTGGAACGGATCGACCCCGCCAAGGACGCCGACGGACTGCACCCCGTCAATCTCGGCCGGCTCGTCCTCGGCGTCGAGGCCCCGCTGCCGTGCACCCCGCGCGGCATCGTCGAACTGCTCCGCCGCCACGACGTGCCGCTCGCGGGAGCACGGGTGTGCGTGATCGGCCGGGGCATCACCGTCGGACGGCCCATCGGGCTGCTGCTCACCCGCAGGTCCGAGAACGCCACCGTGACCCTGTGCCACACCGGTACCAAGGGCCTGGCCTGGCACGTACGCGAGGCGGACGTCGTCGTCGCGGCCGCCGGCTCGCCCGGACTGGTCACCAAGGACATGCTGCGTCCTGGAGCGGCCGTCCTGGACGTCGGCATCACCCGCACCGACCAGGGCCTGGTGGGTGACATCCACCCGGACGCCGCCCGGGTCGCCGGATGGCTGGCGCCGATGCCCGGGGGCGTGGGCCCCATGACCCGGGCCATGCTGCTCGCCAATGTCGTCGAGGCCGCCGAGAGGAACGCGAACCCCGTATGAACGCGCTGAACACCCCCCTGGCGGAGCTGGACCCCGAGGTCCACGCCGCGCTCCGCGCCGAACTCCACCGCCAGCAGTCCACCCTCGAGATGATCGCCTCCGAGAACTTCGCGCCCACCGCCGTGATGGAGGCACAGGGCTCGGTCGCGACCAACAAGTACGCCGAGGGCTACCCCGGCCGCCGCTACTACGGTGGCTGTGAACACGTCGACGTCACCGAGCGGCTGGCCATCGAGCGCGTCAAGTCCCTCTTCGGCGCGGGCTTCGCCAACGTGCAGCCGCACTCGGGCGCCCAGGCGAACACCGCCGTCTTCTTCGCCCTCCTCCAGCCCGGCGACACCATCCTCGGCCTCGACCTCGCGCACGGCGGGCACCTCACGCACGGCATGCGCATCAACTACAGCGGCAAGATGCTGAACGTCGTGCCGTACCACGTGTCCGAGGGGGACAACCTCGTCGACATGGACGAGGTCGAGCGCCTCGCCAAGGAACACCGCCCCAAGATGATCATCGCGGGCTGGTCGGCGTACCCGAGGCAGCTCGACTTCGCGGCCTTCCGCAGGATCGCCGACGAGGTGGGCGCCCTGCTCATGGTCGACATGGCGCACTTCGCGGGACTGGTCGCGGCGGGACTGCACCCCAACCCCGTACCGCACGCCCACGTCACGACCACCACGACCCACAAGACCCTCGGCGGCCCGCGCGGCGGCGTCATCCTCACCAACGAGGCCGACCTCGCCAAGAAGATCAACTCTGCGGTCTTCCCCGGGATGCAGGGCGGCCCCCTGGAGCACGTCATCGCCGCGAAGGCGGTGTCGTTCAAGGTCGCCGCGTCACCGGAGTTCGCCGAACGCCAGGCCCGCACACTCGCCGGCTCCCGCCTCCTCGCCGAACGCCTCACCCGGGCGGACGCGGCGGCGGCCGGGGTACGCGTCCTGACCGGAGGCACGGACGTCCACCTCGTCCTGGTCGACCTGCGCGACTCGGAACTCGACGGCCGGCAGGCCGAGGACCTGCTCCACGAGATCGGCATCACCGTCAACCGCAACGCCGTGCCTTTCGACCCGCGCCCGCCGATGGTGACCTCGGGCCTGCGCATCGGCACCCCGGCCCTGGCCACCCGCGGCTTCACCGAGGCGGACTTCGCGGAGGTCGCGGACGTGATCGCCCTCGCCCTCCAGCCGGAGCCCGACGTCGCCGCTCTGCGCGCCCGCACGCAGGCCCTGGCCGCCGAGCACCCGCTCTACCCCCACCTGTCCGAGGACGGAGACGCCCGATGAGCCCCCGCACCCCCGGCGCCGAGCTCCCCGAACACCCCGACTGGCTGTGGCGCAACCCCGAGCCGAAGCGCTCGTACGACGTCGTCGTCGTGGGCGGTGGCGGCCACGGCCTGGCCACCGCCCACTACCTGGCGAGGAACCACGGCATCACCAACGTCGCCGTGCTGGAGAAGGGCTGGCTGGCGGGCGGCAACATGGCCCGCAACACCACGATCATCCGCTCCAACTACCTCTGGGACGAGAGCGCCGGCATCTACGAACACGCGCTCAAGCTGTGGGAGGGGCTGGCCGAGGAGCTCGACTACCCGATCCTCTTCTCCCAACGTGGTGTGCTGAACCTCGCCCACAGCCTCCAGGACGTCCGTGACAGCGTGCGCCGCGTCGAGGCCAACCGCCTCAACGGTGTGGACGCCGAGTGGCTCGACGCGGACGGCGTCAAGGAGGTCTGCCCGATCGTCAACATCTCCCCGGACGTGCGCTATCCGGTCCTGGGCGCGACCTACCAGCCGCGCGCGGGCATCGCCAAGCACGACCACGTGGCGTGGGGCCTGGCCCGCTCCGCCGACGCCGCCGGGATCGACATCATCCAGAACTGCGAGGTCACCGGCCTCGACGTCGTCGGCAACCGGGTGGTGGGAGTCCACACCACCCGCGGCCCGATCGCGGCGGGCAAGGTCGCGCTCTGCTCGGCGGGCCACACCTCGGTCCTGGCGGCCATGGCGGGCATCGAACTCCCCGTCCAGAGCCACCCCTTGCAGGCCCTGGTGTCGGAGCTGCTGGAACCCGTCCACCCGACGGTCGTCATGTCCAACGCCGTCCACGTGTACGTCAGCCAGGCCCACAAGGGTGAGCTGGTCATGGGCGCGGGCATCGACGCGTACAACTCCTACACCCAGCGCGGCGCCTTCCACATCATCGAGGAGCAGATGTCGGCGGCCCTGGAGCTCTTCCCGGTATTCGCAAGGGCCCACGTCCTGCGTACCTGGGGCGGCATCGTCGACGTCAGCCCCGACGCCTCACCGATCATCGGCCTCAGCCCGGTCGACAACCTCTACCTCAACTGCGGCTGGGGAACCGGCGGTTTCAAGGCCACCCCCGGGGTCGGCTGGGTCTACGCCCACACCATCGCCCACGACACACCGCATCCGCTGAACGCCCCCTTCTCGCTCGACCGTTTCACCACCGGCGCGCTCGTCGACGAGCACGGCGCGGCCGCGGTGGCCCACTAGGACCATCAGGGAGCCGACCCATGCTGCTGATCCCCTGCCCGTGGTGCGGGCCCCGCGACGAGGCCGAGTTCCACTACGGCGGCCAGGCCCACGTGCCCTACCCGCGGGACCCGTCCTCCCTCACCGACGAGGAGTGGGCCCGCTACCTCTTCTTCCGTGACAACCCCAGGGGCCCCTTCGCCGAACGCTGGACCCACGCGGCGGGCTGCCGCCGCTGGTTCAACGCGGTGCGGGACACGTCCACGAACGAGATCCTGACGGTGTACCGGGCGGGGGAGGAGCGCCCGGAAACGGTGGAGTCGCGTCCGGCCACTTTCCAGCCGAGTCCGGCACCACCAGCCAGTCCGGCGCTTGAGGACGAGGCCGTTCAGGCCGAAGGGGGGTCCGGGACGGCAGCCCCGGTGGGGGCGCAGGGGGCGCAGCCCCCGCTGGGGTCCGGGCTTGGGGCGACGGCCCCGGTGGGGGTGCAGGGGGCGCAGCCCCCGCTGGGGTCTGGGGGCGTAGCCCCCAGCGGGGTCGAAGGGGCGGAGCCCCTGGAGGATGGGACGGGTAGGGGCGGCGGGGGCGAGGAAACCCAGCCGTTCCGCCACCCCACCCACGGCCGCATCCACCGCGACACCCCGATCACCTTCACCTTCGACGGCACCGCATACCAGGGCTACAAGGGCGACACCCTCGCCTCCGCCCTCCTCGCCAACGGCGTCATCCAGACCGGCACCAGCATCAAGCTGGGCCGCCCCCGCGGCATCTTCTCGGCCGGCGCCGAGGAACCCAACGCGGTCGTCCAGATCGAGGCCCCGTTCCCCGAGCCCATGCTCCCCGCCACCACCGTCGAGCTCTACGACGGCCTCGCCGCGACCGGCCTCCCCGGCCAGGGCCGCCTCGCCACCGCCCCGGACCCTTCCCGCTACGACGCCGTACACGCCCACTGCGACCTCCTGGTCGTCGGCGCGGGCCCGGCCGGCATCGCCGCGGCGGCAGCCGCCGCCGGCTCAGGTGCCCGCGTCATCCTCGCCGACGACCAGCCCGAACCGGGCGGCAGCCTCCTCGGCACCGGCGAACTCCTCGACTGGGTGGACGAGAACACGGCCCGACTCGACGCGGCACCCGACGTACGCGTACTGCGCCGCACCACCGTCTTCGGCTACTACGACGACAACCACCTCCTGGCCGTGGAGCGCCGCACGAACCACCTCGGCGCCGAGGCCCCGGAGCACGTCTCCCGCGAACGTGTCTGGCGCATCCGCGCCCGCCGGGTCGTCCTCGCCACCGGCGCGCACGAACGCTCGCTGGCCTTCTCGGACAACGACCGCCCCGGCGTGATGCTGGCCGCCTCGGCCCGCGCCTACGTCAACAAGTACGGGACCCTGCCCGGCCGCCACGCGGTCGTCTTCACCACCAACGACAGCGCTTACGCGGCGGCACTGGACCTCGCGGCGGCGGGCGTGACCGTCGAGGCCGTCGTCGACACCCGTCCCGAGCCGGGGGAGTGGGCCGAGCGGGCCCGCCAGGCCGGCATCGAGGTGCTGACGGGCCACGCCGTCACCGGCACGGAAGGCGCTCCCCGTCTCACGTCAGTGACCGTCGCCCCGTACGGAGAGACGAACGGAGAGACGACGGACCGACGGGAGTTCGCCGCCGACCTGCTCCTGGTCTCCGGCGGCTGGAACCCGGTCGCGCACCTGTTCAGCCAGGCGGGAGGCAAGCTCCGCCACGACGAGGAACTCGGCACCTTCGTTCCCGACACCTGCCGTCAGGCCGTCGAGGTCGCGGGCGGCGCGAGCGGCGTCTTCGATCTGGCCCGGGTCCTCGCCCAGGGAGCCGCCGCCGGTGCCCGAGCGCTGGAGGCCGAGGGCTACACCTGCCAGGCCCCGCGCCTGCCCCAGGTGGCCACGCCACCGCAGACGCCGCCCATGCGGGTCTTCACCGTCCCGGGCCGGGAAAACGCCCCGCGCTTCGTCGACCTGCAACGCGACGTCACCGTCGACGACCTGGCCCGGGCGACCGGAGCCGGCCTGCGCTCCGTGGAGCACACCAAGCGCTACACCACGGCCGGCACGGCGAACGACCAGGGCAAGACCTCCGGCGTCCTGGCCAGCGGCGTCGTCGCCGAACTGCTCGGCGTGGACATCTCCGCGCTCGGCACCACCACCTTCCGGCCGCCGTACACCCCCGTCTCCTTCGCTGCCCTCGCCGGCCGCGACCGCGGTGCCCTGCTCGACCCGATCCGCACCACCGCCCTGCACGAATGGCATGTCGCGCACGGCGCCCTGTTCGAGAACGTCGGCCAGTGGAAGCGGCCCTGGTACTACCCGCAGGACGGCGAGGACATGGAGACGGCCGTACTGCGCGAGTGTGCGGCCGCCCGCGAGGGCGTCGCCTTCATGGACGCCTCCACCCTCGGCAAGATCGACGTGCAGGGCCCGGACGCCGGCGTCTTCCTCGACCTGCTCTACACGAACATGATGAGCACCCTGAAGGTCGGCATGATCCGCTACGGCGTGATGTGCCGCCCGGACGGGATGGTCTTCGACGACGGCACGGTGATCCGCCTCGACCAGGACCGCTACCTGGTCACCACCACGACGGGCAACGCCGCCGCCGTGCTGGACTGGATGGAGGAGTGGCTCCAGACGGAGTGGCCCGACCTGCGCGTCCACTGCACGTCGGTGACCGAGCAGTGGGCCACCGTCGCCCTGGTCGGCCCGCGCTCCCGCGAGATCCTCGGCTCGCTCGCGCCCCGACTCGCCGTCGCAGCCGAGGACTTCCCGTTCATGGCGTGGCGCGAGACGACCGTCGCCGGCATCGACGCGCGCGTGTGCCGGATCAGCTTCTCCGGCGAGCTCGCCTATGAGATCAACGTGTCACCGTGGGAGGCCCTCGCCCTGTGGGAGGCGCTGTACGAGGCCGGCGCGCCGTACGGCATCACCCCGTACGGCACGGAGACCATGCACGTCCTGCGCGCGGAGAAGGGCTATCCGATCGTCGGCCAGGACACCGACGGCACGGTGACGCCGCAGGACCTCGGCATGAGCTGGGCGGTGTCCAAGAAGAAGAAGGACTTCCTCGGCAAGCGTTCCTTCGCCCGCGCGGACACCGCCCGCCCCGACCGCAAGCACCTGGTCGGGCTGCTTCCGGAGGACCCGGGCACGTTCCTCCCCGAAGGCACCCACCTGGTCGCAGGCAGTGTGCTGCCCGCGCCGCCCGTCCCGATGCTCGGTCACGTCACGTCCAGCTACCGCAGCGCGGCCCTCGGCCGGACCTTCGCCCTCGCGCTCGTCAAGGGCGGCCGGGACCGCATCGGTGAGCGTCTCTACGCCCCCGTGGGCGACCGGCTGGTCCCGGTGACCGTCGCGAGCCCCGTCCTCTACGACCCCGAGGGAGCCCGCCGCGATGGCTGACACCGCCGTTACCACCCCGCTCCGCAGCCCCCTGTCGCCTGCCGCCGGCCGGCTGGCCGCCGCGACCCGCGCCTCCGGGGGCGCGATCCGGCTGGCGGAACTGCCCTTCCTGACGCAGATCAATGTGCGTCTCGACCCCAAGGGAGCGGCGGCGGACGCCGTGGGGCTGGCGCTGGGGCTCCAACTCCCCGTCGAACCCGGCACCGTGGTCCGCGCCGGGAAACTGACCGCGCTGTGGCTCGGCCCCGACGAATGGCTCGTGGTGGGACCGCCGGGCGGTGGGCAGGACCTGGAGAGCCGGATCCGTGAGGCCGCGGGCGACGAGCCCGTGTCCGTCATCGATGTCTCGGCTCAGCGCACCACGCTCCTCGTCGCCGGCCCCCGGGCCCGCGACCTCCTGGCCCACGGCTGCTCGCTCGATCTTCACCCGCGGCTCTTCGGCCCGGGGCGCTGCGCCCAGACGAACCTGGCCCGCGCCCAGGTCGTCCTGGTCGCCCGTGACGAGCCCCGAGCCGGGTTCTGGGTGCTGGTCCGTTCGTCCTTCGCCGGCTACCTGACGGACTGGCTGCTGGACGCGGCCGTGGAGTGGACGGGCTGACGCGGGCAGCGTGCAGCGGCGGTCGGTGATCCGGACACCGGATCACCGACCGCCGATTGTCGTGAGGGTCTGTTCCGCGCCAGGGCTTGTTGTGAAAGTGGCCTCGTCGCCCGGAGGGCGGCCGCGCGGCGTCCGGTGCGTGCTCTGGGGGTCCCCCCGGCCGAAGGCTGGGGGAGTGCCGCCCGGAAGCCCTCGTACTGGGCGTACTCGGGCTTTCGGGCGGTGCGGCGAGTGGGGGGCACCTCCCACGCCCTCAAGGCAGTGGGGGAGCGTGCCGGGCGTCGCGCGGCAGAGGGCACTTTCGCAACAGGCCCTAGTCGTGAACCTCAGTCCGCATGGGCGAGCCGTTGGCCGAGCTCGTCCGCTCCCGCGACCAGCAGGGGCGCGAGTTCGTGCATCCGCTCCACGGTGAGCCGGAAGGCCGGCCCCGACGCGCTGAGGGCTGCGACGACCTGGCCGCCGTCCGAACGCACGGGGGCGGACAGGGCGTTGAGGCCCTCCTCGTATTCCTCCAGCGTGATGGCATAGCCCTGCTCACGGGCTTCGGACAGGTCCGCCTCCAGTTTCTTCCTGGAGGTCACCGTGCGCGGTGTCAGGCGGGGAAGTCCGGACTCGGCGAGGAGCGCGTCGCGTTCCTCGCGGGCGAGATGGGCCAGGAGGATCTTGCCGCTCGACGTGCAGTGCAGCGGCGTCAGCCGTCCCACCCAGTTCTGCGCGGCGATGGCCGACGAGCCGCGTACCTGGTAGAGGTTGATCGCGTGGTGGGCTTCGAGCACGGCGATGTTCATCGTCTCGCCCACGTCGTCGACGAGACGCTCACAGATCCCGCGCCCGTGTCTGGTGACGGCGATACGGCCCGTCACGGCGCCGGCCAGGCGCACGACGCCGAAGCCGAGACGGTACTTTCCCCGTTCGCTCTCCTGCTCGACCATCCCATGCGCTTCGAGCGCGCCGAGCAGACGGAAGGCGGTGGACTTGTGGACGTCGATCGCCGCGGCCACCTCACTCACGCCCGCCTCGCCGTGCTGGGCGAGGATCTCCAGCACGGCGACGGCACGGTCAACGGATTGCACTCCGCCACTGGGAGCGCCTGAGGTCTCAGCGCCGTGGTTGCTCATGGCGAAACCCTAGGTGAACTGGGCAATAGGTGTGAGGGGGTGGGAGTGATTTTCCTCAGGGGATTCCTCAACGGAAGACGACCGTACGGTTGCCGTTGACCATGACGCGGCTCTGAGTGTGCCATTCCACCGCCCGCGCCAGGACCTGCGCCTCGACGTCGCGCCCCAGGGCGACCATGCTGTCGGGCCCCTGCGAGTGGTTCACGCGGATGACGTCCTGCTCGATGATGGGGCCCTCGTCGAGGTCCGGGGTGACGTAGTGGGCCGTCGCTCCGACGAGCTTGACGCCGCGCTCGTACGCCTGGACATAGGGGCGGGCACCCTTGAAGCTCGGCAGGAACGAGTGGTGGATGTTGATCGCCCGCCCCTCGAGCTGCTTGCACAGGTCGTTCGACAGGATCTGCATGTAGCGGGCGAGGACCACCAGGTCGATGTCCAGCTCGTCGACGAGGTCCAGCAGCCGCGCCTCCGCCGCGGGCTTCGTCTCCCGGGTGACGGGCACGTGGTGGAAGGGGATCCCGTAGCTCTCGGCGAGCGGCTCGAAGTCGCGATGGTTGGAGACGATCGCCGGCACCTCGATGTTCAGCGCGCCGGCGCGCCAGCGGAAGAGCAGGTCGTTCAGGCAGTGCCCGAACTTCGACACCATGATCAGCGTGCGCGTCGGCGTCGACGCCTCGTACAGCTGCCAGGAGATGCGGTACGCCTCCGCCACCTGCGCGAAGCCGGATTTCAGGTCCTCCAGCGATGTGCCCGGGTCCGATACGTCGAAGTGCACCCGCATGAAGAAGCGGTCCTCAAGCCGGTCGTCGAACTGCTGGCTCTCCTGGATGTTCCCGGAGTACCGGACCAGGAAGCCGGTGACCGCGTGGACGAGGCCCGAGCGGTCGGGGCACGACAAGGTGAGGACGAACTCGCGGCCGGTGGTGGGTCGAGGAGACACGGAGCCCTCCCAGAGGGAAGTGCGTATTACGCAACGAGCTGATTGATACGCAACATGGTCCTTGCTGCGACGGCCTGCGGTCAAGGGCTTGACACCGCTCGGGCCGGACTGCACCGTGAGTTGCGTAGCAAGAAGCACGTTGCACATGAGGCAACCACTCGCCCGCCCCGAGGCGCTTCACTCCGAGGTGAACCATGACGACGACCGGCCTGCCGGAGAGCCTGATCGCGACCCTCCCCGGTGACCACTACACGGACCCGGAGATCTTCCGCCTGGAGCAGGAACACATCTTTGAATCCATGTGGTTCTGCGCGGCACGCGCGTCGGAGCTGGCGAAGCCGGGCGCCTTCCGGACCGTGGACGTCGGGCGCGAGAGCATCCTGCTGACCCGGTCGCGGGACGGCTCCGTCCGGGCCTTCTTCAACGTGTGCCGGCACCGGGGCGCGAAGCTGTGTACGCAGGAGTCCGGCGAAGTGAAGCGGGCCTTCCAGTGCCCGTACCACGCCTGGACGTACGACCTCAACGGCAAGCTGGTCGCGGCACCGAACCTGACGAAGATGCCGGACGTCGGCCGCACGGAGTACGGCCTGGCGAGCGTGGCGGTACGCGAGTGGCTCGGCTACGTGTGGGTGTGCCTGGCCGAGAACCCGCCCTCGTTCGAGCAGTCGGTGATCGCGGACGTGGTCGCCCGCCTGGGCGACCTGGAGTCCATCGAGCGGTACGGCGTCGAGAGCCTGGAGGTCGGCCGGCGG
Organism: Streptomyces sp. NPDC045955; assembly: GCF_056430805.1. Taxonomy (NCBI): domain Bacteria; kingdom Bacillati; phylum Actinomycetota; class Actinomycetes; order Kitasatosporales; family Streptomycetaceae; genus Streptomyces; species Streptomyces sp. NPDC045955. Next base: position 85,644 of record NZ_JBWKKY010000025.1, read on the forward strand.
ATCGTCTACGACGTCAAGGCCAACTGGAAGCTCATCATCGAGAACTTCATGGAGTGCTACCACTGCGCGACGATCCACCCCGAACTGACGGAGGTCCTCCCGGAGTTCGCCGACGGCTACGCGGCGCAGTTCTACGTGGGGCACGGCGCCGAGTTCGGAGCGGACGTCCAGGGCTTCACCGTGGACGGCTCGCAGGGTCTGGACCGCATCCCCACGGTCTCCGAGGAACAGGACCGCCGGTACTACGCGATCACGGTGCGCCCGCAGGTGTTCATCAACCTGGTCCCCGACCACGTGATCTTCCACCGGATGTTCCCGGTGTCGGTCGACCGCACGATCGTGGAGTGCGACTGGCTGTACCTGAAGGGCGTGGTGGACAGCGGCCGGGACGTCAGCCGGTCGGTCGAGCTGTTCGACCGCGTCAACCGGCAGGACTTCGACGCCTGTGAGCGCTGCCAGCCCGCGATGAGCTCGCGGCTGTACGCCAAGGGCGGCGTCCTGGTGCCCAGCGAGCACCACATCGGCGAGTTCCACGACTGGGTCCAGGACCGCCTCGGGACCCGCGCGAACCTCGCGACCGGCTGACAGCGGCCTTCGTCCGCCCCAATCCGATGTGACAGTTCGGCGCCCGGCCGGCGACTGAGTGACGCACCTCAGGCCGGCCCGGTCGTTAGAGTGGGACGCCCTACTCGACGCGTCGGAGCGGACCTTGGCGAACCTGTCCCACCTCGAGGAGATCTTCTCCGGCGACGGCACCAGGCCGATGCGATTGCCGCGCTGGCAGGCGGGCGGTTCACCGGCGAGCTTGGCGGTCACCTTGATCGCCGACTACACGTTTCCGGCCCGGGCCTGGCTGCCGGCGGCGGCCGTCGTCGCGTTGCTGGGGGAGTTCGACGTGGCCGCCGGAGCCGCCCGTACGACGATCAGCAGGCTGGCGCGTCGAGGCGTGCTGGAGGGCAGCCGGCAGGGGCGGTACAGCTCGTACCGGCTGACGCGTCAGGCCGCTGTCGATCTGTGGAGCGGCGGTGCCTCGATCGCCACGTTCACCACGCAGCCCGACTCATGGGACGGATGGTGGACGCTGGTCGCCTTCTCCGTCCCGGAACAGGAGAGCACCCGTCGGCGCGCGCTGCGCACCGCGCTGCGGTGGCGGGGGTTCGCGCCGCTGTACGACGCGGTCTGGGCGTCGCCGCACCCGCTCACCCCCAAGGGGCGTGCCGAACTGGCCGACTTGGCGCTGGGGGCGGTGAGCGTGTTCCGCGCGCGACAGGTGGATCTCGAGACGGAGGCCAACCGCAACCCGATCGAGGCATGGGACCTGCCCGGCATCGCCGAGCAGTACGAGATCTTCATCCGGCGGTGGAGCGGTCTGCGGCCTCACATCAGCGCCGGTGACGTCACCGGCGCCGCGGCGGTGCGCGCCCGCACCGAGGTGATGAACACCTACCGCCACTTCCCGGTGCTGGACCCTCTGCTGCCCATCGATCTGCTGCCGGCCGACTGGCCCCGGTCCCGGGCGCGGGACGTGTGCGTCGCGGTGTACGACGGTCTGGCCCACCCCGCCCAGGAACACGTCCGTTCGGTGGCGGCCCGGTCCGGGGACGGTCCGCGCCTCGACATCAGTGCCCACACGATCGCCGGCATGAGCGCTGGAATCGGTCACAGCCACGGCTGAACACCGTTCGTCTGTCTCTGAGTTCGGACGGATTGAGTCGCAGCGATTGACAGATGAGAGCCCGATGGTGACTCTTTCTGTTATTCGATCTGGTGTGGGAGCGTTCCCAGTCATGTGACTCAGAGAGCAGACGCATACGTCGCTCCTCGCCGCCTCGGGCTCCACACGTGCAACCCCCACTCACACAGGAGTCATCCATGAGCATGCAACGGCGTACTTTCCTGGCGTTGAGCGCGGCCGGAGCAGCGGGCGTGGGAGCGTCCCTGCTCGGCACCGGGCAGGCAGGCGCCATCGTCAGGCCGCAGGGCGCACCGACCACGCCGTTCGCGGTCGGCGTGCGCCGGTATGACTGGACCCGCGGCAGCCGCCGGTGCACCACCTACGTCTACTACCCCGCCACCGGCACCCCCGGCGGCAACCCGGTGACGAACGCCCCGGTCGCAGGCGGTGTCTTCCCCGTCTACAACTTCACCCACGGCTACGGAAGCAGTCCGCAGAACTCCCTGTTCATCATCCGGGCCCTGGCCTCGGCGGGATTCGTCGTCCCCGCCCCGCACTTCAACCACAACTTCAACGACGTCAACAACGGCAACTCCTCCAAGGACGTCTCGCAGATCCTCACCAACACCCTCGCGCTCAACGCGAGCGGTCCGTTGGCCGGGCACATCAACACCGGGATCGGCGTCGGCGTCTCGGGCCACTCCCTGGGGGGCATGATCACCCATGGCCTGCTGACCTCCTGGCCCGACCGCCGGATCATCTCCGCCAACCCGCAGTCCTGCACCGACATGGGCAACCCGTCCAGTTCGGTCTCCGCCAAGGTCCTGTTCGTCCACGGTGACCGGGACTCGACCACGGGGTACAACTCGGCCCGGCAGGCGTACAAGGAGATGGCCTGGCCCAAGGCGTTCCTCACCTTCGTCGGCGGCAGCCACACCAGCTTCTGGAGCGACAAGCGCTTCCCGAACACCGTCGTCGACTGGGCCCGCTGGAGCATGTACGGCGACACCGCCGCACGGGACCGCCTCCCTGCCGACGCGGCCGGGCCCAACACCAGGTGGGAATCCGTCCTGCGCTGAGAAGCAGCCCACGCCCGGCGTGACGTTCCCGCACGTGAGGCGCGTCAGACAAGATTGTCATGATCGCGTCACTCGTCGGCGTGCGCGGCGGCCCTCTTCTTCCCCCCCCCACACCGGAGGTCACTGTGACCGACTCTCACCCGCGGCCCCGCACGGCGCCGCGTCCACGAAGAATCCGCCGGGCCTCGGGCCGCCGCGTGGCAGGCGTCCTCGCCGCCGCCTTCGCGCTGGCCGCGTCCGCGCTCACCGTGCTGCCCCAGACCGCGCAGGCCGCGACCGCGCGACAGGTGGAGCGCCTCGACCGAGGTCTGGTCAGCGTCCACACCAGCAGCGGGAACCTGGTGTCGTGGCGCTGGCTGGCCACCGACCCGAACGACGTGGCGTTCAACGTCTACCGCGGCGCCACCAAGCTCAACTCCTCGCCGATCACCGGCTCCACGAACTACTTCGACTCCGGCGCCCAGGACTCCGCCGACTACACGGTGCGCCCGGTGGTGAACGGAACCGAACAGGCCCCCTCCGAGCGCGCCTTGCAGTTCCGGTCGGGATACCTGGACGTCCCCATCACCCCGCCCCCAGGCGGCACCGCCCCGGGCAACTCGGCGTACACCTACGAGGCCAACGACGCCAGTCTCGGAGACCTCGACGGCGACGGCAGGCTCGACCTGGTCCTGAAGTGGTATCCCACCAACGCCAAGGACAACGCCCAGTCCGGCTACACCGGCAACACCATCGTCGACGGCATCAAGCTCGACGGCACCCGGCTGTGGCGCATCGACCTGGGACGCAACATCCGCTCCGGGGCGCACTACACGCAGTTCCAGGTGTACGACTACGACGGCGACGGCAAGGCCGAGGTCGCCATGAAGACCGCCGACGGCACCAAGGACGGCACCGGCGCGGTCATCGGCAACTCGTCGGCCGACCACCGCAACTCCAGCGGCTACGTGCTGTCCGGCCCCGAGTACCTGACGATGTTCAACGGCCAGGCCGGCAAGGCGATGCAGAGCGTCGACTACGTCCCGGGCCGCGGCAACGTCTCCTCCTGGGGCGACAACTACGGCAACCGTGTCGACCGCTTCCTGGCCGGAACCGCCTACCTGGACGGCGCCCGACCGTCACTGATCATGGCGCGCGGCTACTACACCCGTACGGTGATAGCGGCCTGGGACTGGCGGAACGGCTCCTTCACCCGCCGCTGGACCTTCGACACCACCTCCTCCGCCAACAGCGGCAAGGGCTACGACGGTCAGGGCAACCACAGCCTCTCCGTCGCGGACGTCGACGCCGACGGCAAGGACGAGATCGTCTACGGCGCGATGACCGTCGACGACAACGGCAACGGACTCTGGACGACGAGGCTGGGCCACGGCGACGCCGGCCACGTCGGCGACCTCAACCCCTCCCGCGCCGGCCTGGAGTACTTCAAGGTCTCCGAGAACTCCAGCTCACCCGGCTCCTGGATGGCCGACGCCCGCACCGGCCAGATCCTCTGGCGTACGGCGTCGGGCTCCGACAACGGCCGCGGCGTCGCCGCCGACATCTACGCCGGCAGCCCGGGTGCCGAGGCCTGGTCCGCCACCGACACCACCCTGCGCTCGGCCACCGGCGCCTCGCTCGGCCGGGAGCCGTCCAGCATGAACTTCCTGTCCTGGTGGGACGGCGACCCCGTGCGCGAACTCCTCGACGGAACCCGCATCGACAAGTACGGCACCTCGGGCGACACCCGCCTGCTGACCGGATCCGGGGTCCACTCCAACAACGGGACCAAGGCCACCCCGTCACTCTCGGGGGACATCCTCGGCGACTGGCGTGAAGAGGTCGTCTGGCCGACGTCGAACAACAGGGCCCTGCGGATCTACTCGACTCCGCACCAGACGAACACCCGGATCACGACCCTGCTGCACGACACGCAGTACCGGACGGCGCTGGCCTGGCAGAACACGGCCTACAACCAGCCCCCGCACCCGAGCTTCTTCATCGGCAACGGGATGCCGACGGCTCCACGGCCCACCGTCCACACGCCCTGAACCCCGCCGCATGGCCGCCCATGCCCCACCGCATGGGCGGCCCACGACCAACCGCCCGCCGACTGCCCGACTCACGCGCGGCCGGCACGCAGGAAGGAGCGACCATGCACCCCACGGACGCAAGAGGTTCAGGGCGGATCAGCCGAAGGACCCTGCTCAAGGCCACCACCGCCACCGCCGGGGCGCTCGCCACCGCCGCCGCGCTCGCCGAGCTGGAGACGCCGGCCAACGCCGCCGCGGGTTTCGTCAAGGGCGTCGACATCAGCTGGGTGCCGCAGATGGAGGCGCGCGGCTTCTCCTGGAAGAACGCGAGTGGTCAGAAGCAGGACCTGCTGACCATCCTCAAGGGGTACGGCATCAGCGCGGTGCGGTTGCGCACGTTCGTCAACCCCTCCAGCAGTCCCACCGACGGGCACTGCGGCATCAACGAGGTCGCCGCGTTCGCCAAGCGGGTCAAGGCCGCCGGAATGTCGATCATGCTCGACTACATGTTCGGCGACACCTGGAACTCCGTCGGCGTGCAGAACCCGCCCGCCGCCTGGCGGAACATGAACTACAGCCAGATGCGCACCGCGATGAGCACGTACGTGAACCAGACCATGACGGTCATGAAGAACAACGACGTGCTCCCCACCTGGGTCCAGATCGGCAACGAGATCAACAGCGGGATCTGCCGCCCTGTCGGCAGCGTCTCCAACCCGGCGCAGCTGACCGGCCTGCTCAACGCCGCGCACGCCCAGGTCAAGGCCGTGTCACCGAACTCGATCGTGTGCATCCACCTGGCCCAGCCGCAGAAGTACGACGTGATGACGACGTTCTTCAGCCGCTACGCCGCGAACGGCGGCAAGTGGGACATGTCGGTGTTCTCGTCCTACGGCAGCGCCAACCTCGCCCCCGGCATCGTGGCGAACATGAAGAAGATCTCCGACGCCTACGGCAAGCCGTTCCTCCAGAGCGAGTTCGGCGGCCGGGTGGACCGGGCTTCCTCGACCCAAGCCTCGCTGGTCGCCTACATCAAGGCGCTGAAGGCCAACGGGGGACAGGGCATCTTCTACTGGGAGCCGGCGTGCATGTCCCCGTTCACCGGCTACAACATGGGTGCCTGGGACTCCGCCACGCAGCGCCCCACCGTCATCATGAACGGCTTCACCCAGGCCTGAGCGACGGCCGTGGACCTCAACCCGGGGATGTCCCCGGTCAAGGATGGTGGTTGAAATGAGCATGACATTAGGCCGTGGGTGCGGGGCCAGGCTGGGGGCAGCGGGTCTCCTGACTCTTGCGGCGCTGGTCGGCGCCGGTGCGGCGGATGCCGACGCCGCCACGCGGGCTCTGCCGGCCGGTTGTTCCGGCGCGTCGCCGATCAAGTGTCACTACGCGGTCTCACCCGGCAACTACGACGTGACGGTCTCCATCGGCGGCGCCGCTTCCGCCGGGCAGACCGAGATGTGGGTGGAGGCCCGGCGCCTGATGCTCCCGGCGACGAAGACAACGGCCGGTGCCGTCGCCACGTACTCGTTCACGGTCAACGTGCGGCAGCCGGAGGGGCAGCCGACCGGCCAGGGCGGCACCGGAAACCCCGGTCTGGACATCCGGTTCGCGGGGACCAACCCGCAGGTGTCGGCCGTCTCCGTGAAACCGGCGACCCAGCCGATGGTCGCCTACCTGGCCGGTGACTCGACCGTGTGCGACCAGCCGGCCGCCCCCTACACCGGCTGGGGGCCAGATGATCACGCCGGCGGTGGGTCCCGGCGCGGCCGTCGCCAACTACGCTGACTCGGGGGAAAGTTCGGGCAGCTTCCTGTCGAACTCGGCGCTCTTCCGGGCGCTGCTGCCGAAGGTCAAGGCGAACGACGCGGTGTTCATCCAGTTCGGCCACAACGACAAGCAGACCAGCGCGTCCGCCTTCCGGAACAACCTCACCTCCATGATCACGCAGGTCCGCGCGAAGGGCGGCGTCCCGGTCCTGGTGACCCCGCCGGTCCGCCGGCAGTTCGACGGCAACCGGCTCACGGCAACGGCGCTGCACGTCAACGGCGTCGGAGTCGACCTGCCCGCCCAGATGCGCTCGGTCGGCACGGCACAGAAGGTGCCGGTGATCGATCTGACCGCCAAGAGCAGGACGCTGGTGGAGTCCCTCGGCCCGTCCGCCTCCGCACAGCTCTTCCTGCGCTCCTCCGTCGACGGCGTCACGGACAACACCCACTTCTCGCAGTACGGCGCGACCCGGATCGGCGGGCTGGTGCTCCAGAGCATCCGGGAGCAGCGCCTGCCCCTGGCCGCGTACCTGCGCTGACCGAGGCGCGGCGGCGCCCGTCCCCGGGAAGGACCCGATGAAGAACCTTCGGATACTCGTCACGACCGCACTGTTGATCGCCTTGTCCAGCCTAGGCGTTCGTACCGCGTCCGCGGCCGTCACCGTCGCGGCGAACTGCACCAACGCCTCCCACGCCCCGGCGGTACGGGCGGCGGCAGCGCCGGTCACCGTGTGGCTGGCCGGTGACTCCACCATGGCCAACCCGGGCGCGGCCCGTTGCCCGGTCGGCTGGGGCAGCCAGTTCGACGCCCTGTTCAACAGCGACGTGACGGTCAGAAACCAAGCAGTGGGAGGCCGCAGCATCCAGACCTGGCTGTACGAGGGGAACGTGAGCAGCACCAAGGGCTCCGACGGCGAGTGCCGCCTCACCTCCAGCACGTACTCGTCACGCTGGCAGGCGATGCTGAACGCGAGCACAGGGATGAAGGCCGGCGACTATCTCTTCATCCAGTTCGGCATCAACGACTCCTCCTCGACCTGCCCCCGGCACGTCGGCCCGGCCCGGTACCAGCAGCTGATGACCATGATGGCGCAGGCCGCCCTGGCCCGGGGCGCGCACCCGGTGCTGCTCACCCCGGTGGCCGCCATCACCTGCTCCGGCAGCACGGCGACCAAGAACCGCGGCTTCGTCTCCCAGACCTTCGCCGCCGGATCCGCAACCGGGGCGCCGGTCGTCGACCTGCAGACGCTCAGCGTCTCGCGCTACAACAGCCTTCGCTTCTGCCCGAACAACGGCGACTACGGATCGGGCCCCGTGGGCGCCTTCTTCTGCAACGACCACACCCACTTCGAAACCTACGGCGCGCAGCAGATCGCCACACTCGTGGCCGGTGACGTGCGCCGACAGAACCTCCCGCTCGCCGCGTATCTCAGGTAGTGCCCGGGGCGGCCGGTTTGCCTGCTACTGCAAGACGTACCAACGGCAGTGGTAGCTACCGGAGTTGTCCCAAAACTGCTCACTCGTTGGATCGTGCCGCGTGCACCACAGTGGATGACATGCCACACCGAGGGCCTGGTGAGGCGGCTGCCGGACGCGTTGAGCCTCCGGCCGCCGCACTCCTCCCGGGCCGAGGGCCCGGCTCGGTCTTCCGCCGACCAAGAGAGTGGGCACGTCCATCGAATCCCCCGAGTCACCTGTTTCCACGGTTCCGTCCCGGTGGCCCGGATGTCGTCACCAGCCGCACTCCTTGCCGCATGACCGCGTACGCCGTGCTCAGCCCTGCGGCTCCATCTCCCAACTGGCCGGCATCCGCAGGGCTTCCTCCGACCGCGAGCCCGGTTCGGCGTGGTAGGTGACCAGCCGCATGGGGGCGCCCCCGGGCAGCGCCATGGGTTCATGGACGAGGTCGAACTCTCCGACGAGCGGATGCCGCATCCGTACGGACTCGCCTACGGTCCCGCAACTCACCTCGTGCCGAGCCCACAACCGCCGGATCGGTGACTGGGACGGGCTGCCGCCCGTCGAGCGCAACGTGGCCCGGCTGATCTTCCTCTCGCCCGAGGCGCGCGACCGGTTCGCCGACCCGGCCAGCACGGCTGCGAAACTCGCCGGGGAGGCGCTGCGCCGGTCCTTCGACGTCCTGACGCGGAGGAACGAGCAGGCCCTCACCTATCTGCGCATGCTCCAGGAGACCCCGGCGCTGCGCGCGGGCCACCATGAGAAGCAACTGATCTGGCAGGGACTGCCGGTGCCGGAGATCGCCCGGCGACTGGGGGCCGGCCCCGACCGGCCGGAGGACACCAGGCCGAGCGCACTGGCCGCCGCCGCGCTCGCCTGCCTGGACGTGGCCTCGACGGGGTGGGTGGCTTGCGAGGGCACGGTTCCGCCGGCCGTGCTGCTCGACCGGGCGATGGGCGCACTGTCGGAGTAGCCCGGCCTGGCGCAACTGGTGACACCGGTCCGCTCGCTGTCAGGGAGCGGTGCCGAGATCCACGGCCAGTTCCTGCGTCTCCGTCCAGAAGCTGTCGTCGGCGTCCTGGAGCCGGCCGGCGGCGTGTTTCATGTGGCGGCGTGCGGCGGCGCGTGCCGCTTCGGGGTCGCCTGCCTCGATGGCGGCGAGGATGGCGTGGTGCTCGTCCCGGACCGCTTCGATGAAGTCGTTCCGGCGTGCCTCGTTCGCGCGCGTGACGCGGATGCCGCTGCGCGACACGTCGCCCAGGTACCGCACCGTCGAGACCATCACGGCGTTTCCGGTCGACTCGGCGATGGACCGGTGGAAGGCGAGGTCCTCGTCCACGCCGTCGCCGCCGGCCGCGACCGCCGAGTCGATCGTGTCCAGTGCCTGGCGCATCCGCGCGAGGTCCTGCGGTGTGGCCCGGGTGGCGGCGAGGCTGGCTGCCTCGCCCTCCATGGCCCGGCGTACCTCCACGATCTGCAGCACCTTCGCCTTGGTGTCGGCCGCGTCCAGGTCGAGCGGGCGGGTGCGCCGCGGCAGGACGAACACACCGATGCCCTGCCGCGGTTCGATCAGGCCCGCGTTGCGGAGCCTCGACAGGGCCTCGCGCACCACCGTGCGGCTGACGCCCAGCTGCTTGACCAGCTCCACCTCTGTCGGCAGCCGGTCGCCCTCGGCGAGCCGCCCCGACTCGATCTCCTCGGAGAGCGTCGCGGCGACCTGGTCGGCGAGCCGGACGGGACCGGGCACCTTGGAAAACATGGTTTTCAGTCTATAGACCCCCGCTCGGCTGCCCCGCCGTGAGCGGCCCCTCGACCAGGACCGCGTCACGGTGGCCGGCGACGTAGTCCCGCACCACCGCCGCGAAGTCCGGATCGGGCCGGAGCCCGAGTGCCGCGGCCCGCGTGATGTCGAAGACGGAAGGCCACGAACCCACGATGGCCTCGACACCGGGGTCGGGCGCGATCGTCACGAGATCGGCGACGGCGTCGCCGGCCAGCTGCCGCAGCGTGGCCAGCATCTCGGCGACCGAGACCGTGAGCCCCGGAAGGTTGACCGGCAGCCCGCCCTCGAACCGGCCCCTTCCGGTACCGCGCTCGGCCTCCGCGATGCGGAGGATCCCCTCGACCGTGCGCCGGGGCGACGCCAGGGCCACCCGCAGATCGGGACGCACGGGGCAGACCGCGGGCAGGCCCGCGAGCGGCTCCCGGATGATGCCGGACAGGAAGCCCGAGGCGGCCGCGTTCGGCTTGCCGGGCCGCACCGACACGGTCATCAGGCGGGCCACGCGCCCGTCGAGGAAGCCCCGGCGGGTGTAGTCCGCGACGAGCTGCTCGCACACGAGTTTCTGGATGCCGTAGCTCGACCGGGGCGTGGGCAGCGTCGACTCGCTGACCACCGGCGGGAGCGGCAGCGCCGGGTCGGAGCCGTAGACCGCCACACTGCTGGCGAACACCAGGAGCGGTACGGGACCGCCGGCGGCCGACTGCGCCCGGGCGGCTTCGAGGAGCGCGCGGGTGGTGTCCAGGTTGGCGCTCATGCCCAGGTCGAAGTCGGCCTCGCATGCGGCGGAGACGGCGGCGGCGAGGTGGATCAGGACGTCCACCGGCTCCGCGAACACCTCGTCGAGGCACTCGGCCAGGTCACCCCGCACCGTCTCCACGAGCGGGTCGGCCGTCTCCGGAGCACCGGGCGGCACGATCCGGTCCGCGAGCACCAGCCGGTCGATCGGCGCACCGCGGAAGGTCCGCGTCCTGAGCAGGGTGCCGGTGACCTGTCGTCCAAGGAAGCCGAAGCCGCCCGTGATGACGATCCTCATGCGGTGTCTCCTCGGTAGTCGTTCAACGGTAGTCGCTCAGCCAGCCGAGGCCTTCGCTCGTGCCGGCGAGGGGGACGTATTCGCAGCCGATCCACCCGTCGAACCCCAGGTCGTCGACGACGCGGAACAGGTGGCTCACATCGAGTTCGCCCCGGTCGGGCTCGTGGCGGTCGGGCACGCCCGCGATCTGCAGATGACCGACCCGGCCGGTAGGCAGGTCGCGGCGCAGGGTGGTGGTGAGGTCGCCTTCGACGATCTGGCAGTGGTAGAGGTCGAGTTGCACCTTGAGGTTCGGGGCACCCACCTCCCGCACGACCGCGTGCGCCTCCGCCTGCCGGGACAGGAAGTAGCCCGGCATGTCGCGGCCGTTGATCGGCTCGATCAGGATGTCGACGCCCTGGGGGGCGGCTCGCTCGGCGGCCCACGCGAGGTTGTCCAGGTAGGTGGCGCGGTGCCCGGCCCGTTCCTCCGGCGTGGCGTCGGGCGGTACGAGCCCGGCCATCACGTGCAGCCGCGGGCAGTCCAGTGCGGCGGCGTACTCCAGAGCCTGGGCGATCCCGGAGCGGAGCTCCGCCTCGCGGCCGGGCAGCGCCGCGATCCCGCGTTCTCCGGACTCCCACGCTCCGGGGGGCGCGTTGAACAGCACCTGCCTCAGGCCGTGGTCGTCGAGCCGGTGGCGCAGCTGCGTGGCGTCGTAGGCGTAGGGGAAGAGGTATTCGACGGCGGTGAAGCCGTCCGCCGAGGCCGCGGCGAAGCGGTCGGGGAAATCGTGCTCGGTGTACATCAGGGACAGGTTCGCTGCGAACCTCGGCATGCTGGCTCCTGTGTGGGGACCGGGAGGCCCGGTCAGCGGTTGACGACGTGCTTGTCGGTGGTGAGCACCGCGGCGGCGCCGACGACGAGGCCGAGCGCCAGGACGTACATCGGAACCGACGTCGAGCCGGTGGCGTCCTTCAGCGCGCCGATCATGTAGGGACTGACGAAGCCGGCGAGGTTGCCGACCGAGTTGATCGCGGCGAGGCCGACCGCGGCGGCGGTGCCGCCGAGGAACGCGGTGGGCAGGGACCAGAACAGCGGCGCACAGGTCAGCACGCCCGCCGCGGCGATGGACAGCGCGACCAGGGACAGCGCGGTCGACCCGGCCCAGCCCGCCGCCAGCGAGAAGCCGACCGCGCCCATGAGACTGGGCACCACCAGATGCCAGCGGCGCTCACGGCGCTTGTCCGCCGAACGCCCGAGCAGGTTCATCGTGACGAGCGCGGCCAGGAACGGCACCGCGCTGAGCAGGCCGATCGCGAGGTTGCCCTCGATACCGGTGGTCTCGATGAACGTGGGCATCCAGAAGGTCAGCGCGTACTGGCCCATCACGAAGCAGAAGTAGATGAGGCACATCAGCCACACCTTGGGCTCGCGGAAGGCGTCCCAGACCCGGCCGTGCACGGTCTGGTGCGCGGCGTCCTCGGCGATCGCCCGCTCGACGACGGCCTTCTCCTCGTCGGTGAGCCACTTCGCGGCGCGCACGCTGTTGTCGAGGTAGAACAGCGTGGCCACCCCGATGAGGAGGGCGGGGATCGCCTCCAGCAGGAACATCCACTGCCAGCCCTGCCAGCCGTTCACGCCCTGGAACCGGTCCATGATCCAGCCGGAGAGCGGGTTGCCGAAGATGCCGGCCACCGGGATGGCGGACATGAAGAGCGCGATCACCCGGGCCCGGCGGTGGGAGGGGAACCAGTAGGTGCAGTACAGGATCACTCCCGGATAGAACCCCGCCTCCGCGGCTCCGAGGAGGAACCTCAGGACGTAGAACATCGCCTCGTTGTGGACGAACATGAACGCCCCCGAGACCAGACCCCAGCTGATCATGATCCGGGCGATCCAGGTGCGGGCGCCGACGCGCTGGAGCATCAGGTTCGACGGCACCTCGAAGAGGAAGTAGCCGATGAAGAACAGTCCGGCACCGAGGCCGTACGCCGCCTCGCTGAAGCCGAGGTCGCCGGCCATCTGGAGCTTGGCGAAGCCGACGTTGACCCGGTCCAGGTAGGAGACGATGTAGCACAGGACGAGGAAGGGGACGATACGCCGCACGACCTTGCGGAAGACGGCGTTCTCACGGGCGACGTCGGCGGATGCCGACGCGGTTATGGGCATGGACATGGATGATCCCTCGTGCGGCTCAGGGGAATTCTCTGACGGGTGGGGAGCGGGTCACCACGCGGCGTCGAACGCGGACCTCAGTTCGTCGATCGCGTGGGACGAGAGCGGCTCCGGGCGACGGTCGGTCAGGAGCCAGAGACGTGCCGTCTCCTCGAGTTCTTCGAGGACGGCGAGGGCGGTGGCCGCGTCGGGTCCCCAGACGACGGGGCCCAGCCTGTCGAGCAGCACGGCCCGCAGGGGCGTACGGCTGGTCGCGTGTGCGGCGATGCGGGCGGTCACCAGGTCGGCCACGCGCGGGTCGCCGGGCCGGTGGTAGGGGATGAGCGGGACGTGCCCGACCTTCATCACGTAGTACGGCGTGAGGGGCGGGAGCACGTCGTCGTCGCTCCACACGCCGGCCAGGGTGAGCGCGACCAGGTGCGTGGAGTGGGTGTGGATGACGAACCGGGCCGTGGCGTCGGCGGAGCAGATGCGCCGGTGCAGGGTCAGGGTCTTGCTGGCGCGGTCGCCCGCGATCTGCTCACCACGGGCGTCGACCAGCGCGAGGCGGCCGGGTTCGAGGAACCCCAGGGCGGCGTCGGTGGGGGTGATCAGGTGGTGGTCGCCGGCCTTGGCGCTGATATTGCCTGCGCTGGCGTGGACGTAGCCCCGGGCGAACAGGCTGGTGCCCACGCGGACGATCTCGTCGCGTGCCTCGTCGACGGCCCTGCCCACGGCCTCGTCGATGGCCTCGTGGGGGCCTGTCCCGGCGGCGGTGGTGCCCGGCTGCTGGGTCATGCCGCCTCCTCGTCCAGCAGGGCGAAGGCGGAGGTGAAGAAGTCGGGGCCGCCGAAGTTGCCGGACTTGAGCGTGATGTGGAGCGTGTCCCCGTCGGGCAGGGTGGCCGCGCACCACGGGACACCGGGGTCGATCTGCGGTCCGATCCTGAGCCCGGTGACACCGAGCGCCCGGACGACCGCTCCCGAGGTCTCACCGCCCGCGACGACGAGCCGGCGGACGCCCCGTTCCACCAGCCCCTGTGCGACGCGGGCCAGCGTCCGCTCCACGAGCTCACCGGCCTCGGCGGCACCGAGCCGGCCCTGGACGGAGCGGACCGCGTCGGCCGGCTCGGTGGAGTAGACCAGAACCGGCCCGTCGTCCAGATGGGACTCGGCGAAGGCCAGGGCCTGCCCGACCACGTCCTCACCGGCCGCCACGCGCAGCGGATCCACGCTGAACGCGGGCCGGCCGCCGCGCAGGTGCTGGAGGACCTGGCCGTTGGTGGCGGCGGAGACCGACCCCGAGACGATGGCCCGGTGGCCGCCGGAGGGCGGCAGCTGAGCGGCGGCGCGGGACGGCTCGAACCCCCAGTTCGCGGGCAGCCCGATCGCCAGACCCGAACCGGCGGTCACCAGGGGAAGCCCCCGGACCGCCGCACCCAGGCGCAGGAGGTCGTCGTTGGAGACGGCGTCGGCGACTGCGATCCCGATGCCGTCCTCGCGCAGGGCGTCGATGCGGGCCCGGATCGCCTCGGCGCCGCCGGCGACGACCGCGTGGTCGATGAGGCCGACCGCCCGCGTGGTCTGCGCGCCGAGGACGGAGACCAGGTTGGAGTCGGTCATCGGGGTGAGCGGATGGTGGCGCATGCCGCTGTCGCCGAGCAGCACGTCACCGACGAAGAGATGGCCCTTGAAGACCGTGCGCCCGTTGTCGGGGAACGCGGGCGTCGCGACCGTGAAGTCGGTGCCCAGCGCGTCCATCAGCGCCTCGGTGACCGGGCCGATGTTGCCGGCCGGTGTCGAGTCGAAGGTGGAGCAGTACTTGAAGTACACCTGCTCGGCACCGGCGGACCGCAACCAGGCGAGTGCCCGGAGCGAGGCCTCGACGGCGTCCGCGGCCGGAACGGTACGCGACTTCAGGGCGATGACCACGGCGTCGGCGTCCACCGCCTGTCCGGCGCCGGCCGGCGGAACGTCGATCAGCTGGACGACGCGCATGCCCGCCCGCACCAGGTTGTTGGCCAGGTCGGTGGCGCCGGTGAAGTCGTCGGCGATGCACCCGAGGCGGATTCCCATGTCACGCCTCCGCCGGCTCGGGCAGGTCGATCCCCGGGAAGACCTTGATCACCGCGCTGTCGTCCTCGGCCCCCAGCCCGGACGCCGATGCCTGGAGGAACATCTGGTGGGCGGTGGCGGCCAGGGGGAGCGGGAACCGCTCCGGACGGGCGGCGTCCAGTACGAGCCCCAGGTCCTTGACGAAGATGTCGACGGCGGACAGGGGCGTGTAATCCCCGGCGAGCACATGGGCCATGCGGTTCTCGAACATCCAGGAGTTGCCGGCGCTGTGCGTGACGACCTCGTACAGCGCCTCGGCGGGAACGCCGGACCTGATGCCGAGGGCCATCGCCTCGGCCGCGGCGGCGATGTGCACGCCCGCGAGGAGCTGGTTCACGATCTTGACCTTCGAGCCGAGTCCGGCGCGGTCGCCCAGGCGGTAGACCGTGCTGCTCATGGCCTCCAGCACCGGGTCGGCGAGGGCGTACGCCGCGGCGGAGCCCGACGTCATCATGGTGAGTTCGCCGGCCGCCGCACGCGCGGCGCCACCGGAGACCGGAGCGTCCAGGTAGAGCACACCCGACTCCGCCAGGCGGCCTTCGAGCCTCGCGGACCACCCCGGGTCGACCGTGGAGCACATGACGAAGACGGAGCCCGGGCGGAGCCGGCCGGCCGCCCCGTCGGCACCGAAGAGCACTGACTCGACCTGCTCCGCGTTGACCACCACGCCGACCAGGACGTCGACCGCGGCCGCCAGCTCGCCGCAGGAGCCGAACGCCGTGCCGCCGTCGCGGGCGAAGGCCGCGGACACCTCCGGCCGCAGGTCGTGGACCCCCACGTCGTAGCCGGCGTTCCGCAGACTGCGGGCCATTCCGAAGCCCATGGCTCCCAGTCCCACCACGCCCACACGCGTTCGTGCGGACTTGTTCTCGTCGTCCATACCCATCCTCGTCCTGCCGTGTCGTCCAGAAGGGTCGGCCTGACTCCCGGAGGAGATCAGGTCATATGATGACCTGAGGACGACGATTTGCTTGCTGTGATGTCGCTCACACGGGTAGGGGGCTTGCCGGGGCGCCGGTCAGCGGTACGGAGAGCGGCGGACGGTCAGGACGGCCACGTCGTCGTGCTGGTTGACGTCGCCGGCGAAGGCGCGGGCGTCCTCGTACAGGGCACGGGGAAGTTCGGTGGGGGAGAGGGCGAGGTGTTCCATCAGCCGTTCGTCGACCGGGTAGAACGTGCCGTCCGTGGCCCGGGTCTCGGTGAGGCCGTCGGTCGTCAGCAGCAGCGTGGAACCGGCCGGGAAGTCGAACCAGCCCACCGTCGTCGGTTCGGAGGTCAGCTCGGCGAGGCCGAGCGGCACACCGGACTCCAGCGGCGGCGCGACGACGACGCCGTCGTGCATCAAGCGGGGCGGAATGTGCCCGCAGTTGACGATCTGCGCCTCGGTATGGGCGTCGACGGAGATGACGAGCGCGGTGACGAACCGCTCGTCGTCGCCGTGCTGTTCGGCGTAGGAGTTGTGCCGGACCACCGCGGCGTCGAGGATGTCGACGAGCGCGGTGAGAGTGGGTTCCCGGTGGGCCGCCTCACGGAAGGCGCCGATCACGGCGAATGCGGCCCCCACGGCGGCCAGCCCCTTGCCCTGCACGTCACCGATCAGCACCCGTGTCCCGAAGGGCGAGGCGACGACCTCGTAGATGTCACCGCCGACCAGCCGGTCCTCCTGGACGGGTTCGTAGACGCCGTTGACCAGGACGTCGTCGGTGACCAGGGGCAGCGGGTGCAGGATGTGCCGCTGCATGGCGGCGGCGGTGGAGCGCAGGCGGAGCATCTCGTGCTCGCGCCTGATGCGGCGCTGACAGGCGTAGACGGAGGTCACTCCCAGGGCGAGGGTGAGCAGGACCAGCAGGGCACGGTCGAGCTGCCGGCCCACGTCACTGCCGCGCAGCAACACGGTGAGGGTGACGATCACCGTGGTCCAAGCGGCGACGAACCTCGTCTGCGCAGCGGTGCACAGCGCCGATGCCGTACCCGGGAGGAAGACCAGGAGACCGAGGAGCCATACCGCGGACCCGGACAGAGCGCCCAGGATCTCCACCAGGGCCGTCACCGAGATCACGCCCACGGCCAGCTCGACGTTGCCCGGAGGCTCGATCGCCTCGAGGGCGTCCGACGGCCTTCTCCTGCGGGTGTCGATCATGGGAACTCCTGGGCAGCTCGTGACCTCTCCCGTACGGTATGCAGGCCCGGCCGTTCGTGGGCAGGTGCCCCGCCGCCCCTTGTCCGCCCTTGCGCTCACGCGGAGATTGCGGGAGGTGGGGCGAAAACATAGCTTGAACGCCTGTTCGTCGAGCTGCGTGTTGGAGAGGTGTCCCGGTGGGGCGACGCGAGAAGCCGGTCGACCCCGACGCCGGTCCCGTACAGCGGCTTGCACATGATCTGCGTGTGCTGCGGGAGAAGGCCGGGAAGCCCCCGTACCGGCAGATCGCCCAGCGGGCCGGCTACTCGATCACCGCGGTGTCCCAGGCGGCGGCCGGTGAGCAGTTGCCGTCCCTCGCGGTGGTGCGGGCCTACGCCGAGGCGCTGGACGGCGACCTGGACGAGTGCGAACGGCGCTGGCGGGAGACGGACGCCGAGGTCCGTGCGCCCGCGCCGGACGAGCGGCCGCCGTACCGGGGGCTGGCCCGCTTCGAGCCGGACGACAGCGATCTGTTCTTCGGCCGGGAGGGGCTCGTCACCGACCTGAGGGAGCTGGTGCGCGAGCACCGGTTCGCGGCGGTGTTCGGGGCGTCCGGCAGCGGCAAGTCGTCGTTGCTGCGGGCGGGGCTGATTCCGCGGTTGCGTCAGGCGGCGGGGGCGGAGCGGCCGGCGGTGATCCGGGTGCTCACACCGTGGAGGCGCTCGCCTTCTCGTCCGACGGCGGCACGCTGGCCGTGGGCGGCGCGAACGGGACCCTGCGCCTGTGGGACACCGAGGGGCAGCAGCTCCTCGGGTCGGACCTGCCCACGCCCGGCGACGAGATCCGGTCCCTCGCCTTCGCCGAGGACGGCGGCACGGTGTACGCCAGCGGCCCGTACGTGCCACTCCAGCGTTTCCCCGTCGCCCCGGACCAGGCCCGTCCGGGCCATCTGCGCCCGTACCGGTGGCGGACTGACCGAGGCGCAGTGGCGCACCTGCGTCCTTGACGCGCCGTACGAGGCCGTCTGCGGGGATTGATTTTTTTCACAGGCCCGTCCGGGTCGCTGAAAAACGCCTCTGACCTGCTCGATCTGGGCGCGACGCACCTCCCCACGCAGGCCGTCCCCACCCACACCGCTTCCGGCGACGACGACACCGCCTGCAAGAAGGTCCGGTGCGTGGCGCTGACCTTCGACGACGGACCGGCAGCGCCGGAGACCGCGACCCTGCTGACGTACCTGGCGCGGTACAAGGCGCGTGCCACCTTCGCCGTCGGCCAGAACGTCGCCGCCCACCCCGGTCTGGTCCGCGCCGCCGCCCGCGCCGGGAACGAGATCGGCAACCACTCCTGGGACCACCCCGACCTCACCAAGCTCGCCCGCGGGCAGGTCGTCTCCCAGCTCAACCGCACGAGCGCCGCCATCGAGGCCGCCACCGGCCGGGCCCCACCCTCTTCCGCCCGCCCTACGGTGCCGCCGACCGCCGGGTCCGGACCGCCACTCACCTTTTCCCGGTGCTGTGGGGCGTGGACACCGAGGACTGGAAGTACCGCGACGCCGACAAGGTCGCGCGGGACCGTCATCGCCAAGGTGCGGCGCAACGACGTCGTCCTGATGCACGACATCCACCCCACCTCGGTCGCAGCGGTCCCCCGGATCCTGCGCACCCTGACCGCCCGCGGCTACCACTTCGTCACCGTCAGCCACCTGCGCGCCACTCTCTGACGGTGCTCGCTTTGCGGGTCATCCAGGCGGCGGAGACTGAAATCTCCGGTGGACGCTACTCGTCGGAGAGCGTGATGTTCGGGACCCGCCAGGCCGCCAGCGCGAAGGCGGCCAGGGACACCGCGGCGCCGGTGAGGAAGACCAGGCGCATCGAGGTGACATAGCCCTCCAGGAACGGCAGTGCCGCGCTCGGGTCGAGGGTGCGCAGGAAGGCGGAGTCTTCCAGGTTGACGCCGCCGCCCGGTCGGAGGACACCCGTCAGGGCGTGCGCGGTGTCGGGCTGGGCCAGCAGGTGGCGGTAGGCCGGGTCGCGGCGCGCCTCGGCCAGTCGCTCGGCGATGCTGCCGGCCGCCGTGGTGAACAGGATCGACAGGAACGCCGCGGTGCCGACCGTGCCGCCGTTGGAGCGGAAGAAGTTGACGGATGCCGTCGCCGCACCCATGTCCGTACGGGGCACCTCGCTCTGCGCCAGCGTGGTGAGCGTCTGCATCGACGCACCGAGTCCCGCGCCCATCAGGGCCATGCCGAGCGCCGGGTGCCACAGCGGGCTGTCCACGCGCAGCGTGGCGAACACGAGCATCGCGGCGGTGAACGAGCCGACACCGGCGACGAGATGAACCTTGAACCGGCCGGTCCGGGCGATCATCCGGCCCGTCAGCAGCGTCACCGCGAGGTTCGCGGCGACCGTGGGCAGGGTGGCCAGGCCCGCCTCGATGGGGCTCATACCGCGCACGAGCTGGAGATAGAGCGGCAGCGTCGTCATCGCGCCGAACATGCCGATGCCGACGACGAAGTGCAGCCCGACGCCCAGCCGGAAGGTCCGGATGCGGAACAGGCGCGGCGGAAGCAGGGCGGCGTCGCCCGACCGCCGCTCCACCCCGACGAACACCGCGAGCCCCGCCACCCCGATCGCGTACATCAGCAGGGCCCGGGGCGAGTCCCACCCCCAGGTGCGGCCCTGCTCGGCGACCGTCAGCAGCGGCACAAGGCCCACGGCCAGGGCGAGCGCCCCGGCGTAGTCGAGCCGGTGCCGCGCCCGCCGGTGCGGGAAGCGCAGCACGCGCATGATCGCCACCGCGGCCGCGGCGGCGAGCGGCACGTTGATCAGGAAGATCCACCGCCAGCCCGCTGTCCCCAGCAGGTCGGCCCGGTCCGCGAACGCGCCGCCCACGAGAGGCCCGACGATACTCGCGCCGCCGAACACGGCCATGAAGTAGCCCTGGTAGCGGCCCCTTTCACGCGGGGTGGTGATGTCGGCGACGATCGTCATCGCCAGCGACATCAGCCCGCCGCCGCCGAGACCCTGCACGGCGCGGAACGCCGCGAGTTCGTGGATCGACGTGGCACATCCGCACAGCAGCGAGCCGACGGTGAACAAGGCGATCGCGGCGAGGTAGACGGGCCTGCGGCCGTGGATGTCGGAGAGCTTGCCGTAGAGCGGCGTCGCGATGGTCGCGGTGATGAGATACGCCGTGGTCACCCATGCCTGGGCGGTCAGCCCGTGCAGGTCGTCGGCGATGGTCCGCAGTGCGGACGAGACCACCGTCTGGTCCAGCGCCCCCAGGAACATGCCGAGCACCAGCCCGGACATGACGGTGGTGATCTGCCGGTGACTGAGCCGCGGGGGCATGTCCCCGGCCGCGCCCTGTTCTTGGGTGTCGGAGAAGGTCACGTGTCGTCCTCGGGGTGGGGGCGGGTACGGCGGGCGGGGGGGGGGGGGGGGGGGGGGGGGGGGGGGGGGGGGGGGGGGGGGGGGGGGGGGGGGGGGGGGGGGGGGGGGGGGGGGGGGGGGGGGGGGGG
>NZ_JBWKKY010000026.1:0-105707 GCF_056430805.1 Streptomyces sp. NPDC045955
GCCCCTCCACGCGCCTGCTGGTCTCCTCCACCCCGCCGGAGCTGCTGCGCAGCGGCGAGGGGGGGGGGGGGGGGGGGTTCTCCCCCCCCCCCCCCCCCCCCCCCCCCCCCCCGCATGAGCACGATCAGGACACAGCCAGCCCCGGCGAGGGGCCATACTTCCCGAATTGCCCATGTCCTCTCGGAAGTTCGCACTGGTGAAACCAGGAACCTCAGCGATACCGTCGGTGCTCTTGACTGAACTTCTGTCTCACGGGGAGTCACTGTGAAGCGCCGCGCATTGCCCGTTAGTACCGCACTGGCGGTGACGGCGGCACTGCTGCTGACGGCCTGCGGCAGCGGGGACGACAAGTCCAGCGACAACGACAAGACCGCAGGCGCCGGCCAGGCAATGGAGTCCCCGGAGGAGTCCGCGGAACAATCGGGGACACCGGCAGAGAACAGGCCGGACGGCGTCGACGTGTCCCTGCCCAAGGACATGAACCTGGTCTTCGACTGGGACAAGCCGAAGGACAAGAACGAAGCGGCGGCGATGGACGACGCCTCGAGCTACCTCCGTGCCATCTACCGGGGCGTCGACAAGCGCACGACCAAGGACGCGGCCGTGACCACCTACGCCACCGGCGATGGGCTGCGCTATGCGAATACGCAGATCGACGCCTGGATCGACGGCGGGTGGACTGCCACCGGAACGCTGCGCCACTACGACGCCACCACGCGGTCCACTACGAACGGCAAGTCGGTAGAGGTCGCGTTCTGCGCGGACTCAGGGAAGTTCTACGGCAAGGACATCAAGTCCAAGGAGGTCCTCAAGACCACGCCCAGCCTCGAAGACTTCGACTACTTCAAGATCGTGATGGTCACGTTGCCCACAAGTACGGACCTGTGGCAGGCATCCAAGGTGTTCGTCGAGACGGCGGCGGAGAAGTGCCGGTGAGCAGCTCACGACTGTCCGTCAACAGGTGACAGGGCGAGAAGGAGACGGAAAGCGTGGGAGGCACGGCCAAACCCCGACGCCGCAAAGCAGCTGCCCCTTCGCTGCAGTACGAGCGACATGCGGGCAAGCGGCGTACCAGCGGCAAGGACGCGAAGAAGAAGGGCGAGTTCGTCTTCGGCTGCCTGGCCTTTCTCTGCATCACAGGCGGCATCGTCCTCCTGGCAGTCGTCGACATACTGTGGGGCGACGACACCTGGCAGTGGGCGGCAGAGGCGTGGCCGGGCGGGGCCTATGTCTTCGCCGCATGCCTGGGGGCCCTGGCCCCCTGCCTGGTGCTTCTCTCGGTATGGTCGCTGAGCAGCATGAAATGGAAGTCCTGGAAGGCCCACCCCGCCCGCACGCTGGTCCGCACGGGCCTCGGCGTCACATCCGCCGTCGTGCTCGTCCCCTACGTGAGCCTCGTCTTCAATGCCCAGGACACCGGCAAGTGGGGCCGCGGTCGCGACACCACGCCAAGCTGGGTGTTCAGCAACTATCCCTGGCTCTGGGCAGTTGGACTGCTTTCCACGATCGTCACGATCACAGCACTCGTCCGCGCAGCCTTCGTCATCACCGACCGCCGACGCACGGAGGCCCAAGAGGCCACTCAGCCGACAGAGGCCTGACGGATCCGCTGGGATACAGCACTGGGACACAGCATCAGCTGGCTCGTCATGGCTACGCCGTCCGGGTCTGTGAATTCACGCGGTTTCTCAAATCCACCGCAGTGAGTGCGACATGGCATCGCAGAGATCACCCATCGGGCCTGCGGTTCCGCTTAGCGGTATGGAAAATGCCAAGTGCAGGTAGCCCACATCACCAGGCATGCGGACATGGAAGTCGATGGTCGACTCGGTGAGCAGACGGACCGTCCGCCCCGCCGGCAGATCGATGACCTCCACCTCGGCTCCCGCTGAGCGCTCGGTCAGTGCGTCGGCGAACGCGTGCGGCTCCGGTGTCAGGCCCGGGGGCATCGGCACCAACGAAATCAGGAGGGATGCCGGCATGGCCGACTCGCCCGGCGCTTCCGTCCTGAGGTAGAACTCCAATGCGCCGCGCCCTACGCCTCGTTCGGCGACATTGCGCAAGGTGGCCCAGAGACTGCGCGCCGCTTCAGCGGAACTCCTCCCCCTGGAGCTCTCCTTGTCCACGAAGACCTTCAGCTGTCGCCGCCAGCGCTCCTGGGTGAGGTCCACACAGAACCAGTCTCGCGGTACCAGGAGCCGGTAGTCGGAAGGCGGCGTCCCGGCGGCGGTCACGCCTTGGCCTCAGAAGTGATCAACCGCGAGCCGTCGGCGTGGTAGAGGCGGATGCTGCTGACAATGTTGCCGAAGATGGTGGAGAAGGTATCCCAGCCTGCCGGGGTGGGGGTTGCCATCTCCATGACGACGGTCGTGCCGTTGGGAAGCGGGACATGCACACGGATGTACCAGGTCGGGAACTCCAAAGACTCACCGTTCTCCGTGAAGTCGCCGCCGAGCTTCGTCTCCCGCGTTCCGATACAGGTGACCGCTGAACCACAGGGAAGCTCAATCTCGGAGACCTCGCCTGTCTCGGGGCGGCGCAAGCTCGATGCGATCTCCCGTACCGCGGCACGAGTTCCGCCCTGGACATCCGGACTGTCGACGAGCACAACCACCACGGTCGCCGTGCAGGGTGCATTGTCGACCGCGGTCAGGCAGATGCTCGCGTACTCCGCTCCTATTTCGTACAGATCACCGGCGACGAGGGCACAAACAACCCCGAAGCTCGTCTTGTCGTCGTCTCCGGCGCCTGGCAGTGCCTTCTCCGCAAGCTCTTCCAGGAGACGTACTGCCTCGTCATCGTCGTCCTCCCGAACCGGGAGATCGTGGAAGATCTCGGGCATTACCCAGCGGACGTGGATATCGTCCGCGCGCACCGCCGGTGGAGCCGCATGGGTCGGAGTGAACGTGAGCGGTTCGGTCTCGATCGTCACGAAGATTGTTCCTGGTCAGGGATGGGGCGGTCAGGTGCCTCGGGGAAGAACCTCCGCGATGTGAGGTACATGCCGTAGTAGGGGTACAGGAGCGGGATATCAGCACCTCCCCGTCGGGCGATCCCAACGATCTCGCGATAGAGACGGGCCCTGCAGCGCGTGTTCCGGATGGTCTTCTTGCGTACGTCACGCAGTCTCATCAGGAAGAGCGGCACCGTGCAGGCTGCGAGCAGCAGGGCGTCCACCACGAAGAAGGCGATCTGGAACTGACGAGATCGCTCGGATGCGACCAGATCCCAGAAGGGCCAGGCTCCCACACCCAGGATGAAGATCGGGAGAACAAGAAGACAGCCCAGAAGACTGCTCTTCTCCGTGTCCTCACGCCGCTGGAAGAGCATCCAGTGCACGGCCCGGTCATCGAGAAAATCGAACCGGACCTCGCGCCCATAGCGCTCGGCAGCCGCTTTGGCCGCCGGAACGGCGGAGATGACCGACGAGGGAATCATGTCGTGGACGGTTCCCTGGTCGTCCACGAACTTCCCGAACTCAAGCGCTTGGTAGTCGCCCATAGCGGAACCTCCTCAGCCTGTGGGAGCCAGAGCGGCGTTGAACGAAGTCGGAGACGGACTCGGTCGCGGTGCAGGCGAGGGCGTGTTCGAGCCGTCGGAGGGACTTGGCGTCGGATCCGGGGCGGGGGTCGGCCGCGCATCACCTGGAGGTGAACTGGGCTGATCCGGACGTTCCTGGGTGTGGTGGGCTATTCCGAGCTGAGCAGCAAGATTGGCCACGGCGCTGCCCTTGATGTATCGCGTAAGGAGTTCAGGATTGAACCCCTTCTCGGGGAGCACCTTGATGCCTTTCTTCGAAAGGAGCTTGGAGGCAAAGACGACACCCTTGTTGATGTTCTTCACCGCGAAGCCGTTCGTGAAGGCAGTCCAGACCCCCTGCCTTGCGGCAAGCAGTCGCCCGCCCTTCGCGGCGGCACTCAGCCCCTTGAGCGCCCCCAGGCCAGGCATGATGCCGAGGACATCCATGCCCATTGCCATGAGATCAAGCTTTCCACCACGGGCGAAGACGTCATACAAACGGCCCGTGAGTGCCGTGGCACTCAGTGCGGACGCCAGACCGACAAGGAGAACCGGCGCCAGCGCGCCGGCCGAAAGAACGACCGCCGCGACGAGCGCCACCGCCGCGACGATCGTGGCGAGTTTCGAGAACAAGTCCGCGTGATCTGCGAGCCAGTCCATGATGCCGCCGGGATCCCGCACGCCGTCATGATGGATGACGTTCTTTATTCGCCTGGCGGCTCGGTCCGCCGCATCGTCACGGACCTCCTTCGCAGCCTCGATCTTTCCGCGGGCGCTGAGCAGGATTCTCGCTGAGTCGTCCCGCTTCTTCTCCAGCCGGGTCCGCTCCGTCGCATCCGCCTTGGACGGGGACGTGCCTTCGTAAGACTCAAGATCCTTCATCGCCGACTTGTGGTCGGCCTCCGCTTCGCGGAACTCCTCCAGCGCCTTGTCCGCCATGCGCTGCGCCCGGTGCAGCTCGCTGGCGTACTCGTCGCTCTCCCCGTCCATGACCTTCGTCCCGAGCGCGGTCGCCGCTTCGTCGTAGCGGTCGTACGCCTTCTTCAGCCGACCGGCGGTGTCGCCCGCTGTCTCGTGAAAGGCCCGTCCTGCCTCGCTGTCCCAGCCGTCGACCGACGCCAGCGCCTTGATGTTCCGCGCTTGCTTGTCGATCTCCTCGGCCATGGCGCGGAGTTTCTTGCCCAGGCGAGCAACCTCGTACGGGTCACCGGGAACGGGGTCTGAATCGTACAGTGGCGACCAGTCCTTCGGCCTGGCTGTCACTTCTTTGCCTTCTTCCCGTTCTTCTTGGCGTCTCGCAGTGCGTTGGCGAGTTCGTGGTCCATCTTGTCGTAGGACTTCGCTGCGTTGCCGGTGAACTTGGCCAGGTTCTCGATGTCCTGCATCAGCTTCTTGCGGTTCTTCTTCCACGTGTCGGAGAAGTCCTCGAACACATCACGGAGCTTGCCGCTCCCCAGGTCTTCACCGAAGCCGTCAGCGGGATTTCCGTGTTTGTCGAACTCCTTGTGAATGCGGAAAAGCGAGTCGGAGCAGTCCTTGATCATGTCAAGGTCCGCTCTCATCCGGTCGCCCACGGTGTCTCCCTCTCGCAGACGCGAATCCGTCATACCGGCGGTTAGCCGAAGCACGTTGCCCAGCCGCGCGGCGCGGCACCCGTGAACAGGCACCGCGCCGCTCCGCTGCAGCCGAAGACCCTTACTTGCGAGCCTGCTTGGCCAGCTCCTCGTCGATCTGCTCGAACTTGTCGGCAGCCATGGTCAGGTAGTCACCCATGCCGTCAAGGCCGTCCAGTGTCGTCTTCGTGCCCTGCACGAACTCGTCGAAGTTCTCGTCGAACGCCTTCGACGACGACTTCGTGACGTAGCCGGACTGCACGAGGTTGTTGATGTACTTGCGGAGGCCCTCGAGCTTCTCCTGGAGCTTTTCCTTCTCCTTCACGACATGCTTGGCAGCTTCCCGCATGTCCTGATATGTGATGTCAAGGTCCTTGGCCATGAAGCCGCTTCCTCTCACAACGCCGCAGGGCCAACCCCCGTGGCTCCCTGTTTGCGGACTCATCGGCCTCCCGGCCGAGTTGGCGGTCGCACGTGGCAACCGGTGTGATCGTCCGCTCTTGCGTCAGCAGCTTACGGGTGTGGTCTTGGTGCCACATCCCTGGCCTGTGAACGAGCCGTCATGAAGTCGTGTACGTCGTTGCCATCGGGAACGTCACGGCGCCTCCCCATTGCCTCGCCGCCGCACCGAACGGATATCGTCCCTTACGGCTGTGACCCGTGTGACTGACGCGAACGGGGCAGCCGCCACACAACCACCGCGGCCACACCGGCCCAGTGGCACGGGGAGGACTAGTCGTGCGCCTGACTCTGACCGTCGTCGACCCGTACGGCGGTGGTACCGCCGACGTGGTGCTCGATGCCGATCCTGAGTCCACCGTGGGGGACATCGCGCAGGAGCTCGCCAAGCAGGTCGGGCACAGCGGCGCGCAGGTCATCCCGCTGGGACAGCACCGCCAGGTGCCGGCCAACAACGCGCCCCTCGTGTACGTGGACGGGTACGCCGTCGATCCGAGCGCCACCGTCGTCGGATCGCCCCTGCGCGACGGCGCCGTCGTCAGCCTCCAGGATCCGTCCGGGTGTCTGCCCGGTGAGCCCACCGGGCTCGTCGAGCTCCGGGTCGTGGGCGGGCCCGCGGCCGGGTTCGTGCACCGGCTCGGCGTCGGGCGCTACGACATCGGCAGCGGGGCCGCCTCGTACGTCCGGATCGACGATCCCGAGGTCGACGCCCGGGCCCTGACCCTCTCCGTGGCCACCGACGGCACCTGCCAGGTCGCCGTGCACATGGACGAGGACCTCGTCACCCTCGACGGCAAGTCCCTCGCCGAGGACGAAGAGGACGAGCAGAGCGAAAAGAAGAAGAGCGGGAAGAAGAGCGGCAAGAAGAAGGGGCAGGAGAAGGAGGAGAAGGGCGGCCCGACCGACTGGCCCCTCGGGGCTCAGATCGGGATCGGCAACACTCTCCTCGAACTCACCCGCTACACGCCCCCCAACGCCGCCCTCAAGTGGTCCGACGACGGCATCGGCCTCGACTACAACCGCCCCCCGCGGCTGCGTCCGCCCGAGCGGCAGACCAACTTCCGGTTGCCGTCGCCGCCCCGTGAGTACGAGGCCCGGCCGCTGCCCTGGCTGATGGCGCTGACGCCGCTCGTCGGTGCCGTCGTGTCCGTGATGATCTTCCAGCGCTGGTACTACCTGATCATGGCCGCGCTGAGCCCGTTCCTGCTCTTCGCGAACTACTACAACGACAAGAAGCACGGGCGTAAGTCGCACGCCAAGCAGGTTCAGGAGTACGAGGAGCAGAAGGCGCGGATCGAGAAGGACGCTCAGGACGCGCTGGTCGCCGAGCGGAACGACCGGCGGCACGCCATACCCGACCCCGCCACCGTCCTCGCTCTGGGGACCGGGCCGCGTACGCGTCTGTGGGAGCGGCGGCGGACCGACCGCGACCATCTCCTCCTGCGGGTCGGCACGGGGCAGTTGCCCTCCGAGGTCGTGCTCGACGACCCCGAGCAGGACGACCACCGTCGGCAGGTCACCTGGAAGATCGAGGACGCCCCGGTCGCGCTGCACCTGCGCACCCTCGGTGTCATCGGCATGGCCGGGCCCGGGGATTCCGCCCGCGCTCTGGGGCGGTGGGCCGTCGCGCAGGCCGCGACGCTGCACAGCCCGATGGACGTGCAGTTCTACGTGCTGAGCGACAACGCCGCGCAGGAGTCCTGGGACTGGGTGCGCTGGCTGCCGCACGCCCGGCCGTCCGGCGGGCAGGACGTCAACGTGCTCATCGGGACCGACGCCGAGACGGTCGGCGCCCGCATCGGCGAGCTGACGCAGATCCTCGACGCGCGCAAGAAGGCCGCCGAGCAGAACAAGTCGCAGGGTGGTTCGAGCTTCACTGACCCCGACATCGTCGTGGTCTGGGACGGGTCCCGGCGGCTGCGGTCGCTCCCCGGTGTGGTGCGGCTGCTGCGCGAGGGCCCTTCCGTCTCCATGTTCGCCATCTGCCTCGACGCCGAGGAGCGGTTCCTGCCCGGCGAGTGCCAGGCGTACGTCGTCGCCGAGCCGAAGGCCGAGGAGTACGAGCAGGCCCAGCAGGTCCAGCAGCAGGCCCAGCAGGTCGCCGGTGCCTTCCCCTCCTTCCAGGCTTGGCACACCACCGACCAGCAGCCCGAACAGGCCGGCCGTACCGAGAAGTTGCGGTTGCGTGTGGAGGAGGCCGGCGCGGAGCGGCTGAAGGACGTACGGCCCGACTTCGTCTCCCCTGCCTGGTGTCTGCGGCTCGCCCGGGCGCTGTCGCCGCTGCGGGACATCAGCGGTGAGACCGAGGACTCGGCCCTGCCGGGCTCCAGCCGGCTGCTGGACGTGCTGCAGCTGGAGCCGCCGACGAGTGACGCGATCGTGGCCCGGTGGCGGATGGGCGGGCAGTCGACGCTGGCCGTCATCGGGGAGTCGTACGACGGGCCGTTCGGCATCGACATCCGCAAGGACGGTCCGCACGGTCTGATCGCCGGTACGACCGGTTCGGGTAAGTCGGAGCTGCTGCAGACCATCGTGGCGGCGCTGGCCGTGGCGAACACGCCCGAGAACATGACGTTCGTGCTGGTCGACTACAAGGGTGGCGCGGCCTTCAAGGACTGTGTGCATCTGCCGCACACGGTCGGCATGGTGACCGACCTCGACGCCCACCTGGTGGAGCGGGCCCTGGAGTCGCTGGGTGCGGAGCTGCACCGCCGCGAGCACATCCTGGCCGCCGCCGACGCCAAGGACATCGAGGACTACCAGGACCTGGTGCGCCGGGATCCGTCGCACCAGCCGGTGCCCCGACTGCTCATCGTCATCGACGAGTTCGCGTCCATGGTGCGTGACCTGCCCGACTTCGTCACGGGGCTGGTCAACATCGCCCAGCGTGGCCGGTCCCTCGGTATTCACCTGCTGCTGGCGACCCAGCGGCCGTCCGGTGTCGTCTCCCCCGAGATCCGCGCCAACACCAACCTCCGTATCGCGCTGCGTGTGACGGACGGCGGCGAGTCGACCGACGTCATCGACTCGCCCGAGGCCGGGCACATCTCCAAGAACACCCCGGGCCGCGCCTACGCCCGGCTCGGGCACGCCTCGCTGGTGCCCTTCCAGTCCGGACGCGTGGGTGGCCGTCGGCCC
Source organism: Streptomyces sp. NPDC045955 (assembly GCF_056430805.1). Classification (NCBI taxonomy): domain Bacteria; kingdom Bacillati; phylum Actinomycetota; class Actinomycetes; order Kitasatosporales; family Streptomycetaceae; genus Streptomyces; species Streptomyces sp. NPDC045955. The sequence goes on from NZ_JBWKKY010000026.1 coordinate 8,730, forward strand.
GGTGCCGCCGACCCTGCCGTGCTGATGCCCTGGGTGGGCCCGCTGACCTGGGAGGACCTGGGCCGGGCCGCGCTGGTCAAGCCGAAGGCCGAGGCCCGTGAGGACGAGGAGATCACCGACCTGAAGGTCCTCGTCGACACCATCCGGGACGCCAACCAGTCACTCGGCATCCCGCCCCAGCACAGCCCGTGGCTGCCCGCCCTCGACGAGACGCTGCTGCTGGACGAGATCGAGGTTCCCGCGTTCGCCGGGGGCGCCGGCACGCTGCCGCCGGCCCCGTACGGCATCGAGGACCTGCCCGCCAGCCAGTCCCGCCGCCCGGTCGTCGTGGACTTCTCGTCCTTCGGCCATCTGATGATCGGCGGTGCGCCGCGCAGCGGCCGCTCGCAGGTGCTGCGCACTCTCGCGGGCTCCATCGCCCGCACGCACTCGGTCGCCGACGTGCATCTCTACGGCATCGACTGCGGCAACGGCGCGCTCAACGCGCTGACCCGGCTGCCGCACTGCGGCGCGGTCGTCAGCCGTAACCAGACCGAGCGGGTCGTGCGGCTCGTCAACCGGCTCAAGGGCGAGATGGGCCGGCGCCAGGACCTGCTGTCGGACAAGGGCTTCGCGGACATCGGCGAGCAGCGGGCCTCGGTCTCCGAGGACGAGCGGCTGCCGCACATCGTGGTGCTGCTCGACCGCTGGGAGGGCTGGGTGCCCACGCTCGGCGAGATCGACCACGGTTCGCTGACCGACGAGTTGCAGACGATGATGCGTGAGGGCGCGAGCGTCGGCATCCACCTGGTCCTCACCGGCGACCGGACCCTGCTGGTCGGCCGTATCGCTACCCTCACCGAGGACAAGTACGGTCTGCGGCTGGCCGACCGCAGCGACTTCTCGGCGCTCGGCATCCCGGTACGCAAGGTGCCGGAGGAGATCCCGCCGGGGCGTGCGTTCCGCAACGAGTCCGGTACGGAGACGCAGTTCGCGCTGCTCGCCGAGGACACCAGCGGCCAGGGACAGGCCGCGGCGCTGGCGGCGATCGGCGAGGCGGCCACGGCCCGCGACGCCGAAGTGCCGCGCGCGCGCCGCCCGTTCCGCGTCGACAGCCTGCCCAGCCGTATCTCCTTCCCGGAGGCCTGGGAGATGCGCGACCCGGACGCGTCCCGCTCGCGCCTGTGGGGTCTGGCCGGCATCGGCGGCGACGAGATCATCGGCTTCGGCCCCGATCTGGCCCAGGGCGTACCGGCGTTCGTCGTCGCGGGCCCGGCCAAGTCGGGCCGCTCGACGGTCCTGCTGAACTTCGCGCACTCCTTCCTGGCCCAGGGCACGCGCCTGGTCGTCGCGGCCCCGCGCCAGTCGCCACTGCGCCAACTCGACGGCGCGGATGGTGTCCTGAAGGTCTTCACCGGCGACGACATCGACGAGGACGAGTTCGAGGAGCTCGTCGACCAGGCGTCCCTGGAGGAGCCGATCGCCGTGCTCATCGACGACGGCGAGATCCTGGAGGACTGCGACGCCGAGAGCCAGCTGAAGAAGCTCGTCTCGCGCGGCGCCGAGCGCGGCCTCGCCCTCGTCATCGCCGGTGACGAGGAGGACGTGTGCAGCGGCTTCTCCGGCTGGCAGGTCGACGCGAAGAAGGCCCGCCGCGGCATCCTCCTCTCCCCGCAGGAGTCCTCCAGCGGCGACCTCATCGGCGTCCGCCTCAACCGCAGCATGGTCGGCGGCCAGGTCGCCCCCGGCAAGGGCATGCTCCACCTGGGCGACGGTGAACTGCGCACGGTCGTCGTCCCGGGATGAGGCGTTGAGCAGGGGTTCGGCGAAGCCGAAGCGGAGGAAGGCGGCGGGGGCCGCGCTGCGGTACGAGCACCGGCCGGGGCGGCCGACCGTCGACCGCTGTGGGCTGTCGGTCTCGTCGCCACGCTCGCCGCGGCCGCGCTGCTGATCACCGTGCTCGTCAAGTACAGCGGTCGGTCCTCCGCTACCGCACCCTCGACATCCGAGCCTGAGGACGACCCGAGTCCTCGCTCTCCGACCGGTACCGGAGGTCGTCGCCCACCGGCGTGAGGCGCACGGTCGTGGGGGCCGGGTTGCAGCCGCCGTGGTTGGTCTTCGCGCCCACGGACGTCGCGACGAGCTCCTTCTTCGTCACCTGCTTCAGGGTCAGTACGTCGACGCAGACGCCGCCGATCTGGTCGGTCTGGCGCAGGCGCCCCAACTCCTGGCCCACTGCGGCCCGTTCGACGGTGATCCGGAACGTGCCGAGGGGCAGCCTGCCGTCGAGGGCGGTGCCCTGGCCCTCCCACGTGCCGAGGTACGCGGCGGGCACGGCGCCGGAAGGGGCGGCGCTCGCCGTCGCCGCGGGGGGAGAGCCGGCGCCCGCGCCGGAGTCGCTCGTGTCGTCGTCGTGGGAGGTGCGGTCCGGCAGCAGGTCGAACACGAACACCGAGCCGATCGTCACGGCCGCCATCGCTCCGGCGACCGCCAGCGCCACGGTGCAGCTCAGCTTCCGCACGCGGCCGCCGCCCTCCGGCGTGGACGTCGCCGCCACGGAGACGGACACCCGGCCGGGGCGCCGGCCGGCGGATGACGGGGCAGCGGATGACGGGGCGGCGGTGTCGTCCTGCGGACCGCCGTCCCGGGGTGCGGGTACAGGGGCGGGGGTGGGTGCGGGTGCGGGTTCAGGTGCGGTGGGTGCGGGTGCGGGTTCAGGTGCGGCGGGTGCGGGTGCGGGTTCAGGTGCGGCGGGTGCGGGAACAGGTGCCGGTGCGGGTACGGCGGTGGAGGGGGCCGGTGGCGCGGGCATCACCGGCGGCGGCCCGAACACGCCGGCCGGACCCGCTTCCGCCGGCGTCACCGTCTCACCCGGCGTCACCGTCTCATCCCACGTCACGCTACCCACCGGCCCCACGGCCTCCCCCGACGCCACACCACCCACCGGCCCCACGCCCTCCCCCGACGCCACACCACCCACCGGCGCCACGGCCTCCCCCGAAGCCACCACCTCCCCCGCGGCCACAGACGGGCTGCTGAAACCGACCGGCCCCGAAGGGCCCCCGGCCGCCCCGGGCCCCGTGGCCTCCAGGTTCAGCAGCCGCACGGCGCTCCGGCTCACCTGCTCCACCAGCGCCCCCGGCAGCCACCCGCCCGCCACCAGCCGGGCCGCGCCCTCGGGCGCCAGCCGCCGGGCCACCTCGGCGGGGGCGGGCCGCGCGTCCGGGTCCTTCGCCAGGCAGGCCGCCGTGAGCTCCCGCAACGGTCCGTCCAGCGAGCCGAGTTCCGGCTCCTCGTGGACGACCTTGTAGAGCAGGGCCGCCGAGGAGTCCCCGGGGAAGGGCGGTTCGCCGGTCGCCGCGTACGCCAGGACCGCGCCGAGCGAGAAGACGTCCGCCGCGCCCGTGACGCCCTTGCCGAGGATCTGCTCGGGCGACATGTAGCCGGGCGAGCCGATCGACACGCCCGTGGAGGTCAGGGACGCCGTACCGTCCGTGGCCCGTGCGATGCCGAAGTCGATCAGCAGCGGACCGTCGAGTGTGAGCAGGACGTTCGAGGGCTTCACGTCCCGGTGCACCAGGCCCAGGTCGTGCACCGCCGCCAGCGCCTCGGCCAGCCCCGCCCCCAGGACCCGTACGGTGTGGGCGGGCAGCGCACCGCCCTCGGTGACCGCGGCCGACAGCGGGGGGCCCGCCGCGTACGCCGTCGCCACCCACGGCACGCGCGCGTCCGGGTCCGCGTCCAGGACCGGTGCCGTCCAGGCGCCGCCGACCCGGCGCGCGGCCTCGACCTCGCGGTGGAAGCGGGCCCGGAACTCCTCGTCCAGCGCGAAGTGCGGATGGACGATCTTCACCGCGACCGTACGGCCGCCCGCGCTGCGGCCCAGGTAGACCCGGCCCATGCCGCCCGAGCCCAGCCGGCCGAGCAGCCGGTAGGGCCCCACGACGGTGGGTTCGTCGACTTCGAGCGGCCGCATGGCGTCATCCCTCCCCCGTAGGCGCCCGCAGGCCCCCGCCGGACCCCGTACGCGCGCACTCCTCAGCAGAGTAGTGCGGGAGGGCGGCCCCGCTCACGGCTGGAGCAGGTCCACCTTCACGTCCGCGGGGAAGCCGGTCGTGGGGCCGACCCGGCGGGCGAACTCGGCGACCGCCTCCAGCTGCGGGCCGCCGAAGCGGAAGTCGAGGGTCGTGAAGTAGCGGGCGAGGGTCTCCTCGTCGAAGGCCTCCCAGCGGGCGGCCTGCTCGGCGACCTTGCCGACCTCCTCCAGGGACAGGTTGCGCGAGTCCAGGAAGGCCTCGTGCACCTTGCGCGTGATGACCGGCTCGCGCTCCGCGTAGTCGCGGCGCGCCGCCCAGACCGCGAAGACGAACGGCAGGCCCGTCCACTCCTTCCACAGCGCGCCCAGGTCGTGCACGTTCAGGCCGAAGCGCGGGCCGTCGACCATGTTCGCGCGCAGGGCCGCGTCACCGATGAGGACGGCGGCCTCGGCCTCCTGCATCATCAGGCTGAGGTCGGGCGGGCACGTGTAGTAGTCCGGCTGTACGCCGTAGCGCTCGGCGAGGAGCAGCTGGGCGAGGCGGACGGAGGTGCGGGAGGTCGAGCCGAGGGCGACGCGGGCGCCGTCCAGCCGGTCCAGGGGGACCTGCGAGACGATCACGCAGGACATGACCGGGCCGTCGCAGCCGACGGCGATGTCGGGGAAGGCGACGAGGTCGTCGGCGTTCTTGAGGAACTCGACCAGGGTGATCGGACCGATGTCGAGATCGCCCTGCACCAGCTTCTCGCTGAGCTTCTCAGGGGTGTCCTTGGTGAGCTCGAAGTCGAGGAGCGTGCCCGTTCTGGCGAGCCCCCAGTACAAGGGCAGGCAGTTCAGGAACTGGATGTGGCCGACGCGCGGCCGGGTGCGAGGATTGTCCACATCGTGAGGCTAGCCCTCATGGCGTACCGGCCCGCGCCCGGCCCCGCCGTGGGCCCGGGACCTGTCGCCGGCGCCTTCACCGCCAGTCGGCGGACTGTGTTCAAACATTCGGGTGACGTGATCTTGACCCCTATTGCATTCCGGGGCCTGCGTGCTAGGCTCGTCGCAAGTTGCAGTTTGGTTTCCCTTGCAGTACAGAGCCTGCGGAGCATGTGACCGCGGGCTCTCGTCATTCTCAGACGTATGCAGTTGTGCAGAATTCATCTTCACACTTGCTGGTTCTGGAGCAGGGCAACCCTTTTGAGCCCAAGGAGGGCTTATGGCTACCGGAACCGTGAAGTGGTTCAACGCCGAAAAGGGCTTTGGTTTCATCGCCCAGGAGGGCGGCGGCCCCGACGTCTTCGTCCACTACTCCGCGATCAACGCGAGCGGCTTCCGCTCGCTCGAGGAGAACCAGCAGGTGTCTTTCGACGTCACGCAGGGTCCGAAGGGCCCGCAGGCTGAGAACGTCACCCCGGTCTGATCAGTAGTACCCAAGGAGCCCCCCGCCGTAAGGCGGCGGGGCTCCTGCCTTTTGCTCCCCCTTGCCATCCGGTGAATTTCCGGCGAATTCTGGCCGCCCGGCCAGGGCCTGGCCTGGCCCGGGGCCTCGGCCTCGGCCTCGGCCTGGGCACGGCGATCGACGCGGGGGCGGGGACCGGAGCCCGGCAGGCGGACGAGGACCGGGCAGCCGGGACGCCGGAGGAGCCCCACGCGGTGTCAGTGCCCCGCCATAGGCTCGGGGGATGACTGACCTCGACTTTGTGGATGAGACCCGGGTCTTCTACGACGCCGTGGCGGAGGACTACGCCGTCCGCTTCAGTGAGCCGCGCGTGGCGATGCCGTTGGATCTGGGGCTGCTGTACGGGTTCGCGGAGCTCGTGGGTGAGGGGGGCGAGGTCGCCGACCTGGGGTGTGGGCCCGGGCGGGTGACCGCGTATCTGGCGTCGCGGGGGCTGTCCGTGTTCGGGGTGGACCTGTCGGAGTCCATGCTCGCGATCGCCCGGCGTGAGCATCCGGGCCTGCGGTTCGAGCAGGGCTCGATGCTGGAGCTGGAGCTGGCCGACGGCTCGCTCGACGGTGTCGTGTCCTGGTACTCCACCATCCACACCCCGCTCGACCGGCTGCCGTCCGTCTTCGCCGAGTTCCACCGCGTCCTGCGCCCCGGCGGGCATCTGCTCCTCGGCTTCCAGGCCGGTGACGAGCCCCGCCGCTACGAGGAGGCCTTCGGGCACCCGGTGGCGCTGACCTTCCGGCGGCGGCAGCCGGAGCGGATCGCCGCCCTGCTGGAAGCCGCCGGGTTCGCCGTCCGCTCCCGGACCGTCCGGGAGCCCGACGAGGCGCTCGGGGAGCCGGTCCGCCAGGCGTGCCTGGTCGCCCGCAAGCCCCCCGAGCCGGTGTCCTAGGGCCCGTCCCTACAGCACCCCCGCGGCATCCCTCGCCGCGATGTACCCGAACGTCATCGCCGGACCGATCGTCGAGCCCGCGCCCGCGTAACTGTGGCCCATCACCGCCGCGCTGGCGTTGCCCGCCGCGTACAGGCCCGGGATCACCGAGCCGTCGGGGCGCAGGACGCGGGCCCGGGCGTCCGTCCGCATGCCGCCCTTCGTGCCCAGGTCGCCGGGGACGATGCGGAAGGCGTGGTAGGGAGGCAGCCAGAGGGGCGCCAGGCAGGGGTTCGGGAGGACCGACGGGTCCGTGTAGTAGTGGTCGTAGGCGCTGTCGCCGCGGTGGAAGTCGGGGTCCTCGCCCCGCCGTGCCTGGGAGTTGAAGCGGTCCACGGTCGTGCGCAGGGCCGCCGCCGGGACGCCGATCGACGCGGCCAGGGCGTCCAGGGTCCAGGCCTTGTGCGCGGTGCCCGCGTCGTACCAGGCGCCGGGGAGGGGCAGGGCCGGCAGGACGTCCTTGAAGAGGTACCGGTTGCGGTAGTTCTGGTCGACGATCAGCCAGGACGGGATCGCTGGGTCGGTGTCGTGGACGTCGTACATGGTGTGGACGACGTCGCTGTAGGGCGCGGCCTCGTTGACGAAGCGCCTGCCCGACCCGTTCACCAGCAGCCCGCCGGGGAGCGTGCGTTCGGCGAGGCAGAAGTAGGGCTGGCCCGGGACCGGGATCGCCGGGCCCCACCACGCGTCGTCCATCAGGTCGAGCGCCGCGCCGAGCCGCTCGCCCGCCCGGATGCCGTCGCCGGTGTTCTCCTTCGCCCCGACCGTCCACTCCGTGCCGATCGGCCGGCGCTGGTACCGCTCGCGCATCGCCGCGTTGTGCTCGAAGCCGCCGGAGCCGACGATCACGCCCCGGCGGGCGCGGATCAGGCCCGGGGCGCCGTCGCGGGTGACGACGGCTCCGGTGACCCTGCCGTTCTCGACGTGCAGGTCGCTCAAGGGCGTGTTCAGCCATACCGGTACGCCTGCGGAGCGCAGCCCCGCGCGCAGGCCCGCCGCCAGCGCCTGGCCCATCGTCAGGGGCTTCTGGCCGAGCGCCGCGGCCTTCGTGCCGCGGGCCAGGCACTGGGCGGCGACGGCTGCGCCCCGGGCGTTCACGGCGGCCAGGGCCAGCCACTTGTAGTCGGCGCCGAAGACCACCATGCCGGCGGGGACGTCCATGTACGGCGGGTTCAGGCGGGCCAGTTCGGCGCCGAGGAGCGTGCCGTCGAGCTGGTCGGGCTCGATGGAGCGGCCGTTCGGCAGGCCGCCGGGCAGCTCGGGGTAGTAGTCGCTGTAGCCCTCCATCCAGCGGAAGCGCAGGGGGCTGTGGGCCATGACGTAGGAGATCGTCGCCGGGCCGTGGGTGAGGAAGGCGCGCTGCCGGTCCGCGGGGACCTCCGGGCCGACGACGGCGGCGAGGTAGGCGGCGGCCTTGGCCGGAGTGTCGGGGACACCGGCCGCGAGGATCACCGGGTTGTTCGGGATCCAGATCCCGGCTCCGGAGCGGGCGGTCGAGCCGCCGAAGGTCGGGGCCTTCTCCACGACGACGCAGCTCAGGCCCTGCCCGGCGGCGGTCAGCGCGGCGGTCATCCCGGCCGCGCCGGAGCCGATGACGACGACGTCGTACGTGCCGAGCGGGGGTAAGTCGGCGGCGTGGGCACCCTGTTGCACTCCGGCGGCGACCGCGAGGCCGGCACCCGCGGCACCGGCCAGCACTCGTCTTCGGGTGGGAGAGGAAGCAGAAGGGGCAGCAGCCGATGGTGCGGAGTTCATGTCAGTGGTCATGACGTCTCCAGCGCGACGGGACACCTCAAGGGGTGGGGAATGTCGCGCGGGCACCTCGCGAAGTCAAGAGCCAGGCCGTGATGGCCCGTTGGCGGTTCAGTCGAGGCCGATCGCCGCGCAGTCCGCCTTGTACTTCGCCGTGCAGATGTCCTTGACCGTGTAGACCCCGTCCGTGATCACCGTCTCCTTGATGTTGTCCTTGGTGAGGGCGACCACCGGCACCAGCATCGCCGGGATGTTCTTCTGCGTGGGGCTGTCGACGGTGTCCCGGGTCAGCGCGGCGAACTCGATGGAGCGCCCCTGGACCTTGGCCACGGCGATCTTCGCGGCGTTCGTCGCCTCCAGCAGGAAGGACTTGTACACGGTCATGTACTGCTCCCCCGACACGATCCGCTGCACCGCGTCCAGGTTGGCGTCCTGCCCGGTCACCGGCGGGATCGTGGTCGCGCCCGCCTCCTTCAGCGCCTCGATGACGGCGCCCGCCATGCCGTCGTTGGCGGAGTAGACGGCGGCGATGTTGTTCAGCCCGACGGTCCGGATCGCCTTCTTCATGTTGGCCTTGGCGATCGAGGGCTTCCACTCCTTGGTGTCGTACTGCTGGACGATGTCGACCTGCCCCTGGAGCTCGCTGAGCGCGCCGTCCTTGAACCGTGCCGTGTTCGGGTCGGCGGGGTCGCCGTTCATCATGACGACCTTGCTCTTCTCCGCCTTGTCGCCGAGCTCCCCGACGATGGCGCGGCCCTGCACCTGGCCGACGAGTTCGTTGTCGTGGGAGACGTAGGCGTCGATCGGGCCCTCGGCGAGCCGGTCGTAGGCGATGACCGGGATGCCGGCGTCCTTGGCCTTCTGCACGTCGGACGCGATGGTCTTGGAGTTCAGCGCGTCCACCAGGATGACGTCGACCTTGTCGTCGATCATCTTCTGGAACTGCTCGCTCTGTCTGGTCACGCTCGCCTCGGCGTTGGCGTACTCGACCTTGCCCTGGTTCTCGGTGAGCTCGGCGACCTCGCTCTTGATCAGGGGGTAGTCGAACTTCTCGAAGCGTGCCGTGTCCCGGTCGGGCAGCAGCAGGCCCACCGTGATGTCGTTGCCCTTCTTCACGCCCGCGGAGTCGTCACTTCCGCTGCCGCCGCAGGCGGCGAGGGACAGGGCCGCCAGGGAGACCGCCAGGCCTGTGGAGAGGGGACGCACAGTGGCCCGACGGGTGTTACGCGCTTTCACTGGTGGTGCCTTCCGATGGGGGAGCATCGCGACGAGGTGGCAGAAAGCCAACGGCGAGACGCCTTGCGGCGTCAAGGACCCTGTGTGAAGAGATCGCAAAGGTGCCTCACCGCGTGTACAAGGCCTCCACTTCTGCCGCGAAGGCGCGCATCACCGCCTCGCGGCGGAGCTTCATCGACGGGGTCAGGTGGCCGGCTTCCTCGGTGAAGTCCTCCGGGAGGATCGCGAAGCGGCGGATGGACTCGGGGCGGGAGACCATCTTGTTGGCCTCGTCGACGGCACGCTGGAGGACGGAGCGGAGTTCCTCGTCGTCGACGAGGAGTTTGGGCGGTACGGGGTGTTTGCCGTTCATCTGGCGCCAGTGGGTGATGCCCTCCGGGTCCAGGGTGATCAAGGCCGAGACGAAGGGACGGCCGTCGCCCACGACCATGCACTGGGAGATCAGCGGGTGGGAGCGCAGCCAGTTCTCCAGGGGCGCCGGGGCGACGCTCTTGCCGCCCGCGGTGATCAGCAGTTCCTTCTTGCGGCCGGTGATCGTCAGGTAGCCCTCGTCGTCCAGTTCGCCGATGTCGCCCGTGGCGAGCCAGCCGTCGGGGGCGGCGGGTACGACGCCCCCGGCCTGGGGGTCCCAGTAGCCGCGCAGGACGTGGTCGCCGGCGAGGAGGATCTCGCCGTCGGCGGCGATCCGGACGCGGGTGCCGGGCAGGGGCCACCCGACCGTGCCCAGGCGGGGTTTGAGGGGCGGGGTGACGGTCGACGCGCCCGTGGTCTCCGTGAGGCCGTAGCCCTCGAAGATCTCGATGCCGGCTCCGGCGTAGAACGCGGCGAGGCGGCGGCCCAGGGGGGAGCCGCCGCAGATGGCGTAGCGGACCCTGCCGCCCATGGCGTTGCGGATCCGGCGGTAGACGAGGGGGTCGTAGAAGACGCGGGCGGTCCTCAGGGCGCGGGAGGGGCCGGGTCCGGTGCCGGTCTGCTGGGCCTCCATCGCCTCGCCGTAGCGCCGCGCCACCGCCACCGCGCGGTCGAACGACGTCACCCGGCCGCCCGCCTCGGCCTTGGCCCGGGCCACGTTGAAGACCTTCTCCAGCATGTACGGGATGGCGAGCAGACAGGTCGGCCGGAAGCTCGCCAGGTCCGGCAGCAGGTTCTCCGCCTTGATGCTGGGCGCGTGGCCGAGCCGTACGCGGGCGCGGACGCAGGCGATCGCCACCATGCGCCCGAAGACGTGGGACATGGGCAGGAACAGCAGCACCGAGGCCTCTTCGCTGGTCTTGGCCCGGAAGACGGGGTAGAGCAGCTCGATGGCGTTGTCGACCTCGGCGAAGAAGTTGCCGTGGGTGAGCGCGCAGCCCTTGGGGCGGCCCGTGGTGCCGGAGGTGTAGACGAGGGTGGCGAGGGTGTCGGGGCCCAGCATGCCGCGCCGCACCTCGACCTCCTGGTCGGCGAGGTGCGCGCCGGCTTCCGCCAGCCGGTCGATGTGGCCCTTCTCCACGATCCACATGTGCCGCAGGTCGGGCAGGCGTTCGCGCTCCGGGCCGAGTGCGGCGGCCTGCCCGGCGAACTCGGTGACCAGGGCGACAGCGCCGGAGTCCTGGAGGATCCAGCGGGCCTGGAAGACGGATGACGTGGGATAGATGGGGACGGTGACGAGACCGGCCGCCCAGGCGGCGAAGTCCAGGACGGTCCACTCGTAGATCGTGCGGGCCATCACGGCGATCCGGTCGCCGGGCATCAGCCCTTCGGCGATCAGCCCTTTCGCCACGGCCAGCACCTGCTCGGCGAACTGCGCCGCCGTGACGTCGCTCCAGCGCCCGTCGGCGTCCTTGCGGCTGAGCGCCACGGCGTCCGGGTCCGCGCTCGCGTTGTCGAACGGCAGGTCGGCGAGGGACCCGTGGGTCCACGGCGGCGCCAGCGGCGGTACGGACGCCTCCCGCACCGCCCCGTCGAGCCGCCGCGTCTCGGGCTCGACCAGGGCCGGTCCGCCGTAGATGTCGCCGTAGGCGGAGGAGGGATGGGCAGTGGACACGGGCGGCTCCTGGGGCGCGCAGCGAAGGAACTGCTTGCTGCATACGTACGTGCCTCGCACGCCGAGGCGCTCAACCGGTTGAACCCCCAGAAAGGGGTTACTGGCGGTAGGAACGGGATCGTACGGGCCTCACGTGGTGGGTTTGTGCGGGTTGGGGGATGGTCCTGAGCCAGGCCTGTGCATTCTCGGGGGTTACGTGAGGGTCCTTCAGCTTCGGTACGCCGTCGGCCTCAGGCCCGTTCCAGGATCGCCGTCACCCCCTGCCCGCCCGCCGCGCAGACGGAGATCAACCCGCGGGCGGGCGCGTCGCGTTCGGCGAGCAGCTTGGCCAGGGTCGCCACGATCCGGGCGCCGGTGGCGGCGAAGGGATGGCCGGTGGCGAGGGACGAGCCCGCGACGTTCAGCCGGGCGCGGTCCACGGTGCCCAGGCCCCGCTTCTCCCAGGCCGCGAGGGTCGCCAGCACCTGGGATGCGAAGGCCTCGTGGATCTCCACCAGGTCGAAGTCGGCCAGGCCGAGTCCGGCCCGCTCCAGCATGCGCGGCACGGCGTACGCGGGTGCCATGAGCAGCCCGTCCTCACCGCCGGCGACGTCTGAGCCGACGAAGTCGACGGCCGCCGTCTCGTACGCGGTGAGATACGCCAGCGGCTCCAGGCCGCGCTCGCGGGCCCACTCCTCGCTCGCCAGCAGCACGGTCGCCGCCCCGTCCGTCAGCGGGGTCGAGTTCCCGGCCGTCATGGTCGGGTCGGGCTGGTCGAGGCCGAACACCGGCTTGAGGGAAGCGAGTTTCTCCACGGTCGAGCCGGGGCGCAGGTTCTGGTCGCGGGCCAGGCCCCGGAAGGGGATCACCAGGTCCTGGAAGAAGCCGCGTTCGTACGCCGCCGCCAGCCGCTGGTGACTGGCCGCCGCCAGTTCGTCCTGCGCCTCGCGGGCGATGCCCCAGGCGTGGGCGGTGACGGCGGCGTGTTCGCCCATGGACAGTCCGGTGCGCGGCTCGGCGTTGCGCGGGATGTCGGGGACGAGGTGGCCCGGGCGCACCTTCGCCAGGGCCTTCACGCGCCCGCCCAGCGACTTCGCCCTGCGGGCCTCCAGCAGGATGCGGCGCAGGCTGTCGTTGACGCCCAGGGGCGCGTCGCTCGCCGTGTCGGCGCCGCCCGCGACCGCCGATTCGGTCTGGCCGAGGGCGATCTTGTTGGCGGCGGCGATGACGGCCTGGAGTCCGGTGCCGCAGGCCTGCTGGATGTCGTAGGCGGGAGTGGTGGGGTGCAGACGCGAGCCGAGGACCGTTTCGCGGGCCAGGTTGAAGTCGCGGCTGTGCTTGAGGACCGCACCGGCCACGAACTCGCCGACCGCGCCCGGCTCCTGGAGCCCGTACCGCTCGACCAGGCCGTCGAGGGCGGCGGTGAGCATCTGCTGGTTGGAGGCGGTGGCGTAGGGGCCGTCGGAGCGGGCGAACGGGATGCGCGCTCCGCCGACGACCGCCACACGCCGCACCGACATCTTCTGGGGGCTCATCTCGACCGCTCCTCGCCTGTGACGTAGCCTTACCTACGGTAACCTTACTCCAGAGTAAGCAAGTGTGAGCAGTCATCCGAGCTGGGAGTCGCCATGGCCGACCGCTATCTGAGCTTCACCGCCACCGGGCCCGGCCGCTTCCTCACCCGGCGGCTCGGCCTGCCCCAGCCCGCGGCGCTGACCCGCTGGTCCCCCGAGCGGCCGGCCCTCGACGGCGGCGTGCGCCACCTCACCGCCGGCAGGTCCGCCCTCGACCTGGCGCCGGTCCTCGCCCGTACCGGGATCGGCCCGGCGAGCTCGGACCGGGCGGCGGCCGTCGTCCTGGACGCGACCGGCGTACGGGACGTCGAGGGCCTGGCCGAGGTGCACGCGGCCCTGCACCCCGTCGTACGGTCGGTCACCGCGAGCGGACGCGTGGTCCTGCTCGGCGCGCCGCTCGACCCCGCCGACCATCACCAGGCCGCCGCCCAGCAGGCCCTGGAGGGCTTCACACGCTCCCTGGGCAAGGAGATCGGCCGGGGCAGGACCGTGAACATGGTGCGGCTCACGGACACCTCGGCCGCCGAATCCACCCTCCGCTTCCTGCTGTCGCCCAAGTCGGCGTATGTGAGCGGGCAGGTGATCGAGGCCGGGACGGGCGAGGAACCCGCCACCCCCGTCGACCGGGACCGCCCCCTGGCCGGCCGAACCGCCCTGGTCACCGGCGCCGCCCGCGGCATCGGCGAGGCGGTCGCCGAGACGCTCGCCCGGGACGGGGCCCGGGTCGTCGTCCTCGACGTACCGCAGGCCGAGCAGGACGCCCGCCGCGTCGCCGACCGGCTCGGCGGCACCGCGCTGCTCCTCGACATCACCGCCGCCGACGCGGGCACGCGGATCACCGAGGCCCTGCCGGACGGCCTGGACCTGCTCATCCACAACGCGGGCATCACACGGGACCGGCGACTGGTCAACATGCCCGCCGAGCGCTGGATCCCGGTGCTGGAGGTGAACCTGGCGAGCGTGCTGCGCACGACGGACGCGCTGCTGAAGTCCGGGACGCTGAACCGGGGCGGCCGGATCGTGGCGACCGCCTCGATCGCGGGGATCGCCGGCAACGCGGGCCAGACCAACTACGGGGCGAGCAAGGCGGGCATCGTCGGTCTGGTCCGCTCCCTCGCGCCGCGCGCGCTCGCCGAGCACGGGGTGACGGTCAACGCGGTCGCGCCGGGCTTCATCGAGACGAAGATGACGGCCGCCGTCCCGCTGTTCATCCGCGAGGCGGGCCGCCGCATGAACTCCCTCGCGCAGGGCGGCCTTCCGGCCGATGTCGCCGAGACCACCGCCTGGCTCGCGCACCCGGCCTCGGGTGCGGTCAACGGGCAGGTCGTCCGCGTGTGCGGCCAGAGCCTGCTGGGGGCGTGATGACCGACGCCGCTCTCGTCCTCACCGGGTCCCCCTCCCTCGCCCCGCTCCTCGCGCGCGGCGCCCTGCTGTCCCCCTTCAAACGCCCGCGTCCCGACGCGGAGTTCCCGCACACCCGGCTCGTCCTGCCCGGCCTGCGCGTCGACCTCGCGCGGCTGGCGGCGTACGAGCGGGTCTGCGGGTTCCCGACCGGGGAGGACGCGCTGCCGCTGCCCTGTCCGCACGTGCTGGGCTTCCCCCTGGCCATGCGGCTGATGAGCGGCCGGGACTTCCCGCTGCCGCTGCTGGGCCTCGTCCACACGTCGATCACGATGACCCGGCACCGGGCGATGCCGGCCACCGGCGCGTACGAACTCACGGTGTACGTCGAAGGGTTGGCGCCCCACCGGCGCGGCACGGAGGCGACCGTCGTCACCGAGGTGCGTGAGGACGGGGACGTCGTCTGGGAGTCGAGGAGCACCTACCTCGCCCGGCACCGCACCCGACGTCCCGCCGAGGCGCCCCGGGAGGAGGCCGGGACACACCGGGAGGAGATACGGAAACAGCTGCCGGCCGTCGCCGAGTGGCGGCTCGCCGAGGACGTCGGACGCCGGTACGCGGCGGCGTCCGGCGACCGCAACCCGATCCACCTCCACCCGCTCACGGCCCGCCTGTTCGGCTTCCCCCGGGCCATCGCCCACGGCATGTGGACCCTCGCCCGCTGCCTCGCCGCACACGGCACGCCGGAGTCCTGCCACGCACGCGCGCAGTTCCGCGCACCGGTCCTGCTGCCCGGGACGGTGACGTACGCGGCGGAGGACGGCCGGTTCGAACTCCGGGGCCGGGAGGACCGGATCCACCTGACGGGGGAGCTCTACTCCACCTGAGCCCCCGCCCGCTCCTCCGCCTGAGCCCCCGCCAGCTCCTCCGGCGGTGACCACGGCCGCCCCGCCATGAGGTCGCCCAGTCCCGCCCAGGCGAAGTTCATCATCGTGGCCGCGGCCTGGCGGGCGGAGACGCCCGGGGTGGCGTTGGCCCAGGCGGCGAGCGACTCGGCGGCGCCGACCAGGGCCTCGGCGAGGCCGGCGACCTCGCGTTCCGGGAGGTCGGGATCGCGGTGCGCCTCGCGCGCGGCGGCAAGGATCAGCTGGGTCACGAACGCGACGATCTCCTCGCGCATCGCGGCGACCTCGGCGGCGAAGGGCTCGCCGTGCGTACGGGCCTGGAGGTGCAGGACCGACCAGGCGTCCGGGTTGCGCGCGGTGTGCGCGAAGAACGCCCCGAGCCCTTCCCAGAGTTGCCGGTCGGCGGGCAGGTCACGCCGGACACCGGCGCGCACGGCCTCGACGAGCGCCTCGGCCTCGCGGCGGATGCAGGCGGTGAAGAGGTCTTCCTTGGAATTCAGGTACAGGTAGACCAACGGCTTGGACACGCCCGCGAGTTCGGCTATCTCGTCCATCGACGCGGCCCTGTACCCCCGTTGTCCGAAGATCTGCACGGCGGCGTCCAGCATCTGCTGTTCACGGACCGCACGCGGCATCCGCTTGGTCTTCACGGCACCCATACCGCTTAGCGTACGGTCCCCCCGGCCGGCCCTCGGTCGGGAAACCGAGGAGGACCGGCCAGGGGGCGTCGGCGCGTCAGGCCGCGGCGGGGACCTGCTCGGGCTGTGCGTCGCGCGGCTCGTCCAGGGAGGAGCCGTCGGCCGTGGCGTAGGCCGTGCGGTCGAGCAGGTTCTCGCGGGCGGAGACCAGGACCGGGATCAGGGCCTGACCGGCGACGTTGGTCGCGGTGCGGATCATGTCCAGGATCGGGTCGATCGCGAGGAGCAGGCCCACGCCCTCCATCGGCAGGCCGAGGGTGGAGAGGGTGAGGGTCAGCATGACCGTCGCGCCGGTGAGACCGGCCGTGGCGGCGGAGCCGACCACCGAGACGAACGCGATCAGCAGGTAGTCGCCGACCCCCAGCTGGATGTCGAAGATCTGGGCGACGAAGATCGCGGCGATGGCCGGGTAGATCGCGGCGCAGCCGTCCATCTTGGTCGTCGCGCCGAACGGCACCGCGAAGGAGGCGTACTCCTTGGGCACCCCGAGGCGCTCGGTGACCTTCTGGGTCAGCGGCATCGTGCCCACGGACGAGCGGGAGACGAAGGCCAGCTGGATCGCGGGCCAGGCGCCCTTGAAGAACTGGACCGGGTTGGCCTTGGCGACGGTCGCGAGCAGCGCCGGGTAGACGCCGAACAGCACGATCAGGCAGCCGACGTAGATGTCGGCGGTGAACGTCGCGTACTTGCCGATCAGGTCCCAGCCGTAGGTGGCGATGGCGTTGCCGATGAGGCCGACGGTGCCGAGCGGGGCGAGCCGGATGACCCACCACAGCGCCTTCTGCAGCAGTTCGAGGACGGACTCGCTGAGGGTGAGGATCGGCTGGGCCCTCTCACCGAGCTGGAGGGCGGCGATACCGGCGACGGCGGCCATGAAGACGATCTGCAGCACGTTCAGCTCGGTGAACGGCGTGATGACGTCGGTCGGCACGATGCCGGTCAGGAAGTCGATCCAGGAGCCGGTGTCCTCGGGCTTCGCACCGTCCTTGGGGGTGAGACCGGTGCCGGCGCCCGGGTTGGTGACCAGGCCGATGACCAGGCCGATGCTCACCGCGATCAGCGACGTGGCCATGAACCACAGGAGGGTGCGCGAGGCCAGGCGGGCCGCGTTGTTGACCTTCCGCAGGTTGGTGATCGACACCAGGATCGCGAAGAAGACGAGGGGGGCGACGGCGAGCTTCAGCAGGCCGATGAACGTGTCGCCGACCTTCTCCAGGGTCGTGACCAGCCAGGACAGGTCCTGGCTGCGGGCGAGCCAGCCGAGCAGCACACCCAGGACGAGACCGGCGATGATCTGGGCCCAGAAGGGCACCTTGAAGGATTTCGTGTGTGAGGACACGGAATGGCTCCGTTGGGGGACGCGTAGGGACTGACGTGGGAGACGACGGGGGTTGCGTTACGTCAGGGACGACAGGTAGCGGACGCGCACCGACAGAGATCCACGTGCAGGCGCGCCACGAGCAAAGTGCTCAGGGGCATAAGGGGCGCGACTGCTGACTTCATGCCATCGACCTTAACACCTGAACTTTGAGGACCTCAAAGCCTGGCTTTGACAGGCTGAAACACGACCCCACCCACACATGACAAAGCGCCCGGTTTCCGAGCAAGTACGGAAACGGGGCGCTGTACGCCGGTGCGGGCCCTTACGAGGTCTGCCCCTGCACCCGTGACGCGTCGTCGGCGGCGTCCTCCTGGTTGCGGTTGGCCTCCAGGTTGGCCTTCATCCGGTCCACCCGCTGCACGATCTGCACGGACGCCCGGTCCCGCTCCTTGCGCAGCACGACGAAGCTGATCGGCGCGGAGAGCAGCAGGGCGAGCATGACGATCCACAGGCCGTTGCTGGCGCCGAGACCGCGCGGGGCGAGGCCGGAGTAGACGAGACCCCAGACGACCACGAGGCAGCCTGCGAAGATGCCGAGGCGCATCAGCGTGTAGCGGAGCATCTCAATCCACTCTTCCGGTTCGAACGGCCAGAACGCACCCAAAGGGGCACCGTCCAGTGAAGCACGCCGGGCGGCCGATCCTGCAGGGGGGTACGGGGCCGCCGGGTTCAGTTCAGCGGCAGCAGCATGATGATGTCGTCCCGGTCGTCGCCGGGCGCCACCCGGATAGCGCCGGGGACGCGGCCGACCTCCTTGTAGCCGCAGGACTCGTAGAAGCGCTCCAGGCCGAGACCGCCCCGGCAGGTGAGGCGGATCGCCTCGATGCCGTCGAGCCCTCGGGCCGCGTCGGCAGCCGCCGCCAGCAGATCACGCCCGTACCCCTTGCCCTGATGACGGGGATGCACCATGACCGTGTACAGCCACAGCCAGTGCGTCATGAGGTGGTGCGTGTTGAAGGTGAGGAACGCGGTCGCCGCGACGCACCCCTCCTCGTCATGCCCGACGAGCAGCCTGACCTGCCCCTCCGCCATCGACGCGAAGTGCCGCGTCAGCCAGGGACGGATGTCCTCCGGCGTCACCGGCGGCACAAAACCGACGGCCCCGCCCGCGTTGGAGACGTCGGCCCACAGGTCGAGGATGCCGTCACGCAGCTCGGGCGTGACGGCAGGATCGAAGGTGAAGGTAAGGGGCATGCGCCGATTGTAGCTATTACCCCAGGGCTTGCGCCGCCACTTTCAGGTCCGACAGCAGCCCCCGGTACGCCGCCTCCCGGTCGTCCGCCCGCAGCACCGACGACGGATGCACCGTCGGCACCAGCCGCTCCGGCCGGCCATGGATCTCCTCCTCCAGCACCGTGCCCCGCACCTGTGTGACCCGGAAGGAGGACCCGAGCAGCGCCTTCCCGGCGGTCGCCCCGAGTACGACGATCAGCTCCGGCTCCACCACCGCGAGCTCGGCGGCCAGCCAGGGGCCGCACGCGGTCATCTCCCGCAGGCTGGGCGCCTTGTGGATCCGGCGCTTGCGCGGCTCGGCCTGGGTGAACTTGAAGTGCTTGACCGCGTTGGTGACGTAGGCCTCGGAAGGATCGATGCCCGCCTCCTCCAGGGCCCGGTCCAGAAGCCGCCCGGCGGGCCCGACGAACGGCTTCCCCTGCCGGTCCTCCTGGTCCCCGGGCTGCTCCCCCACGAGCATGACGCGAGCGTCCTTGTTCCCGTCCCCGAACACGGTCTGGGTGGCGTCCCGGTGCAAGGGACACCCCCGACACTCGGCAGCGGCCCGCCGCAGAGCAGCCAACCCACCGCGATCGGGAACGAACGGTTCAGCGGTATAGGCGTCCTCAGGCGCCTTGATGGCAACCATGCCCTCCGGGTACCCCACCTAGGGGCGCGGGACCCTGTCGAAATGCGGCTTCGCCGCGGGGCGCGACCAGCCCCCACGCACCCGCACCCGAAATCACACCCGCATAGGCTGCGGCGACTCCCGAAGCTCCGGGTCGGGACCCTCGTACTCCCGAATGATCTCGTACCGCGTATTCCGCTCCACCGGCCGGAACCCCGCATCGCGAATGAGATCCAGCAGGTCCTCACGGGTCAGCTTGTTCGGCGTACCGAAGTTGTCCGCGTCATGCGTGATCTTGTACTCGACGACAGAACCGTCCATGTCATCGGCACCGTGCTGCAACGCCAGCTGCGCGGTCTGCACGCCGTGCATGACCCAGAAGACCTTCACATGCGGCACGTTGTCGAACAGCAGCCGCGACACGGCGAAGGTCTTCAGCGCCTCCGCACCCGTCGCCATCTGCGTCCGCGCCTGAAGGCGATTGCGCACCTTCCCGTCCTGCATGTCGACGAAGTCGTGCTGGTACCGCAGCGGAATGAAGACCTGGAAACCCCCGGTCTCGTCCTGCAGCTCACGCAGCCGCAGCACGTGATCCACCCGGTGCCGCGGCTCCTCGATGTGGCCGTACAGCATCGTGCAGGGGGTCTTCAGACCCTTCTCGTGCGCGAGCCGGTGAATGCGGGACCAGTCCTCCCAGTGGGTGCGGTGGTCCACGATGTGCTGCCGGACCTCCCAGTCGAAGATCTCCGCACCGCCGCCGGTCAGCGACTCCAGCCCCGCGTCGATCAGCTCGTCCAGGATCTCGGACGCGCTCATCCCGGAGATGGTCTCGAAGTGGTGGATCTCGGTCGCCGTGAAGGCCTTCAGCGAGACGTGCGGCAGCGCGGCCTTCAGCTCCCGCAGGGAGCGCGGGTAGTAGCGCCACGGCAGGTTCGGGTGCAGCCCGTTGACGATGTGCAGCTCGGTGAGGTTCTCGCTCTCCATCGCCTTGGCGAGCTTGACGGCCTCCTCGATGCGCATCGTGTACGCGTCCTTCTCCCCCGGCTTGCGCTGGAAGGAGCAGTACGCGCAGGAGGCCGTGCACACGTTCGTCATGTTGAGGTGACGGTTGACGTTGAAGTGCACGACGTCGCCGTTCTTGCGCGTGCGCACCTCGTGTGCGAGGCCGCCGAGCCAGGCCAGGTCGTCCGACTCGTACAGCGCGATGCCGTCCTCACGGGTCAGCCGCTCACCGGAACGGACCTTTTCCTCCAGCTCGCGCTTGAGCCCGACGTCCATGTGCACACCTTTCTCCGACAGCCCGACCAACCGTACTCGCCCACGCTTCGGGCGAGGGGACCCCCATACGGCGCTACGCGCCTACGCCTCTTCCGGCAGCTCGCCGACCCGGTTCTCCCACTTGGTGGAGAGCACGATGGTCGTACGCGTGCGGGACACGCCCTTCGTGCCGCTCAGCCGCCGGATGATCTTCTCCAGGCCGTCCACGTTCTCCGCCCGCACCTTGAGCATGTACGAGTCGTCTCCCGCGATGAACCAGCAGTCCTCGATCTCCGAGAGGTCCCGCAGCCGCTGGGCCACGTCCTCGTGGTCGGTGGCGTCGGAGAGCGAGATGCCGATGAGCGCGGTGACGCCGAGGCCGAGCGAGGCGGCGTCGACGGTGGCCCGGTAGCCGGTGATGACACCGGCCGCCTCCAGCCGGTTGATGCGGTCGGTGACGCTGGGTCCCGACAGTCCGACGAGGCGTCCCAGCTCCGCGTAGGAGGCCCGGCCGTTCTCCCTCAGGGCCTGGATGAGCTGCCTGTCCACCGCGTCCATTGCGATCGAAGCCTTCCGCTGAAGTTGTCTGAAAAGTCTGTGGTTGTGATGACGTACAGATGCCGTGCAGGGGCGTGGCTCAGTCGGCGCGCTGTGATCCGCCGCCGAGCTCACCTTGCCAACGGCGGTAGAGCCGGTGCGGCACGCCCGCCGCGTCGAGTACGCGTCCGGCGACGAAGTCCACCAGGTCCTGGATGTGCGTCGCGCCCGCGTAGAAGGCGGGTGAGGCGGGCACGACGGTCGCGCCCGCGTCGTCGAGGGTGACCAGGTGCCGCAGGGTCTGGCCGTTCAGCGGGGTCTCGCGTACGGCCACGATCAGCTTGCGTCCCTCCTTCAGGGTCACGCTCGCCGCCCGTTGCAGCAGGTCCTTCGACAGCCCGAGCGCGACCCCGGCCACGCTCGCGGTCGAGGCGGGCACGATCAGCATGCCCTTGGTGGGGTACGACCCCGAGGAGGGTCCGGCGGCCAGGTCGCCGGCGCTCCAGTGCCGTACGGCGCCGATGTCCACGGAGAACGTGCCGGGCTTGCCGTCGGCGCCCCGGGACAGCCATTCGCGCAGGTCGTCCTGCCAGTGGGCGTCCCGGAAGGAGATCCCGGTCTCGTCGAGCAGGGTGAGGCGGGAGGCCCGGGACACCACGAGGTCGACGCTCTCGCCGGCGGCGAGGAGCGCCCGCAGTACGGCAGCGGCATACGGGGTGCCGGAGGCGCCGGACACCCCTACGATCCAAGGCGTACGCGGTGTCTCGCCTGGCTTGACTGGGTTCACAACACCGAGCCTATCCGGCGTCGCAGGGTGGGAACCGGCCAAGGGGGGCGGGGCGTTCCCCGGAGGGACGAGCGAGCACTGGGGGTCGCCATGTCGGGTGCCGGAGCGGGTTGGTCGCGCGGCGACCGTGCGATGGCCGCGGGCAAGCTGATGCTGGCCTGGATCGCGCTGCTGTGGCTGCTGGAAGTGGTGGACGTGGTGAGCGGCCACGCGCTGGACGGCCTCGGCGTCACCCCGCGCAGCCCGTCCGAGCTGGTCGACGTCGTGCCGTCGGCGTTCATCCACTTCGGCTTCGCCCATCTGGCCGCGAACACGGTGCCGCTGCTGGTCCTCGGCTTCCTCGCCGCGCTGGCGGGCCTGCGGCGTTTCCTGCTGGTCTGCGCGCTGATCGTGCTCGTCGACGGCCTGGGCGTCTGGCTCATAGCCCCGGCCCACACCAACACGGCGGGCGCGTCCGGCCTGATCTTCGGCCTCTTCGGCTTCCTCCTGGTCAGCGGCTTCGTCGAGCGCCGCCCCTGGGGAGTCCTGGTCGGCATCCTGATCGCCGCGATCTGGGGCGGCTCGATCCTCTCGGGCCTGGCCCCCACCCAGACGGGCATCAGCTGGCAGGGCCACCTGCTGGGCCTGCTGGCGGGGGTGGCGGCGGCGTTCCTGCTCCGCCGCCCGACAGCGAGCCGAGCGCTCGCGCCTTAGGAACGCGCCTTCGGGTCCACCGGGAGCCGGGCGGTGGGGATCGACAGCTTGCCGAGCGGGGAGTCGACGGCCATTTCGGGGCCGTACGAGATGGTGTCGCGACCTCGGTAGCCGTCGGGGCCGGGGTTCCACATGGTCACGACGTGGCCCTTGAGCGGAGCGAGCACGAGGTAGTTGGCGATGCCCCGCGAGGCGTACCACCGGGGCTTCATCTCGTAGTCCGCCGAAGGGGAGCAAGACGTTGCTGACGACGTCCCACCCTGGCGGCAGCTGCGGCTCGACGATCGCCCACAGGCGCTGGACGGTCTCCCCGTCGAACGGCCTCACCGGGCTCGTGACGACGCTGCCTTCGACGATCTCCGTATGAAACCCCGGGAACGCGTCCTCGAAGCGGGCGAGCTGGGCACGGAGACGGCCCAGGGGCGGCACCGTAACTACACGGTCAGGCCGCGAACCAAGAGATCCAGCAGCGCGCACACGAACAGGGCAATGCCGATGAAGCCGTTGACGCTGAAGAACGCGCGGTTCACTCGGGACAGGTCGTGGGGGCGGACGATGGTGTGTTCGTAGAGGAACGCGGCGGCGACGATCAACAGGCCCAGCCAGAAGAAGGCGCCGGCGCCGGTGGTGAGGGCGTACCAGACGAACAGGGCCGTCGTGAGGGCGTGGCAGACGCGGGCGCCCCAGATCGCCGCCGGGATGCCGAAGCGGGCCGGGACGGACATGACGCCGATCTCGCGGTCGGTCTCGACGTCCTGGCAGGCGTAGATCAGGTCGAAGCCGCCGATCCAGATGCCGACGGCGAGGCCGAGGATCACCGCGTCCCAGGACCAGGAACCCGTGACGGCCAGCCAGCCGCCGACCGGGCCCATCGACTGCGCGAGGCCCAGGATGGCCTGCGGGAAGTTCGTGAACCGCTTGCCGTACGGGTAGACCACCATCGGGATCACCGCGACGGGGGCCAGGGCCAGGCACAGCGGGTTGAGCAGGGCCGCCGCGCCGAGGAAGACGACCAGGGCGATCAGGGCCCCGGTCCAGGCGTGCCGTACCGACATCGCGCCGGTCACCAGTTCGCGGTGCGCCGTGCGCGGGTTACGGGCGTCGATCTCGCGGTCGATGATCCGGTTGACCGCCATCGCGAAGGTCCGCAGCCCGACCATGCAGATGGTGACCAGCAGCAGCCGGCCCCAATGGACGTTCTTGTCCCACTGGTACATCGCCGTGAGCGCGGCGATGTAGGCGAAGGGCAGCGCGAAGACCGAGTGCTCGATCATCACCAGCCGGAGGAACGCCTTCGTGCGTCCCGGCTGCGGGATCGCCGCGGAAGCGGAAGTCACAGCCCATACTCCTTCCAGCGGCGGTCCACCTTCGCCGCGGTCTCCGGATCGGACTCCACCATGTCGGGCCAGCCGCCGTCACGCGTGTAGCCCTCCTCGGGCCACTTCCTCGTCGCGTCGATACCGGCCTTGCCGCCCCAGAACTGCTGGTAGGAGGCGTGGTCGAGGTGGTCGACCGGCCCCTCGACGATGCTCAGGTCGCGGGCGTAGTCCGTGTTGCCGAGCGCCCGCCAGGCGACCTCGTGCAGGTCGTGGACGTCGCAGTCGGAGTCGACGACCACGATCAGCTTGGTCAGCGACATCATGTGCGCGCCCCAGATGGCGTGCATGACCTTCTGCGCGTGCTTGGGGTACTTCTTGTCGATCGAGACGATCGCGCAGTTGTGGAAACCGCCCGCCTCCGGCAGGTGGTAGTCCACGATGTCCGGCACGATGATCTTCAACAACGGCAGGAAGAAGCGTTCCGTCGCCCGGCCGAGCGGTCCGTCCTCCGTCGGCGGCCTGCCCACGACGATCGACTGGAGCAGGGGCCGCTTCCGCATCGTCACGCAGTCGATCTTCAGCGCGGGGAAGGGTTCCTGCGGCGTGTAGAAGCCGGTGTGGTCGCCGAAGGGGCCCTCGGGCAGCATCTCGCCCGGCTCCAGCCAGCCCTCGATCACGACTTCCGCCTGCGCCGGCACCTGGAGCGGCACGGTCTTGCAGTCGACCATCTCGATCCGCTTGCCCGCGAGGAACCCGGCGAACAGGTACTCGTCGATGTCCCCGGGGAGGGGGGCCGTGGAGGCGTACGTGACGGCGGGCGGGCATCCGAAGGCGATCGCGACCGGCAGCCGCTCTCCTCGCCTGGCCGCCACCTGGTAGTGGTTGCGGCTGTCCTTGTGGATCTGCCAGTGCATGCCGATCGTGCGCTTGTCGTGGCGCTGGAGGCGGTACAGCCCGAGGTTGCGGATGCCCGTCTCCGGGTCCTTGGTGTGGGTGAGCCCCAGGTTGAAGAAGGAGCCGCCGTCCTTCGGCCAGGTGAACAGGGCCGGGAGCTGGTCCAGGTCGACGTCGTCCCCGGTGAGGACGACCTCCTGCACCGGGCCCTCCTTCACCTTCTTCGGCGGTACGTGCGTCATCGCGCCGAGCTTCCCGAAGGCCTCGCGCACGCCGACGAAGCCGTGCGGCAGCTCGGGCTTCAGCAGCCCGCCGATCCGCTCCGAGATCTCGCCGTACGACTTCAGGCCCAGCGCCTTCAGCAGGCGCCGGTCCGTGCCGTACACGTTCATCGCGAGCGGCATGCGCGACCCGCGTACGTTCTCGAAGAGCAGGGCGGGACCGCCGGCCTTCTGCACCCGGTCGACGATCTCCCCGACCTCCAGATACGGGTCGACCTCGGCCTTGATGCGCTTGAGGTCGCCCTCGCGCTCCAGAGCCCTGAGCAGGGAGCGAAGATCGTCGTAAGCCATGCGGTCCAGTATCCCCGAGCCGCTACCCTGGCCCTGAACCGCCCACCCGCTTTGCTGAGAGGCCGCGCATGCTCCGGGTACTGATGTTCCTCGTACCGCTGGCGCTGAGCGTGTACGCGTTCATCGACTGCATCAGCACGAAGGACGACGAGATCCGGCACATGCCCAAGCCGCTGTGGGCGATCCTCGTGCTGCTGTTCCCGCTCGTGGGCTCGATCTCCTGGCTCATCGCCGGGAAGAAGCGGAGCGGAGTCGCCGGCGGCGGCCGCCCCCGGCCCCGGCAGTGGGTCGCGCCCGACGACAACCCCGACTTCCTGAAGTCCCTCGACGAGGAGAAGCGGGACGACGACCCCAAGCGGGACGAGCCGTAGTCCTCAGAGGGCGGCTGTGAACGCCGACCAGGCGGACCGGGTGACGAGCAGGACCGGTCCGTCAGGGGTTTTGCTGTCGCGGACGGGGACGGTGTCGGGGAAACCGGGGGCTATTTCCACGCAGTTGCCGCCGTTGTCGTCGCTGTAGCTGCTCTTGATCCATTGCGCCGCGCAGAGCTCGTACCGGTCCATGATGCTCGTACCCCTCCATCGCGTCGCTGATCAGGGCGACGGATTCGCGGGCTGACGGGATGTCGGCCCTGAGCACATCATAGGTCTGGGAATGCCGCTGGTAGACGGCCGGATCGTTGTTGAAGTGGCCACGGTCCAGGGACTCCGAGTACACCCATCGCTCGTCAGCCAGTTCGATCAGCGACATGGATCCTCGGGGCCGGACGAGCCCGAAAGCGTCTGACGGGGCTACCTGGATACGGATGTTCCGGCGCTGCCCGACCGCCAGCAGGTGCGCGCACTGCTCACGCATGACCTCCCGGCTGCCGACACCGTTGCGCAGGCAGCTCTCGTCGAGGATGACGACGTACAGCGGACCGCCGTCGGCCAGGAAGCGTTGCTGTCGGCTCAGACGAGCCCGGACGCGTGAGTCCACCTCCTCGGCATCCGCGCCACGTCGGCTGAACAGCGCACGGGCGTAGTCCGCTGTCTGCAACAACCCCGGAATCACTCGCTCCTGGTACTCCCGCAAGGCGACGGCCACCTCGTCCATCTCCGCCCGCCGTCGAAACCAGTCAGGATGCTCCACCTGCGGATACCAGTCGATCCGCCCCCACAACCGCAGCAACACCCCGCCCGTGCCCAGAAGTTCGTCGCACTTCTTCGCGAAACCCTCCTGCGGAACCCTCGTGCCCGCCTCCACCCGCGCCACGTGCGAGCGGTCGCACGGGATCTGCCGCGCCAGACCCTCCTGCGTGAGCAGCGCCGCCTCGCGGAAATGCCGCAGCACCTCGCCGAACACGGCCGCCGTGCTCGCCCCCGACTCCGCCCCGCCGTTCCGTCGGCTCACGGCCTCCCCCTCCGTGACAGTGCACCGGTGTCACACGCCAAGCATTGAACCGGACCGTTCCCCTACGCAACGCTCGATACACCCAGAGTTACGGAGGTGCACGGGATGGAACCGGGAACGCTCGTCTACGACCCTGCGACGGGCAAGGTCGGCGAGTATCAGGACAACACCGGCCCGTATGTGATGCTGCGCCCGGTCGGCGGCGGCCGGGAGTGGCAGGCGGACCCGGCGCGGATCCGGGCGGCCACCCTGGAGGAACGGCTCAGCGCGGGCGTACGCGCGGCCAACGACCGTTCCCGGGAAGGGCTGGCCGACCCGGCCCGGCCCCCCGTGCCCGTGCCCGGGTGCGCGGTGTGCGAGGAACTGGCCGTCCGCCGGGACCAGGCACGGGCCGCGTTCGACGGGAGTGCCGTGACGGACGCGAACGTGCTGCTGCGCCAGCATCAGCGCAAGGAGCACGGCGGGCAACCGGCGGGGCGCCGGATCTTCCGGTACCTGCCGTACTCGATCGTGCAGGACGCGTCGGCGCTGCCGGAGTATCAGGCGTACTGCGTCTCGGGAGAGGAGGAGGACTGCGGGGCGAGTTCGGGACCGCGCCAGGCCCCGGCCCAAGTGGAGGAGTGGCAGCGCAGGCACACCCAGGAGACGGGGCACCTGCGCTACCGCCGCAGCTTC
The DNA here is from genome assembly GCF_056430805.1 of Streptomyces sp. NPDC045955. Classification (NCBI taxonomy): domain Bacteria; kingdom Bacillati; phylum Actinomycetota; class Actinomycetes; order Kitasatosporales; family Streptomycetaceae; genus Streptomyces; species Streptomyces sp. NPDC045955. Next base: position 35,969 of record NZ_JBWKKY010000026.1, read on the forward strand.
GCGGACTACGCGGTGCTGGAGAGGCAGGGCTGACGGGGTACGACGCCGCCGAGGAAGCGGGCGATCCCGAGGACCCTGCGCAGGTCACCCAGCCAGAAACCCGCCGGTCCGCGACGCCTGCACGGCCGCCACCTCACGCGGGGTCCCCTCGGCCACCACCCGGCCCCCGTCGGCCCCGCCGACCGGCCCGAGGTCGATCAGCCAGTCCGACGCCCGCATGACATCGACGTTGTGCTCGATGGTGAGGACGGAGTGCCCCGCGTCCACGAGCCGTTGGAGCACGTCCAGCAGCCGCGCCGAATCCGCCGCGTGCAGGCCGGTCGTCGGCTCGTCGAGGACGTAGAGCGTCCGGTCGGCGGCCCGGCGGCCCAGCTCCTTCGCCAGCTTGAGGCGCTGGGCCTCGCCTCCGGACAGCGTGGGCGCGGGCTGTCCCAGCGGCAGGTAGCCGAGGCCCACGTCCGCCATGCGCCGCAGTCGGCCGGCCACGTGGGGAACGTCCCGGAACACTCCGAGCGCCTCGTCCACCGTCGCAGCCAGCACCTCGGCGATGTCGTACCCCTGGTACCGCACTTCCAGCACCTCGGGCCGGAAGCGGCGGCCCCGGCAGGACGGGCAGCGCACCTCCACGGCCGGGAGGAAGTGCATCCGTACGGTGAGCACGCCCGCGCCCTCACAGCGTTCGCAGCGTCCGCCCGGCACGTTGAAGGAGAACCGGCCCGCTGTCAGGCGTCCTTCGCTGCTCGCGGCGAAGACCTCCCGGATCGGGGTGAAGACGTCCGAGTACGTCGCGGCGTTGGAGCGCGGGACGCGGCTGATCGGCTCCTGGTCGATGAGGACCGCCTTGGACAGGTGCTCCCAGCCGTCTATGCCGTCGTGTTCGGCCGGGAGTTCTCCGGCCCCGTGGAAGTGGCGGCGGGCGGCCCGGCCCAGGATGTCCAGCAGCAGCGTCGACTTGCCCGAGCCGGACGGGCCCGTGACCGTCACCAGGCGGTTCAGCGGGATCCGTACGGTCACGTCCTTGAGGTTGTGGGCCCGGGCCCCCCGGATCACGATCGCCGAGGTGCTGTCGCCGCGGCCACGGCTCGCGGGCGCGGGCAGCCGGCCCGACAGATACGCGCCGGTCACCGAGGACTCGGCCCGGGCCACCTCCTGCGGCGTCCCGGCCGCCACGATCCGGCCGCCGTCGCGGCCCGCCCCCGGGCCGACGTCCACCACGTGGTCCGCCGCCCGCAGCACCTCCAGGTCGTGCTCGACGACCAGCACGGTGTTGCCCAGGTCGCGCAGGCGGCGCAGGACGCCGATCAGGCGGGAGGTGTCCGAGGGGTGCAGGCCGATGGTCGGCTCGTCGAGGACGTACAGCACGCCGGTCAGGCCGGAGCCGAGCAGTGCGGCCAGCCGCAGCCGCTGGGTCTCCCCGGCGGAGAGGCTCGGCGTGGACTGCTCCAGGCTGAGGTAGCCGACCCCGACGTCCACCAGACGCCGTACCCGCTCCTCCAGGTCGGCGACGACCGGCTCCGCGAGCAGCCACTCGTCCCCGGCCGAGCCCTCCTTCAGGCCGGCCAGCCAGCCGACGAGTTCGGTGAGCGGCAGGCGTGCCGCCTCGACGATCGTCAGTCCGCGCACGTCCACCGCCCGGCTCTCGGGCCGCAGCCGGGTGCCCTCGCACTCCCCGCAGGGCTGCTTCACCAGGCCCTGCTTCTCGGCCCGTTCGCGGTACTCGGGGTCGTCGGCGCGCTCGGTGTAGCGCCGCAGCAGCGCCGTCGCGACCCCTTCGAAGCGGCCCGCCGCCACGGTCGTCGGCGCGTCGACGTCCGGGAAGTGCCGCCGGAACTCGGAGCTTTCGACGCCGTACACCAGCAGGTCCCGCTGCGGCTCGCCCAGTTCGTCGACCGGGAGGTCCGGGTCGAAGGTGAAGCCGTAGTGGCGGGCGGCGGCCCGCAGCGCGGTGAGGTTCCACTCGGTGAGCTTCGGGTTCCAGCCCCGTACCGCGCCTTCGGCCAGCGAGCGGGAGCCGTCGACCAGGCGCCGTACGTCGGGCCGGATCACCTCGCCGAGGCCGGTGCAGGACGGGCAGGCGCCGGCGGGCTTGTTGAAGGAGAAGGAGCCCATCACCAGCTCGGGCACGAGCGTGCCGCAGTGCGGGCAGGGGATGTGCTCGCCCTCGGCGTCGTCGTCGGCCGCGGTGGCCTCGGCGGCGTTCGCGTACGACGGCGGGATGCTCTTGCCGCAGCCGGGGCAGGGGCGGGACCCGATCCGCGACCACAGCAGGCGGAGGTAGGTGAAGACCTCGGTGACCGTGCCGACCGTGGAGCGCGGGCTGCGGTTGGTGAGGTGCTGGTCGACGCTGATGGACGGGGACAGGCCGCTGATCGAGTCGACGGCGGGTTTGCTGACGAAGCCGGTGACCATGCCCAGCGACTCCAGGTACTGCCGCTGGCCCTCCTGGTGGAGGGTGTCGAAGGCGAGGGTGGACTTGCCGGATCCGGACAGGCCGGTCAGGACGACCAGCTTGTTCTTCGGGACGGAGAGGGAGACGTTCTTGAGGTTGTGGAGGCGGGCGCCGGTGACCCGGATGCTGTTGTCCATTCCTTCAAGTCTTCCATTGAAGTGCGATGTTGAGACTTTGCAGGCATTGAGGTCGGCTTCTCTGCCGTAACCTTCAAATCGATGTCCAACGAACGCCGTCTCCGTCCCGTCGACCTCGCCCGGCTGGCCGGTGTCTCGACGCAGCAGATCCGCAACTACGAGGACGCCGGTGTGCTGCCGCCCGCCGCGCGGACCGCGTCCGGCTACCGCGTCTTCGGGGAGGTGCATCGCACCGCGCTGCTGGCGTACCGCGCCCTGATGCGGGGGTACGGGCCGGTGAAGGCGACGGAGATCATGCGCGCCCTGCATGACGACGACGTCCCGGGCGCGCTCGCCCTGGTCGACGCCGCGCACGCCGCCCTGCACGAGGAGCGGGTCTCCCTGCGGGCCGCGAGCGAGGCCCTGGAACTGCTGGCGGCCGAGCCGCCCGCCCCGCTGCCGCGTTCCGGCGGACTGCGCATCGGGGAGGTGGCCGCCCTGCTGGGCGTACGGACGTCCGCGCTACGGGTGTGGGAGGAGGCCGGGCTGCTCACGCCGGGGCGCGAGCGCGGCACGGGGTACCGCGTCTACGAACCCGCCGATGTGCGTGACGCCCGGCTGGTGCACACGCTGCGCCGCAGTCACTATCTCTTCGACCAGATCCGTCCGGTGCTTCAGGGGCTGCGGCGCGAGGGCAGCAGTGCGGCACTGCGGGCGGCCGTAGCGGCGCGTGGTCAGGCGCTGACGGCTCGGAGCAGGGCCATGATCGAAGGCGCGGGTGCCCTCCACGTCCACCTCGACCGGCTCACCGCGGCCGGGACGGCGCCTCGATCGCCGGCGGACGGGCCGGGCCCCTCACCCGCGTGACGACGGCCGCCGCGGGCGGCGCCCATGACCGTTCGTCCGGCCCGGCACCACGTCCGCCGCACGCGCGGATGACCGGGACAGGTTTGCGGTGCGGCTCGGACAGGTGAGGGATGAGGCCATGGACCAGGAACAGGCCCGCGCATGGCTCGCCACCGCCGTCGAGGAGGCCCGCACCGGCCTCTCGGAGGGCGGCATCCCCGTCGGTGCCGCGCTGTACGGCCCCGACGGCACCCTCCTCGGCCGCGGCCACAACCGGCGCGTCCAGGACGGCGACCCCGCGATGCACGCCGAGACAGCAGCCTTCCGGGCGGCGGGACGGCAACGGTCGTACCGGGGTACGACGATGGTGACCACCCTGTCGCCGTGCTGGTACTGCTGCGGACTGGTCCGGCAGTTCGGCATCTCCCGGGTGCTGATCGGCGAGGCGATCACCTTCCAGGGCGGGCACGACTGGCTGGCTCGACACGGCGTGGAGATCGTCCTGCTGGACGACGCCGAGTGCGTCGAACTGATGCGCGGCTTCGTCATCGAGCGCCCGGAACTGTGGAGCGAGGACATCGGCGACTGAGACGGATGTCCCCGGGCGCCGTCCGGAGCGTTCACCGCCGCGGATGCCCTCCGTTCCATTGAATAGTCGCGCCATCCGGTGTGGGCCGCGCACCCCCACGGCAAACCTGATCGGTACGTTCCCCTAGGCGATCGGAGTCGCCTCGTGCGTTTGACGGACATCCGACACTGTGAGATCCGGCCCGGGCGCCTCGTGGAGTGGACGCTCGATCCGGCGGCGGCCGCGACGGCGAAGAGCCTGCCGAAGGACTCCAGGCCGCCGGCCTACATCCAGGAGTCACACCTCAGAACCTCCCGGTCCGTGCGTGAGGACGGGCTGTTCGTACCGACCTGGATCGGCGCGTGCTTCGATTTCCCGGACCGGGTGGACCTGGACGTCCTCCAGGAGGCACTGCGCGCCTGGACGCTGCGGCACGAGACGCTGCGCAGCGGCTTCACGTGGTCCGGGCCCCACGACGACGAGCTCGTCCGGTTCACGCTCGACAGCGAGGACGTACGCCTGCACCGGGAGGAGATCGGCGACTTCACGGACGAGACGGCGCTGGCCGCGCATCTCCAGAGCCGGTTCGACACCGTGGCGGACGCACTGCGGTGGCCCAACTTCATCTACGCGGCGGTCGTCCGGGACGACAGCACCAGCGTGTACATGGCCTTCGACCACAGCAACGTCGACGCCTACTCGCTCCAGAACATCCCCGTCGCCCTCCACGAGCTCCATGCGGCGGCCGCGGCGGGTCGCCCCCTGGAGCAGGAACCGGTCGCCAGCTACGTCGACTTCTGCCAGGCCGAACGGGCGGACGCGGACGAGATCGACGAAAGCCATGACATCGTGGCCCGCTGGCAGGAGTTCATCAAGAACTGCGAGGGGCAGCTGCCGAACTTCCCCGTCGATCTGGGCCTGGGCGCCGACGGCGAACTGCCCCCGCAGAGGGCGCTGTGCGAGCCGCTGGTGGACGCCGAGGACGCCGCCGCGTTCGAGGCGCACTGCCGTCCCTACGGCGGCAGCCTGGTCGGGGTGCTGGCGGCCACCGCGCTCATCGTCCATGAGATCGGCGGGGAGCCCGTCTTCAACACCGTCGTGCCGTTCCACACCCGGGCGACGTCCCGGTGGTCGGACTCGGTGGGATGGTATGTCGGCGGGGCCCCGGTCGAGATCCCGCTGGCGCAGAACCGTGACTTCCATGGAACGCTGGAGAACGCACGCGCCGCGCTGCACGCCAACCGGCGGCTGGCCCGCACGCCCCTCGAGCGGGTGCTCCGGCTGCTCGGAACGGACTTCCGCCCCACGTCCCCCGACCTGTACTCCCTGGTGTCCTTCCTCGACGCCCGGGACGTCCCCGGCTCCGAACGGTGGGCCGAACTGAAGTTCTACGGACTGATCAGGGTGTCGTACGGCGACCGGGTCTGCGTCTGGGTCAACAGGCTTCATGAGGGCCTGTGGTTGGCATGCCGCTATCCGGACACCGACATCGCGCACAAGAACCTGTCCCTGTACGCGACCCGGCTGCGGGAGATGATCACGAGCGTCGCCCGCCAGGGCTAGGAGTGCTACACGCCCGCGTAGGAGTGCTTGCCGGAGACGAAGATGTTCACGCCGTAGTAGTTGAACAGCCAGCAGCCGAAGGCGATCAGGGCCAGGTAGGCGGCCTTGCGGCCCTTCCAGCCGGCGGTGGCGCGGGCGTGCAGGTAGCAGGCGTAGGCGACCCAGGTGATGAAGGACCAGGTCTCCTTCGGGTCCCAGCCCCAGTAGCGGCCCCAGGCGTCACCGGCCCAGATGGCGCCCGCGATGATCGTGAACGTCCACAGCGGGAAGACGGCGGCGTTGACGCGGTAGGAGAACTTGTCGAGGGAGGCGGAGGAGGGCAGCCGCTCCAGGACGGACGTCGCGAACGTGCCGGGCGTGCCGCCGCTCGCGAGCTTGTTCTCGTAGGAGTCCTTGAAGAGGTACAGGATCGTGCCGACCGCGCCGACGTAGAAGACCGCGCCGCAGAAGATCGCCGTGGAGACGTGGATGTACAGCCAGTACGAGTGCAGGGCCGGGACCAGCTGGTCGCTGGCGGTGTAGAGGACCGTCACCGCGAGGCCCAGGTCCAGCAGCACCGAGGTGATCAGGAACAGGCCGAGCCAGCGCACGTTCTTCTTCAGCGCCAGCAGCCCGAGGTACACGCCGACGGCGACCGTGGAGAACGTGATGTTGAACTCGTACATGTTGCCCCACGGGGCCCGCTCCACCGAGGCCGCGCGGGCGACGACGCCGCCCAGCTCGATCAGGAAGGCGAGCACGGTGAGGGAGATGGCGATCCGGCCGTACAGGTCGCCCTGTTCGTCACCGCCGTGCGCCCCGGGCCCGTCCGGCACGTCCCGCCGGCCGGCCCCGGCCCGCACGGTGACCTTGGGCCGCTCCAGGACGGCGGTGCCACCGGCCTGGTTCACGGTGACGGCGGGCGCCTTCTTCGCCTCGGCCTTCCCGGCGGTGAGCGCGGCGGCGGTCCGGGCGACCTTGCTGCGGCTGCCGAAGAGCCATTCGGCGATGTACGCGAAGAACGCCAGGGTGTAGACGGCCATCGCGGAGTAGATCAGCACATTGCTGATGTTCGCGAGGTTTTCGTTGGTGGCGGCGGCGAGAGTCACTTCTCAGCCCCTTCGGCAGGTACGGGGGTTTCGGTGCCCGGCTCCTGGTCGGTGTCGGGGGAATCTGCGGGGTCGTCGGGACCGGGCGCGGCCGGTGTCCGGTCGTAGAGGATCCCGGCGAGCTCGCCGAGTTCCTCGGGGACCTTGGCGGACTCGCTGCGGCCGAGGCCCGCCATCTCCACGACGGTGACGCCGTCGGCGCCCCGGACGGCGCGCACCCAGACGCGGCGGCGCTGGATGAACAGGGAGGCGGCGAGGCCGCCGATGGCCACGAGGGCCCCGGCGAGGGCCCAGCCGCCGCCGGGCTCCTGGACGACCTGGAAGCCGGCCCACTCCTTGACGTCCTTGCCGAAGGTGACCGAACCGGCGCCGTTCGGGAGCTTCATGGTCTCGCCGGGGCGCAGCAGCTTCTTGAACAGCTTGCCCTTGGAGTCCTTGAACTCCTTCATGTTGGTCTTGTCCATCTGGTACACGCTCTGCGGGATGCCGGAGTCGGCCCCCAGGTCGCCGTGGTAGGCGGACAGCGCGAGCACCGGATGGTCCAGCGCGGGGAACTGCGACAGCATCGTGCCGCTGGCGGCGCCGCCGAAGGTCGGCACGAAGAACGCGTTGAAGCCGAGCTGTTCCTTCTTGCCCTCGGGGTTGCGGTAGCCGTCGAGGACCTTGATGGCGCCGGAGGAGGTGACGTTGGCGTCGAGCGGCAGCAGCGGTACGGCGTCCTCGTAGACGACGTTGCCCTTGCCGTCGCGGACGGTGATGACCGGGGCGTAGCCGTGGCTGACGAGGTAGACCTTGGCGTCGCCGATCTGCAGCGGGTGGTTGACCCTGACGGTGGTCTTCTCGTCCTTGCCGTAGGGACCGTCGCTGTAGGTGAGGTCGGCCTGGTAGACGCGCGGGGTGCCCTTGTTGGGGCCGCTGCGCTCGTAGGTGCCGGTGAACTTCTTCAGGTTGAAGCTGAACGGCACCAGGTCGTCGGAGGTGAAGAGGCTGCCGGACTTGAAGTCGTCGTACTGGGTGAGCGTGTTGGAGAAGCCGTCGCCCTCGACGACCAGCTTGTTGCCCTCGGACTTGTACAGCTGGCCCCAGGCGAAGGCGACCAGCAGCACGATGAGGGCGATGTGGAAGGCGAGGTTGCCCAGTTCGCGCAGGTAGCCCTTCTCGGCGGCGACGGCGTCACCGGCGAGGTGGGCGCGGAAGCGGCGCTTCTTCAGCAGGGCCAGGGCGGCGCCGTGGACCTGCTCGGGTTCGGCCGTGGTGCGCCAGGTGGTGTGGGCGGGCAGCCGGTTCAGCCGGCTGGGCGCGCGGGGCGGACGGCCGCGCAGCTGGCCCACGAACTGCCAGGTGCGGGGGACGATGCAGCCGATGAGGGAGATGAACAGCAGGATGTAGACCGCGGAGAACCACACCGAGCTGTAGACGTGGAACAGGCCGAGCTTGTCGTAGAGGTCCCCGAGGGTCGGGTTGGCCTTGCGGAAGTCGGCGACCTTCGTCTCGTCCTGGCCGGACTGCGGGATGAGCGAGCCGGGGATCGCGCCGAGGGAGAGCAGCAGGAGCAGCAGCAGCGCGACCCGCATGGAGGTCAGCTGCCGCCAGAACCAGCGGGCCCAGCCGATGACGCCCAGGGAGGGCAGGTTGGGCGCGTCCTCGGTGGGGGCGGTGGACAGCTGGGAGCCGGCGTCACCCAGCTCCTGGTCCTCGGCGGCGGTCGGGGCCGGGTCGGAGGCGGTGGTCTTGCTCATCGATCAGATCCCCACAGTGAAGCCGTCGGACCAGACCTGCATCTCCTGCACGATGCGGTCCCAGGCGCCGGTCAGCAGCAGCAGACCGGTCACGATCATCATGGTGCCGCCGATCCGCATCACCCAGACGTAGTGGCGCTTGATCCACCCGAAGGCGCCGAGGGCCTTGCGGAAGGCGACCGCGGCGAGCACGAACGGCACGCCCAGGCCCAGACAGTACGCGATGGTCAGCACCGCCCCGCGACCCGCGCTGCCCTGGTTCAGGGCGAGGGTCTGGACGGCGGCCAGCGTCGGGCCGATGCAGGGCGTCCAGCCGATGCCGAACAGCGCGCCGAGCACGGGGGCGCCGACGAGACCGGCGGCCGGCTTCCGGTGGAAACGGAACTCGCGCTGGGTCAGCCAGGGCATCAGGCCCATGAAGAAGACGCCCATGAGGATCATGAAGACGCCCAGCACCTTGGAGAGCACGTCCCGCTCCGCCTGGAGCGTCTGGCCGAAGTATCCGAAGAAGGCCCCGCCGGAGACGAAGACGGCCGTGAAGCCGAGCACGAACAGCGAGGCCCCGGCGACCATCCGGCCGCGCCGGGCCTCGGCCAGGTCGGTGCCGCTGACTCCGGTGACATAGGAGAGGTAGCCGGGTACGAGCGGCAGCACGCAGGGCGAGAAGAAGGAGACGAGTCCGCCGAGCAGGGCGATGGGCAGGGCCACCAGCAGGGCGCCGTTGAGCACCGTGCCGTTGGGGTCCGCGACCGCGGCGAGGGTGAGCGCGCTCACGTCACTACTCCGCTCACTTCTCGGCGACGACCGGCTTGAGCATCTTCAGCAGCCGTTCCTCACTGAGCGCGGACAGCGAGCGGGCCGCGATCTTGCCGTCCCGGTCGAGGATCAGGGTGGAGGGGATGGCCTGCGGGTTGAGGGTGCCCTTGTCGAAGCGCAGCAGCAGCTTGCCGGTCGGGTCGTAGAGGCTGGGGTAGGTGATGCCCCAGTCCTTCTCGAAGGCGAGCGCCGCGCCGGTGGAGGTGTCGCGGGTGTTGATGCCGACGAACTGCACGCCCTTGCCGGCGTACTCCTTGGAGACCTTCGCGAAGTACTTGGCCTCGGCGCGGCAGGGGTTGCACCAGGACCCCCACACGTTGAGGACGACGACCTTGCCCTTGTAGTCGGCGACGTCGAGGGTCTTGCCGGCGATGGTCTTGCCGGACAGGTCGGGGGCCGGGGTGCGCTCGCCCTCGGCGACCGTGGCGATGCCGTCGGTGCCGGTGACGAAGTTGGTGTTGCCGCCCCCGCCGGAGGTGCCGCCGGAGCCGCACGCGGTGACGAGCAGCGCGGCCACGGCGGCGCCGGCGGTCAGGGCGGCGCGGCGACGTACCCGGGTCGAGGGGGCCGTGCGGATCGAGCGGTTCGAACGCTGGGGGGCGCGGCTGGCGGCACTCATGTGAAAAGTTTCGCATGTCCGTTCCGGGGCTCTCGCCCACCCCCCTTGCGGGCGGAAAACCGCATTTCAGGCGGCGTTTCGGGAGGGCGTACCGGCACCTCCCGGCGTCTTCTCCACGAACCCCTTCCACCCACCGGCCGGTTGCTGCCCGACCTCCAGCGTGCGGAGCTTTTCGAGCACCTCGGGCTTCTGCACGTCCAGCCAGTCGACGAACTGCCGGAAGGAGACGAGGCGCACATCCGCGCCCTTGTCCTTCTCCCGCGCCATGTGCTTGAAGGCCTCCTCCACGGCGTCCATGTAGATGCCGCCGTTCCACTGCTCGAAGTGGTTACCGATGAAGAGAGGCGCCCGATTCGTCTCGTATGCCCGCTTGAATCCCTGGATGTACGCCTGGGCCGACTGCTGCCGCCAGCCCGGGTAGTTGTGCGCGGGTGCCTTCGTGGTGCTGATCGACTGGTTCGCCAGCATGTTGTAGTCCATGGAGAGCACCTCGAAGCCCCGGCCGGGGAAAGGTATCTGCTGCAACGGCAGGTCCCAGATCCCCTGCCGCTTGACCGGCCAGACCTGACGGCCGCCGGGCGAGGAGGCGTCGTAGCGCCAGCCCAGCTCGCGGGCGGTGGGCAGCAGGTTGTCCTGGCCGAGCAGACAGGGCGTACGGCCGCCGACCAGCTCCTTGTCGTAGTCGAACGGCAGCGGCGGCAGGTCCTTCCAGCCGGTGTTGGTGCGCCACTCCTTCACGAAGGACTTCGCCTGGTCGATCTCGCTGCGCCACTGCCGGGGCGTCCAGTTCTTGACCGAGCCGTAGGTCTCGCCGCAGAAGTGCCCGTTGAAGTGCGTGCCGATCTCGTGGCCCTCCAGCCAGGCCCGGCGGACGTTCTTCAGCGTCTCCTTGACGTGCTCGTCGGTGAGGTAACCGATGTCGGAGGCGCCGCGCGGGTTGTTCGGCGGGTCGTACAGGCGCTTCTTCGACTCGGGCAGCAGATACAGCCCGGACAGGAAGAAGGTCATGCTCGCGCCGTGCTCCTTGGCGAGGTCCAGGAAGCGCGCGAAGAGCCCGTTGCCGACCTCGCCCGCGCCGTCCCAGGAGAACACCACGAACTGCGGCGGGGTCTGTCCCGGCTCCAGCGGCTCGGGCTTCGCGGGCTGGTGGGGCTGCTTGCCGGTGTAGGCGGTGGAGCCGTCGCCGATGGGCCGGGCGGCGGGCTTCGGCTTCGACCCGCCCTGCGCGGAGTCCCCGGAACCATCGGCATGGCCGGAGTCGTCCGACCCGGTGAGTCCGCCGCACCCGGCGAGCGAGACGGCGGCCGCGGCCCCCGCGCCGATCGAGAGCATTCCCCTGCGGGAGTAAGGGCGCATGGCATCCCCGTTCATCACGTTCTCTGGTGGTCACCCAGTCAGAGGTGGTGATGAACGGGGAGGTTCCGTCGATATTTGCAGATTCCGTAACGAGGCCGTCAGATGCGAACAGAAAGGGCTTACGCGCCGAACGCCTTGGCCTTGCCCTTCACCGGCTTGGCGCCGGCGAGGAGATGCGCCGGGACGAGATCGCGGGCCGGCTCGGAGTAGCCGACGGAAACGATCCTGTCGCCCCGGTACGTGAAGGTCGTCAGCGAGGCGAGCGTGCACTGCCGCTTGCGCGGGTCGTGCCAGAGCCGCCGCCGCTCGACGTACGACCGGACGATCCAGATCGGCAGCTGGTGGCTGACCACGACGGCCTCGTGGCCCCGGGCCCGGTCCTTCGCGGCGCTCAGCGCGTTCATCATCCGCACGACCTGGTCGACGTACGGCTCGCCCCAGGACGGCCGGAACGGATTGACCAGGTGCCTCCAGTTGCCGGGCTGGCGCAGCGCCCCGTCCCCGACGCCGAACGTCTTGCCCTGGAAGATGTTGCCGGCCTCGATCAGCCGCTCGTCGGTGGCGAGGTCCAGCCCGTGCGCCTTGGCGATCGGCTCCGCCGTCTCCTGCGCCCGCTCCAGCGGCGAGGCCACGACGTAGGTCACATCGCGGGACGCCAGGTGCTCGGCGACCCGGTCGGCCATGCGCCGGCCCAGCTCGGAGAGGTGGTAGCCGGGCAGCCGCCCGTAGAGGATGCCGTCCGGGTTGGCGACCTCCCCGTGCCGCATGACGTGGACGACGGTGAGGTCGCCGTCCGTGTCGTGGGTCGTCTCGTTGCTCATGCCGTGGCCTCCGCGGCAGCTCGGGCCGCAGCCGGGAGGGCGTCGGCGATCCGCTGCACGGCCCGCTCGTCGTGCGCGGTGGAGACGAACCAGGACTCGAAGGACGACGGCGGCAGGTAGACACCGTCCGCGAGCAGCGAGTGGAAGAAGGCGGTGAAGCGGAAGGACTCCTGCGTCTTGGCGTCCTCGTAGTTCCGCACGGGCCGGTCGGTGAAGAACACGGAGAACATGTTGGAGGCGTTCTGCAGCGTGTGCGCGACACCCTCCTTGGTCAGCGCCTCGGTGACGAGCCCCCGGATCTGCTGCGACACGGTGTCGACCTTGTCGTAGGCGGCGTCGTCGAGGAGGCGCAGCTGGGCGAGCCCGGCCGCGGTGGCGACGGGGTTCCCGGACAGGGTGCCGGCCTGGTAGACGGGCCCGGCCGGGGCGAGGTGCGCCATCACGTCCGCGCGCCCGCCGAAGGCCGCCGCGGGGAAGCCGCCGCCCATGACCTTGCCGAAGGTCATGAGGTCGGGCCGGACCCCGTCGACCCCGTACCACCCGGCCCGGCTGGTCCGGAACCCGGTCATGACCTCGTCGGAGATGTAGAGGGCGCCGTTCTCGGCGCACAGGTCCTTCAGGCCCTGGTTGAAGCCGGCCGCGGGCGGGACGACGCCCATGTTCCCCGGGGAGGCCTCGGTGATCACGCAGGCGATCTCGCCGGGGTGGGCGGCGAAGGCGGCGCGCACGGCGTCGAGGTCGTTGTACGGCAGGACGATGGTGTCGCCGGCCTGGGCACCGGTGACGCCGGGGGTGTCGGGCAGCGCGAAGGTCGCGACACCACTGCCGGCGGCGGCGAGCAGCGAGTCGACGTGCCCGTGGTAGCACCCGGCGAACTTGATCACCTTGCTGCGCCGCGTGAACCCGCGCGCGAGGCGGATCGCGGACATGGTCGCCTCGGTCCCGCTGGACACGAGCCGCACCTGCTCGACCGGCTCCACGCGGGCGACGATCTCCTCGGCGAGCGCGACCTCGCCCTCACCGGGCGTGCCGAAGGACGTACCGCGGGCGACGGCGTCCTGCACGGCGGCGATGACCTCGGGGTGCGAGTGCCCGAGGATCATGGGCCCCCAGGAGCACACGAGGTCGACGTACTCCCGCCCGTCGGCATCGGTCAGATACGGCCCCTTGCCGGACACCATGAACCGCGGTGTGCCGCCGACGGCGCGGAAGGCCCGCACCGGCGAGTTGACGCCACCGGGTGTGACGGCCGCCGCACGGTCGAACAGAGCCTGCGAGGCCGGTGCTTCATACGGATATGCCAGTTCGCTCATGACCTGCGACTTCTCCGACCTTCTCCGACGCCGTCGGGATCCGGGTGCGTGTGACCTGTTCAGGGTAGGACAGAGCCCTGCAACCGGTCGCCGAACCTCTGTCGTCTGCGAGACTGGGGCGTGATACACACAGCTCAAACGGCCAGGAGTGGTCGGAGGCTGCGAAGATCCCGCGGGCAGATGTTTCGGCGCACGTTTCGGCGAGCGACCGCGGGGGAGGTCACTGACACGATGATCGGGTTGCGCGGCGGGGGCGACGCGTCCTAGAAAAGCAGTCGGGTGGAGATATGCATCGCGGTGGCGGACTGGGCGAGGGGACTGATGACCTGGGTCCTCGACGTGCCCGGCGGGGAAGGCACCGGCGCGAAGCGGAGGACACGCAGGAAGCACGTCAGACGCAGGGGCTGCCGAGTGAACCGGACCGGCTCGACCGCCGTACTGAACGCCGGATGGACGATCTTCGGACGGGGAGCAGGAATGGTGGTCGGGTGGGGGTGACGTACAAGTACTTCGGCGCGCCCGACGGCGCGACCGCGGCCCGCGTCCCGATCTCGATGCGCCCCGAGGAACTCGGCGGCGACGAGCTCGGCATGAACGGCATGTTCACGAAGATCAAGCCGGAGACCATGGCGGCGATGGTCCTCACGGGCATCGAGGGCGTCCCCCTGCACAAGGTGCCGCCGCTGGAACTGGTCGTCCTGCACCCCGACTACGCGGTGGTCAAACTCCCGATGACCGTCGTCGACCCCCTGCGGGGCATCGGCGAGGAGGCGGTGGGCGCGGCAGCCTTCATCTGGTCGACGGTCCCGGACCGGGGCGGGCCCCGGGACGCGTTCAATGTGTACCAACTGCTGCACGAGTGGCAGGACTTCTCGCATCGGCTGCATGAGGCGGGGCATCAGCCGTATTGCCTTGTCTGGCCCTGAGCGGAGACTTCCGGGGGTGGGGCGGAGCTTGAGGCTCCGCCCTTGTTTGTGTGGGGGGTCGATTTCTCGGGACGGCCCTTCTCGTCGGCCCGGCTGCCCGGGCCGGGTTCCAGGTGCACTTCGTCGAGCGTGCGGCCGACATGATGGCCATCGGCGGACGGCTCCTCGCGGACACCGGCCCGGGCGCCGACGTCATGGTGATCGACGTGACGGTGATGGACGGGAACTGGCGCCAGGAGGTGCGGGCCGAGGTCATCGAACGCGTCCTGGCCGCGATGACCGAAGCCTGCGGCCTCGCCGAGCCGTCGCCGGCCTGGTGGGTCACCTTCCCCGTGATCGACGAGGGCAGCTGGGGATCGCGCGGCGGCGTGCTGTCCGTCCTCTCCCTCCTCGACACCGGCGTGTTCACCGAGGAGAAGGCCGAGGCCGTCCGCGCCGCACTCGGCGTGTGACCCGGGTCCGTACGCTTTGGCGGGTCAGCGCTTGATCGCGCCGGCGACGAGTGCCTGCAACTGCTCGGCGGTGTCGTCGAGCGGCTGTGCGCTGCGTTTGGCGCGGCACATGGCGACCGTGCCCTCGACGGCCGCCACGACGAGCGTCGCGAGCTGCGCGGCCTGTTCCGCCTCGGTGCCGCGCTCCCGCAGCGAGGCGGCAAGCAGGGCCTCCCACTGGGCGAACACCTCTGCCGCGGCAGCCACAGCAGGCGGGATCTCGTCGGTCGGGGGCTCCTCGATGGCCACGGCCAACACAGGGCAACCGGCGTGGAAGTCGCTCTCGACGACGATCTTGCGCCACAGGGCGAGGAACGCCCGCAGTCCTTCGACCGGCCCTGCCTGAAGCTCCTTGCGAAGGCTGCGGGCGACCCACTCGCCGGTGTACCGGACGGCTTCGGTGGCCAGTTGCTGCTTGCCCTCGGGGAAGTAGTGATAGGTCGAGCCGAGCGGCGCCTTGGCGTGCCTGGCCATCTCCCGGATGCTCGTGGCGCTCAGACCGCGCCGACTGATCATGTCGGCGGCCCCGGCCACGATCCGCTCACGCGACGGCGCACTTCGCTCGGCCACTTGTGCACATCCCCTCTGGCTATAACGGCCGTCATAGTCTACTGTGTCCACTCGTTATAACGACTGTTATAGACAGAGCCCGTCGGCGAACAGTGGCTGCCGGCGATTCGAGGAGCTGCCATGCCGATGATCATGCTGACCGTCCCGACCGGTGCTCTCACCGATCAGGGGCGCACGAACGTCCAGCGCGACCTGGCCGCCGTGCTGCTGCGCTGGGAGGGCGCGCCCGACACCGCCTTCTTCCGCGCTCAGGCATGGAGCTACCTCGTCGAACTGCCCGAGGGCGCCCAGACCACCGCCGGGGACGACGAACCGCGCTTCCTGGTGGAGGTCGTCGTCCCGCAGGGCGCCCTGTCCGAGCGCCGCAAGGCGGGGCTGGTCGAGGAGGCGACGAAGACCGTACTGGGCGCCGCCGGCCTCGGCCCGGACGACACGCTGCGGGTGTGGGTGCTGGTGCACGAAC
Organism: Streptomyces sp. NPDC045955; assembly: GCF_056430805.1. Lineage (NCBI taxonomy): Bacteria > Bacillati > Actinomycetota > Actinomycetes > Kitasatosporales > Streptomycetaceae > Streptomyces > Streptomyces sp. NPDC045955. The sequence goes on from NZ_JBWKKY010000026.1 coordinate 51,713, forward strand.
AGCCCGACGGCACCTGGGGCGCGGGCGGCTCCGTCGTCCGGTACGCCGATCTCGTGGCACTGGCGAAGGGGCAGCACACCGATGCGTGAACTGACCTACGTCGCCAAGCGCACCGTCGCATGGCGAGAAGCACCCGACCCCAGGATCCAGTCGGACGGCGAGGCGATCGTCGCGCCGGTGGCCGCCACCCCGTGTGACGTCGACTCCGCCATCCTCGCCGGGCACGGCTTCATCGAGCCGCCCTTCGCCCTCGGCCACGAGTGCGTCGCCCGGGTCGTGGAGACCGGCGACGCCGTCACCGCCGTCGCGCCCGGCGATCTGGTGGTCGTCCCGTGGTCCGTCAACTGCGGCGACTGCGACCGCTGCCGGGCCGGGTTGACCGCGCACTGCACCGCCGTGCCCTACATGGCGATGTACGGCGCGCCGATCGGCGGCACCTGGGGCGGGCTCTTCTCCGACCTGGTCCGCGTGCCCTACGCCGACGCCATGCTCGTACCCCTGCCCACCGGCCTCGACCCGATCGCCATGGCCTCGGCCAGCGACAACTGGTCCCTGGCCTGGCGCCTGGTCGCACCGCACCTGGAGGTCCGGCCCGGAGCACGGGTGCTGGTCGTCGCCCGCGGCAGCATCGGCCTCTACGTGTGCGACATCGCCCGCGCGCTCGGCGCCTCCGGGGTGCTCTACGTCGACCCCGCCCCCGAACACCGCGAACTGGCCCGCGCGTTCGGGGCAGCTACCGCCGAGACGCTGGATGCGGTCCCGCAGGGCTTCGACATCGCCGTGGAGGCCACCGGCCGTGTCGACCAGCTCGGCCTGGCCGTCAAGTGCCTCACCCCGGAGGGGATCTGCGAGAGCGCGGGCAACCACTTCCGCCCCGGCGAGCTGCCCCTGCTCGACATGTACCTCACCGGTGTCACCCTGCGCGTCGCCCGCGACAACGTACGTGCCCACATCCCCGACGCCCTCGCACTCGCCGCCTCCGGCAAGGTCGCCCCCGAACGGGTCGTCTCCCACGTCATCGACTGGGAGGACCTCCCGGCCGCACTGACGGAGAAACACCTCAAGCCGGTCTTCGTCCGGGCAGATGTCTGACCGCCCCTGTTCCCCGGGGGCGGGATGAGCCGGCCCCGGGAAGGGCAGTACGTGTATAGGTGTACGGGGCGGGGCAACTCCCGTGCACTACTGCCGACTTGGGGGGAATGGTCATGCGCGGTCTCACGGACTCGATCGAATCGGTGGAGCAGCTCGCCACGGTGTGGCGGGTCATGGTGCTCGACCGGGATCCGCAGGCGGACGTCCGCGATCTGCCGGGGGTCGCCGTCCGCTGGGCCGACTGCCGGTTCGCCTTCTGGAACTGCGTCACGCTGACCGAACCCGGCACCACCGCCGGGCTGCTGAAGCAGCGGCTGGACGAGGTCGTGGAGGTCATGCGGGCGAAGAAGCACCCCGGTTTTCTGTGGGTCTTCGAGGATCTGCTGGACGACGAGGCACGCGCGGGGCTCGGGGACGCCGCCGAGCGAGCCGGGCTGGTGCACGCCTTCGCCGGGACGGGCATGGCGGGGGATCTGCTGCCCCTGCCCGAACCCGCCCACCCCGACCTGACGTTCGTACGCGTGACGACGGACGATCAGCTGCGCGCCTTCGCCGACCTCAACTCCCGTGCCTACGGCTTCCCGTTGGAGGACGGCCGTGACGGTCTCGGCCGCTCCTCGCTGTGGAAGAGCCGGGTGTACGCCTACCTGGGCGTGCGCGCCGACGGCACTCCCGTCACCTGCGCCGCCACCGTCGAGGCCGACGGCCGCCTCTTCGTGCTGCTCGTCGCGACCGATCCGGCGTGGGAGCGCCGGGGGTACGGGGAAGCGGTGACGCGGAAGGCCCTGTACGAGGGTGGCCGGGCCACCGGACTGACCCGGGCGACCCTGCACGCCACCGCCGCCGGAGCGCCCGTGTACCCGCGCATCGGCTTCGAGGCGAACTCCCCGATGCGGTTCTTCGCCCTCAAGGACTGATCAGCCGGTTCTTCCCGGGGTGCGCACGTCACTCACGCACCTGCTCGCCGGCCCGCTCCCCCTCGTCCCGGGCCCTGGCCCGGCACACAGCCCGCCTGGCTTGCAAGCGCTGTCCCGACCCGCCGCCGGGCTTCCTGTGTCTGGTCAATGAGGAAGGTGCCGGGCAGGGGCAGACTCCGTGGCGCCCGACACACGTAGGCGCGGAGCCGGCCCGGGTCACTCCAGCCCCCCGCCCACCGTGAACCCGATCACCGTCCCGCCCCCGTCCCGGCGGAACGCGAACGGTGCCCCCCCGTGTGCGAGCGCCACCTCGCGGACGATGGACAGGCCCAGGCCCGAGCCCGGCAGGGAGCGGGCGTCGGCGGCGCGGTAGAAGCGGTCGAAGATGCGGTCGAGATCCTTGTCGGCGATGCCCGGGCCGCGGTCGAGGACCTCGACGCGGATCGTGCCCGGGCGGGCGGGCCCGGCGACGACGATCTCGATGGGGGTCGTGCCGCCCTGGTCGAACTTCACCGCGTTCTCGACGAGGTTGGACAGCGCCCGGGTCAGCATCCCGGGCCGCCCGTCGGTGGTGGTGTCGCCGCTCGCGCGGAGCAGGATCCGCCGGCCGCTGCGGCGCCGGGCCAGGCCCGCCACCTCCTCCGCGATGTCGGCGACGTCCACCCGCTGCGGCGGCTCGGTGTCGGACTGCCCGGCCGCGAGGTCGACGAGCTCGTTGACCAGGTCGGTCAGCTCGCGGGCCTCCTGGCCGAGATCGGCGACCAGTTCCTCACGGGTCCGGGGCGGGAGTTCGTCGATCCGGCGGAGCAGGGAGATGTTCGTCCGCAGGGAGGTCAGCGGCGTACGGAGCTCATGGCCCGCGTCCTGGACCAGGCGGCGCTGGTCCTCCTCGGACTGGGCGAGCCGCCCCAGCATGCGGTCGAAGGCCCGGCCCAGCCGGCCCACCTCGTCGTGCCCGGCGACGGGCACCTGGATGCCGAGCCGGCGCGTGCGGGCGACGTCCTCGGCGGCGTCGGTCAGGACGACCAGGCGGCGCGTGATCCGCCGGGCCAGCCACCAGCCGAACAGGCCGGCGGCGATCACCACGGCCGCCATCAGCAGCAGCGTCCGCCGCTGCAGCGCCCGCAGCAGGTCCTCGACATCGCTGAACTCCTGCGCGACCTGCACCGCGCCCCGGCCGCCGCCGAGGGAGACGGTCGCGACGCGGTAGACGTCGTCGCCCACGTCGACGTCCTTGTGCTCGGCCACCCGCCCGGACGTCACGGCCCCGGCGATCCGTACGTCGGCGCCGGTGACCGGCAGCCCGGGGCTGCCCGGGTCGACGACATGGCCGTCCGGCCCGAGTACCTGCACATCCGTCCGGGCGGGCCGGACCAGGTCGTGGCCCGGCGCGGCGGACGAGAAGTCGCCGGGCGTCATGTGGTTCTGCCGCACCTCGTCACGCAGGTCCTGCACGACCTCGTCGAACACGGTCTGCTGGTCCACCCGCACCAGCCGGGCCGCCGCGCTGTACGACAGGATGCCGACCAGGATCGTCACGGCCGCCGTCACCGCCGCGAACGACACGGCGAACGTGGTGCGCAGCGAGACCAGCTTCAGCCGCCGCCCGCCCAGCATCCGGCCGAGGCGGCCCACTCAGTCCTCCCGCAGCACGTAACCCACGCCACGCACGGTGTGGATCAGCTGCGGCGCGTCCGGCTCGTCGAGCTTGCGCCGCAGATAGCCGACGTAGACGGCGAGGTTCTTCGAGCCGGGGCCGAAGTCGTAGCCCCAGATACGGTCGTAGATCGTCGAGTGGTCGAGGACGATGCCCGCGTTGCGGACCAGCAGCTCCAGCAGTTCGAACTCGGTGCGGGTCAGCTCCAGCTCGCGGGCGCCCCGCCAGGCCCGGCGCGCCTGCGGGTCCATGCGGATGCCGGCCGCCTCGATGAACCGCTCGGGGACCGGCCGGGGCGCCTCGGCCGCGGGTGCGCCGCCGACGCTCACCGGGCTGGTGCGGCGCAGCAGGGCGCGCAGCCGGGCGAAGACCTCCTCCACGTCGAAGGGCTTCACCACGTAGTCGTCGGCACCCGCGTCCAGGCCGGCGATCCGGTCGGCGGTCTCCACGAGGGCGGTCAGCATCAGGATCGGCGTCCGGTCACCCTCGGCGCGCAGCACGCGGCACACCTGGAGCCCGTCGATGCCGGGCATCATCACGTCCAGGACGAGGACGTCGGGACGGTGGCGGTGGGCCTGCGCCAGTGCCTCGACACCGTCGGCGACCGCCATGACCTGGTAACCCTCCAGGGTCAGGGCGCGCTCCAGGGCGTTGCGGATGGCGCGGTCGTCTTCGGCGAGCAGCACTGTTTGGGACACGCGTCCAGTGTGCCCCGCCGCCGGGTCCGCCGGACCGGATGAGCTGCGCCGGAGCCTCCTTCTTACTGCCCTCTCACCAGGGGGCACGCAACCACAGCCGTCCTCTCACCGTTCCCGGAGACGGCTCATCGACACGCGGGTTCCCGTTCTCCTCCATCGAAGCCCGCCCCCCTCCGGTCGACCGGAACCGGCCGACCTCCGTCATCAGTGACGGAGGTCGGCCCTTTGGCGCTGAGACGGACGGGACGCGGCGCGCGTCCCTCCCGTCTCATGTTCCTCTGGGGGGACTCCTTGACCACGACACCGTCCCGCGGCCGCCACAGACGCCGGATACGCATCGCCCTGCCCCTCGCCGCCGCCGGCGTCGCCGCGGCCGTCGCCGCCGCGGTGATGACCTCCTCCGCCGGCGCGGCCACCGCCGCGTCGGCCCCGACGGCCGAGCCGGCCATCGGCTCGCCCTCGCTCGCCACCCTGGAGAAGCGCATCGCGGGTGCCCTCGCCGCCGAGGACACCGCGGGCCGGAAGCCCGAGAAGTCGTCGCCGAGCTCCCCTTCGGACACGCCGAGCGTCGAACCGATGGTCATCGGTGGCAGCGATACCACCATCAGCACGGCCCCGTGGATGGCCCAGCTCTGGTACCACAACGACCGGGGCACCCCCGAGACCAGCGACGACGTGAACCTCTTCTGCGGCGGCGCGGTCGTGGCGCCGACGAAGATCCTCACCGCCGCACGCTGCCTCAGGAACGACAACCGGGACTACGACTGGCGGACCTACGGCGCCGTCGTCACGGGTACCGACCAGCTGCCCACCACCGACTCCACCGGCGCCACGGACCTGCACGGCGGGCAGGCCACGGCCGTGCAGCGCCAGTGGTGGCAGCCGGGATACGACCCGGTGGACAGGGAGGCGGGGAAGAACCAGGACGACCTCGGCCTGCTCACCCTGACCGTCCCGGTCAAGGCCACGCCGATCCGCATGGTCACCTCCGGCGACACCGCCTCGTACGCCGCCGGCACCCAGGCCAAGGTCTACGGCTGGGGCCGAACCAGCTCCACCAGCCAGGACGCCTCCCAGACGTTGCAGGCGGCCACGCTGACCGTGCAGTCCGACAGCACCTGCTCCAGCACCTACGACACGAGCTTCGTCGCGGGGCGCATGGTCTGCGCGGGCACCCAGACCGGGAGCGACACCGGCACCAGCGCGATCTGCGACGGCGACTGGGGCGGCCCGCTCGTGGTGGGCGGCAGGATCGCCGGCGTGGCCTCCTGGGGCTACTACACCGACTGCGCGAAGCAGGACAAGTACAGCGTCTTCACCAAGACCAGCTTCTACGTCGGCTCCGCATACCGCCAGATCGACGACACGAACCTGAGCACCTTCAACAACAAGATCGACGGCAAGGCCGACATCTTCGTCCGGGAGTCCTCCACGAAGACCGGCTACGAGAAGGACTCCAGCGGCAGCTCCTTCGGCGCCCGGGCCTCCTGGGGCAACTGGGGCGGCGTCAACCTGGTCCTCCAGACGGACCTCAACCGGGACGGCTTCCAGGACCTGGTCTACCGGGTCAGCTCCACCGGTGACGTGTACTGGAAGCACTTCGTGCTCAACAGCGCCCGTACGGGCGGCTCATGGGCCGACACGAAGATCTTCACCGGCTGGACGACCCGCACCCGGATCATCACGCCGGGCGACGTCACCGGCGACTACCTTCCCGACATCCTGTCGGTGGACTCCGGCGGGACCCTGTGGATCTACCCGGGCAAGGGCAACGGCACCTTCGGCTCCCGCTTCTCGGTCCGCACGGGCTGGAACCAGTACAACTCCGTGCGCGGCCACGGCGACTTCACCGGTGACGGCAGGGCCGACCTGCTCGCCCGCCAGTCCAGCACCGGCGACCTGTACCTGTACAAGGGCACCGGCAAGGCCGGCTCCGAGGCCTTCTCCTCCCGGATCAAGGTGCGCAGCGCCTGGACCGGCTACAACGCCTTCGACGCGGTCGGCGACATCAGCGGTGACGGCAATGCCGACTTCCTGGCCCGCACCTCCGGCGGCACGCTCTACCTCTACAAGGGCACCGGGAAGGCGACCACCGAGATCTTCGCGACACGCGTCTCGGTCGGCACGGGTTTCCAGCAGTACGACATCTGGGGCTGAAACCGCAGGTGAGCGAGGTTCACCCGCGGTTAGCGGTCACGCACGGTGCCCACGTCGCATGCGGTGGGCACCGTGCGCTGTGCAAGCCTTGGGCGAATTCGGCGTAGGCGCACTCGCGCTCGCCCAGGCGGAAACGGCTCAGAACCCTCGGGCCGCGGCGAGCCGGGCCGCGTGGGTCGGGGCGTCCGGCACGTGGTCCGGGCGGCCCTCGGCGAACTCCTTGCGCAGCACCGGTACGACCTCCTCGCCCAGCAGGTCGATCTGCTCCAGCACGGTCTTCAGCGGCAGCCCGGCGTGGTCGACCAGGAACAGCTGGCGCTGGTAGTCGTCGGCGTAGTCACGGAAGGCCAGCGTCTTCTCGATCACCTGCTGCGGGGAGCCGACGGTCAGCGGCGTCTGCGCCATGAAGTCCTCCAGCGACGGCCCGTGCCCGTACACCGGCGCGACGTCGAAGTACGGCCGGAACTCGCGGACGGCGTCCTGCGAGTTCCGCCGCATGAACACGTGCCCGCCGAGCCCGACGATCGCCTGCTCGGGCGTGCCGTGCCCGTGGTGCGCGTACCGCGTCCGGTACAGCTCGACCATGCGCCGGGTGTGCTCGGCCGGCCAGAAGATGTTGTTGTGGAAGAAGCCGTCGCCGTAGTACGCGGCCTGCTCGGCGATCTCCGGCGAGCGGATCGACCCGTGCCAGACGAACGGCGGTACGCCGTCCAGCGGGCGGGGCGTGGCGGTGAAGCCCTGCAACGGCGTACGGAACTTCCCCTCCCAGTCGACGGCCTCCTCGCGCCAGAGCCGGTGGAGGAGGGCGTAGTTCTCGATCGCGAGCGGGATGCCCTGCCGGATGTCCTGGCCGAACCAGGGGTAGACGGGGGCGGTGTTGCCGCGGCCCAGCATCAGATCCACCCGGCCGTCGGCCAGGTGCTGGAGCATCGCGAAGTCCTCGGCGATCTTCACCGGGTCGTTGGTGGTGATGAGGGTGGTGGCCGTGGAGAGGATCAGCCGCTCCGTGCGGGCGGCGATGTGGCCGAGCAGGGTGGTCGGGGACGACGGCACGAACGGCGGGTTGTGGTGCTCGCCGGTGGCGAAGACGTCGAGCCCGGCCTCCTCGGCCTTCAGTGCGATGGCGACCATGGCCTTGATGCGCTCGCGTTCGGTCGGCGTCCGGCCGGTGGTCGGGTCGGGCGTGACGTCGCCGACGCTGAAGATCCCGAACTGCATGGTCGCTCACCCTCCAGGTTGTTTACCCTTCAACCGTACCGTCGGCCCCGCACTCCCCCCATCCCGCCCGCTCCTCACACCGCCGGAACAACCACCACCGGGGCCCCCATGAATCCCACGCGGAGCCCCCCCCAGGCGCCCTCCAACAGGTGACACCTCAGCTCAGGAACCCCACCCCGCATGCAGATCGTGCGTTCCGCCGCCCTCTTCGTCCTCGCCGCCCTGCTGGAGATCGGCGGCGCGTGGCTGGTCTGGCAGGGCGTGCGCGAGAGCAGGGGCTGGCTGTGGGCGGCCGGCGGCGTCCTCGCGCTCGGCGCGTACGGCTTCGTCGCGACGTTCCAGCCCGACGCCCACTTCGGCCGCGTCCTCGCCGCGTACGGCGGGATCTTCGTCGCCGGTTCGATCCTGTGGGGCGTGGTCGCGGACGGCTACCGCCCGGACCGCTGGGACATCACGGGCGCACTCGTCTGCCTCGCCGGCATGGCAGTGATCATGTACGCCCCGCGAGGAAACTGACCGGTCCCGGGAAACCGACCGGTCCTGGGAAACCGACCGGCCGGAGACTCAGAACGGCTCGTCGGGCAGCAGCCCCAGCTGCCCCAGGAAGTCCATCTCGTCGAAGTACAGGCGGTAGTCGACGATCCGGCCGTCCTTCACCGTGGCGATGTCCACCCCGCGGATCCTGATCTCCTTCTGCGTCGGGGGCAGCGTCTCCCCGTTGGGCAGCTCCAGCGGCCCGGTGTTCCGCCCGCTGAAGATCCCCTCGTCGATGGCCGTGTCACCGACCTCGTAGGAGTGCAGCGACTGGAACGTCGCCTCGGGGACCGCCTCCGTCATCGCCCGCCAGTACTCGACGATGCTGTCGCGCCCGCGCAGCTCACCCTCGTCGGGCGTGAAGGCGACCGCGTCCTCGGCGTACAGCTCGCTGATGACCTTCAGATCGGCGTGCGTGGTGACCGCGTCGGTCAGCCGGTCCATGACCTCACGTGCCTCGCCCATGATCCACCTCCGGAAAGAGTCAGGGGATCACCCGCCCTCATTCTCCCACCGCGGGGTCCGCCTATCCTGGCCGGAAGCCTCAGGCCGACGCCGGGCCCGACACCGCACACCACGTCCGAGGAGCTCCCATGGCCACCGCCGCCCCGTCCGCAGCCTCCCGCATCGCCGTCGTCACCGGTGCGAGCAGCGGAATCGGCGCCGCCACGGCCAGGCAGCTCGCCGCCGCGGGGTACCGCGTCGTCCTCACCGCCCGCCGCAAGGACCGCATCGAGGCGCTGGCGGAGGAGATCACCAAGGCGGGCCACCAGGCCACGGCGTACGCCCTCGACGTCACCGACCGCGCCGCGGTCGACGAGTTCGCCACGGCCTTCAAGACGATCGGCGTGCTGGTCAACAACGCGGGCGGCGCGCTCGGCGCCGACCCGGTCGCGACCGGCGACCCGGCCGACTGGTGCCAGATGTACGAGACGAACGTCATCGGCACGCTCAACCTCACCCAGGCCCTGCTGCCCAAGCTGATCGCGAGCGGCGACGGCACGGTCGTGGTCGTCTCCTCCACCGCGGGCCACGGCACCTACGAGGGCGGCGCGGGCTACGTCGCCGCCAAGCACGGCGCGCACGTCCTCGCCGAGACGCTGCGCCTGGAGATCGTGGGCCAGCCGGTCCGCGTCATCGAGATCGCCCCCGGCATGGTCAAGACGGACGAGTTCGCCCTGACCCGCTTCGGCGGCGACGAGGACAAGGCGGCCAAGGTCTACGAGGGCGTCGCCGAGCCCCTCACGGCCGACGACGTCGCCGACACGATCACCTGGGCGGTCACCCGCCCCAGCCACGTCAACGTCGACCTCCTCGTCCTGCGCCCCCGCGCCCAGGCCTCCAACACGAAGGTCCACCGGGACCTGTGATGCCGGATGCCGGAGGAGACCCGGAACAGCAACGGGACCGGGAACAACAGCGCCTCACCCAGGAGACGAAGAACGAACGCCACATGTGGTGGTGGCTCGCCTACTTCCTCTTCGGCATCCACATCGTGGCGTTCGTCATGATCTACGCGGTGCTGCACGCGCCGACATAGGACCGGTCAACCCTTCACACAGACGACCTGCTTCAGCTTCGCCACGACCTCCACCAAGTCCCGCTGCTGGTCGATGACCTGCTCGATCGGCTTGTAGGCGCCCGGGATCTCGTCCACGACGCCGGAGTCCTTGCGGCACTCCACGCCCCGCGTCTGCTCCTCCAGGTCCTTCGTCGAGAACCGGCGCTTGGCCGCGTTGCGGCTCATGCGCCGGCCCGCGCCGTGCGAGGCCGAGTTGAAGGACTTGGCGTTGCCGAGGCCCTTCACGATGTAGGAACCCGTGCCCATGGAGCCGGGGATGATCCCGTACTCGCCGGAGCCGGCCCGGATCGCGCCCTTGCGGGTCACGAGCAGGTCCATCCCGTCGTAGCGCTCCTCGGCCACGTAGTTGTGGTGCGCGCTGATCTCCGGCTCGAAGACCGGCTTCGCCTTCTTGAACTCCTTGCGGATCACGTCCTTCAGGAGCGCCATCATGATCGAGCGGTTGTACTTCGCGTATTCCTGCGCCCAGAACAGATCGTTGCGGTACGCCGCCATCTGCGGGGTGTCCGCGACGAAGACGGCGAGGTCGCGGTCGACCAGGCCCTGGTTGTGCGGGAGTTTCTGGGCCACGCCGATGTGGTGCTCGGCCAGCTCCTTGCCGATGTTGCGGGAACCGGAGTGGAGCATCAACCAGACAGAACCGGTCGTGTCCGTGCAGATCTCGACGAAGTGATTACCCCCGCCGAGCGTTCCCATCTGCTTCGTGGCACGTTCCTGACGGAACTTGACCGCCTCCGCCACCCCGTCGAACCGCCCCCAGAAGTCCTCCCACCCGGCCGTGGCCAGACGGTGGAACCGCCCGGGGTCGACGGGCTCGTCATGCATCCCGCGCCCCACCGGGATCACCTGCTCGACCCGCGACCGCAGCCGCGACAGGTCCCCGGGCAGGTCGTTCGCCGTCAGGGACGTCTTCACCGCCGACATTCCGCAGCCGATGTCGACGCCCACCGCCGCCGGGCACACCGCGCCCTTCATGGCGATGACCGAGCCGACCGTCGCACCCTTGCCGTAGTGCACGTCGGGCATGACGGCCAGGCCCTTGATCCAGGGCAGCGTGGCGACGTTCTGGAGCTGCTGGAGAGCGGAGCCCTCGACCGTGGCCGGGTCGGTCCACATCCGGATCGGTACCTTCGCACCAGGTATCTCTACATACGACATAGCGTCCTCAATCCCCCGTAAAAGAACAGAAGTCCCCAACAGCAAATACCGGAGCCAAGGTCGACGAAAGGGAATCCGGACCGGCGTCCACGGCAGTGCGTGCGATACACATTGTGTTCATCGGCTGCCCCGAGGCGGCAAGCCAATATCCGCGTCGAGAGGAGCCACCACGTGCAACGGAAGGCGTACGCACCCGGTATCGCCGCGCTCCTCGCGGCCCTGCTGGCCGGCTGCACCGGCAGCTCGGGCGACGGCGGCGCGACGGACGACTCCGTCCCGGGCGACACGGGCACGGCCTCGGCCGCCGCCGAGCCGGGCAAGTACCGCACGCTGCCCGAGCCCTGCGGCGCCGTCGGCCAGAGCTCCCTCGACGAACTCCTGCCCGGGATCGGGCAGATCACCGACGAGGAGCAGCGCGAGAAGGCGTACGAGGGCGAGGCGACGGTCACGTACGACACCGACCGCAAGGTCGGCTGCCAGTGGAAGGTCGATGCGCAACAGGCCACCGACCATCTGCTCGTCGACTTCGAACGGGTCGTCTCCTACGACAACGCGGTCAGTGACGACAGCCTGGCCGAGCAGCTCTTCGCGGAGAAGGAGGCGGCGGCCCACCTGCCCGAGCCGACCGCCACCGAGTCGGCGGCCCCGGGCAGCACGCCGGCCGGGGGCGCCACCCCCGCTCCGAGCGGCTCCCCGTCCCCGTCCGGCAGCTCCTCACCCCCGGCATCGGCCTCCGTCGCCCCGACCGAGCTGCAGCCCCGCGTCCTGGAGGAGGTCGGCGAGGAGGCCTTCCTCGACGACGAGCTGAGCAGCTCCGGTTCGACGGCCAAGCAGCGGACGGTGACTGTGGCATTCCGCACGTCGAACGTCATCGTGACCATCGAGTACGCCGAGCAGCCGGCCACCGTCGGCGTCGTCCCGGACAGCAAGGAAATGCAGGACAGGGCCCGGAAACTGGCCTCGCAGCTGGCTGATTCGCTGAGCGACTGAGGCCCCTTCACGCCCCCTTCACGCGTACCCGCAAAGCTCCCGAAGGAAGAACACACCGCTGCCTCACCGCGTACCGTGACCACTCGGACCCGTTCCGACCGCAGGAACCACGAGCGTCATGAGTGAAGGAACCATGCAGCGACGAGCACAGCGAGAGCAGCGAGAACAGCGAGCGAAGCGAGTCAACCGCGTCCTTGTCTGCGCGGCCGCCGTCCCCGTGATGCTGGTCGCCGCCGGCTGCTCCTCGGACTCCGGCTCCGGCGACAGCACGGACAAGGCCGCGAAGGCCGCCGCCTCGGCGTCCGCGAGCCCCTCACCGACCGTGGAGGCGGCGGCGTACGGCAAGCTCCCGGAGCCCTGCAAGACGCTGTCGAAGAAGACGCTGAAGGACCTCGTGCCGGAGGGCAAGTCCGGCAAGGAGGGCAAGTCGGACGACATCTCGACCCGCGCCAACTGCTCCTGGAACAGCCTCGACAACAACGGCGTCAAGGGCTCGCAGTTCCGCTGGCTGAACGTGTCGCTGTTGCGCTTCGAGTCGGACGTCACCCGCGGCCCGGCCGACAAGCTGGCCCAGGAGTACTTCGAGAAGCAGGTCCAGGACGCCCAGGCCGTGGCGGGTGCCAAGAGCACCAAGTCGGAGCCGGTGCCCGGGACCGGCGACGAGGCGACGGCCGTGCGCTACGAGCTGAAGAAGAAGGAAGGCACCTTCAAGCAGCAGACGGTCGTGGCGCGCGTCGAGAACGTCGTCGTCACCCTCGACTACAACGGCGCGGGCCTGGCCGGCGACAAGAGCCCGAGCGCCGATGACCTGATGAAGGACGCCGAGAAGGCCGCCAAGGAGGCCGTGGCGGCGGTGTCCGAGGCGAACGGCGCGGGCGGCGGCAAGGCGAGCGGCGCCCCGTCCAAGACCCCCTCCAAGGCCCCGTCGAGCCCGGCGTCCAAGTCGCCGTCGAAGTCGGCCTCCGAGGGTGCGTCCGAGGAGCCCGCGAAGGACGCCTCGACGTCGCCGTCGAAGAAGCCCGCGGCGAAGAGCTGAGCAGCCCCGACCGGAACCGGCCACCCGTCCTCCGCACACATGTGCCACCCTGTTGCGCGCAACAACACGCAAGGGGAGGGGAGTACGGGTGGCCGCGCCACTACAGCTGACCCGGATGCACCGCGTTCTCATCGGTGTGGTCGTGGCCGGCGCCGTGATCATCGCCGGCATCGGCTTCGCCGGTTCGTACGCGGCCGTCCGCGAGTTGGCCCTGAAAAAGGGCTTCGGGAACTTCTCCTACGTCTTCCCGATCGGTATCGACGCGGGCATCTGCGTCCTGCTGGCCCTGGACCTGCTCCTCACCTGGATCAGGATTCCCTTCCCGCTGCTGCGCCAGACGGCCTGGCTCCTGACAGCGGCGACGATCGCCTTCAACGGCGCGGCGGCCTGGCCGGATCCGCTCGGTGTCGGCATGCACGCGGTGATCCCGATCCTGTTCGTGGTCTCGGTCGAGGCGGCCCGTCACGCGATCGGCCGGATCGCCGACATCACGGCCGACAAGCACATGGAGGGGGTCCGCCTCACCCGCTGGCTGCTCTCCCCCGTCCCGACGTTCCTCCTGTGGCGCCGCATGAAGCTCTGGGAACTCCGCTCCTACGAGCAGGTCATCAAGCTGGAGCAGGAACGTCTCGTCTACCAGGCCCGGCTGCGTTCCCGCTTCGGCCGGGCGTGGCGCAGGAAGGCCCCGGTGGAATCGCTGATGCCGCTGCGCCTGGCCCGCTACGGCGTCCCCCTGGCGGAAACGGCCCCGGCGGGCCTGGCAGCGGCAGGCATAGAGCCCGCCTTGATCCCCCCGCCGCCGCAGCCGGACACAGGCATGGCTGCGGGCGGTCGTGCCGCTGGGGCGGCGCCCGTCCCACAGCGAGCGGCACCTCCCGGCGAGCAGCGCCCGCAACTCGAGAGCAACCAAGACGCCGAGCAACCGGTCAACGCCCCGGAGCCAGACCAGAGCCCCTGGTTCAACACCCCCCGCGCGGTCGAATACCAGGGCGGCTACGACCCCGACTACGATCCGGCGGAGCAGTACGCCCAGTGGATCGCGGAACAACAAGAAGCCGAGCAGTACCAGACCCAGTACGAGCAGGAACCCGCCCCGGAGGACACCGGCAGCTTCCCCATCCCGGTGGGCCCCAACCGCACCCGGGAACTGGGCGACGGCGGCGGCACCCCGCCCGCTCCCGAGCCGGACGAGGAGTCGTACTACCAGGTGTTCCGTCAGTCGATCGACGGCAGCTACCCCACACCCCGTGCCCTCGGCGACAACATCCAGGCGACCTACGGGACGACGCTGAGTCCCAGCGTCCTGAAGACCCTGGTGGAACGCTTCCAGAAGCGCCACACGGCGGAACTGGAAGAGGACCACATCGCATGACGACATGAAGGCATGACGACATGAAGGAAGGGGCCCTGCGAACAGGGCCCCTTCCTTCGACACCGGCGGCTAGTCCCCGAGCAGGGCCCGCACCCGCTCCTGCCCGACCGCCAGCAGCAGCGTCGGCAGCCGCGGCCCCGTGTCCCGCCCGACCAGCAGGTGGTACAGCAGGGCGAAGAAGGACCGCTGCGCGGTCTTGATCTCCGGCGGCAGCTCCTTCGGCGTGGCGTCGGCCGGGAACCCGGCCTGCACCTTCGGCACGCCGTATACGAGGTGCGTCAGGCCGTCGAGCGACCAGTGGTCGGCCAGCCCGTCGAGCAGCAGCCGCAGCGACTCCCGCCCCTGCTCGTCGAGTGACTTCAGCAGCTCCGCGTCCGGCTCGTCGCGCACGATCGTCCGCTGTTCGGCCGGCACGTGCGTGTTGATCCAGGCCTCGGCCTTGTCGTACCGCGGCCGCGCCTCGTCGAGCGAGGTCAGCGGCTGCTCCGGGTCGAGCTCGCTGAGGATCCGCAGCGCCTGGTCCTCGTGCCCGGCGGTGATGTCCGCGACGGACGCCAGCGTCCGGTACGGCAGCGGCCGGGGTGTGCGCGGCAGCTCACCGGCGGCCGTGCGCACCGCACGCGAGTGCGCGGCGACGTCGGCCGGCAGGGCGCTGCCGTCGGCGACCTTGGCGTCGAGCCGGTCCCACTCGTCGTAGAGCCGCTGGATCTCCTGGTCGAAGGCGACCTTGAAGGACTGGTTGGGCCTGCGTCGGGCGTACAGCCAGCGCAGGAGCTGCGGCTCCATGATCTTCAGGGCGTCGGCCGGGGTGGGCACGCCGCCCTTCGAGGAGGACATCTTGGCCATGCCGGAGATGCCGACGAAGGCGTACATCGGGCCGATGGGCTGCTTGCCGCCGAAGATCCCGACGATCTGCCCGCCGACCTGGAAGGAGGACCCCGGGGAGGAGTGGTCGACGCCGGAGGGCTCGAACACGACGCCCTCGTACGCCCACCGCATCGGCCAGTCGACCTTCCAGACCAGCTTGCCGCGGTTGAACTCGTTCAGCCGGACCGTCTCGGAGAAGCCGCACGCGGTGCAGGCGTAGGTCAGCTCGGTGGAGTCGTCGTCGTAGGAGGTGACGGTGGTGAGGTCCTTCTCGCAGTTGCCGCAGTACGGCTTGTACGGGAAGTACCCGGCGGAACCGGAGCTGCCGTCGTCCTCGGCGGCCGCGCCGGAGCCCTCGGCGGCCTCCAGCTCGGCCTCGTCGAGGGGCTTCTGCCCCTGCTGCTTCTTGGCCGGGGCCTTCTTCGTGCGGTACTGGTCGAGGATCGCGTCGATGTCGCCGCGGTGCTTCATGGCGTGCAGGATCTGCTCGCGGTACACGCCGGAGGTGTACTGCGCGGTCTGGCTGATCCCGTCGAACTCCACGCCCAGCTCGGCCAGCGACTCGATCATCGCGGCCTTGAAGTGCTCGGCCCAGTTGGGGTGGGAGGAGCCCTTCGGGGCCGGGACGGACGTCAGCGGCTTGCCGATGTGCTCGGCCCACGACTCGTCGACGCCCGCGATCCCCGCCGGCACCTTGCGGTAGCGGTCGTAGTCGTCCCAGGAGATCAGGTGCCGCACCTGGTACCCCCGGCGGCGGATCTCGTCGGCGACGAGGTGCGGGGTCATGACCTCGCGCAGGTTCCCGAGGTGGATGGGGCCGGACGGCGAGAGGCCGGACGCGACGACGACGGGTTTGCCCGGGGCCCGACGCTCCGACTCCTCGATGACCTCATCCGCGAAACGGGAGACCCAGTCGGTGGTCTCGGTGCTCTGAGCCACGATCGGCACGTCCTTCTTTCTGCATCGGGCAGCCGGTACGGTCGCACGGCTGACCGCACCATTGTCCCAGACCCCTCGCGCCCGGAAAAACGGCTTTACCCCCATGGGATACTGGCCGTGTCTATCGATTCCCTCGAGGAGAACGGCACCCCTTCCTATGGCCTCGGTCACGTCCCTCAGCGACTCCGTCCACCAGCGCCTCGCGGCGGCCCTGTCGGCGGCCGTGCCGCAGGCCGGCTCCGCGGACCCGCTGCTGCGACGAAGCGACCGGGCGGACTTCCAGGCCAACGGGATCCTGGCCCTGGCGAAGAAGGAGAAGGCGAACCCGCGGGAGCTGGCGACGGAGGTCGTCTCCCGGGTCGAGTCGGGTGACGTGATCACGGAGGTCGAGGTCTCCGGCCCCGGCTTCCTGAACATCACGATCACGGACCGGGCGATCACCGAGACCCTCGCCGCGCGCTACGCGGACGACACCGGCCGCCTCGGCGTGCCGTACGCCGAGCAGCCGGGCACCACGGTCATCGACTACGCCCAGCCGAACGTGGCGAAGGAGATGCACGTCGGTCACCTGCGCTCCGCGGTGATCGGCGACTCGGTGGCGCAGCTGCTGGAGTTCACCGGCGAGAGCGTGGTCCGGCGTCACCACATCGGCGACTGGGGCACCCAGTTCGGCATGCTCATCCAGTACCTGGAGGAGCACCCGCACGAGCTGGACCACAAGGCCGGCGAGGTCTCCGGCGAGGAGGCGATGTCGAATCTCGACCGCCTCTACAAGGCCGCCCGCAAGGTCTTCGACGCGGACGAGGAGTTCAAGACGCGGGCCCGCCGCCGGGTGGTCGACCTCCAGGCGGGTGACCCGCAGACGCTGGCCATGTGGCAGAAGTTCGTGGACGAGTCGAAGATCTACTTCTTCTCCGTCTTCGAGAAGCTGGACATGGAGATCCGGGATGCGGACATCGTCGGCGAGTCCGGCTACAACGACATGCTCGCGGAGACCTGCCGCCTGCTGGAGGAGTCGGGCGTCGCGGTCCGCTCCGAGGGCGCGCTGTGTGTCTTCTTCGACGACATCAAGGGCCCGGACGGCAAGCCGGTCCCGCTGATCGTCCAGAAGTCGGACGGCGGCTACGGCTACGCGGCGACCGACCTGTCGGCGATCCGCGACCGCGTGTTCACCCTCAAGGCGGACACGCTGCTGTACGTGGTGGACGCCCGTCAGTCGCTGCACTTCAAGATGGTCTTCGAGACGGCCCGCCGGGCGGGCTGGCTGAACGAGGACGTCAAGGCGGTGCAGCTGGCCTTCGGCACGGTCCTCGGCAAGGACGGCAAGCCGTTCAAGACCCGTGAGGGCGAGACGGTCCGCCTGGTCGACCTGCTGGACGAGGCGATCGACCGTGCCTCGGCGGTGGTGCGGGAGAAGGCGCAGGACCTCTCCGAGGAGGAGATCGCCGAGCGGGGCACGCAGGTGGGCATCGGCGCGGTGAAGTACGCGGACCTGTCGACGTCGGCGAACCGCGACTACAAGTTCGACCTGGACCAGATGGTCTCGCTGAACGGCGACACGTCCGTCTACCTCCAGTACGCCTACGCCCGTATCCAGTCGATCCTGCGCAAGGCCGGCGAGGCCCGCCCGGTCGCGCACCCGGAGCTGGACCTGCACGAGGCGGAGCGCGCGCTGGGTCTGCACGCGGACTCGTTCGCGGCGACGGTGGCGGAGGCGGCGGCGGAGTACGCCCCGCACAAGCTGACGGCGTACCTGTACCAGCTGGCCTCGCTGTACACGACGTTCTACGACAAGTGCCCGGTCCTGAAGGCCGAGTCGCCCGAGCAGATCGAGAACCGCCTGTTCCTCTGCGACATCACGGCCCGCACGCTGCACCGGGGCATGTCCCTGCTGGGCATCCGGACGCCCGAGCGGCTGTGACGCCCGAGCGGTTCTGACCCCGTGGGGTGGCCGACGTCCGCGTCGCCACCCCACACCGGTGACAACTCCCTTTCACCCCAGTACAGTTGTATATTCCTCCAGCACCGCGGGCGGAGGACGCACCGGAGACGGAGCGGGTGATCGGGGGCACGGGGGAGTCATGATCATCTCCGAGGAGTCGCGGGCCGCCGGGGCTGCCGTCCTCGAGCGTGACCTGGCCGTACCGGGGCAGGGCATCGGCCGTTTCCGCCCGGGCGGCAATCCGCACACCGAAAAGCACACGACGGTGCTGCCGGACGCGGCGAAGGCCGCCGCCCTGACGATCGAGCCGCCCGCCCGGCTGGACAACCTGCCCGTGCTGCCGTCGGCGCCCTTCGTCGGCCGCATCGACGACCTGGACCGCTTACGCGCCTCCCTGTTGTCCGGCGGCGGAGTCGTCACGCAGACGGTCGCGACCGCGGTGAGCGGTCTCGGCGGGATCGGCAAGACCGCCCTGGCGCTGCGCTACGCCCACCAGAGCGACGAGTACCGGCTGGTGTGGTGGATCACCGCCGAGAGCGAGGAGCAGATCGCCTCCGGGTTCGGCGAGCTGGCCCTGCGCCTTCACCCGGACTGGGCCCGCGGGGCGACGGCCAAGGAGCGCACGGAGTGGGCGCTGACCTGGCTGGAGGCGCACTCCGGCTGGCTCCTGGTGTACGACAACGTGGAGCGGCCCGAGCATCTCACCCCGTTCCTTGGCCGGCTCCTCGACCGTGGCCACCAGTTGGTCACCAGCCGGTGCCGCACCGGCTGGCCCGAGGGGGCCCGCCTGGTCAGCCTGGACGTGCTGGACCACTGGGAGGCCGTCGACCTGCTGTGCGCGACGGCCGGCCGGGGCGACCGCTCCGCCGCCGAACGGGAGCAGGCCGCGCGGCTCGCCGAGAACCTGGGACATCTGCCCCTGGCGCTCACGCAGGCGGGCGCCTACCTGCGGGAGACCGGCCTCGGATTCGCCGACTACCAGGCGAAACTGGCCCGCGTCCCGGACGCCGTGCTCAACGACGGGGCGGGCCGCTCGGGCCGTACGATCGCCCAGATCTGGCGCACCAGCCTGGAGTCCCTCCGCTCCCGTCGCCCCATGGCCGTGCCGCTGCTTCACACGCTGGCCTGGTACGCCCCGGAGGCGACGCCGCGCGAGGTGCTGCGGCATCTGGGCCTGCCCGAGCGCGAGGTCGAGGAGGCGCTCGACGCGCTCCGGGACTACCACCTGATCACATCCGGACCCGAGGGCCTCACCCTGCACCGCCTCGTTCAGCAGACGCTGCGCCACGCCGAGCCGCCCGAGGTACCCGAGGCACGCGACCTGGCCGAGCGGGCGCTGGCCGCGGAGCTGTCCGGCGCCCCGGCCGAGCGCGTACGGCGGCTGCTGATCCACGTCCAGGCGCTCGCCGAGACGGGACCGGCCGCGGAACCCGCCGCCGAGGCGGTCGAGATGTACCGGCGGGGTGCCGACGAGCTGGTGGCGCGCGAGCAGCACGTCCTGGCGATCCCGCTGATGACACAGGCCGTAGAGGGCAGCGAGGCGCTGCTCGGCGTCGACGACGACGCGACGCTCGACCATCGGGACCGCCTGGCGGAGTTGCACGCGAAGGCCGGGGACCCGGCGCGGGCGGTCCGGCTGTGCCAGAACGTCTATCTCGACCGGCGCCAGCGGTGCGGCCCGGACGCGCAGGAGACCCTGGCCGCCCGGGAGCGGCTGGCGTACGCGCACCGCAAGGCGGGCGATGTGATGCGCGCGGTCGAGGAGCTCACGGCCGTCGTGGCGGACCGCCGCCGGACCCAGGGCGAGCAGCACCCGGACACGCTCGGCAGCCGCAACAACCTGGCCTACGCGCTCCAGACCGCGGGCCGGTACCAGGACGCCGTGGAGGAGTTCGCGGCGGTCGTGGCCGACCGGGAGCGTCTCCTCGGGACGGGGCACCGGGACACGCTCGCCAGCCGCACCAACCTCGCCTACGCCCACCGTGAGGCCGGTGACCACCGCACCGCGCTGGCCCTGTACGAGCAGGCGGTCGAGGACCGGCAGCGCGAGCACGGCCCCGACCATCCCGACACGCTCACCAGCCGCGGCTGGCTGGCCGCCGCGCATTCCGCCGCGGGCGATCCGCGCCGGGCGGTGGCCCTGTACCGGGAGGTGGTCGCCGCCCGGGAGCGCGTGCAGGGCCCGGACCATCCGGACACCCTGCGCAGCCGCAAGGACCTGGCGTACGAGCTGGCCGAGGCCCACGGACCGGAGGCGGCGCTGCCCGAGTTCGAGTCGCTGGCGGCGGACAGCGCCCGTATCCAGGGCCCGGACCACCCCTCGACCCTGGACTACCGCGACGACATCGCGCAGACCCACCGGGAGCGGGCCGACTACGCCCGGGCGGTCGCGGGCTACGAGGCGGTGATCGCCGACTACGCGCGGGTGCGGGGCCCGGACCACCCGGACACGCTGCGGGCACGGGAAGCGCTGGCTTTCACCCGGCAGCTCATGGGGGACCACGCCCGCTCGGTGCGAGAGCACCGGGCGCTCGTCGCGGACCGCACCCGCGAACAGGGCGGCGATCACCCGGCGACCCTCACCGCGCGCGCCCATCTGGCCTACGTCCTCCGCGAGGCCTCCGATCTCCCGGCCGCCATCGAGGTGTTCGATGAGCTGCTGCGGGACCGCACCCGGGTCCTCGGCCCGGAGCACCCCGATGTGTTCGCCACACGCGAGTCCCTGGCCCGCACCCGCCAGCGGGCGGGCGACCACCCGCGCGCGGTCGCGGAACTGGAGCACCTGCTCCGGGACATGGAACCGCTCCTGGGCCCGGACCATCCGCGCGTCCTCTCGATCCGCCACTCCCTCGCCCAGGTGTTCGCCGAGGAGGAGCGCTACGCGCGGGCGCTGGAGCTGTACGACGAGCTCGTGGAGGTCTACGAGCGGGTCTACGGCCCCGATCACCCCCTGACGCTCGGCATGCGACTGTGGCTGGGCGCTACTTACCACTCGGCCGGCGAGTACGACGGGGCGGGCGAGGTGTTCGACGCGCTCCTGGCCGACCGGACCCGCGTGCAGGGTGCGGACCATCCGGACACGCTGGAGACCAGCAGCTGGCGTGCCTGGGTCTTCCGTTCGGCGGAACAGCATCAGCGCGCGATCTCGGTCTACGAGGAACTGGTCGAGGCCCGGGCCCGGGTTCTGGGCGCGGAGGCGCAGGCGACGCTGAACGCCCGCAACGGCCTGGCGCTGGCCCGGCTGGCCGCCGACGACCACGAGGGCGCGATCGCGGGGTTCACCGAACTGCTCGCCGACCGCCGCCGGCTGCTGGGCGACCATGCCCCGGACACGCTGCTCACGCTGGAGAACCTGGCGGACGCCTGCTCGGCCGCCGAGCGGCATGACCGGGCCATCGCCCTGTACGAGGAAGCCGTCGAGGCGTGGGCCCGCATCTGGGGGGCCGATCATCCGCGCACGCTGCGCGCCCGGCGGGATCTGGGCCTGGTGCAGCAGGCGGCCGGGCGGCACCAGTTGTCGCTCGCCACGCTGGAGTTGGTGCTCGAGGAGCGCAGGCGTCTGCTCGGGGCCGACCACCCGCAGGTGCTCGCTGTCCGCCTCGATCTGGTCAGTGCGTACTGTGCGTCGGGCGACTACTGCCGCGCCGCCCGCCTCGCCGACCAGCTGGTCGCCGACTGTGCTCGGGTGCGAGGCCGTGACCACGTCACGACACTGAGCGCACGCACGTGGCTGGCGTACGCGTGGATGTCGTTCGGGGCGTATCGGCGGGCGATCGTCGCGTTCGAAGGGCTGGTGGAGGACCGGACTCGTTTGCAGGGAGCGGACCACGGCGAGACGCTGACGACCAGGTCCCTGCTGGTGGCCTCCTTCACCGAGCAGGGCGATCACGCACGGGCGGTCGTGCTCGGCCAGGACCTGGTGAACGATCTCGCTCGGTTCCACGGGGCCGACAGCCCGCGGGATTTCGACGACCGCACCATGCTGGCCCGCTGGCGGGAGTACACCGGGGACCGGGCGGGCGCGCTGCGGGACCTGGACGCACTGCTGCGGGACCACGAGCGGTTGCTCGGTCCCGATCATCCCGAGACCCTCGCCCTTCGGCGCTCCATCGCCTGGGTCTGGCTGGGGTCGTCCACCGCCGACCGGGCCGTCGCGACCGCCGCGAGCCTGGTCGCCGATTCCACCCGGGTCGTCGGCCCGGACCACCCGAATACGCTCACCGCCCGCGCCTTTCTCGCCGCCGCGCACAGCGAGGCGGGTGACGTCGCCCACGAGCTGCGGCTGCGGGCATCGCTCGTGGACGACTGCGCCCGAGTACACGGTCCCGACCACAGCGCGGTCCTGGACGCGCGCCGGGACCTGGTCTCGGCACGGCGCCGAGCCGGCCAGCGCGTGCTGAGCGTACGGGACGCCGTGGCGCTGGTCGACGACAGCACCCGCATACGGGGCCCGCAGCACCCCGAGACCCTCGGATGCCGCGATCTCCTGGGACGCGCCTGCTGGGAGGCGGGCGATCCGCATCGCGCGGCCGCGGTCTTCGAGGAGCTCCTGAAACAGTGCGAGGAGGTCCTCCCCGAGGAACACGAGACGACGTTCTCGGTGCGCGGCAACCTCGCGTGGCTGACGGCGGACACCGGTCCGGCGGACGATGCGGTGCGGTGGGCGCGGAGTCTGGTCGACGACGCCACCGAGCTGTTCGGTCCGGTCCACCGGCGCACCCTGGACGTGCTGCCGGTGCTGGCGCACGCCCTGGCCCAGGCGGACGAGCCGGAGCAGGCGCTTGAGGTGCTGCGGGACCTGCTGCGCCGCACCGCGCTCTTGCGGGCTCGACTGGACTATCCGGAGGCGGTCGACGACGTCGCCGGTGTCCATCACCAGGCAGCCGCGCGGGAGGGCGAGCCGGCCTCGACCGGCGGACCGGCGGAGGTGGAGGACGACGAGGTCCTCCGCCTGGGCGTGCTCGTCGAGAGGTTCGCCGTCCGGTTCGGCGACTTCCTCCCCACCCTCGCGACACAACTCGCCCACACTCTCTCCGACGCGGGTGATCCCGCTGCCGCGGTGGCCCTGCTGAAGGCCGTGCACGCCGGACGCGCCCGGATGTTCGGCCCGGACCATCCGGACACCCTGGAGAGCCTGGCCGAGCTGGCCTTCGCCTGTCTGGAGGCCGACGACCCGGACGCGGCGCCGTCGTACGAGGAGCTGCTGGCGCGCTGGGAGCGGACGTTCGGCCCGGACCACCCCGACACGGAGGAGCTGCGCTGGCGGTTGCGCACCGCACGGCCGGCCTGGCGGGCCCGGCTGACGCTGCTCACGGACGACGTGACCGCCGGCCGGCCCGTCACGATCGAGGTCGGGCTCGAGCGGGAGGACGGTACGGCGGCGGCCGTGCCGCCCCGGCTGCTGGTGGCCGTCAGCTGTCCCACGGCGACCACGGTCGACCCGGCCACGGCCGAGTACGACCCCGGCGGCGCGCCCACGCGTTTCACCCTGTCCGCCCCCGTGCCGGGCGCCCACGACGTCCGGTTCACGCTGTACGACCACGCCTCGGGGCTGGTGTTGCAGGAGCTGAAGACCGTTGTCCACGTGCAGGGTGCCAGGGAGGACTGACCCGGATGCCGCAGGATCTGGCCGTGGAGGTACTGAGGGACCCCTCCCACGGCTTCACGGGGGTGCCGCCGCAGCCCGGGAGCACACCGCGTCCGCCGGAGGGGGAACCGCCGGCGGAACTGCGGGTGAAGCTGTACCGCTCCAGCGAGAAGGTGCTGACGATCCTCGCCTGCGCCCCGGACGCGTCCCCGGCCCCGGCGTTCCCGCGCTGGCACGAGGCACCGCTGGAGGTCTCCCCCGACGACCTGCTGGAGCGGGCGGACCGCCTGCGCAACCGGTGGCACGACCTGGTGGTGTACTACCGGAGCGAGGGCGACGAGTCCGGGGCGCGGGTCGGCAGCCGGCCCTTCGCGGAGACCGCCGACCTCAGCGAACTCGCCGACCGGGCCGAGTCGGTGACGGCGAAGCTGGCCGACGAGGGGTACGACCTGCTCGACGTGATGCTCCACGGCAGCGGCTACGACCTCGGCCGCTTCCGCGAGTTCCTGCTGACCGCCCTCGCCGGCAAGGAGACGCTGCGGATCAGCTTCGACTCCCAGCTGTATCTGCCGTGGCCCATGCTCGCCGTGGATCCCGCGACGTGTGCCACGCCCTGGGAGGCGTTCCTGGGCCACCGGCACCAGGTCGAGCAGACCACCACCGGCTATCCCTGGGACCACGCCCCGCTCGGCCGGCGCGACCTGGCCACCACCAGCCTCAACAAGGACGACTCCCTGGACCGCGTCGGCCGCGCGCGTGAGGTGCACAAGCTTCTGGAGCAGCGCTCGCGGCTGATCGTGCGCTCCCGTGGCAGCGACCTGTTGCACGCTCTGGCGGGGCCGGTGCTCAACGAGGACGTCATGTACTTCTGGTGCCACGGCCGCATGGTGCAAAGCGGCCCGTCGACCCCGGGCCTGTCCATCCGGCTCTCCGACGACGAGCACATCGACGGGCCGGTGGTGTCGCGGAAACGGCGCCGGTTCCGTCATGACTCCCGGGCCAGGTTCAAGCCGTTCGTCCTGCTCAACGCCTGCGGCACGGCACGGGCGGCGGCTCCCGGCAGGCTGAAGCACCTCGGGCAGGAACTGATCGACATGGGTGCGGACGGCGTCCTGGCCCCGCAGATCGACATGCCCCAGGAGTTCGCGACCGAGTACGCGTACGCTTTCCTCGACCTGTATCTGACCGGCCGTTACACCGCCGGCGAGATAAGCCGGCTGCTGGTGCGGCGCTTCGCCTCGGAGTTCCGCAACCCGCTCGCCCTGGCCTACTCGCTGCACTGCGGCATCGACAGCCGGCTGAGGCTCGCCTCGTGACCGGCCCGCGGACCCGGTTGCCCGCGCCCGTCGAGATCGACCTGGACGACAAGGGCCGGCTGACACCACCGGGCAGCGCGGTGCCCGTGCCGGCCGGCCGCGTCGCCGAGCATCTGGCGCGGAGCCTGGCCGTCCCGCGCTGGGCGACCGACATCCACGTGTACGTGCACGGCTGGCAGACCGCGCCGAGCAGCGCCACCCGGACCGCCCAGCGCCTGCTGCGGCAGTCCCTGGACCTGTACGAGGCGGCGCCGGACCGCTATCCGGGACTGAAGGAGGGCTACCGCCCCTGGTGCGTGGTGGTGCGCTGGCCGTCCTCCAGCCTGCCCACGCTCAGGGGTTACCGCCGCATCCGCGACCGGGCCCACGCGATGAGCGCCGACGGCACCGGGCACGCCCCGTACGTCCTCGGCCACCTGCTCGGCTATCTCGACACCGAACGCACCGATCCGACGGGACCCTCGGTCCTCGCCAACCAGCACGGACAGTTCCTGCATCTCGTCGGGCACTCCTTCGGCGGCCGGTTCCTGTGCGAGGCGGTGCAGCGGGCCGCCGAGAAGCCTCCCGTGCTCGGCTGGAGCACACCGCACGATCCCCGCCGCCCGTTCACCGTGGACAGCGCCCTGGTCTTCCAGATGGCCGCCCCGCGTGACGCCTTCGTCCGGTACTTCGGCACGCTGTTCCCGCGCGACGGGCACCCCGGCGCACCGCTGCGCGGGCCGCTCGTCCTGACGCACTCGCGCTGGGACCGGGCCACGGGCTTCTGGCATCTGCGCGCCGAAAAGGCACCCGGAATCGGCCACTCGGGCGCCGGTGCGGCACCGGTCGCGCAGTTCACGACCAAGCTGCTGCCGACGTCCGAGGTCTACGGGCACACCGACCTGGATCACCGGCTGGTCAACGTGGACGCCGACTGGCTCTACCGCGGCAGCCGCCGTACCCGGCTGCATCCCTCGGGCGCCCACTCCGACTTCCTGCGGCCGGAGTCCGCGCACCTGCTGCTGACCCTGGCGGAACGCTCGCGCTGACGGGTGCGGCCCATGCCCCGCCCCCGCGTACGGGTGCGGCCCGTCCTCTCCCCCGCGGGGAGGACGGGCCGCGGTCCGTTGACGGAACCGGCGGTGCCGGATCAGCAGTTGGGGCAGGCGTTCGCCATGCGCTTGAACGCGGCCCGGGTCCCCGCGCCGGGGTCGCCGTCGATCTTGCCCTTGTACCCCCACTTGGCCTTCAGCCAGCGCTGAAGCGCCTTCACCGTGTTCGGGCCGACCTTCCCGTCGATCTTGTCCTTGTAGGCGTAGTTCTTCTTGAGGAAGCGCTGCAAGGCCTTCCAGCTGTCGGTGCCGAGCTTCCCGTCGATCTTGCCCTTGTACTGCCAGTGCTCCTTCAGGACACGCTGGACCTTCTTGGCCTCCCCGGTCGTCAGGCCGAGGTTGACGACCGCGAGCGGGCTGACCTCGGCGCTCGCCGCCGGCCGCGTCTCCGCCGCGGCACCGGGACCGGCGGTCGCCAGGCCCCCGACGGCGATCCCGATGGCGGTGGTGGCACAGACGAGTGTCTTCGTGAGTGCTCGCATGAATTCCCCTCCGATGGTTGCGAGTGCTCTGGGTGCTGCGTGGCAACGAGACTGCGGCCCGGGGACCCGGAGCCGCCACAGTCGCCGCGGAAGTGACGTCCTGACGGGACGTCCCACGCCCTGACCTGCGGCGACACCGTCCGCCGGGACGACGTGGCGGGACGGTCGCCGCGGGGTGTGGCCGAATCGGTAGGGGGCGGCGGGGAGAGCGGGAACCGATGTATGGGGCACCGCGTGGATGCTGATGCAGAATGCGGCGGTGACGGGACCACTGACCACGGTCCACGAACGCGAGTGGGGGGAACATGTCGCGTTGGAAAGGGCTGCCCGAAGAACTCGACCCGTGCGTACGGCAGTTGGTGGTGCGATTACGCCGGGTGAAGGATCACAGCGGACTGAGCCTGCGCCAGCTCGCGGCCAAGACGGGGTACAGCACGTCGTCCTGGGAGCGCTACCTGGCCGGCAGGTCGCTCCCGCCCAGGGAGGCCGTCGAGGCGATGGCCCGGCTCGGCGGCGACGACCCGACCCGCCTCCTCGCCCTGCATGAGGTCGCCACCGAGGCGTGGGGCAAGGGGACGGACCCGGCAGAGCGGGGGGACGAGGCCGACCGGGCGGGCCTGGCCGGCAGACAGGGCGAGACAGCCGGAACCGAGCCGGGAACCGAGCCCGGAACAGAACCCGCAGCCGGCGCACCCGGCCCCCACGGCCGGGCGCTGCGCATCACGCTCACCGCCGGATCGGTGGCCCTGGTGCTGGCCGTGGTCGCCTCGGTCCTGCTGGCCGTACGGCTCACGGACGGCGAGGACAGAGCGGCGACGGCCGGCCTCACCGCCTCCGCCACGACGGCACCGGGGTCGCCCGAGGAGTCGGACCGGCCCCGGTACACCTGCCGGGCGGAGCGGATCGAGGGCCGCTGGTACGCGGGCAACAGCCGCACCATGAAGGCCGTCCTGGCCGAGGGCCACGCCGGACCGGAGGTGGCCGAGGCACAGTGCCTGCTGCGCGAGGCGGGCCTCTCGCCGGGCGCCGTGGACGGCATCTTCGGCCCGCACACGAAAGGCGCGGTCAGGGACCTGCAGAAGCGGGCGCACCTGGTCGTGGACGGCATCATCGGCCCGCACACCTGGAAGGCCCTGCGGGAATGACGCGGACACCGCCCGGCCCGCTGCCTCCCGAACGCGCCCGGCTCGCCTCCGCGCTGCGGGAGCTGAGGACGGGCACGGGCCTGAGCCTGGCGGCCCTCGCGGCGAAGACCACCTTCAGCAAGTCCTCCTGGGAGCGCTACCTCAACGGCAGGACGCTCCCGCCGCGCGAGGCGGTCCAGGAACTGTGCCGCCTCGCGGGGGAACCGGAGGGCCGGTGTCTGGCGCTGTGGGAACTGGCGGAGTCGGAGTGGAGCGGCCGGGCGGCACCGACGACACCCACGGCGACGGCACCCACGGACCCGCCCGCGCCCCCGGAGGCGGACGCCCGAAGGCCTGCCCCCGGCGGCAGGGGCGTACTCCTGGCCATCCTCGCGTCGGTGTGCGCGACAGCGGCCGGCGGCCTGTCCGTGGCCCTGGTCCTCCTCGCGGGCCAGTCCGGCGACACCCGGCCGTCCCCGCCGCCCCCGTCCGCCCCGGCACCCCGCTGCAGTGGAGCCACCTGCGAGGGCAAGAGCCCGATGCGGATGAGATGCGGCGACGCCCCGCTCACCCTCGCCTCGCACCGCACGTCCACCGGAGCCCAGCTCGAACTGCGCTACAGCGACAAGTGCGAGGCCGGCTGGGCCCGGATGTGGAGCACGCGGATCGGCGACCGGCTGGAGCTGAACAGGACCGACGCAGGCCGCCGTCCGCACGCCGCCGAGATCACGGACGGCATGGCCGCCCAGTCCTACGTCTACACGCCCATGACCGAAGCCCGCCCCGGCACGACCGTGCGGGCCTGCTTCCGCCCGGTGACGGGAGGCAGCCGCGAGTGCTTCGACGCCCGCGTCTGACGGGCCGCCCGTTCAGCGCTGGGCGGTGGTGCTGGCGCCGTCGAGCGTCTCCCGGACGATGTCCGCGTGCCCGGCGTGCTGGGCCGTCTCCCTGATCAGGTGCAGCAGGATCCGGCGCGCCGACCAGTGCTGGGGCTCCGGCGGCGACCACGGAGTCGTCGGCAGCAGCACCCTGTGCCCCAGGTCCGGCAGTCCGGCCACGGCCTCGTCGGTCGCCCGGGCAGCCGCCTCGTACCGCTCCACCAGCCCGGCGATCGTGTCGCCCTCGGCCATCCGGTACTGCCCCAGGTCCAGCATGCCGTCGGGCAGTTCACCGTCCCCCTCGACCATGATCCGCGTCCACGCCTCCTCGCCCTGGGCGAGATGCTTCACGATCCCGCCCAGGGTCAGCTCACTGACGGTCGTACGCTGCGCGGCCTGCGCGTCGGTGAGTCCGCGCACGGTGATCAGCAGCAACTCCCGCTGCTCCGCGAGTGCCTGCGACAGGTCCGTCTTCTCCGGGGAAGTGGTCATGGGAGAACCGTAGAGAGAGATTAGGCCAGCCCCTGTCCTCTAAGGCAGCGTCATCCCCTCCGGCGCTGTGATGCCGAACTCCTCCTCCAGGAGCCGCCGTACCTCCGCCTCACCGGTCACCTCCCGCTCGGTGACCGTCCCGTCGCAGCCGGTCCGCGTGAGGAGCCGGCCGTCGAGCAGGAGGTGTCGGGTCGCGCTGAGGTGCTGCACGTAGAGGCGCTGGCTGAACGGCGAGCGCGGGTTGGTCGCGATGTGCCAGTTGATGACGTCGTAGTCGGGCTTCTCGAAGGGCTCCAGGGTGAAGGCGTACTGGCTGCTCCAGTCGCCCTTCCCCGGGTCGTGGGCCTGAAGCAGCCACATCTCCAGTGGTCCGTCGTGCGGCATGTGCACCAGGCGGTGCCGCCGCCCGGCCCCGGCGAACTCCACGTCCGCGACCAGGGGCACCGGCTCCAGCAGTGCGCCGATCGCCCCGAAGCCGACGTCCGCGAGGTACGGCCGCGGTTCGCCGGGGACCTCGGCCAGCAACGCCATGTGGGTGCGTGGCCGGCTCGCGATGCTGTCGGCGCCGACGCCGACGACCACCCGCGCGGCCAGCAGGGTCACGCGGAAGCCCAGTACCTCCAAGGCGCAGGCGAACAAGGTGTTGTGCTCGTAGCAGTAGCCGCCGCGCCGACTGTGGACCAGCTTGGCCATCAGGTCGGCCGGATCGAGGGAGGGGGCCCTGCCGCGCAGCGCGTCGAGGTTCTCGAACGGAATGGCCCGCATGTGCGCCAGATGCACTCCGCGCAGGGTGGCGGCGTCGGCCCGCCGCTCCCTCTCCCATCCGATCCGCCGGAGATACACGTCAAGGTCGAACGGTATGGACTCGGGCATGACGTCACCGTAATCACACCCGACCCGCCCCGTCGGCGGCCCACAGCCCGAACTGCCGCTCCGCCGTTGGTCCTAGGTCGCGTCGCGGGGCAGGCGGGACTTTGCGGACACGGCCTAGGCCGGAGCCCCCGTCGTGCCGGCCCGCAGCCCCTTGCCCAGCCTCCGCAGCCCTTCCTGGATCTCCTCCGGCGTCTGCGTCACGAAGCACAGCCGCAGGGCCGTGCGATCGGGCGTGCCGGCGTAGAAGGGAGCGCCGGGGACGTAGGCCACGTCGTGCCGCACGACCTGTGGCAGCAGGGCCGTCGTGTCGTACGGCTCCGGCAGGCGCGCCCAGAGGAACATGCCGCCCTCGGGCCGGTTCCAGACCGACCCCTCGGGCAGCGCACCGGGCAGCGCCGCGAGCATGGCGTCCCGGCGTTCGCGGTACACGCCGGCGACACGCGTGACGTGGGCGTCCAGGTCGTGGTCGGCGAGGTACCGGGCCGCGGCGAGCTGGTTGACGGTCGGCGTGTGCAGGTCGGCGGCCTGCTTGGCGACGGCACAGGCGCGCCGCAGCTCGCCGGGCGCGCGCAGCCAGCCCAGCCGCAGACCGGGCGCCATCACCTTGGAGAAGCTGCCGAGCAGGACCGTACGGTCCTCGGCGCCCGGGTGGGAGGCGATCCACGGCACGCGCTCACCGTCGTAGCGCAACTCCCCGTAGGGGTCGTCCTCGACGATCCACAGCCCGCGCCGGGCGGCGACCGCGGCCACGGCGGCGCGCCGCTCGGCGGGCAGCGTGCGGCCGGTGGGGTTCTGGAAGGTGGGCACGGTGTAGAGCAGCTTGGGCCGCTCGCGCACCACGAGTTCCTCCAGCGCCTCGGGATCGACGCCCCGCTCGTCGCCGGGCACGGGCACGACCCGCGCTCCGGCGAAGCCGAACGCCTGCAGGGCCGCCAGATAGCAGGGGTTCTCGACGAGGACGGTGTCGCCGGGTTCGAGCAGCGCGGTGGCGAGGAGCGAGAGGGCCTGCTGGGAGCCGGTGGTGACGAGCAGGTCGTCGGCAGCGGTGGGCAGTCCGCGTGCCGTGGTGCGCTCGGCGAGCGCGGCCCGCAGCGTGGGCTCGCCCTCGGTCGTGGAGTACTGCAACGCCCGCGCGGGTTCCTCGGCGAGCACGGCCCGGTACGTGGCCGCGATGCCCTCCGCGTCGAACAGCTCCGGCGCCGGCAGCCCGCCCGCGAAGTTGATCACCTCGGGGCGGGCGGTAACGGCGAGGATGTCCCGCACGGGAGAGCCGCCGACCGACCGCGCCCGCGCGGCGAGCGGCGGCACGGGAGAGTGAGCGGGCGCGGGCTCGATGACGGTCATGGCAGGGCTCCTTCGACTGCGGGGACGGCTTGTGCGCCGCAGCCTAGGGAAGTGCGTGCCGCCTACAAGCACCTTTCCGCGATCCGGACGCCGGAGGGGGACGGTCCGGTAAGACGCGGGAGTCGCGGCTCAGCCCTTGGCACCCAGCCCCGCGTACACGTTGATGTCCGCGTCCGTGACGTCGTTGATGTCGCGGTAGCGGACCTTCTCGATGTCGTCGAGACCGGCGAGGTACGACTCCTCCGGCTGCTCGGGGACGGGAGCCGCGCCATCGGGCCGCCAGCGGTGCGCCGGAACGACCCCCGGGTCGGCGATCTCCAGGGCGTTGTCCGTGAAGAACCGCTCCACCTCCGCCCGGGAGCGCAGCACGAAGGTGAACCCCCGCTCGGTGTACGTCCGCTGGACCGCGCGGATGTTCTCGGGGTTGAGGTCCTCGGTGAGGTGACTGAGCACCAGCCGGCTGCCGACGGGCAGCGCGTCCAGCAGCTCGCGCACCAGCGGATACGCCTCCTCGTCCGCGACGAAGTGCAGGATGGCGACCAGGCAGAGCACGACCGGCCGGTCGAAGTCCAGGGTCTTGGCGGCCTGTTCCAGGATGCGGCCCGGATCCCGCAGATCGGCGTCGATGTAGTCCGTACGCCCCTCGGGCCCGCTCGTCAGCAGGGCCCGCGCGTGCGCGAGCACGACCGGGTCGTTGTCGACGTACACGACCCGTGCGTCGGGCGCGATGCGCTGCGCGATCTGGTGCACGTTCTCGGCGGTCGGCAGTCCCGTGCCGATGTCGAGGAACTGCCGGATGCCGTCCTGCTCCACCAGTGTGGTGACCGCACGGCGCAGGAAGTCGCGGTTGTGCCGTACGTCGAGGTACCCGCGCGGGTTGGCGGCGAGCGCGGCGGCGGCCGCGTCCCGGTCGGCCGGGTAGTGGTCCTTGCCGCCGAGGAAGACGTCGTAGACCCGGGCCGGGTGCGCCTTGCTGCTGTCGATCCTCCTCTGCAGCTCGGCGGGATCCTGACTGAGGGCGTCACCGGTCATGGACGTCTCCCTGGGAAGAGTAGGTGGTTCAATCAGCAACCACTCCGACGGTCAACAACCTAACGGTTCAGGCGATTTGATGGTGCCCGTGCGCGTTCCACCGAGTCAGTCGGTGGTCCCGGCCGGGACCCACTTGTCGCCGCCCAGCGGGAACTCGTACGCCGGACGCCCGTTGTTCCCGCTCGTGCGGAAGGGCCGGCCCCGGTCGTCCACCGTCAGCGTGCCGCTCCGGCCGCCGCTGGACCATCTCAGCTCCAGGTACCAGCTGACGTCGTACGCGGAGGCGTCGGCCCGGATGTAGTAGACCTCCGGGTCGGACTCGCTCACCTTGAAGGGGAAGTCGTCGTGCCCGGCCTCCGGGACGACGGCGGGACGCGCGGCGTCGAGAGCGACCGTGAAGGTACGGGTCGGCACCTTGCCGCCGCAGCCGACGCCCGGATAGCCCATGGCGTAGTCGTTCCACGCGAGCGGCGCACGCTTGCCCGCCATCCGGACCGTCAGCCCGTCGACGACCACCGTCTCCTTCCCCGTGCCCTGCACGGTGACCTTCACATACTGCTCCCCCGACGGCACGGCACTCATCGCCCCCACCCAGGCGGGCGCGTCCTGCTCCGGCGGCGGCGGCCCCACGCGCCCCGGCGGCCGGTTCACCAGGTAGCGCTGGGAGCAGGGGCCCTCCCAGGCGTGCGGCTGGGTGCGCACGGCGAGGGGGGCGGGGCCCGCGGGGGCGGTGGCGTCCCGGCCCGGACGGTCCGCCCCGGCACCGCTGCCGCTACCGGTGGCGGAGACTGCGGCGGAGGGGGCGGGCGTCGCGGAGGCGGCCTCCTTTCCGCCGCCCTTCTTCCCGCCGCTGCCGGAGGAGGAACTGCCCGAGGGCGACACCGATGCGGCCGGGCCGCCGTCCGACTGCTGCCGGGGCCCGTCGGCGACCGCCGCCGAGCCACGACGCCCGTCGTCGTCCACCCCGTCGGAGGGGAGGGCCACGGCGAGCCCGACCCCGCCCAGGACGACGGCGACGGCAGCGGCGAGCAGGGCGGGACGGGGACGGCGTGGACGACGCGGCCGGCGGTCCACCGGCCCCCCTGACACGGCGTCGCCCGGCTCCTGGGAACCACCTCCGGCCCGCTCCTCGGCGACGCGTTCGCCCGGCTCCTCCGCAACGCTCTCGCCCGGCTCCTCGACAACGCGCCCGGCCGGAGGGGCGCCAGTCCCTTTACGCCCTCGGCCGGCATCCGCCAGCACCCACCGCCGATGCAGCTCGACGAGCTCCTCCGGCGACGCCTTGCACAGCCGGGCGAGCCTCTCCACAGGCGCGTAGTCCGTGGGTACGGCATCCCCGTTGCAGTACCGGTGCAGCGTCGACGTACTCATGTGGAGCCGCTTGGCGAGCACCCCGTAGCTCAGCCCGGACCGCTCCTTCAACTCCCCCAGTAACGCGGCGAAATCCGCCGCGGCCGTGCCTTCCGACACCGTTCCTCCATCCCCCATGTCCCGTTCCCCCGTTCCCCCGTTCCAGGGGAGGGTCGATTCCCCTGGTCAAGGCCGGTGCGGGCGTTCCAGCGTCCCTGATCGTCCGCCAGCTGTGGCGACCGGGACGGATCGCCGCACAAGCTCTGGTCATCCAAGCACGCCGCTCCCGGCCGACCGGTAGAGCGGCTCGCTCAGGACTTCTTGCCGACGACGTTTGTCCGAAAGGGAACCACCATGCGCAAGTACCACGCTCTCCCCGCCGCCCTCCTCGCCGCCCTCGCCCTCACGGCGTGCCAGGACGGCACGGGCACGCAGGACGAGGGCGCAGCAAAGCCGCAGCTGACGGCGACGGCGACCACGACCACCGCGCCCACGAAGGGGGCCGCCGACAAGGCGAGCGCCACGGCGGGCAACACGGCCGCCGGCAAGGCGAGCACCACGACTGCCGGCAAGGGCACGAACGCGAAGGCCACGAAGCCCGGAACGGCCGCCGCCCCCGCCGCCCGCGTCTCCTGCAACGGCACCAACACCACCGTCACGGCCAAGCCGGTCCGCCGCCCCGTCAACCACATGCTGATCACGGTCAAGAACACCGGCTCGAGGACGTGCGACCTCACCTACTACCCGGTGCTGCGCTTCGACGAGATGCAGTGGGCCCCGCAGCCGATGGCGGAGTCCAAGCCGCAGGCGGTGACGACCCTGGCTCCCGGCGAGTCCGGCTACGCGGGCGTGCTGCTGTCGGCTGCCGACGGCAGCGGCGCGGGCGGCACCACCGGCCGCAAGCTCACGGTCGGCTTCCAGGGCCCCACGCCGAACAGCAGCGGCGGCCCCTCGGCGATCCCGCAGCTGCCCGCCGAGGGCGTGTACTACGACAGCTCGCTGAGCGTCACATACTGGCTGACGGACATGGAGCAGGCCCTGTCCTACTGATTCCTGCCCTACTCAGCCCTGTCCTACTGCTCCCTGAGCCGCTGGGCCACTTCGGTGGCCCAGTAGGTGAGGATGTTCCGGGCGCCCGCCCGCCGGATACCGGTCAGGGTCTCCATGATCGCGCGCTCCCGGTCGATCCAGCCCTTCTCGGCGGCGGCCTCGATCATCGAGTACTCGCCGGAGATCTGGTAGGCGGCGACCGGCACGTCCACGGCGTCGGCGACCCGGGCGAGGATGTCCAGGTAGGGACCGGCGGGCTTGACCATGACCATGTCGGCGCCCTCCTCGACATCGAGGGCGAGCTCACGCAGGGACTCACGCACGTTCGCCGGATCCTGCTGATAGGTCTTCCGGTCCCCCTGCAAGGACGACCCGACGGCCTCCCGGAACGGCCCGTAGAACGCGGAGGCGTACTTCGCGGTGTAGGCGAGGATGGCGACGTCCTCCCGCCCGATCTGGTCGAGGGCGTCACGGACGACGCCGATCTGCCCGTCCATCATCCCGCTGGGCCCGACCACATGGGCGCCGGCATCCGCCTGCACCTGGGCCATCTCGGCGTACCGCTCCAGGGTCGCGTCGTTGTCGACCCGCCCCTGGGCGTCCAGCACCCCGCAGTGCCCGTGATCGGTGGTCTCGTCGAGACACAGATCGGACATGACGAGCAGATCGTCACCGACCTCGGCCCGCACGTCCCGCAGGGCGACCTGGAGAATCCCGTCCGGATCGGTCCCCGCCGTCCCGAGGGCGTCCTTCTTCGACTCCTCCGGCACACCGAACAGCATGATCCCGGAGATCCCCGCCGCGACGGCCTCGGCGGCGGCCTTCTTCAGGGTGTCCCGGGTGTGCTGCACGACCCCCGGCATGGCCGCGATCGGCACCGGCTCGCTGACGCCCTCCCGCACGAAGGCCGGAAGGATGAGATCGGCAGGGTGCAACCGGGTCTCGGCGACCATCCGACGCATGACGGGAGTGCTCCGCAAACGCCGCGGCCGCGTACCGGGAAAAGATCCGTACGTCGTCATACCACCTACGCTACGCCCGCCCCCTAGCCCCCGATGCCGACGCGATGTCGGTGCGGTTCGGCGACTCGGCTGCGGGCAAACCGAAGCCCACCGCCCCCACATGCGCCCCGCAGCCCTCAGGTCCATCCTGAAAACACAAGACCACGGACCCCGACGGCCAGCTGTCACCCCGCTGCCGCCGTCCCTCCGTACGCCCCCACGGAGGACGCGATGACCGCCCGCCACGACACACCCGACCTCTTCGCCCTCTCGGAAATCCACGGCCCGGTCCTACGCCCCGGCGACCCCGCCTACGCCGACGAGGTCACCGGCTTCAACCTGGCCGCCCTCCACACCCCCGACGTGGTCATCGGAGCGACCTCCGCCGACGACATCGTCACCGCCATGCGCTGGGCGAAAGCCACCGACACCCCCGTCGCCGTCCAGGCCACCGGCCACGGCGCCAACTTCCCCATCGAGAAGGGCCTGTTGATCAGCACGGCCCGCATGACCGACGTACGGGTGGATCCCGCCACCCGCACGGCCACCATCGCCGCGGGCGCGAAGTGGAGCCACGTCATGGCCGCGGCCGCCCCGCACGGCCTCGCCGGCCTCAGCGGCACCTCCACGGACGCGGGCGTCATCGGCTACATCCTGGGCGGCGGACTCCCCGTCCTCGGCCGTGCCTACGGCTACGCCGCCGACCTGGTCCGCTCCTTCCAGGTCGTCACCCCGGACGGCCACCTGCGCGAAACGGACCCCCAGCACGAACCGGAACTGTTCTGGGCCCTGCGCGGCGGCAAGGGCAACGTAGGCGTCGTCACCTCGCTCGTCACCGAACTGCTCCCCCTCCCCCGCATCTACGGCGGCGGCATCTACTGCCGGGGTGAGCACGCCGAGACCCTGCTCCAGGCCTGGGCGGACTGGACCCGCACCGTCCCGGACCAGATGGGCAGCGCGTTCACCATCCTGCGCCTGCCGCCCATCCCTCAGATCCCGGAGCCACTGCGCGGCGGCTTCTGGGCCCGGGTCGCGATCGCCTGGCCGGGCCTCCCGGCCGAGGGCGAGGCACTGATCGCACCTCTGCGCGAAGCCGCCCCCGTGGCCGTCGACACGGTCGAGGTGATGGACCACGCGGCCCTGGACCGCATCCACATGGAACCCCAGGATCCGCTCCCCGCAAGGGAGTCGTGCCTGCTCCTGCGCGACCTGACCCCCGCCGCCATCAGTACGTTCCTGGAACAGGCCGGCCCCGCGGCCGGCGCCGACCTCCCCCTGCTGATGGCCGAGATACGCCACATGGGCGGCGCGATGTCCCGCCCGTCCGCCGTCGAGGACGCCGTCTGCGCCCGCGACGCCCTGTACTTCGTCGACTCGGTCGGCATCATGGCCGCGCCGCCCGCCGCCGAGGCCGTCGAACAGGCGACGCAGCGGCTGTACACGGCCATGGCCCCCTACGGCACGGGCCGCACCATGGTCAACATC
The DNA here is from genome assembly GCF_056430805.1 of Streptomyces sp. NPDC045955. Taxonomy (NCBI): domain Bacteria; kingdom Bacillati; phylum Actinomycetota; class Actinomycetes; order Kitasatosporales; family Streptomycetaceae; genus Streptomyces; species Streptomyces sp. NPDC045955. Next base: position 88,977 of record NZ_JBWKKY010000026.1, read on the forward strand.
CACGGCACCCCGGGTGACGAACAGGACCGCGCCCGCGCCTGGACCCCGGAGGTCTACGAACGCCTGCGCCACGACAAGGCCGTCTACGACCCGGCCAACCTGCTCCGCTACGGCCACGCGGTGACTCCCGCGTAGCCGCAGCGAACACAGGCGATCCGCTTACGTCGTCGACCGCCGCCGCCGAGCCCCCGGCCGCCGCTCGCTCGGCCGCGTCACCGGATCCCCGGCCTCCACGGCGGCGGCTCTGCGCTTCGCGCCGAAGTCGGCCAGTGCCTCCGCCAGCTTGTGCACGGACGGCTCCGGAGCCATGACGTCCACCCGGAGCCCGTGCTCCTCGGCCGTCTTGGCGGTGGCGGGGCCGATACAGGCGATCACGGTCACGTTGTGCGGCTTGCCGGCGATGCCTACCAGGTTCCGCACGGTCGACGACGACGTGAACAGCACGGCGTCGAACCCGCCGCCCTTGATCGCCTCACGCGTCTCCGCCGGCGGCGGCGAGGCCCGCACGGTCCGGTAGGCCGTGACGTCGTCGACCTCCCAGCCCAGCTCGATCAGCCCGGCGACCAGCGTCTCCGTGGCGATGTCGGCCCGCGGCAGGAACACCCGGTCGATCGGGTCGAAGACCGGGTCGTAGGGCGGCCAGTCCTCCAGCAGCCCGGCGGCCGACTGCTCGCCGCTCGGCACCAGGTCCGGCTTCACACCGAAGGCGATCAGCGCCTTGGCCGTCTGCTCGCCGACGGCCGCGACCTTGATGCCCGCGAAGGCACGCGCGTCGAGCCCGTACTCCTCGAACTTCTCCCGCACGGCCTTGACCGCGTTCACCGAGGTGAAGGCGATCCACTCGTAGCGGCCCGTGACCAGGCCCTTGACCGCGCGCTCCATCTGCTGGGGCGTGCGCGGCGGCTCGACGGCGATGGTCGGCACCTCGTGCGGCACGGCCCCGTACGACCGCAGTTGGTCGGAGAGCGACGCCGCCTGCTCCTTGGTGCGCGGCACGAGCACCTTCCAGCCGAACAGCGGCTTGGACTCGAACCACGCGAGCTGGTCGCGCTGGGCGGCGGCGGAACGCTCACCGACCACGGCTATCACGGGCCGGCCGCCCTCGGGCGAGGGCAGCACCTTGGCCTGCTTCAGCGTCTGCGCGATCGTGCCGAGCGTGGCGGTCCAGGTGCGCTGCCGGGTGGTCGTACCGGCGACGGTGACCGTCATCGGGGTGTCCGGCTTGCGGCCCGCGGAGACGAGTTCGCCGGCCGCCGCGGAGACGGAGTCCAGCGTCGTGGACACGACGACCGTGCCGTCCGACGCCCCGACCTCCGTCCAGCACCGGTCCGACGCCGTGCGCGCGTCGACGAACCGCACGTCCGCGCCCTGCGCGTCCCGCAGCGGCACACCGGCGTACGCGGGCACACCGACGGCGCTCGCGATACCGGGGACGACCTCGAAGGGCACCCCGGCGGCGGCACACGCCAGCATCTCCTCGGCGGCGTACGTGTCGAGTCCGGGGTCCCCGGACACCGCACGCACGACCCGCCTGCCGCCCCGCGCGGCCTCCATGACAAGATGTGCGGCATCCCGCACTGCGGGGGTGGCTGCGGCGGTTGACGTACCGTCAACAACCGTCAGCTGGGGCGTTCCTGTGCCCGGAGCCGGATCCTGGGAAGGATCCGAGTCCGTGTGCACTTCGGAGACGCCCTGCCTGGCGTGCTGACGTACGACGTCGAGCACCTCGTGCTCGGCGACGAGGACGTCCGCGTTGGCCAGCGCCTCGACGGCGCGCAGAGTCAGTAGTCCCGGATCTCCGGGTCCGGCACCCAGGAAGGTGACGTGCCCGTGTTCAGGACCGGCGGAAAGGGTGGTGGGGCTCAATGTGCTCGCTCCCCCATCAGACCGGCCGCGCCCTGGGCGAGCATCTCGGCCGCGAGTTCGCGACCGAGCGCCGTTGCCCGGTCGTGCGTCTCGGGCACGGGACCGGTGGTGGACAGCTGCACCATGCGCGTGCCGTCGGTGGTGCCGACGACGCCGCGCAGGCGCATTTCCTTGACAATCTGCCGGTCGGCCTGGGGGTCCCCCCGCTCGAGCGGAGCCGAGAGTGGGGGAAGGTCGGCCAGCGCGCCCACAGGGGCGCTGCAACCGGCCTCCAGGGCGGCGAGCAGTGACCGCTCGGCCGTGACGGCGATCCGCGTGAACGGGTCGTCGAGTTCGGCGAGCGCGGCGACGAGGTCCGCGTTGCCCGCGGCACACTCGATCGCCAGTGCCCCCTGGCCGGGGGCGGGCAAAACCGTGTCGACCGACAGGAAGTCGGTCACTTCGTCACCGCGGCCGATCCGGTTCAGTCCGGCGGCGGCCAGCACGACCGCGTCGAGCTCACCGGAGCGTACGTATCCGATCCGGGTGTCGACGTTGCCGCGGATCGGGACGGTCGCTATGTCCAGGCCGTGGCTGCGCGCGTACGCGTTGAGCTGGGCCATGCGGCGCGGCGAACCGGTACCGATGCGGGCTCCGCTCGGCAGATCGGTGAACTTCAGCGCGTCCCGGGCGACGATCACGTCCCGCGGGTCCTCCCGCGCGGGCACGGCCGCCACGACCAGCTCGTCGGGCTGCGTGGTCGGCAGGTCCTTCAGCGAGTGCACCGCGAAGTCGACCTCGCCCTTGAGCAGCGCGTCGCGCAGGGCGGTCACGAACACACCCGTGCCGCCGATCTGGGCGAGCTGCTCACGCGAGACATCGCCGTACGTGGTGATCTCGACGAGCTCCACGGGCCGCCCGGTCACCCGGCCCACGGCCTCGGCCACCTGCCCGGACTGGGCCATGGCGAGCCTGCTCCGCCGGGTACCGAGCCTCAGCGCGTTGTCGTTCATGCCGGCCCTCGGTCTTTCTCTGTGCTGTCCTCGGCCCGGGAGACGGCGGCTACCGCCTCGGGGTCGAGGTCGAACAGGGTCCGCAGCGCGTCCGCGTACCCGGCGCCGCCGGGCTCGGCCGCGAGTTGCTTGACCCGTACGGTCGGCGCGTGCAGCAGCTTGTCCACCACGCGCCGCACGGTCTGGGTGATCTCCGCGCGGTGCTTGTCGTCGAGGCCGGGAAGCCGTCCGTCCAGGCGGGCGATCTCGCTGGCCACGACATCGGCGGCCATGGTGCGCAGGGCGACCACGGTCGGCGTGATGTGCGCGGCCCGCAGTGCTGCCCCGAAGGCCGCGACCTCGTCGGAGACGATACGCCGGACCTGGTCCACATCGGCAGCCATCGGAGCGCCCGCGGAGGCCTCCGCCAGCGACTCGATGTCCACCAGCCGCACTCCGGTCAGCCGGTGTGCGGCCGCGTCTATGTCGCGCGGCATCGCCAGGTCGAGCAGGAAGAGCACGGGCTCGGGCCGCGGCGGCTCGTCGGCCGGTTCGGGCCTGCGCCGCTCGGGGATGCGGCCGACGGTGGCCACGGTCGCGGCGAGCGCGGCGATGGCGTCGGCGTCCGACGTGGGGTCGAGCGGGCCGGCCGTTCCCGGCCTGGCCGCGCGCTGGGCGCCGCCCGCCGTGCCGTTGTCCACCCACGCCGCGTGCTGCTCCAGGTCGGCGGCGGCCATACCGGCCACGGCCGCCTCGCCCAGCACGGAGAATCCGGCGGTGCCCTGCACCGCGGGCAGGTCCAGCGGACAGCCGTCCTCGCCGCCGAGTCCGGTGGCCGCCGGGTTGCCCCGCTCGGCGCCCGCGGCCGCCGTCCGGCCGGGCTCACCGTCCGGCGCGGGCGTTTCGTCGGCCACGGCCGTCGGCGCGGCCGTACGGCCCTCCACCGCGGCGGCGACCGACTCGGCCGTCAGGACCAGGCCCGTCGCACCGGTGCAGGAGACGGCGACATCGGCACGTGTCAGCTCGTACGGCACCGACTCCATCGGGACCGCGCGGGCCAGCACGTCCGTGTCGTCGCCCTCGGTGAGGATCTGAGCGAGGCGCTCGGCGCGGTCGAAGGTGCGGTTGGCGACGACGACCTCGGCGACCCCGGCCCGGGCGAGCGTCGCGGCGGCCAGGGAGGACATCGACCCGGCGCCGATGACCAGGGCCTTCTTGCCCCGGGCCCAGGTCTGCACCTCGCCGCCCGCGGCCAGCTGCTCCAGGCCGAAGGTGACCAGGGACTGGCCGGCGCGGTCGATGCCGGTCTCGGAGTGGGCGCGCTTGCCGACTCGCAGGGCCTGCTGGAACAGGTCGTTCAGCAGCCGGCCCGCGGAGTTCAGCTCCTGCGCGCGGGCCAGGGAGTCCTTGATCTGGCCGAGGATCTGTCCCTCGCCGACGACCATCGAGTCCAGCCCGCAGGCCACCGAGAACAGGTGGTGGACGGCCCGGTCCTCGTAGTGCACGTAGAGATAGGGAGTGAGCTCGTCGAGGCCCACCCCGCTGTGCTGGGCGAGCAGCGTGGACAGCTCGGCGACACCGGCGTGGAACTTGTCCACGTCGGCGTAGAGCTCGATGCGGTTGCAGGTGGCGAGCAGAGCGGCCTCGGCGGCCGGTTCGGCGGCGACCGTGTCCTGGAGCAGCTTGACCTGCGCGTCCGCGCCCAGCGAGGCCCGCTCCAGCACGCTGACCGGGGCGCTGCGGTGGCTGAGTCCGACGACGAGGAGGCTCATGCCGGCATCACGGCGGGCATGTCCCCGTCGGGTCCCTGGTCGGCGGAGTCGCTGCGCGCGGCGGCGGCCGGGCCACCGCCGTCGGAGGCGGCGGCCTCCTCGCCGGCCTTGCGCTGCTCGTGGAAGGCGAGGATCTGCAGCTCGATGGAGAGGTCGACCTTGCGCACGTCGACGCCGTCCGGGACGGACAGCACGGTCGGCGCGAAGTTCAGGATGGAGGTGACACCGGCGGCCACGAGCCGGTCGCAGACCTGCTGGGCGGCACCGGCGGGGGTGGCGATGACACCGATCGACACGCCGTTGTCCTGGATGATCTTCTCCAGGTCGTCCGAGTGCTGCACGGGGATGCCGGCGACGGGCTTGCCCGCCATGGCCGGGTCGGCGTCGATCAGCGCGGCGACCCGGAAGCCGCGGGAGGCGAACCCGCCGTAGTTGGCGAGGGCGGCGCCGAGGTTGCCGATACCGACGATCACGACGGGCCAGTCCTGGGTGAGGCCCAGCTCGCGGGAGATCTGGTAGACGAGATACTCGACGTCGTAGCCGACGCCCCGGGTCCCGTAGGAGCCGAGGTAGGAGAAGTCCTTGCGCAGCTTCGCGGAGTTGACCCCCGCCGCGGCCGCGAGCTCCTCGGAGGAGACCGTGGGCACCGAGCGCTCCGACAGTGCGGTCAGCGCGCGGAGGTACAGCGGAAGCCGGGCGACGGTGGCCTCGGGAATCCCTCGGCTGCGGGTCGCCGGTCGGTGAGTTCGGCCAGTTGCCACGGTGCTCCTGCGGGTAGAGCGGGGCTGTAGGCGGTCATACGTCCCTACATGACCGCCCCGTCGAAAGCAGGCTATGTCTTTGTGAACGCGTGCACAAAGATGGTGTCCGATTTGCCCGGCCAACGTGACCGGGGTCACGCGCCCCCGGCGCACTCGTGCGGAACCGGCGCATACGCGCCACCGTTCCTTTGCTTCTGGGGGCAAAACAGCACACTCTCCTCTGTGTATCCCGCCCCCGAGACCAGCCACCGACGATCCTAAGCGACCTGGCGGGCCCTTTGGACTGCTCGGTCAGTTCCGGGACCGGACGGGATCAGTCGGTCAGCGCCTTGCGCAGGCGGTCCTCGTTCACGCGCCAGAACGTGTGCTGCCTGCCGTCGACCAGCACAACGGGGATCTGCTCCCAGTACTGGTCGTGCAGTTCCCGGTCCTCGGTGATGTCCTTCTGCTCCCAGGGGACTCCCAGATCACCGCACACCTTCTCCACAACGACCTGTGCGTCATCACACAGATGACAGCCGGGCTTGCGGATCAGGGTGACGAGCCGGTCCCGAGGGGGCCTGCGACGAAAGAGGGGACTCATGTCGGCCATTGTCGCGCGCCCCGACGCGAGGGAACCCCGCCCCGAACGCCCTCTTTAACGACACGCTTGCCGAGAGTTCACAGGCTCCGAACCTCTCGGCTCCGGAACCCCCGAACAAACTGGCTATGCTCACGCCATGGCCGCTCTCGGATGGCTCACTCCCCGTAGGCGCTCCGCCACGGCGCGGAGCGTTTTGGCAGGCGAGGCCTCGGCGGAGGCTGCGCGCAAGTCCTCACAGGAGGCCGCCGGCACGACCGAGGAACCGCAGTTCCCGGTCCACGGCGACGATCGGGCCGCCGCCTTCTTCGACCTGGACAACACCGTCATGCAGGGCGCCGCCCTCTTCCACTTCGGACGGGGCCTGTACAAGCGGAAGTTCTTCGAGACACGTGAGCTCGCCCGGTTCGCCTGGCAGCAGGCCTGGTTCCGGCTGGCCGGGGTCGAGGACCCCGAACACATGCAGGAGGCCCGCGACTCGGCCCTGTCCATCGTCAAGGGCCACCGCGTCGCCGAGCTCCAGTCGATCGGCGAGGAGATCTACGACGAGTACATGGCCGAGCGCATCTGGCCCGGCACCCGCGCCCTGGCCCAGGCCCACCTGGACGCCGGCCAGAAGGTCTGGCTCGTCACGGCGGCCCCCGTAGAGATCGCCCAGGTCATCGCCCGCCGCCTGGGTCTGACCGGCGCCCTGGGCACGGTCGCCGAGTCGGTCGACGGCGTCTACACCGGCAAGCTCGTCGGCGAACCGCTGCACGGACCCGCGAAGGCCGAGGCGGTCCGCGCGCTGGCCGCGGCCGAGGGCCTGGACCTGAGCCGCTGCGCCGCCTACAGCGACTCGCACAACGACATCCCGATGCTCTCCCTGGTCGGCCACCCCTACGCCATCAACCCGGACTCCAAGCTGCGCAAGCACGCCCGTGACCTGGACTGGCGCCTGCGCGACTACCGCACCGGCCGCAAGGCGGCCAAGGTCGGCATCCCGGCCGCGGCCGGCGTGGGCGCGGTGGCCGGCGGCACGGCGGCGGCGATCGCCCTGCACCGCCGCCGCCGCTGACGACCGATCAGGCCGACGACCGATCAATCCGGGACACCTTCGTTTACGGGATGACAAGCCCCGTAAATCCAACTGGCGTACCCCCACAACCTCGTGTCCAGTCCTCTTGGCTGGACACGGCCACAACACGCCCTGGACTCAGCCCCAATCCGAGCCCTTCCGATCAACAACCGTTCAGGCTCTGGCACTTGATGCGGCCTCAATCGGTTACGGAAGCGACGTAACCGATGATTTGAGCAACTCGGTGTAGCAGGGCCTACACGAAGCGTTATTCTCCTCAGACGCAAACCGGTACCCCTCCGTCGCTACGACGGGTGAAAGGTCCCGCACTGCACGTGATGGAAGCTCTGCCTCTGGGAGTCCCGTGTACCCACACGTCGGGGTTGACGCCTCGGGCCTGGCTACGCTGCGCGCAACGGTCCTCGACCTGTTGCGCGGCTTCGTCCCCACCGCGTACGCCGGCCCCGCATTCGCCACCGCCGCGCCCGTAGGCCCGTGCTATGCACTGGCCGACGGCAGCGCCGCTGTCGGCAGACGAGGGCGCCCGTCCGGCGCGGCCACCGCCCGACGGCCGGCGGCGGACAGCGACAGCGCCCGCATGATGGACCTCGTGGAGCGCGCCCAGGCCGGCGAGGCCGACGCCTTCGGCCGTCTCTACGACCAATACAGCGACACCGTCTACCGATACATCTACTACCGGGTCGGAGGGAAGGCGACTGCCGAGGACCTCACCAGCGAGACCTTTCTGCGTGCCCTGCGCCGCATCGGCACGTTCACCTGGCAGGGCCGCGACTTCGGCGCCTGGCTGGTCACCATCGCCCGCAACCTCGTCGCGGACCACTTCAAGTCCAGCCGCTTCCGCCTCGAGGTCACCACCGGAGAGATGCTCGACGCCAACGAGGTCGAGCGCTCCCCCGAGGACTCCGTCCTGGAGTCCCTCTCCAACGCCGCCCTGCTCGACGCCGTGCGGCGGCTCAACCCCCAGCAGCAGGAGTGCGTGACACTCCGCTTCCTCCAGGGCCTCTCCGTAGCGGAGACCGCCCGTGTCATGGGCAAGAACGAGGGCGCCATCAAGACCCTCCAGTACCGGGCCGTCCGCACCCTCGCCCGGCTCCTCCCGGAAGACGCCCGCTGACCGGTCCGTACGCTCGGTGACAGTCAACTCACCTTCCGTGAAAGTCCGTTGGGTTCGGCATCCGATCATCCGGCGTCCGTAACCCAAGTGCCGCGCCACTCGTTGTGCGGGATGCAGGCTCCCTGTGGTCACCCCTGACCGGCTTCGATCACTCGATCGTGTGGTCGCGCTCAGGGTGTGTGACCCTCAGGACCCCCTGGGGAGTCGACCGTCATGACGAGAGGAGGTGCCGCCAGTGATCGCGAACGTATCGGCGCACCGGCGGGCGAACGCCTTCGCCCAGGCCCTTCAGGAGCAGTCCGAGCAGGGCACGGCGGCCGAGCAGACCGAAGGATCGGCACCGGCCCCGGCCGCTGTGGAGCCGACCGAACAGGCACGCCTGCTGGCGTTCGCCTCCGGTCTCGGCGCGCTGCCCAAACCGGAGCTCGACCCGGAGGTCAAGGTCGTCCAGCGGGCCCAGCTGGTGGCCGCGTTCGAGGCCATGCTCCAGGAGGGCACCGCGGGAGGCGGGGCGACGGACGGCGCGGTCCCCGAGCAGCGCTCCCCCCGGGCCCGTGGCGCCCACCGGGCGGGCCCGCTGAAGAAGTTCCGGCCCCGTTCCCGCCTCGCCAAGGGCCTCACCGCGGGCGGGCTCAGCGTGGGCGTGGCCGCGAGCGCCTTCGGCGGAGTCGCCGCCGCCAGCTCGGACGCCCTGCCCGGCGACTCGCTCTACGGGCTCAAGCGCGGCATCGAGGACGTCAAACTCGGCCTCGCCGACAGCGCCGACGAGCGCGGCCGGGTCTATCTCGACCACGCCTCCACCCGGCTCAGCGAAGCCCGCCGCCTGATGGAGCGGGGCCGCAGCGGCCCGCTGGACCACGAATCCCTGGGCGAGATCCGGCGCGCCCTGTCCGGCATGCGGCACGACGCGTCGGAAGGCCACCGGCTGCTGAGCGAGGCGTACGCGCACGACCCGGACTCCCTGGACCCCATCCAGGCCCTGTCCGCGTTCTCCCGCTCCCACCGCGATGCCTGGGGCGAACTGCGTGCGAAGCTTCCCGCCCAGCTCGGGGATGTCAGCGACCAGGTGTCGTCGGTATTCGACGCCATAGAGGAGGACGTCGCCCCGCTGCAGTCCCTGCTCCCCGAGCCCCCGTCCCGAAGCGGCGGCGAAGGCAACCGGCAGGGCGCCTCCGAGTCGGCCTCCAGCGGCTCCTCGGCCACCGACCGGTCGGCCCGGCCCAGTGACAGCGGCCGCGGACAGTCCGACAAGGGCAGCACCGGCAGCGGCAGCCCCAGCCACTCGGCCGGCAGCGACAGCGACGGCCTGCTCGGCGGCAACACGGGCGGCCTGCTCGACCCGCCGCAGCAGGACAGCGACGCGAGCGCCTCGCCCACGGCGGAGGACAACCCGCCCGTCCCCGAGCCGGACGTGACGCTCCCGCCGCTCCTGCCCGATCTCCTGCCCGGGCTGGGCATCGACGGCAAGGACGCCGACTAGCCGGCGGTACGACAGTGGGGGCGCTCCCCGGAAGGGAGCGCCCCCGTCGTCGTAAGTCCTGCTTCAGAAGAAGACCGACCGGCGCTGCACCAACAGCTTGTACAGGGTGTGCTGGATCTGCTCCCTGACCTGGTCGGTCAGGTTGAACATCAGCATCGGGTCCTCGGCGGCCTCCGGCGGATAGCCGTCGGTGAGGATCGGCTCGCCGAACTGGATCGTCCACTTCGTGGGCAGCGGAACCGCCCCGAGCGGCCCGAGCCACGGGAACGTCGGCGTGATCGGGAAGTACGGGAAGCCCAGCAGCCGCGCGACGGTCTTGGCGTTGCCGATCATCGGGTAGATCTCCTCCGCCCCGACGATCGAGCAGGGAATGATCGGCGTCCCGGCACGCAGGGCGGTCGAGACGAAGCCGCCGCGGCCGAAGCGCTGGAGCTTGTAGCGGTCCGCGAAGGGCTTGCCGAGGCCCTTGAAGCCCTCCGGCATCACCCCGACCAGTTCTCCCTGCTCCAGCAGCCGGGACGCGTCCTCGGCGCAGGCCAGGGTGTGACCGAGCTTGCGGGCCAGCTCGTTGACCACCGGCAGCATGAAGACCAGGTCGGCGGCGAGCAGCCGCAGATGCCGGCCCGCCGGGTGGTTGTCGTGCACGGCGACCTGCATCATCAGGCCGTCCATCGGCAGCGTCCCGGAGTGGTTGGCGACGATCAGGGCGCCACCCTCGGACGGGATGTTCTCGACGCCCTTCACCTCGACCCGGAAGTACTTCTCGTACAGCGGGCGCAGCAGGGACATCAGGACCTGGTCGGTCAGTTCCTCGTCGTAGCCGAAGTCGTCGACCTCGTAGTCCCCGGTGAGGCGGCGGCGCAGGAAGGCCAGGCCGCCCGCGATACGCCGCTCCAGGCCGCCCTCGCCGCCCTGGGGCCCTTCCTGGGGTTGTTCCTCAGGTGTCACAGGAACATCATCCTGCGGAACAGCCCTGGTGGGCAGGGGCTGCACCTCACGGACCGGCACGGATTCCGTGCCCGTGCGACGGTTGCCCGCGCTCCGGCGCCGCTGCGGACGCTGCGCGGCGCCCCCGCGGGACCGGTCGTCGTCGAACGGAATGACCTTGGCATCCGCCATCGTTGATGCGCTCCTCAGTTGGCGCTCTGCGTCGGGGGGTGGCCGCCGCCCGCGAGGGGCAGCGCGGCGATCCGGTCGACGGCCCCCGCAAGGGCCTCCGGCGGAAGAAGTCCGGGACCTTGACTGCGTGCGAAGTCCGCGAACGTCTCCGCGGTCGTGTACTTGGGCTGGAATCCCAGCGTCTCGCGCATCTGGCCCGTGGCCACGACCCGGCCGTGGGTGAGCAGCCTGATCTGCTCGGGCGAGAAGTCCGTCATGCCCAGCGTACGCACCAGCGAGCCCGCCCAGGTGACGGCCGGGAGCAGCAGGGGCACGGTAGGGCGCCCGAGGCGCCGGGAGCACTGGGAGAGCAGCAGCACGCCGTCACCGGCGATGTTGAAGGTGCCGCTGTTGAGCGTGCCCCGCCGCGGCTCGTGCGAGGCGATGCGCAGCACCTCGATCACGTCGTCCTCGTGCACGAACTGCAGCCGCGGGTCGTAGCCGAACACGGTCGGCAGGACCGGCAGCGCGAAGTACGAGGCGAGCGGGGTGTCCGCGGTCGGGCCCAGGATGTTGGCGAACCGCAGCACGCACACGGCCACATCGGGCCGGCGCCGAGCGAAGCCGCGGACATAGCCCTCGACCTCCACCGTGTCCTTGGCGAAGCCGCCGCTGGGCAGGGACTTGGGCGGGGTCGTCTCGGTGAAGACGGCCGGATCGCGGGGTGCGGACCCGTAGACGTTGGTGCTGGACTTCACGACCAGCCGCCGCACGTTCGGGGACTTCTGGCAGGCACCGAGCAGCTGCATGGTGCCGATGACGTTGGTCTCCTTCAGGGAGGCCCGGTTGCCGCTGCCCAGCGGTGTGCCCGTCACGTCCAGGTGGACGACCGTGTCGGCGCCCGTCTCCGCGAGCACCCGCGCGATTCCGGGCTGCCGGATGTCGGCCTGGACGAAGTCCGCGCCGCCCAGATGGTGCTCCGGCGGCACCGCGTCCACGGCGACGACCCTGTCCACGTCGGGGTCACGCTGGATCCGCCGTACGAAGCGGCCCCCCAACGGGCGGGCCACACCGGTCACGAGCACGACCTTGCCCAAGATCAGCGCCTTCCTTCCAGAGAACCTCTTGCCCCGCCGCGTTCCCCCGTGGGGCCAACTTAGCGGGTCGGTGTTGCGCTGTGATGACCGCCCGATGCGCGAAGTGACGACAAGCAGCCGGACGCAGGAGCCGGAACGCGTGTGGCCCCCCACCGGTGGGTGGGGGGCCACAGCAACGCTCTCGCGGCGTCCGCGTCGCGAACTTACTTCTTGTTGCGACGCTGGACGCGCGTGCGCTTGAGCAGCTTGCGGTGCTTCTTCTTGGCCATCCGCTTGCGCCGCTTCTTGATAACAGAGCCCACGACTACCCTCGCTCACTTCTCATCACTCGGTTGTTTGGGCGCCATGGGCCCACACGACCTACGAGGGGCTAGCCTACCCGCCCGAGCGCTGAGGTCGTAATCGAGGAGGCCAGGGTGATCCCGAGTGCCCTGTGAGGGATCACCCCGCCCCAGCCGTCAGGCGGTTTCCACCCCCACGTAGCTCTCGCGGAGGTACTCGTGAACCGCTTGCTCCGGGACGCGGAAGGACCGCCCCACACGGATCGCGGGCAGATGACCGCTGTGCACCAACCGGTACACGGTCATCTTCGACACTCGCATCACCGAGGCGACTTCCGCCACGGTAAGGAACTGAACCTCGTTCAGAGGCCTCTCGCCAGCTGCAGCCATGACACACCTGAACCTTCCGCACTCGACGGCCACCGGCTTCCCCTTCCGGTGACTCTTCGTCGCTGCGTGCTCACTCCCCAATGTAGGGGCGGGTGATGCGAGTGGGGAAGAGGTGCACCCATCGGCGGCCTACTGTGACAGACACGCCCGATTGAGTACGTAGCGGGTAAGCGGCAGGTAGTAATCAGACCGCACGCCGTCATCAAGTGGAACGACGACAGAGACGGACCCCTCCGCCTCACCGACGAACGGCGCGGGGTCGTCCGTATCGGCCGCCCCGATGACCTCGAACCCCAGCTGACCTGCTCCGCAGACCCACCCGTGGTCCCCGATGACCAGCTCGGGAAGGGGGCCGCCGGCCTCCGCGGCAGCGGCCAACACGGTACGAACCGGGAGAGGTGAGTGCGTATGTGCGCCGGGCTCACAACCGGGGCGTTCCACGCCGGATCTCCGTACCAGCGCGACTCCTCGTACGTAGTCGAGGTTGTACGTACGTAGGCCGAACCGGGTCGTTATGTCGACACAGCGACCCTGCGCCGGGGTGAGGACGGCACACCCCGCCGCCGACAGCGCGTCTGCGACAGCGGCGTAGAAACCGAGCAGCCGATGGGGATGCCCGGTGCCGAGGAGCACGGGTGCGCTGCGCCGGGCGGCCCCGGCGAGGCGCTCCGCGAAGGCGTCCAGGGCGGCCAGGGTGCGCTCCGGAGCGATCACGTCCTGGCCGGAAGTGCGCCGGGGGTCGGCCGAGACCCCGCACCGGTCCGCCATCAGCTCGAGCACCTCCCGTCGGCTCCAGGCGCCTTCGGGATCGAGCCCGAGCAGCACGCGGGGGTCCCGGGCGGCGAACAGCCGGTAACTCCGCAGGCTCTCCTCGCGGGGCGTGGCCACGGTCCCGGCGAGGCGCGCGCCCACCAGGTGCGCACGAAGGGCTTCGGGGGTCAGCACGAGGAGATCGTGCGCGACACGGGCCCCACGTGTCCCGGGAACGGGCGAACACCGCACGGTCGGCCTACCAGCCCCTCGGCGGCCACCGGTCAGGCCAGCAGCCCCCGCAGCGGGAACACCGCCCGCCGGGCCGCCAGCACCGCCTGGTCCAGCCGGTCCGCGGGGTCGTAGCCCTCCTCCCAACCGGCGAAGGCCACGGGCCAGCGCCCGTCCGTCATCCGCGCCGGGGCCAACTGCCGCGTCCGGGCGAACACTTCCTGCCGCCAGCCCTCGGGAATCACCGCCTCGGGCTCCACCGCCCGGCCCGCCGCGATCCCGACCAGATGCGTCCATGACCGCGGCACGACGTCCACCACGGCATAGCCACCCCCGCCCAGCGCCACCCACCGCCCGTCGGCGTACTCGTGCGCCAGGTCGTGACAGGCCACCTGCACCGCCCGCTGCGCGTCCAGCGACACCGCCAGATGCGCCAGCGGATCCTCGAAGTGCGTGTCGGCCCCGTGCTGCGTCACCAGCATCTGCGGCCGGAAGTCCGCGATCAGCTCCGGCACGACCGCGTGGAACGCACGCAGCCAGCCCGCGTCCCCCGTCCCGGCCGGCAGCGCCACGTTCACCGCCGACCCCTCCGCGCTGTCGGCGCCCGTCTCCTCCGGCCACCCGGTCTGCGGGAACAGCGTCCGGGGGTGCTCGTGCAGCGAGATCGTCAGCACCCGCGGGTCCTCCCAGAACGCCGCCTGCACCCCGTCCCCGTGATGCACGTCCACGTCGACGTACGCCACCCGCTCCGCCCCCAGCTCCAGCAGCCGGGCGATGGCGAGCGACGCGTCGTTGTAGATGCAGAACCCGGACGCACCGCCGGGCATCGCGTGGTGCAGCCCGCCCGCGAAGTTCACCGCGTGCTGCGCCTCACCGCGCCACACCGCCTCCGCGGCCGCCACCGACTGCCCCGCGATCAGCGCCGACACCTCGTGCATCCCGGCGAACGCCGGGTCGTCCATCGTCCCCAACCCGTACGACTGGTCCGCCGCCCCCGGCTCCACCGACGCGGCCTTCACGGCCTCGATGTAGTCCTCCCGGTGGACGAGCCGCAACGTCGACTCCCCGGCCGCCTTGGCGGCGACCACGTCCACCTCCCGGTTCAGTCCGAAGGCATCGACCAGCCTCCGGGTCAGGGCCAGCCGGACCGGGTCCATCGGATGCCCCGGACCGAAGTCATAGCCCGTTACTGCCTCGTCCCACATCAGCTGTGCGCGGCCGCTCATGTCCGCCACCGTATCGGTCCGGTTGAGCGGCGAACGACCGGGCGTACACGAGCGTCACCAGCACCAACACCATCGGCACGAGCATGGCCCCGCGATAGCTCCACAGGTCCCCGAGCGCACCGACCAACGGCGAACCGATCAAAAACCCCACATAGTTGAAGACATTCAGCCGCGCGACGGCAGCGTCCGAAGCCCCCGGGAACAACCGGCCGGCCGCCGCGAACGTCTGGGGCACCAGCACACACAACCCCACCCCCAGCAGCGTGAACCCCAGCATCCCCACCCAGGCCCCCGGCGCCCCCGCCACCACGGCGAACCCGCCCGCCGCCACCAGCGCCCCCGCCCGCACCACGGCGACGGCCCCGAACCGCCGCACCCCGAGATCCCCGATCGCCCGCCCCAGCAGCGTGGTCACCATGTACACGTTGTACGGCACCGTCGCCATCTGCTCCGAGCTCCCCAGCACGTCCTGGAGGTACTTCGCGCTCCAGTTGGAGACCGTGGAGTCCCCGATGTACGCGACGGTCATCACCAGACACAACGGCAGCAGCCACTTGAACACGACGACCTGGCCCTCGCCCGCCGCCCTCTCCTCCGCAGCCTTCTCCCCCACCGCCGGCGCCGCATCCCCGTCGTCGACGTACCACCGGCTCCCCACCAGCACAGCCGGCAGCAGCACCGCCACGACCGGCAGATACGACACCCACAGCGCCAGCTCCCAGTGCGCCCCCACCCACGCCAGCGAGGCCCCCAGGATCCCGCCCAGGCTGTAGGCCGCGTGGAAACTGAGCATGATGCTGCGTCCGTACGACCGCTGCAGGCTCACCCCGAGCATGTTCATCGACGCGTCCAGCACCCCGACGGCGAGCCCGAACGCCGCGAGCGCGACGCCCAGTTCCACCATCCGCTCCCCGGCCCCGACCCCGAGCAGTGCCAGCAGCACCACGGGCTGGGACCATCGCAACAGCCGGCTCGGCGGCACCCGCTTCACCAGCCGCTCGGTGCTCACGCTTCCGACCCCGGCGAGGATCGGCACAGCCGCCAGGAAGGCGGGCAGCAGCGCGTCGGAGACGCCGTACCGGTCCTGGATGGCCGGAATCCGCGTCACGAGCAGAGCGAAGGCGACCCCCTGCACCAAGAAGCTGAACGCCAACGAGGCCCTGCCGCGCCGCAGCACATCAGTCATGGCCGCGAGCGTAGGGCCCAGGCCTACTCATGGGTAGATCCAGCCAAAGATGAATTTGGCTCAGCTTCCACGGCCTCACAGGAGCAGTTCCGTCAGCTCCCTCATGTCGGAGAAGAGCCGCCCTGTCCCGGCGAGCCGCTCCGCCGGCGTCATGGCGGTGAACCCGTACACGTCCATTCCCGCCGCGACCGCCGCCTGGACCCCCAGCGGACTGTCCTCGACGACGACACACCGCTCCGGCGCGACCCCCATCCGCTCGGCCGCGTACAGGAACAGATCGGGAGCCGGCTTCCCCCTGCCCACATCCTCCGAGCTGAAGATCCGCCCTTCGTCGAACCAGCGGTCGAGCCCGGTCGTCCGGTGCCCCACCCGGATCCGCTCATGGCTCCCGGACGACGCCACGCAGTACGGCACGGAGTCGGCGGCGAGCTTCTGCAGCACCTCCTCGACGCCGGCCACCGGCTTCAAGTCCCGCTCGAAGGCCGCGAAGACCCGCGCGTGGAACACCTCGTCGAAGTCGACCGGCAGCCGCTGCCCGGTCTGCGCCTCCACCAGGTCGTGTACGCGGTGCATGGCGGAGCCCATGTAGTCCCGGATGGAGTCCTCGTAGGACGTCGGGTGGCCCAGCTCGGTCAGATAGGCGGCCAGGAGCCGGTTGGAAATGGGCTCACTGTCGACGAGAACACCGTCGTTGTCGAAGATCACTAGGTCATAGCGCATGGCTCGAGCCTAAACGCAGAAAACCCCCGCATCCCAAGATGCGGGGGTTTTCCCAATAATTGTTCGGCGGCGTCCTACTCTCCCACAGGGTCCCCCCTGCAGTACCATCGGCGCTGTAAGGCTTAGCTTC
>NZ_JBWKKY010000027.1:0-99447 GCF_056430805.1 Streptomyces sp. NPDC045955
CTTTGTACTCACCCTCTCGGGCTTTCCTCCGGGCGCTTCCCTTCGGTCTTGCGTTTCCGACTCTATCAGATCTTTTCTCGACCCGATTTCCTCGGTGCTTTCCAGGTTTCCGCTTCCGCGTTTCCCTTTCCGGCGGTTCTGACTCTATCAGATCCTTTCGGGCCCGATTCCCCGTCAGTGGGGCTTGTCTTCGCGGCTGTTGGACCGTTCCGACGAGTGAGACTTTAGCGGATTCCCCTGCTCCCGAGCCAATCGGGGGCCGCGTCCTTTCGAACGGGGATTCCTCTTTCCGCAAATACGCATGCCAATGAAACGACGACAGAACTACTTCGTCGAGTAGTGGTTGGTGCTTGCGGATTGGCTGCCCGGGGACCGACCAGGGTCGGCGCTCACGTCGGGCAACTCGGAGAACACTACGGATGGGGTCTGGGCGTGTCAACTCAAGGGCGGACGGCACCCCGGAGGCGTAGTCTGAGGGGCATGACGACGCGTACGTGTAGCCAGCTGTGGTGGGCCGCCTGACGGCGGCCGTCCTCACGTATGCACTCAACGGCCGCCGCTTCGGCGGCCGTTCTTGTTTCTCCCTCCAGGACCACCGGGGGGCGGCCGCCGGAGCGGCGGTCTCGGCCAGGAGGTGGAGGAGAGATGACACGGGTCTTCAGCGGGGTCAAGCCGACGGGGCATCTGACGCTGGGGAACTACCTGGGAGCCATGCGGCGGTGGGCCGCCGTCGACCAGCACGAGGCGGACGCCTTGTTCTGCGTCGTCGATCTGCACGCGCTGACCGTGGACCACGATCCCGCGCGGGTGCGCAGGCTGAGCCGGCGGGCGGCGACCTTGTTGCTGGCGTCCGGGCTGGATCCGGAGCTCTGCACGCTGTTCGTGCAGAGCCACGTGGACGAGCATGCGCGGCTGTCGTACGTGCTGGAGTGCGTGGCCACCGACGGTGAGATGCGGCGGATGATCCAGTACAAGGAGAAGTCCGCGCGGGAACAGCGGCGGGGCGGGAGTGTGCGGCTGTCGCTGCTGACGTATCCCGTGCTGATGGCGGCGGACATCCTGGCGTACGGGGCTGATGAGGTCCCCGTGGGGGACGACCAGGTGCAGCACGTGGAGCTGACGCGGGATCTGGCGGTGCGGTTCAACCAGCGGTACGGGCATACGTTCGTGGTGCCTCGGGCCACGCGGCCGGGCGTGGCGGCGCGGGTGATGAACCTGCAGGACCCGACGTCGAAGATGGGCAAGAGCGATGACGTCGGGCCGGGGATCGTCTATCTGCTGGACGAGCCGGACGTGGTGCGGAAGAAGGTCATGCGGGCCGTGACCGACAGTGGGCGGGAGGTCGTGTACGACCGGGAGGCCCGGCCGGGGCTCGCCAACCTGCTGGAGATCCTCGCCGCGTGCTCGGGTGGGAGTCCTGAGGAGCTGAGCGGTGCCTACGCGTCGTACGGAGAGTTGAAGAAGGACACCGCTGAGGCTGTGGTCGAGGTGCTCAGGCCCGTGCAGGCTCGGCACAAGGAGTTGTGCGCGGATCCCGGTTATGTGGAGCGCGTGCTGCGGGACGGTGCGGAGCGGGCCCGGGGGATGGCTCGGCCGACGGTGGATGCCGCCTATCGCGCGATCGGGTTGCTGCCTGCCGTACCGGAAGCGGCGGCGGACGCGGGTGGGGCCGACGTGTTGAGGGTGTGAGGGGGTGCGGGCGCCGGGGGCGGGTCGGCCCCGACGCCCGCGCTGCTCAGGTGTTGTTGCCGGAGGCCAGGGCGCGGCTGCGGTCGCGGGCGGCTTCGAGGGCGGCGATGAGGGCGGCTCGTACGCCGTGGTTCTCGAGTTCTCGGATGGCGTTGATCGTCGTACCGGCGGGGGACGTGACGTTCTCGCGGAGCTTGACGGGGTGTTCGCCGCTGTCGCGGAGCATCGTCGCGGCGCCGATCGCGGACTGGACGATCAGGTCGTGGGCCTTGTCGCGGGGCAGGCCGAGGAGGATACCCGCGTCGGTCATGGCTTCGACCAGGTAGAAGAAGTAGGCCGGGCCGGAGCCGGAGAGGGCCGTGCAGGCGTCCTGCTGGGACTCCGGGACGCGGAGCGTCTTGCCGACGGCGCCGAAGATCTCCTCGGTGTGGGCCAGGTGGTCGGCGGTGGCGTGCGTGCCGGCGGAGATGACCGACATGGCCTCGTCGACCAGGGCGGGAGTGTTCGTCATGACGCGGACGACCGGGGTGCCGGGGGCGAGGCGTTCCTCGAAGTACGCGGTGAGGATGCCGGCGGCGCCGCTGATGACCAGGCGGTCGGCCGGGACGTGGGGGGCGAGCTCGTCGAGGAGGGTGCCCATGTCCTGCGGTTTTACCGTGAGGATCAGGGTGTCGGCGATCTTCGCGGCTTCCGGGTTGGTGACCGGGGTGACGCCGTAGCGGGTGTGGAGTTCCTCGGCTCGTTCCTGGCGGCGGGTGGTGACCAGGAGGTCGGCCGGGGTCCAGCCGGCTCGGATCATTCCGCTGATCAGGGCTTCGCCGATCTTGCCGGTGCCGAGGACTGCGACTTTCTGGGTCATGGCGCGGGGTGCCTCCGGGGGTGCGTCGTCCGGGGTACATCGTCGCATCGGCGAGGGGGCGGCGGCTTGGTTGTCCGTTGGGCGGGATGCCGCGCGCGGGGGGGCGCGGCCGGCTCATGCCGTTCTGCGTCGTAGGGTCGCCGCGCCCAGGGCCAGGACCAGCAGGGCGCAGCCGGCGACGATCAGGATGTCGCGTACGAACGTGGCGGTCATGTCCGTGTGGCGGAGGACCTCGTTCATGCCGTCCACCGCGTAGGACATGGGGAGGACGTCGGAGACGGCCTCCAGGGCGGGGTGCATGTTGTCGCGGGGTGTGAACAGGCCGCAGAGGAGGAGCTGGGGGAAGATCACCGCCGGCATGAACTGCACGGCCTGGAATTCCGACGCCGCGAAGGCCGAGACGAAGAGGCCGAGGGCCGTGCCGAGGAGGGCGTCGAGCAGGGCCACCAGGAGGAGGAGCCAGGGGCTGCCGGTGACGTCGAGGCCGAGGAACCAGACCGCGAGGCCCGTGGCCAGGGCGGACTGGATGATCGCGAGCGTGCCGAAGGCGAGGGCGTAGCCGGCGATGAGGTCGCCTTTGCCGAGGGGCATGGCGAGGAGGCGTTCGAGGGTGCCCGAGGTGCGTTCGCGCAGGGTGGCGATGGAGGTCACCAGGAACATCGTGATCAGCGGGAAGATCCCGAGCAGGGATGCGCCGATGCTGTCGAAGGTGCGGGGGCTGCCGTCGAAGACGTAGCGCAGCAGGAACAGCATCACGCAGGGGATGAGGATCAACAGCGCGATGGTGCGGGGGTCGTGGGTCAGCTGGCGTAGGACGCGGGTGGCGGTGGCTGTGGTTCGGGACGCGTTCAGGGCTCGCGGCCGGGTGGGGGTGATCGTGGTGGTCATCGGGTCGTCTCCTTGGTGCGGGCTGCGGCCCTGGCCTCGTCCACCAGGTGCAGGAAGGCCTCCTCGACCGTGTCCGCGCCGGTGCGGGTGCGCAGGGCCTGCGGGGTGTCGTCGGCGAGGAGCTCGCCCTCGCGCATGAGGAGGAGGCGGTGGCAGCGCTCGGCCTCGTCCATGACGTGGGAGGAGACGAGGAGGGTCGCGCCGCGGCTGGCCGTGATGTCGTGGAAGAGGGTCCACAGGTCGCGGCGCAGGACCGGGTCGAGGCCGACGGTCGGTTCGTCGAGGACCAGGAGCTCGGGGGTGCCGAGGAGGGCGACGGCCAGGGAGACGCGGCTGCGCTGGCCGCCGGAGAGGTTGCCGGCCAGGGCGTCTGCGTGGGTGGTGAGGTCGACGTCGGCTATCGCGCGGGTGACGTTGTCGTGGCGGCGGTCGGCGGCGGGCCGGCCGGGGTCGAGTATCGCCGCGAAGTAGTCGAGGTTCTGACGGACGGTCAGGTCGTCGTAGACGGACGGGGCCTGGGTGACGTAGCCGATGCGGGTGCGGAGGGTGGGGTGGCCGGCGGGGTGGCCGAGGACGTCGAGGGTGCCGGTGACCTTGGCCTGGGTGCCGACGATGGCGCGCATGAGGGTGGACTTGCCGCAGCCGGAGGGGCCCAGTAGGCCCGTGATCTGGCCGCGGGGGACGGTGAAGGCGAGGTTGTGGAGGACCGTGCGGGGGCCGCGGGTGACGGTGAGGTTCTTGGCGTGGACGGCTGTGGGTTCGGTGGAGGTTCCGGCGCCGTGGCGTGGGGGGTCGGGAGCATTATTCATCATGTGATGAATAATGCTCCTGGGGGTGCGGTGCGTCAAGCAGGTGTCTTCGCCAGGAGGAGGATCACGTCGTAGACCTCTTCGACGATGCCGTCCGGGAAGGCCTTGAGGAGGTGTTCGCGTTCCGCGGCCAGGAAGGCCGCGGTGTGGTCCTCTCCGTGGACGAGGAAGACCGAGTGGCTGCCGATGTTGGCGAGGTGGGTGTCGACCGGGATGCGGCGGCTCCAGCGGACCGTGCGGCGGGTGAAGTCGAGGCGGCCGGTGGGGTCGGCGGCGCGGGCGTTGACGTTTCGCCGTTCGGCGGCCGTGTCGATGCCGAAGTGGCGTTCCGTGCGGGCGGCGGCTTCGGCGATCCACGGCACGTCCAGGGCGTCGGTGTTCCACCAGAGGGCGAGGGCGCCGCCGGGGCGCAGGACGCGCAGGGCCTCCGGGACGGATCGGGACCGGTCGGTCCAGTGCCAGGCCTGCGCGTAGGTGACGAAGTCGACGGAGGCGTCGGCGAGGGGGAGGTCGTCGCCGGTGCCGCGGACGATCGGGACGTCGGGGAGGGTGCTGCGGAACTGGGCCGCCATGCCGTCGCCGGGTTCCACGGCGACGACGTGCGCGCCCCGGGCGTGGAGGAGGGCGGTCGCGATGCCGGTGCCTGCGCCGATGTCTGCGACGCGGGAGCCGGGGAGGGGCCGGTCGGCCAGGGCTTCTATCGCGTCGAAGAGGGCTGGGGGGTAGGAGGGGCGGTTGGCCGCGTATTGGGCTGCGGCGGTGTTGAAGGAGTGGGCGCGGGCGGTGCGGGTGGGGTGGTGGGCCGAGGGGGGTGTGGTCATACGGCCATGGTGGCCGGTGGTGGGGTCGGGGGCTGGTGAGATTTCGGTGAGAGGCCGGGGGGTTATGCGGGGCGGCGCTTTTTCGACGGGTTGCCCGAGCGGCGGGTCATGCGCTTCTCGTGGTGCTTGCGGGCCGTCTCGTACTCCTCGCGGTGCAGTTTTTCGCCGGGGGCCTCGGTGAGGGAGCGGACGAAGTAGGCGAGGAGGGAGCCGACGAAACCGATGGCCAGGAGGCCACGGAGGGAAGCCTGGCGGTCGGGGTCGGGGCGGCGGGTGAAGCCGTCCCAGGTGTGGCGGAAGGCCAGCGCGCTGCAGATCGCGAACATCACGACCATGAGCAGGGTCACGAAGCTGCCGATCGCGGCGATCTGGAGGCCCTGGTAGGCGAGGCGGAGGACGAGGCAGGAGACGACTGCGGTGGCCAGCGAGCCGAGGGCGACGCCGATGCGGCGGGCGGTGTAGCCGTTGTCGTGGTCCAGCCAGGTCGTGCCGAAGAAGCGGATCGGCTCGGGGCGGGGGGCGAGGGGACCGTTCTCTGCGCTCACCGGTCGATTATGGCTCGGGGGGTGCGGTCGGTGTATGCCTGCGGCGGCCTGTGGCTGCTTCGGTGGGAGTGCGCGTAGCGCCTGCGCGGTGGCTGTGGGTCGGGGCCGCGCCGGGGGTGTCCGTCCTCGGAACGGCGCGATGGGGTCCCACACCAACCAACTCGCGTTGACGCGCCAACCGCTGCGGGCGGACACCCCCCGACACGTCCCCTTCTCGCCGTGGGCGGGTGCGGGTCCGCCTAGCTGCGGGCAGTCGTGCCGCTGGGGCGGCACGGGTGGGCGCGGCGGCACCTTGGCGCGCCGAGGTGCGTGCCCACCCGGCCCCAGCGACAACGCCGAGCTACCGGACAACCCCGGCCCTGCTACCGCAGGTCACCCGCAGCGGGGGCGGATGTAGCCGTCGCTGCCCGTCCTGACGTAGGCGTCCGAGACGTACTGGCCGCTTGCGATGTTGTCCCAGATGTTCGTCGTGCCGTACGGGCCCGTGACCGTGGTGCCGGGTGTCTGGCAGTGGATCAGGACTCGGGAGCCCTCGGGCAGGACCTTGACGATCGGGTAGCCGGTGCCGGGACCGCTGCGGACGTTGAGGCTGACGCCCGGTGCGATCGAGAAATACGTGGCCGCCGCGGCCAGTGTGGTGACGAGCGGCTTGCCGCGCTCGGCCTCTTCGACAGGCTCGACTGACATGAAAACCTCCCCCGTTGCACCCCATGGCTTCCATGGGGTCCCGTTGATTCCCCTGAATCACGCCATCAAACACCTGTGCGTGATTCGCCAGCGGAGGCTAGCAAGCCGCCTCTGTCCCGTACGAGTCATCGACTAGGCTCCGTGCGTCGCGCGCGCGGACGAACAGCACGGGGGTGGTCCCATGGCGCCACAGCGGAACGTCGGAGCGGGCCCGGAAGCGGAACTTCCTGAGTACGCCGGTCACTACCGGCTTGAGTCCTGTCTGGGCTCGGGCGGCATGGGGGTCGTCCACCTGGCCCGGAGTACGTCCGGGATGAAGGTCGCCGTGAAGGTCGTGCACGCGGAGTTCGCCAAGGACCCTGAGTTCAGGGGGCGTTTCCGACAGGAGGTCGGGGCGGCCCGGCGAGTCAGCGGGGCTTTCACCGCGCCCGTCGTGGATGCCGACCCCGAGGCCGGACGGCCCTGGATGGCCACGCTGTTCATCCCGGGCCCGACGCTGGCCCAAGAGGTGAAGCGGAACGGGCCCTTGGCCCCTGCGCAGTTGCGTCGGCTGATGGCCGGGCTCGCCGAGGCGCTGCGTGACATCCACCGGGTCGGGGTCGTGCACCGGGACCTGAAGCCGAGCAACGTCCTGCTCGCCGAGGACGGGCCGAAGGTCATCGACTTCGGCATTTCCCGGCCGAAGGACAGCGAACTGCGCACCGAGACCGGGAAGCTGATCGGGACGCCGCCCTTCATGGCGCCCGAGCAGTTCCGGCGGCCCAGGGAAGTCGGGCCCGCCGCCGATGTGTTCGCCCTCGGGTCCGTCATGGTGCACGCGGCGACCGGGCGGGGGCCGTTCGACTCCGACAGTCCGTACATCGTCGCCTACCAGGTCGTGCACGATGAGCCCGAGCTGGCCGGCGTACCGGAAGAGCTGGTGCCGCTCGTGCTGCGGTGTCTGGCCAAGGAGCCCGAGGACCGGCCCTCCCCCGACGAGTTGATGCGGGAACTGCGGTCGGTGGCCGCCTCGTACGACACCCAGGCGTTCATACCGGCGCAGCGGGTGGAGGAGGCGGCACCAGCCGTTGCCGAGCAGGGCGGCGGGGGCGAGGAGCCGTCGCGGCGGTCCAGGGTGCGGGTCGGTAAGCGGGCCGCGCTCGGTGCCGGGGCCCTCGGGCTGGCCGTCCTCGGTGTGCTCGTGTCGGTTCCCTTGCTCGGTGGCGGGCCGGCGTCCGAGGTCGCCGCCCCGCGGACCACGGCGGCCGCGTTCACGGCGTGGGAGGCGCCGCCGTTGTCCGGGAAGAGCATGCCTCAGTGTTCGTACGCGGCGGGGAAGTTGCTGTGTGCGCAGACCGGGCTGGTCTTCGCTCTCGATCCTGCCGACGGGCGGCTGCTGTGGCGGCATCCTCTGGACGGGGCCGGCGCGAGCGGGCCGCCGAGCGGGGCTCCGGTCGTGTCGGGTGGGCTCGTGCCGGCCGGGCTGGGCCAGGGGCGGCGGGTGACGATGCTCGATCCCGGCTCGGGTGACGTGGAGCGGCGGCAGGAGCTGCCCGCGTACGGCGGGCTGCGGGCCGTCGGCGGCATGCTGCTGGTCACGGCCGCCGACGGGACGGTGAGCGGGGTCGAGAGCACCACCGGTGAGGTGAAGTGGAGTCATCCGATTCCCGGGCAGGACGTGCCGTATTTCGTCTCGTTCCCCGGGGATCCGCTGGCTTACGCGGCGAGTACGTCTGGCGATGGGGCCCGTACGACGGTCACGGCGGTGGACCCGGGCACGGGTGACGTGCGGTGGGACGCGCGGCTGGAGGGGGCGTTGCAGCCTCTCGGGACCGTGGACGGGGCGGTCGTGTTCGTGGCGGTCGACGCGGTGCGCGGGGAGGCGCGGGCCGTGGTCCGTTACGACCCGGAGAGCCGGACGCGTGTGCGGGTGCCGTTGCGCATTCCGTTGCAGCAGGTGGCGGGGAGTGTGCGCGGGGACGTCGTGCACCTCATGGCGACGGGTGGGGCGCTGGTCGCCGTCGATCTGGAGGCACGCAAGCAGCGGTGGAGTCTGCAGACGGGGGCCGTCCGGGGGTCGACGCCGGTCGCCGACGACCGGTACGTGTACGTCACCGCGCCGGACGGGCGGCTGCTCGCCGTCGACGCGCGGCGCGGGAAGCTCGTCGGGCAGACGTCCCCGCGGCTGGGCGAACGGTCGGACCGGGTTCCGGCCGCGCTTCCCGAGCCCGTGCTCGTGGGCGACCGTGTCTATGCCGGTGCGCCGGACGGGTCGGTCTTCGCCGTGAGCGGGCGTGATCCGTCGGGGTGGTAGCGCGTGTGCGGAAGGGCCGCTCCCGGGAGACCGGGGCGGCCCTTGTGCACCGGGGGCGGCCCTTGTGCGTGGAGTGGTCAGCCCAGCTTCGTGACGTCTCGCACGGCGCCCTTGTCGGCGCTGGTCGCCATCGCCGCGTAGGCCCGCAGTGCCGCCGAGACCTTGCGGTCGCGGTTCTTCGGGGCGTACACGCCGTTCAGCGCCTGCTCGCGGCGGGCCAGCTCGGCGTCGTCGACGAGGAGTTCGATGGTGCGGTTCGGGATGTCGATGCGGATGCGGTCGCCGTCCTCGACGAGGGCGATGGTGCCGCCGGCGGCCGCCTCGGGCGAGGCGTGGCCGATCGACAGGCCGGACGTGCCGCCGGAGAAGCGGCCGTCGGTGATCAGGGCGCAGGTCTTGCCGAGGCCGCGGCCCTTCAGGTACGAGGTCGGGTAGAGCATCTCCTGCATGCCGGGGCCGCCCTTGGGGCCCTCGTAGCGGATGACGACGACGTCACCCTCCTTGATCTGCTTCAGCAGGATCTTCTCGACGGCCTGCTCCTGCGACTCGCAGACGACCGCCGGGCCCTCGAAGGTCCAGATCGACTCGTCGACGCCGGCCGTCTTCACCACGCAGCCGTCGACCGCGAGGTTGCCCTTGAGGACCGCGAGGCCGCCGTCCTTGGAGTACGCGTGCTCGACGGAGCGGATGCAGCCGCCCTCGGCGTCCTCGTCGAGCGCCTCCCAGCGCTCGGACTGGGAGAAGGCCTCGGCGGAGCGGACGCAGCCGGGGGCCGCGTGCCACAGCTCGACCGCCTCGGGGGACGGGGAGCCGCCCCGCACGTCCCAGGTCTTGAGCCAGTCGGACAGGGACGGGCTGTGGACCGCGTGCACGTCCTCGTTGAGCAGGCCCGCGCGGTGCAGCTCGCCGAGGAGGGCGGGGATGCCGCCGGCGCGGTGCACGTCCTCCATGTAGTACGTGCGGTCCTTGGCGACGTTCGGCGCCACCTTGGCCAGGCAGGGGACCCGGCGGGAGACCGCGTCGATCTCCTCCAGGCCGAAGGGGACGCCGGCCTCCTGGGCCGCGGCCAGCAGGTGCAGGATCGTGTTGGTCGAGCCGCCCATCGCGATGTCGAGGGCCATGGCGTTCTCGAAGGCCGCGAACGTGGCGACGTTGCGCGGCAGGACCGTCTCGTCGTCCTGCTCGTAGTAGCGGCGGGTGATGTCCATGACCGTGTTGGCGGCGTCGACGTACAGCTGCTTGCGGGCCGTGTGGGTGGCCAGGACCGAGCCGTTGCCGGGGAGGGAGAGGCCGATGGCCTCCGTCAGGCAGTTCATCGAGTTGGCGGTGAACATGCCGGAACACGAGCCGCAGGTGGGGCAGGCGTTCTCCTCGATGCGGAGGATGTCCTCGTCCGAGATCTTCTCGTTCACGGCCTCGGACATCGCGTCGACCAGGTCGAGCGTGCGGACCGTGCCGTCGACGAGCGTGGCCCGGCCGGACTCCATCGGGCCGCCGGAGACGAAGACCGTCGGGATGTTCAGGCGCAGGGCCGCGTTGAGCATGCCCGGCGTGATCTTGTCGCAGTTGGAGATGCAGATCAGGGCGTCGGCGCAGTGGGCCTCGACCATGTACTCCACGCTGTCCGCGATCAGGTCGCGGGAGGGCAGGCTGTAGAGCATGCCGCCGTGGCCCATCGCGATGCCGTCGTCGACGGCGATCGTGTTGAACTCGCGCGGGATGCCGCCGGCCTCGACGATCGCCTCGCTGACGATCCGGCCGACCGGCTGGAGGTGGGTGTGGCCCGGCACGAACTCCGTGAAGCTGTTGGCGACCGCGATGATCGGCTTGCGGCCGATGTCCGCACCCGGTACACCGGAGGCGCGCATAAGGGCGCGGGCGCCCGCCATGTTGCGGCCGTGGGTGACTGTGCGGGACCTCAGCTCGGGCATCGTCGCTCGCTCCTTCAGAGACGGCGTCAGAGGATTCGGAGACTTCTGACTGCTACCGAGCGTACGCCGGTCATCCAGAGGGCGGGACGGAGTGTCCGGAATGCGGGACGCATGTCTCGGCCGGCGGCTGCTCAGGATCCGGTGAGATGGCCCTGCACGACCGGTGCCAGGCGCGCGATGATCTGCTCGGGGTCCGCCGAGGCCAGTGGCTCGATCTTGATGACGTACCGCAGCATCGCGGTGCCCACCAGCTGGGCGGCGGCGAGCTCGGCCCGCAGCTCGGCGTCCGGCAGGTCCAGTCGTCCCGCGATGCGGCGCAGCACCTGGGTGGCGACGATACGGCGGAAGACGGCGGCCGCCGTGTCGTTGGTGACGGCGGAACGGACGATGGCGAGCAGGGGCGCGCGGGTCGCCGGGTTCTCCCAGACGCCGAAGAAGAAGCGGGCCAGACGCTCCCCGACGCCGTCGAGGGGGCCTTCCTCGATGGCCTTCGGTGCGTCGAGGGCGGGTCCGAAGGAGAGGGTGATCGCCGCCTCGAAGACCTGCTCCTTCGTCCCGAAGTAGTGGTGCACGAGCGCCGAGTCGACCCCGGCCGCCTTGGCGATGCCGCGGACGGACGTCTTCTCGTAGCCGCGCTCGGAGAACTCCTCGCGGGCGGCGGTCAGGATGCGGTCCCTCGTGTCGGCCGACTCCGCGCGTGGGGGGCGGCCCCGGCGGCGGGCGGTGGGCCCTGTGTCGGGGCCGGGGTTGGTGCCGGGGCCGGGGCCGGGGCCAGTCCCGGTGCCGGTCCCCGTGCCGGTGCCGGACCCTGTGCCCGTGCCGGGGCCGGGGTTGGTGCCGGGGCCGGGGCCGGGGCCAGTCCCGGTGCCGGTGCCGGTCCCCGTGCCGGTGCCGGTCCCCGGGCCGGACCCCGTGCCCGTGCCGGGGCCGGGGTTGGGGCCGGGGCCGGGGCTGGTGCCGGTCCCAGTCCCAGCCCCGGTGCCGGTGCCGGACCCCGTGCCCGTGCCGGGGCCGGGGTTGGTGCCGGGGCCGGGGCCAGTCCCAGTCCCGGTGCCGGTCCCCGTGCCCGTGCCGGGGCCGGGGCCGGGGTTGGTGCCGGGGCTGGTGCCAGTCCCGGTGCCCGTGCCGGTCCCCGTGCCCGTGCCGGTGCCAGTTCCCGTGCCGGTGCCAGTTCCCGTGCCGGTGCCAGTTCCCGTGCCGGTGGCGTTCGGGGGGCCGGACGGGGGCAGGTCGGTCATCGCCTCGGCACCTTCGCCGCCGAGGCCAGGTGCAGGCGGGTGAAGGCCAGCGCCTCCGCCAGGTCGGCCTCCCGCTCGGCGCTCGACATGGCGCGGCGGGTGTTGACCTCGATCACGACATGGCCGTCGAAGCCGGTCAGGGCGAGCCGCTCCAGGACCTCGGCGCAGGGCTGGGTGCCGCGGCCGGGCACGAGGTGCTCGTCCTTGGCCGAGCCCCTGCCGTCGGCGAGGTGGACGTGGCCGAGGCGGTCACCCATGCGGTCGACCATGGCCAGCGCGTCGCTGCGGGCCGTCGCGGTGTGGCTGAGGTCGATCGTGAAGTGACGGTAGTCGTCCTTCGTCACGTCCCAGTCGGGGGCGTACGCCAGCATCTCGCGGTCGCGGTAGCGCCAGGGGTACATGTTCTCGACGGCGAACCGTACGTCCGTCTCGTTCGCCATGCGCCAGATGCCCGCGACGAAGTCCTTGGCGTACTGGCGCTGCCAGCGGAACGGGGGGTGGACGACGACCGTGCTCGCGTCGAGCTTCTCGGCCGCGGCGCGGGCCCGCTGGAGCTTGGTCCAGGGGTCCGTGGACCAGACGCGCTGCGTGATGAGCAGACAGGGGGCGTGGACGGCCAGGACCGGGATCTGGTGGTAGTCGCTGAGTCTGCGCAGGGCTTCGATGTCCTGGCTCACGGGGTCGGTCCAGACCATGACCTCGACCCCGTCGTAGCCGAGGCGCGCGGCGATCTCGAAGGCCGTGGCCGTCGACTCCGGGTAGACCGAGGCCGTCGACAGGGCGACCTTCGCGTCCGGGATCCTTACGGCTGGCTCTGCCATGCAGGACAGATTACGGGGTGTGGTCGGGGTGGAGCGGGGTGCCTATTCGCCGTTGTGGTGTTTGCCATAGACGGCCCCGCCCTCCCTGCGGGCTCACACCGACTCCATGTGGTCCAGGCGGCGCAGGATCACGCCCTCCCTCAGTGCCCACGGGCAGATTTCCAGGCGCTCCACGCCGAAGAGGTCCATCGCGGCCTCGGCCACCAGGGCACCCGCCAGCAGCTGGCCCGCCCTGCCCTCCGAGACGCCCGGGAGCTCGGCTCGTTCCGCCTCCGTCATACCGGCCAGCCTCGGGACCCAGCCCTCCAGGGACTCCCGCTTGAGTTCCCGCTGGACGTAGAGGCCCTCGGCGGAGCGGGCGGCTCCGGCGATGCGGGCGAGCTGCTTGAACGTCTTGGAGGTGGCGACGACGCGGTCGGGCGGGCCGAAGCGGCTGAACTCGCCGACCGTGCGGGCGACCTCGGTCCGGACGTGGCGGCGCAGGGCGCGCACGTCGTCCGGGGCGGGCGGGTCGCCGGGCAGCCACCCGGCGGTGAGGCGGCCGGCGCCCAGCGGCAGGGACGCGGCCGCGTCGGGCTCCTCGTCGATGCCGTAGGCGATCTCCAGGGAGCCGCCGCCGATGTCCAGGACCAGCAGCTTCCCGGCCGACCAGCCGAACCAGCGGCGGGCGGCGAGGAACGTGAGGCGGGCCTCCTCCTCGCCGGTGAGGACCTGGAGCTCGACGCCGGTCTCGGTGCGCACGCGCGCGAGGACGTCGTCGGCGTTGCGGGCCTCGCGCACGGCTGAGGTGGCGAACGGCAGGAGGTCCTCGACGCCCTTGTCCTCGGCGGCCTGGAGTGCCTCGTGGACGACCGAGATCAGCCGGTCGACGCCCTGGGGGCCGATCGCGCCGTCGTCGAGGAGCTGGGCGAGGCGCAGTTCCGCCTTGTGCGAGTGCGCGGGCAACGGGCACGCGCCGGGATGCGCGTCCACCACGAGCAGATGCACCGTGTTCGATCCCACGTCGAGGACACCGAGTCTCATGGACGGAACGCTACTGCCAGCCGTGCCGTCCGCCGTCCTCGGTGGGGGGAGAAGGCCCGTACCCTGGACTCGTGCCAAAGACGAAAAAGGCGAAGCGCGACAAATCATCGGGCGTACCGCGGCCCGACGAGAAGGGCCCCGACGAGAAGGGCCTCGACTTCGCCCGCGCGTGGGTGGAGTTTCCTGATCCGGCGGACGACGAGCAGGTCTTCCGCTGCGATCTGACATGGCTGACCTCTCGCTGGAACTGCATCTTCGGCAGCGGCTGCCAGGGCATCCAGGCCGGCCGCGCGGACGACGGGTGCTGCACGCTGGGTGCCCACTTCTCCGACGAGGACGACGAGAAGCGGGTCGCCGAGCATGTGGCGAGGCTCACCCCGGACATCTGGCAGCACCACGCCGAGGGCACGAGCAACGGCTGGATCTCCGAGGACGAGGACGGCGACCGGCAGACGCGCCCCTTCCAGGGCTCGTGCATCTTCCAGAACCGGCCCGGCTTCGCGGGCGGCGCGGGCTGCTCGCTGCACATCCTCGCCCTGAAGGAGGGCCGCGAGCCGCTGGAGACCAAGCCGGACGTGTGCTGGCAGCTGCCGGTGCGGCGGACCTACGAGTGGATCGACCGGCCCGACGACACGCGGGTGCTCCAGGTGTCGATCGGCGAGTACGACCGGCGCGGCTGGGGGCCGGGCGGCCACGACCTGCACTGGTGGTGCACCTCGGCGACCTCGGCGCACGGCGCGGGCGAGCCGGTGTACGTCTCCTACCGGCCGGAGCTGATCGAGCTGATGGGCAAGGCCGGCTACGACCGGCTGGTGGAGCTGTGCGAGGAGCGGCTGGCCTCGCAGCTGCCGTTGCTGGCGCCGCATCCGGCCGATCCGGCCGGCTGACCGGCTGTCGCACTGACCGTCTACTGCGTGGACGGGCTCGGGTCGCCGCTGTCCGAGGGCGGAGGCGTCGGGTCCGTCGGGTCCGGGCTCGGGGCCGTGGGGGTGGGGTCCGGGTCGGGTGACGAGGGCGGGGTGGTCGGCGTCGGGTCCGGTGGGGCCGAGGTCGTGGGCGTCGGGTCGGGCCGGGTCGGGGGCGGGTCGCCCGGGTCGCCGGGGCGGGGGTCCGGTCGCGGGCCGGGGTCGGAGGGGCTGGGCGCGGTGCCGTAGCCCTCGATGTGGACGACGGCGCCCACCGGCGCGATCGCCACCTGCGCGTGCCAGGGGCCGGAGGGCTCCCGCAGATGGTCGACGTACACCTTGATCGTCAACGACTCGCCGGGCCGGAGCGTTCCCGACGACTGGCTCAGGTAGAGCCAGTCCGCTCCTGTGGTCGCCGACCAGCGGACCGGGTCCGGGCCCGTGGCGGTGAGGGTGACGAGGGTGGTGTCGCCGCTGTTGTCCGCCGTGACGTCCAGGGCGCTCTTGCGGCCGGCGCCGGCGACGCCGAGGACCTCCACGGAGACGTCGGCCTTGCCGTCCTTGCCGAAGTGGGGGCCGGGTCTGGTGCTCGCGTTGCCGGTGTTCTCGTAGCCGCCGCCGGCCATCTCTCCGTCCAGGGCGAACGGGGTGTCCGCCTGGCGTGCGGAGGCGGAGCGGCCGTCCTGGCCCTCGCCGACGGGAGTGGCCCGGTAGGCGGCCCACAGGGCGAGCACGGGGGCGGCCACGACGGTGGCGACGACGGTCGTGGTGACGGCACGCGCGCGCAGGCGGTCCCTTCGTGCGGCGCGGTCCTTGGGGTCCATCGGGTAGCCGCGCCGGTCGAAGCGGGGTCCGGCGCCACGCGCGCGTGAGGGGTGGGTCATGGCGACGTGCAGGGCCGCGCGCGGGGCCTGCAGGACGGGAAGTTCGGCGGGCGTGACGCTGGTGCCGGGCCAGCGGCCGGGGATGGCGCGCTCGGCGGTGCGGCGGCAGCGCGGGCAGTCGTCGACGTGCCGGACGAGTTCGCGGCGCAGGGTCGAGCCGAGCACGGGCCGGTCGTCCCCGACGAGGTGCGCGACGCTCGGACACGCCCCGGTCTCGACCACGGCCAGGGCCGCACGCGTGCGTTCCACCTCACAGGCGGCCGAGGCGAGCAGATCGCGGGCGGCGGCCGGGGCCATGCCCAGGACGGCGGCGACCTCCTGGCCGGCGAGGTGGTGGCGCACGGCCAGTTCGAGCGCCTCGCGCTGCTCCGGGGTGGTGCCGGCGGCCTCCGGCCAGGCCAGCAGGGCCAGTTCGCGCCGCCGCCGCTCCTGGACCTCCTCGGAGACGGCCGGGCCGGACGGCCGGTCGGCGCGCTGGGGGCGGCCCGCGGCGTGGCTGCTCTGACGTTTCTGCTTGGCCTCGGCCAGCTTGCGCAGGCACGCCCAGCGGGCCAGCGCGTACAGCCACGCCCGGCGGTCGGCGGGGGCCTCGGGGACGTGCTTGCCGCGGCGCTCGGCGAGCGCGAGGGCGTCGCCCAGGGCGGCGGTCGCGGCGTCGTGGTCGCACAGCACGGACAGGCAGTAGGTGAACAGGCCGTCCAGGTAGGGCTCGTAGCGCGCGGGCGGCCGCTGCGCCAGCGTGCGCGCCGCCCCGCGGTCACGCGCTTCCCGGTGCGCCCGGTGCGGGCCGGCCGTGCGGGTGGAGCGGGTCGAGATCTCCGGAGTACTGCTCATCATTCGGCGACCGTAGGCGGCCGTGGGTGGCACCTTCCGGCGGCTTGAGCACATTTAATCCGTACGGGTGAAACGATCCCTCAATCGGGGACATGAACCAGTGGTTCCGCCACCGGCAGGGGGTGGCGGGGCCCTGGCGCACAGGTGGCCGCCCCGGTCGGCCCCCGCGTTGTCAGTGCCGGCGGCTACGGTTTCGTCCATGGCTGCCCGTACGAAGACCACCAAGGACCGCCCGTCCTACCGCTGCACGGAGTGCGGCTGGCAGACGGCGAAGTGGCTCGGCCGCTGCCCCGAGTGCCAGGCCTGGGGGACGGTCGAGGAGTACGGCGCGCCCGCGGTCCGTACGACGACGCCCGGGCGGGTCACCACCTCCGCCCTCCCCATCGGCCAGGTGGACGGCCGCCAGGCCACCGCCCGCTCCACCGGTGTGCCCGAGCTGGACCGCGTGCTCGGCGGCGGACTGGTCCCCGGCGCGGTGGTCCTGGTCGCGGGCGAGCCGGGCGTCGGCAAGTCGACGCTCCTGCTGGACGTGGCGGCCAAGTCGGCGAGCGACGAGCACCGCACGCTGTACGTCACGGGCGAGGAGTCGGCGAGCCAGGTCCGGCTGCGCGCCGACCGCATCCACGCCATCGACGACCACCTCTACCTGGCCGCCGAGACGGACCTGGCGGCGGTGCTCGGCCACTTGGACGCGGTGAAGCCGTCGCTGCTGATCCTGGACTCGGTGCAGACGGTGGCCTCACCGGAGATCGACGGCGCGCCCGGCGGCATGGCCCAGGTGCGGGAGGTCGCGGGAGCCCTGATCCGGGCCTCCAAGGAGCGCGGCATGTCCACGCTGCTCGTGGGCCACGTCACCAAGGACGGCGCGATCGCGGGTCCGCGCCTGCTGGAGCACCTGGTGGACGTCGTCCTGAGCTTCGAGGGCGACCGGCACGCCCGCCTCCGCCTCGTCCGGGGCGTCAAGAACCGCTACGGCACCACCGACGAGGTCGGCTGCTTCGAGCTGCACGACGAGGGCATCACGGGCCTGGCCGACCCGAGCGGACTCTTCCTGACCCGTCGGGCCGAACCGGTCCCGGGCACCTGCCTGACCGTCACCCTGGAGGGCCGCCGCCCGCTGGTCGCCGAGGTCCAGGCGCTCACCGTCGACTCGCAGATCCCCTCCCCGCGCCGCACCACCTCGGGCCTGGAGACCTCCCGCGTCTCGATGATGCTCGCGGTGCTGGAACAGCGCGGCCGGATCAGCGCTTTGGGCAAAAGGGACATCTACTCCGCGACGGTCGGCGGTGTGAAGCTCTCGGAGCCCGCCGCGGACCTGGCCGTCGCCCTCGCCCTGGCCAGCGCGGCGAGTGACACACCTCTCCCCAAGAACCTCGTCGCGATCGGGGAGGTCGGCCTCGCCGGCGAGGTCAGACGGGTCACGGGCGTGCAGCGCAGGCTGGCCGAAGCCCACCGCCTGGGCTTCACCCACGCCCTCGTACCGGGCGACCCGGGCAAGATCCCCTCGGGCATGAAGGTTCTGGAAGTAGCGGACATAGGGGACGCCCTGCGGGTCCTCCCCCGGTCCCGTCGCAGAGAGGCCCCCCGGGACGAGGAGGGTCGCCGGTAGACTTTGCCCTGGTCTCGCCCGTCCGTGCGAACCGAGCGCGCGACACGGGGGCGCCCAGAACCTGCGACCGGAGGAGTGCAGTGGCAGCCAACGACCGGGCATCAGCTCCCGGAAAGTCCGGCGGGAGTGCCGGTACCGAGGGCCTGATGCGCGCCTCGCTGAGCGCCGTGGCACCCGGCACCGCCCTGCGCGACGGCCTGGAGCGCGTGCTCCGCGGCAACACCGGCGGACTCATCGTCCTCGGCTCCGACAAGACGGTCGAGGCGCTGTGCACCGGCGGTTTCGTGCTGGACGTGGAGTTCACCGCGACCCGTCTGCGCGAGCTGTGCAAGCTGGACGGCGGCATCGTGCTGTCCTCGGACCTGTCGAAGATCCTGCGCGCCGGCGTGCAGCTGGTCCCGGACCCGACGATCCCCACGGAG
This sequence comes from Streptomyces sp. NPDC045955, assembly GCF_056430805.1. NCBI lineage: Bacteria > Bacillati > Actinomycetota > Actinomycetes > Kitasatosporales > Streptomycetaceae > Streptomyces > Streptomyces sp. NPDC045955. Next base: position 18,259 of record NZ_JBWKKY010000027.1, read on the forward strand.
GAGACGGGCACCCGGCACCGCACCGCGGACCGCGTCAGCAAGCAGGTCGGCTTCCCGGTCGTCTCGGTCTCCCAGTCGATGCGGCTGATCGCCCTGTACGTGGACGGCCAGCGCCGCGTCCTGGAGGACTCGGCGGCGATCCTGTCCCGCGCCAACCAGGCCCTGGCGACCCTGGAGCGCTACAAGCTCCGCCTCGACGAGGTCGCGGGCACGCTGTCGGCGCTGGAGATCGAGGACCTGGTGACCGTCCGGGACGTCTCGGCGGTCGCCCAGCGCCTGGAGATGGTGCGCCGCATCGCCACGGAGATCGCCGAGTACGTGGTGGAGCTGGGCACGGACGGCCGGCTGCTGGCCCTCCAGCTCGACGAGCTGATCGCCGGCGTGGAGCCCGAGCGCGAGCTGGTCGTCCGGGACTACGTGCCCGAGCCCACCGCCAAGCGCTCCCGCACGGTCGACGAGGCACTGGCCGAACTGGACGCCCTCACCCACGCCGAGCTTCTCGAACTGCCCACGGTGGCCCGGGCGTTGGGCTACACCGGCTCGCCCGAGACGCTGGACTCGGCGGTGTCGCCGCGCGGCTTCCGTCTGCTCGCCAAGGTGCCCCGGCTCCCCGGCGCGATCATCGACCGCCTGGTCGAGCACTTCGGCGGCCTGCAGAAGCTGCTCGCCGCGAGCGTCGACGACCTCCAGACGGTGGACGGCGTCGGCGAGGCCCGGGCGCGCAGCGTCCGGGAGGGGCTGTCGCGGCTGGCGGAGTCGTCGATCCTGGAGCGGTACGTCTAGCGGCTGCACGGCTGGGACGGGCTGGAACGGCTGAGGGCGGTACCCGGTGCGGGTACCGCCCTCAGGTGTCTCTGCTGCCGGGGCGTCTCTGCTGCCGGATTCCCTGCCGCTGTCCCTAGTCGGCCGACAGCACGAAGGACGTCCGCACCTTCGCAAAGCCCGGAGCCTTGGCTTCCACCAGGTACGTGCCCGCCCCGGCCGAACCCGCCGCAGGCGTGGCGCACTCGGGGGCGCTCGGCTTGCGGTCCCAGTTCACGGTGTAGGTGATGCCGCTGCCCGCGGGCACGCGGTACAGCTGGTGCGCGGCGGCCTTCGGGCAGTCCTCGGAGGACCAGTAGTCGTCGTCGGAGCTCGCCGGGGTGATCGTGAACACCGCGTTCTTCGGTCCGAGATCGATCTTGCAGTCGCTGCCGGAGATGTTCCGCGCGGTCAGCAGGAACGTGGGCCGCTGCTCGGGGTCGTAGGTGTTGTGCCGGCTGCGCAGGCTGAACTTGACCACGCTGGCGGTGCAGTTGGGCAGCGTGGAACCGGCCGGCAGGGTGTCGCCCACGCCGACACCGCCCACCGCCGTACCACCGCCGGAACCGCCGGCACCGTCCGCCCCTCCGGAGCCGCCCGAGCCGGAACCGCCGCCGGAGCCGTCCCCGGAGCCGTCGCCGGAGCCGTCGCCGGACCCGCCCCCGGACCCGGACGACGAGCCGCCGGAGCCCCCGTCGCCCGAATCGTCACGTCCGCCGGGCGCTTGGCTGATGGCCGGGCCCGAACTCGACGGGCCGGGCGTGATGGTGGAGGGCGAGGGATTCTTGCCGTTGGCGCCGTCGTCGCCGTCCTTGCCGCCTCCGCCGCCCATGGTCACGATCCAGGTGATCAGGAGCGCCAACAGGGCGACCACAGACACCAGTACGACCCTCCGACGCCAGTAGATGGAGGAGGGAAGCGGCCCGACCGGATTGCGCAGAGATCCCACGGCCCAAACCTTACGAGAGATCAGCGCGTTCGCCTGTCCCACCCGCCGCTCGGGGCCACAACTTTTCCGGATCATCATCTCGGAATCCCGGAGGCCACCCCTGTCTTTCGTCAGGTTCGGGACGCGACGATCGCTGGGTGTGACGGTACCGGCCTGCCGCCTACCGTCCGTGACCATGACCTTCGAGGACAGCGCGCTCTACCGCGACATCACCGACTTCGCCCATGACACCCCGATGTGGGTACAGCACGGGGCCGGCATATGGACGGAGGCCGGACTGCTGGTCTTCGTCGCGCTGTTCGCCACGGCCTGGTGGCGTGCCCGCCGCGGCACTCCCCACGCGTTCGCGCTCGCGGCCCTCGCACCTGTGGCCACGGCCGTGGCGTACGTGTGCAGCGAGGTACTCAAGTCCGCGGTCACGGAAGAGCGTCCGTGCCGGGCGGTCGCCGGTGCGGCCGCGTCCCTCGCCGCGTGCCCGCCGCACGGCGACTGGTCCTTCCCGTCCAACCACGCCACGATCGCGGGCGCGGCGGCGGTCGCCCTCGCGCTGGTCCGGCGCGCGCTCCTGTGGGTGACGGCCCCGCTCGCCCTGCTCATGGCCTTCTCCCGGGTCTTCGTCGGCGTGCACTATCCGCACGACGTCCTCGCGGGGTTGGCGCTGGGCACGCTCGTGGCCCTCGCCGCCGTACGGCTGGGCAGGGGCCCGGCGACGCGGCTGGCCGGGGCGCTGCGCACCTCGTCGGCACCGGCCGTGCGGTGGTTCACCGGGCCGGGCGGGGCGCCCGTCGGGTCGTACGGCTCGCACGCGCGGCGCTGAGGCGGTCGGCATGCGCGTCCCCGGACCGGAACGCGCCCCCCGTCGGCGTGCCACTCCGGTCGTCACGCTCATCTCCGGTCGTCGCGCGCTCCTCGGGTCGTCACGCTCCTCTACCGCCGTCGCGCGCTTCTCGGGTCGTCACGCCTCCACGAGCCCCGCCTCGTACGCCACGATGGCGGCCTGCACGCGGTTGCGCACGCCCAGCCGGTCCAGGACCGCGCTCACGTACGCCTTCACCGTGCCCTCGACGAGGTGGAGCCGGACGGCTATCTCCGGGTTGGACAGGCCCGCGCCGACCAGGCCGAGCACCTCGCGTTCGCGGGGGCTCAGCACTGCCACGCGCGCGCGTGCCTGTGCCTCACGGGTGAGCCGGCCGCCGCCGAGGCCCTCGTCGATGACGTACCGGGCCACCTTGGGTGAGAGGAACGCGGCGCCGGCGGCCACCGCCCGTACGCCCGCGATGAGTTCGTACGGGTCCCCGGACTTCAGCAGGAAGCCGGTGGCGCCGCCGCCGAGGGCGCGGGTCACGTAGGCGCCCTCGGAGAAGGTGGTGAGCATCGCGACGGCCGTGCCGGGCACGGTCCGTACGATCTCCTCCGCCGCCGTGAGGCCGTCCAGGCGCGGCATGCGGATGTCGAGCAGGGCCACCTCCGGGCGGTGGGCGCGGGCCAGCTCGACCGCCTCGCGGCCGTCGCCCGCCTCAGCGACGACGTCCGTCACGCCGCTGCTGCCGAGGATGGCGCGTACCCCGGCCCGGACCATGGCCTCGTCGTCGGCCAGCAGAACGCGGATCACTGTGAGAACTCCTCGTATTCCTCTCGGCCTTCGCCGGGCAGGCCGATGCGCGGGACCACGTCCTTGGCGACCAGCCGGCCGGCGGCGAAGCACAGTCTGAAGTGGTCGACGGAGACGAACAGTTCGCCGCTCGCCCGGTAGTAGCGGCAGTCGGCTCCCCCGGGTGGGGCGGGGGCCCGGTCGTCGGGCGGGTCGTTCACATCACGCTCGGGCAGCAGGTGCTCGGCCTCGGCCGCCGGGGTGCCCAGGCGCAGTTTCGCGTACGCGGCGGGTTCGAGCACCGAGTGCTTCTCCGCGTACGCGTACCAGCCGAACGCCACGCCGACCAGAACGACGCCCACACCAGCCGCGGTACCGAAGCCGACGGCGACCCGGCGGCGGGCGTGCCGGAAGGGCGCGGGGCCCGGGGTCTCGGAGGTGGCCTGCGGCTCGGGGGTGTCGGGCGCGTACGCCGACACCCGGAACCCCTTCTCGTGCGGTCCGGCCTCGAACGTGCCGCCCACGGAGGTCACGGCGGCCCGCAGCCCGGGCAAGCCCGTACCGCCGCCCGTGGGGCGGGAACTCTCCTGGGTGGGCGGGCCGTTGGTGATGGTGACGGACATCCCCGCGGCTCGTCCCGTCCCCGCGGCTCGTCCCGTCCCCGCGGCCCGTCCCGTCCCCGCGGCTCGTCCCGTTCCCGCGGCTCGTCCCGTTCCCGCGGCTCGTCCCGTCCCCGCGGCCCGTCCCGTCAGCGCCACGGTCACGGGAGCGCCCGGTGCGTGCCGTGCCGCGTTGGTCAGCGCCTCCCGGACCACGCGGTGCAGCAGCCGTTCTGCGACCCCGCCGGGCTCCGGGGCCGGGCCGCCCGGCCCGGCGGGCTCCCAGCGCACCGGCAGGCCCGATTCCGCGGCGCGGGCGACGAGTTGCTCCAGGGTCTCGCCCGCCGGGGCCAGCGGCGCGGGCTCGTCGTCGTCCTCGCGCAGGACGCCGATGATGCGGTGCAGCCGGTCCGTGGCGTCGGCGGCGGCCGCGCGCAGGTCGGCCGCCGCGCTCCGGTGCTCGCCGGCGAGTCCGGGGGCGACCTGGAGGGCGCCCGCGCGCAGGGCGATGAGGCTCAGCTCGTGGCCGAGGGAGTCGTGCATGTCCTGGGCGATCCGGGCCCGTTCGCGCAGCCGGGCGCGTTCCTCGGCGAAGCGGGCCTCGTCCTCCAGCCGGGCGGCGCGCATCCAGCCCGCCTCGGCCAGCTCGCGGCTCTGCCGCCAGTAGCGACCGCCGAGCCAGGGGAAGACGCAGCCGAAGAGCAGCGTGCCCGTCATGACGAGCCACTCGGGGGCCGGGTCGACGCCGACGAGCACGATCCGGGCGGTGCCGGCGCAGCCGACGGCCGCGAAGCACAGCACCGCGGGGCGCGCCCGGCCCGCCCGCAGCCCGAGCAGCAGCGCGAACACGCCGAGGGCGGGGCCGTAGGAGACGGTGAACATGGCCGGCGCTGCGGCCAGGCTCAGGGCGGCCACCAGCCCGAAGGCCACGAGCGGCAGCCGCTGGGACAGGGCGGCGGCGACCGCCAGCACCGCCACACCGGCCGCCTGCTGCCAGGCCGGACGCGGCTCGTTCAGCCCGAGCCGGTCCGCCGTGAGCGCCGGCAGGGCGAGGGCCGCCCAGAGCAGGACGTATCCGCCCAGTGCCCCGGCGGGACGAGGACGTTCCATTCGCCCAAGCTATAGGCGGTCGGCAGGGCGGCACTGCTGTCGATCGTCAGGTACGCCTGTCCCTCCCGGGTGGTGGTGTGCCCGGATCGCGGCCCCCGCGTGGCAGGATCGAATGGCCATGACTGCTCCCACGAAGCCCCCGCACACCAGCCCCGCCGACCCCGCCTCCGGCCCGCCCTCCGGCGAGAGCCTGCACGCCCCCGTCATCGACTGGTTCGACGAGAACGCCCGTGACCTGCCGTGGCGGCGCCCCGAGGCCGGGGCGTGGGGGGTGATGGTCAGTGAGTTCATGCTCCAGCAGACGCCGGTGAACCGCGTCCTGCCCGTCTACGAGCAGTGGCTGGCCCGCTGGCCGCGCCCCGCCGACCTGGCCAAGGAGGCGCCCGGCGAGGCCGTCCGCGCCTGGGGCCGGCTCGGCTACCCGCGCCGTGCCCTCAGGCTGCACGGCGCCGCCGTCGCCATAACGGAACGGCACGGCGGTGACGTACCGGCCGACCACGCCCAGTTGCTGGCGCTGCCCGGCATCGGCGAGTACACGGCCGCCGCCGTCGCCTCCTTCGCCTACGGGCAGCGGCACCCGGTGCTGGACACCAACGTGCGCCGGGTCTTCGCCCGCGCGGTCACCGGCATGCAGTACCCGCCGAACGCCACCACCGCCGCCGAGCGCAAACTCGCCCGCGCGCTGCTGCCCGAGGACGCGCCGACCGCCGCCCGCTGGGCCGCCGCCTCCATGGAGCTGGGGGCCCTGGTGTGCACGGCGAAGAGCGAGTCGTGCCACCGCTGCCCGATCGCCGCGCAGTGCGCCTGGCGGCTGGCGGGCAAGCCGGAGCACGACGGGCCGCCGCGCCGCGGTCAGACGTACGCGGGCACCGACCGGCAGGTGCGCGGGCGGCTGCTCGCCGTACTGCGGGAGGCCCACGGTCCGGTTCCGCAGTCGGCGCTGGACCGGGTGTGGCACGAGCCGGTGCAGCGGGCCCGCGCCCTGGACGGCCTCGTCGCCGACGGTCTGGTGGAGCCCCTGGCGGACGGGCTGTACCGGCTTCCGCTGACCTGACGTACAGACACGTCACAGCCGCGGGTCGTCGCCTGTCACAGTGATCGGGGTGGACATATCACCCCGAATCCACCCCAACACGCCCGCCCCTCTTCCCCGTTCCCACGGCCGTTACACAACCGACGGACAGCCGAGTGCTAGCCGAAGGCTGCTTCGGACAGTGCCGTGACAACGCCTCCGTACCTTCAATTCCGTTCCCGGAAGACACGGGACGACCAAGGAACACAGGCAGTGCACGGACGGCGGGAAGCCGGCCGTAACGGGGAAACGGGAGGCGGTTCACCATGGCGCAGGGCGAGGTGCTCGAGTTCGAGGAGTACGTCCGCACGCGGCAGGACGCGCTGCTGCGCAGTGCCCGCCGCCTGGTGCCGGACCCGACGGACGCGCAGGACCTGCTGCAGACCGCGCTGGTCCGCACGTACGGCCGCTGGGAGACCATCGAGGACAAGCGGCTGGCGGACGCCTACCTGCGCCGGGTGATGATCAACACGCGGACGGAGTGGTGGCGGGCCCGCAAGCTGGAGGAGGTGCCGACCGAGCAGCTCCCGGACGCCTCGGTCGACGACTCCACCGAGCAGCACGCGGACCGCGCCCTGCTGATGGACATCCTGAAGGTGCTCGCCCCGAAGCAGCGCAGTGTCGTCGTACTGCGACACTGGGAGCAGATGTCCACAGAGGAGACGGCCGCCGCCCTCGGCATGTCGGCCGGAACGGTCAAGAGCACGCTGCACCGGGCGCTCGCCCGGCTCCGCGAGGAGCTGGAGTCCCGCGACCTGGACGCACGCGCGCTGGAGCGTGAGGAGCGGGAGCGGTGCGCGGCCTGACCGGCGAGGGGTCTGCACGGACCCCGGGCAGCATCCAGGCGGTGAGTACGGCCCTGGCCGTGCTCGCCGCCCTCGGCCTTTTCGTGTCCGCGTGCGGCGCGGGCGGCACCGGCGCCCGTGACGAGGGCCCGGCGCACTCCGACTCGGTGGCGGGCGCCGCCGCGGCCACACCGTCCGCCGCGCCGTCGAAGACGCCCGACGCGGTCGACGCGGTCCGGCTCGTCAAGGACGACCCGAAGGTCTCCCCCGAGGTGAAGCGCGAGCTGAAGCCGTGCGTCGCCGACGAGTACCCCGTCGACGTGTCCTACGGCAACCTCACCGGCGGATCGGGCGACGACGTCGTCGTCAACGTCCTCAGCTGCGGTGACGCTGTGGGTGTGGGCAGCTACGTGTACCGCGAGGAGGACGGCTCGTACAAGAATGTGTTCAAGGCCGAGGAGCCCCCGGTCTACGCGGAGATCGACCGCGGCGACCTGGTCGTGACCAAGCAGGTCTACGAGAAGGGCGACCCGGTGTCGAGCCCCTCCGGGGAGAACGTGATCACATACAGATGGACCTCCGGCCGGTTCGACGAGGAGTACCGCACGCACAACGACTACGGGAAGGTCGGCGGCGACACCCCGTCGCCGGAGCCCGCGAGCTGACGTGGGCGCAGGGCGTGTGAACCGATCGGGCCGCTCGGACCGATGCCCCGGTGAACGCATCGACCGGATCGCGCGTCCCCCAGAGGGAACGCGGCAGAACGCACCCCACGAATCACACGAGGACTGAGAGCACCGGGATGGCAGACCAGACCCATGTCCTGTTCGTCGAGGACGACGACGTCATCCGTGAGGCCACGCAGCTCGCCCTGGAACGGGATGGCTTCGTGGTCACCGCCATGCCCGACGGGTTGTCGGGCCTGGAGGCGTTCCGGGCGGACCGCCCGGACATCGCGCTGCTGGACGTCATGGTTCCCGGCCTCGACGGGGTCAGTCTGTGCCGCCGTATCCGGGACGAGTCGACCGTGCCGGTCATCATGCTGTCGGCGCGGGCCGACTCCATCGACGTCGTGCTGGGCTTGGAGGCGGGGGCCGACGACTATGTGACCAAGCCGTTCGACGGTGCCGTGCTGGTGGCCCGGATCCGTGCCGTGCTGCGCCGGTTCGGGCACGCGGGCGGCGGCCGGGCGGAGGAGCCGGCCTCCCCGGCCGGCGGCGGGGTGCTGACCTTCGGGGATCTGGAGGTCGACACCGAGGGCATGGAGGTCCGCCGGGCCGGGCAGCCGGTGGCGCTGACGCCGACCGAGATGCGGCTGCTGCTGGAGTTCTCCACGGCACCGGGCACGGTGCTCTCCCGCGACAAGCTGCTGGAGCGGGTGTGGGACTACGGCTGGGGCGGGGACACCCGCGTGGTCGACGTGCACGTGCAGCGGCTGCGGCAGAAGATCGGCCAGGACCGCATCGAGACGGTCCGCGGTTTCGGCTACAAGTTGAAGGCCTGAGCAGGGGTTATGAGCGGGCACTTCCGGCGCCTGATCGCCACGGGCTTGGAGCGCGCGGGCATCCGCACGGGCCTCAGATGGAAGCTGAGCGCGGCCATCGCGCTGGTCGGGGCGCTGGTGGCGGTCGCGCTGAGCCTGGTCGTGCACAACGCCGCCCGAGTGTCGATGCTGGACAACGCGCGTGACCTGGCCGACGAGCGCATCCTGATCGCCCAGCGCAACTTCGAGCTGTCGGGGCGGATGAACTTCCCCAACACCAAGATCGACGACCCGAATCTGCCGGTGGCGCTGCGGCAGCGCGTGGAGGCGGGCCAGCGGGCGACGTACGTGGCGGACCGGCCCGGTGACGTGCCCGACATATGGGCCGCCGTGCCGCTGAAGAACGGGCATGTCATGTCCCTGCACTCGGGCTTCACCGACCGCAGCTCGGACATCCTCCAGGACCTCGACCAGGCCCTGCTCATCGGCTCCATCGCGGTCGTCCTCGGCGGCAGCGCGCTGGGCGTGCTCATCGGCGGGCATCTCTCGCGGCGGCTGCGCAAGGCGGCCGTCGCGGCCAGCCAGCTCGCGGGCGGGGAGACTGACGTGCGCGTGCGGGACGCCATGGGCGGGGTCGTCCGGGACGAGACCGACGACCTGGCGAGCGCGGTGGACGCCATGGCGGACACGCTGCGGCAGCGGATCGAGGCCGAGCGGCGGGTCACCGCCGACATCGCGCACGAGCTGCGCACGCCGGTGACCGGGCTGCTGACCGCCGCCGAACTGCTGCCGCCCGGCCGCCCGACCGAGCTGGTGCTGGACCGAGCGAAGGCGATGCGCACGCTCGTGGAGGACGTACTGGAGGTGGCCCGGCTGGACGGGGCCTCGGAGCGGGCGGAGCTCCAGGACATCATGCTGGGCGAGTTCGTCGCCCGGCGGGTGGCGGCGAAGGACCCGGACGCCGAGGTGCGGATCGTGCACGAGTCGGCGGTCACCACCGACCCGCGGCGCCTGGAACGAGTGCTGTTCAACCTCCTCGCCAACGCGGCCCGGCACGGCAAGCCGCCCATCGAGGTCACCGTCGAGGGCCGGGTCATCCGCGTCCGCGACCACGGGCCCGGCTTCCCCGAGGACCTGCTCGCCGAGGGACCGAGCCGCTTCCGCACCGGCAGCAAGGACCGGGCCGGGCACGGCCACGGCCTCGGCCTGACCATCGCGGCCGGGCAGGCCCGGGTGATGGGCGCCCGGCTGACCTTCCGGAACGTACGCACGCCGGGCGCGCCGGAGGGCGTACCGGCCGAGGGCGCGGTGGCGGTGCTGTGGCTGCCGGAGCACGCGCCGACGAACACGGGGAGTTATCCGATGCTGCCCTAGGTCGTGTCCGCGGGGCGTGCCCGTGGGGTGGTCAGCAGGTCCAGTCCTGGTCGAGGTCGAGTCCGCCCTCCCTGGGCTGTGTGAAGGAGAACCAGTTGCCGGAGTCGTCACGGAACAGCGCCTCCGTCCCGTACGGGCGCTCCTGCGGCTCCTGGAGGAACTCCACGCCCCGGTTCTTGAGCTTCTTGTAGTCGCCGTGGATGTCGTCGGTGGTCAGCACGCCGGCGCCGAGCGCGCCCTTCGACACCAGCTTCCGGAGCATCTCGGCGGACTCGGGGTCCATCCCGGCCCCGCCGGGCACCATCAGCGTGAACTCGACGTCGGGCTGACGCGGCGAGCCGACGGTGAGCCAGCGCATGCCGCCCTCGCCCATGGTCATGTCCGTACGGACCTCAAACCCCAGTTTCTCGGTGTAGAACTCCTTGGCCCGGTCCTGGTCGAGGACCCAGACGGTCGTGATGGCGAGACCCTTGATCATGGCGTGCTCCTGCTGGTCGGCGGCCGGTTCGTGCCTGCCCTGCCACGGTAGGCAGCGGGGGTGTCAGCCCGCTTCTCCGGAATTGCGCTGTTGCCCCGGGGTGGGAGCGGGCCGGAAGCCGCCGGCCCACAGCATGGCGTAGCAGCCCGGTATGAGTGCCGCTCCGCGGCCCACGTGCTTCGTCCGGTACTCGCTGGGCGTCAGGCCGGTCCACGCCTTGAAGCGGGCCGAGAACGTGCCGACACTGCTGAAGCCGACCAGGTGGCAGATCTCCGTCGCCGAGAGGTTCGCCGTACGCAGCAGGTCCTCGGCGCGTTCTATGCGGCGGTGCGTGAGGTACTGCCCGGGGGTCTCGCCGTACGCCTCCCTGAAGGCGCGGATGAAGTGATACCGCGAGTACCCGGCGTGTGCGGCCACGGCGCCCAGGTCCAGGTCCGGATCGGCCCAGTCCCGGTCCATGGCGTCCTTGGCGAGGCGCACCTGCCGCATCTTGTCCATGGATCCGATGGTGGCACGAGGGTCTGACAGCGAGGCCTGTGCGACCGGCCGCAGGACGAAGGCCCCCGAGGTGAGAACCTCGGGGGCCTTCGTCCTGCGGTCCGCTCAGACGGTCTCCGCCACGGGCGGCTGCGCCGCCGGGGCGTCCGGGTCGTCGTCCGTCTTCGGGCCCGCGCCCTTGAGCGGGACCTCCTTGACGAACACGGCCGCCGCCAGGGCGAACACCGCCACCACGGCTCCCAGCAGGAACGCCGAGTGCGTGCCGGCCGACACCGCGTGCTGGTAGGCCTCCCGGACCAGTACCGGAAGCTTCTCCAGGCTCTTGGCGTCGAGCTGCGCCGACTGCTCGGTGATCTTGGAGCCCAGCGCACCGGCCCGCTCGGCCATGACGTCCTGGACGCGGTTGTTGAACAGCGCGCCCATGATCGCGACGCCGAAGGAGGAGCCGAGGGTGCGGAAGAGGGTGGTCGACGAGGACGCGACGCCCATGTCCTTCATCTCCACGCTGTTCTGCGCGACCAGCATGGTGATCTGCATCAGGCAGCCCATGCCGAAGCCGACCACGGCCATGAAGACGCCGGACGTGAACCGCGAGGTCCCCGTGTCCATCGTGGACAGCAGGTAGAGACCGACGGTCATCAGGACGCTGCCGAGGATCGGGAACACCTTGTACCGGCCGGTGTTCGTGGTGACCCGGCCGGCGACCATCGAGGTCACCAGCATCGCGCCGAGCATCGGCAGGAGCAGCAGCCCGGAGTTCGTCGCGGAGGCGCCCTGCACGGACTGCTGGTACAGCGGCAGGAACAGCGTCGCGCCGAACATCACGAACCCGGTGATGAAGCCGATGACCGACATCAGCGTGAAGTTGCGGCTGCGGAAGATGTGCAGCGGCACCACGGGCTCGGCCGCCCTGGTCTGCCAGAACACGAACCCGACGAGCGCGGCGACACCGATGCCGATCAGCTCCATGATCCGCGCGGAGCTCCAGGCGTACTCCGTGCCGCCCCAGGTGGTGACGAGGACGATCGCGGTGATGCCGACGGTCAGCAGGGCGGCGCCCAGGTAGTCGATCCGCGCCTCGGACCGCTTCTTCGGCAGGTGCAGCACCACACTGATGGCGACCAGCGCGACCACGCCGAGCGGCAGGTTGATGTAGAACGCCCAGCGCCAGCCCCAGTGGTCGGTGATCGTGCCGCCGACCAGCGGGCCGCCGATCATCGCCAGCGCCATGACGCCGGCCATCATGCCCTGGTACTTGCCGCGCTCCCGGGGCGGGATCAGGTCACCGATGATCGCCATGACGCCGACCATCAGACCGCCGGCACCGAGGCCCTGGACGGCACGGAAGCCGATCAACTCGCCCATGTTCTGGGCCATGCCGCTGAGCGCGGAGCCGATCAGGAACAGGACGATCGACGTCATGAACGTGCCCTTGCGGCCGTACATGTCGCCGAGCTTGCCCCACAGCGGGGTGGAGGCCGCGGTCGCGAGCGTGTACGCGGTGACCACCCACGAGAGGTGTTCGAGGCCACCCAGATCACCGACGATCGTCGGCATCGCCGTACCGATGATCATGTTGTCGAGCATCGCGAGCATCATCGCGATCATCAGCGCGAGCAGGACGACCCGCACGCTCTTCGGCTGTTTCCCCCCGGTGTCGGCGCCGACCGCCGGTGTGTCCGTCGTGTCCGCCATTGCTTTCCCACTCCCCCAGCTACCGCTACTTACTTGTCGACCGGCTAGTGACTACACTCGGAAGCTAGCCGCGGAACTTGCCGGGCGTCAAGTAAGTTTTATGGAAAGGGAGCGGCGTAGGAGGATGGGCGGCACCATGGACGGCACCAGGCATCGGCGCCGCGGGGACACCCGCCAGCGCATCCAGGACGTGGCCCTCGAACTCTTCGCGGAGCAGGGCTACGAGAAGACCTCTCTGCGCGAGATCGCGGAACGCCTGGAGGTCACCAAGGCGGCGCTCTACTACCACTTCAAGACGAAGGAAGAGATCCTCGTCAGCATCTTCGAGGACCTCACGAAGCCGATCGAGGAGCTGATCGAGTGGGGGCGGCAGCAGCCGCACACGCTCGACACCAAGCAGGAGATCATCCGCCGTTACGCGGAGACCCTGGCCGGCGCCGCGCCGCTGTTCCGCTTCATGCACGACAACCAGGCGACGGTGCGGGAGCTGCGGATCGGCGACTCCTTCAAGGAGCGCATCCGCGGTCTGCGCGACATCATCATCGACCCGGAGGCCGACCTGGTCGACCAGGTCCGCTGCGTCAGCGCGATCTTCACGCTGCACGCCGGGATGTTCCTGCTCCAGGACCTGGAAGGCGACCCCGAGGACAAGAACAAAGCCGTCCTCGAGGTCGCCACGGACCTGGTGACCCAGGCCCACGAAGGATCCCGGGGCTCCTAGCGCAGCCGGGCCGCGTCCGGCTGTCAGACCTTGACGCCCTTGGCGCGCAGGAACTTCACCGGGTCGACCGCCGAGCCGTAGTTCGGGGTCGTACGGATCTCGAAGTGCAGGTGCGGACCGCTGGAGTTGCCGGTGTTGCCGGACCGGGCGATCTCCTGGCCGGTCTTGACGACCTGGCCGACCCTCACCTCGACCTTCGACAGGTGGGCGTACTGCGAGTACGTGCCGTTGCCGTGCCTGATCACGACGGCGTTGCCGTACGCGGGACCGTCACCGGCGCCGTTGCCGCCGGCCTTGACGACGGTGCCGCCGTGGGCGGCGACGACCTGGGTGCCGCTCGGCACGGCGAAGTCCTGCCCGCTGTGCTTGGACTGCCACATGCCACCGGCCTGGGCGAAGCTCGCGGAGAGCGTGTACTTCTTCACCGGGTCGACCCAGGACGGCGTGGCCTTCTTCGCGGCCTTCTGCACCGCGGCCTTCTTGGCGGCGGCCGCCTTCTTCGCGGCGGCCTTCTTCGCGGCGGTGGCCTGAGCGGCCTTCTCAGCCTTCGCGGCCTCGGCCTTGGCGGCCTTGGCCTGGGCGGCGGCCTGCGCCTGGACGGCACCGGCGGCACCGGACGCGGCCGTGGTGTCGGCGGCGGACGCGACCCCTGCTCCCAGTGCGACCGAGACACCGAGGCCGGCGGCCAGCACGGTCGCACGGGTGCGGAGCTGGGACGTACGGGAAGAACGGGACGTGACGCGCTGGGACATCGAAACCTCGCGGGGAAGGGGACGGTGAAAACCACCCGGCGCACAGTCGCTCGCCGAATGGCCATCCCTTGGTAACCCGAAGTCCGACAAACTCCCAAAAGCGTGATCTACGGCCTAAGTTAGTAACTTCGCTCAGTGTTCTACGTCTCTTGACATGACTCTCATTCGGGACGAATCAGGGCACTACACCGCACTTCAGCGCGCTCCACGGGCCAAGAATCCCTTTCCTCCCTATCCGTTCAGCACTATTCCGCCTAGTAACGGACATATCGCCTGTGCGGCATGTCACCGGAGAGCCTCTTCGGCCATTCCGGAAATGTGGCGCACGCCTCTATCCACCTACCGTCCGGTAACCCTACGGTTCCCCTCGCGCCACCCTCGCCCACGAACATGCACACGACATGTTGGCAGCGTCACGGACGTGAGAGGAACCCCACGACATGCAGACCCGACGCCCCTGGTTGCGCCGCGCATCAGTGACCGCAGTCTCGGCGGCCGCCTTCGTGGCGATGGCCGCACCGGCCGACGCCGCGGCCCGTGCAGGTGCCACCACGGCGGTCACCACGGCCGCCGCCGCAGACGTCGACTACGCGACCTGGCAGAAGGACTGCCAGACGGTGATGAACCAGGCGCTGCCCTATCTGAAGCAGCGGATCGCTGCCGCCAGGCCGGGCGAGAAGCAGGCGATCGTCTTCGACATCGACAACACCACGCTGGAGACCGACTTCGGCTTCAGCTACCCGCAGCCGGCCAACAAGCCGGTCCTGGAGGCCGCGAGATACGCCCAGGAACGCGGCGTCGCCCTGTTCTTCGTGACCGCGCGCCCGGACATCATCTACTCGTTCACCGAGTACAACCTCAAGCAGGCCGGCTACCAGGTCTCCGGCCTCTACGTCCGGAACTTCATCGACCTCTTCAAGAACGTCGCCGAGTACAAGACGGCCCAGCGCGTCGACGTCGAGAAGAAGGGCTACACGATCATCGCGAACATCGGCAACAGCGCGACCGACCTCTCCGGCGGCCACGCCGAGAAGACGTTCAAGCTGCCGGACTACGACGGGCAGCTGTCGTAGGGCGGGAACTCGTCCGCTCTCAGGGCATGGAAAAGGGGCCGGTGCTTTTCAGCACCGGCCCCTCTCACTCGACCGTGACGCTTACACGTCCTTGCTCAGGTTCGGTCCCGTGCCACCGGCCGCCTGCTCGATCGGCGGGACGTCCGGCAGGGCCGACTTCTCCTCACCCCGGAAGGTGAAGGTCTTGGTCTCGCCCTCGCCCTCGGTGTCCACGACCACGATGTGACCGGGGCGCAGCTCGCCGAAGAGGATCTTCTCCGACAGGCTGTCCTCGATCTCGCGCTGGATCGTCCGGCGCAGCGGCCGGGCGCCCATCACGGGGTCGTAGCCCTTCTTGGCGAGGAGCTCCTTGGCGGACTGGGCGAGCTCGATGCCCATGTCCCGGTCCTTCAGGCGCTCGTCCACCTTGCTGATCATCAGGTCGACGATCCGCAGGATGTCGTCCTGGGTCAGCTGCGGGAACACGACCACGTCGTCGACGCGGTTGAGGAACTCGGGCCGGAAGTGCTGCTTGAGCTCGTCCGAGACCTTGTTCTTCATGCGCTCGTAGTTGGTCTTCGTGTCACCCGAGGCCGCGAAGCCCAGGTTGAAGCCCTTGGAGATGTCCCGGGTGCCGAGGTTGGTCGTCATGATGATGACCGTGTTCTTGAAGTCCACGACCCGGCCCTGGGAGTCGGTCAGGCGACCGTCCTCCAGGATCTGCAGCAGCGAGTTGAAGATGTCCGGGTGGGCCTTCTCGACCTCGTCGAAGAGGACGACCGAGAACGGCTTGCGGCGGACCTTCTCCGTCAGCTGGCCGCCCTCCTCGTAGCCCACGTAACCGGGGGGCGAACCGAAGAGACGCGACACCGTGTGCTTCTCGCTGAACTCCGACATGTCGAGGGAGATCAGCGCGTCCTCGTCACCGAAGAGGAACTCGGCGAGCGCCTTGGACAGCTCGGTCTTACCGACACCGGACGGGCCGGCGAAGATGAACGAGCCACCGGGACGCTTCGGGTCCTTCAGACCGGCACGCGTACGGCGGATCGCCTTCGACAGCGCCTTGACGGCGTCGTTCTGGCCGATGACCCGCTTGTGGAGCTCGTCCTCCATGCGCAGCAGGCGGGAGGACTCCTCCTCGGTCAGCTTGAAGACCGGGATGCCCGTGGCCGTGGCGAGGACCTCGGCGATCAGCTCGCCGTCGACCTCGGCGACGACGTCCATGTCGCCGGCCTTCCACTCCTTCTCCCGCTTGGCCTTGGCGGCCAGGAGCTGCTTCTCCTTGTCGCGCAGGGAGGCGGCCTTCTCGAAGTCCTGCGAGTCGATCGCGGACTCCTTGTCGCGGCGGACACCGGCGATCTTCTCGTCGAACTCGCGCAGGTCCGGCGGCGCGGTCATCCGGCGGATGCGCATCCTCGATCCGGCCTCGTCGATCAGGTCGATCGCCTTGTCCGGCAGGAAGCGGTCCGAGATGTACCGGTCGGCCAGCGTGGCGGCCTGGACCAGCGCCTCGTCCGTGATGGAGACGCGGTGGTGCGCCTCGTAGCGGTCACGCAGACCCTTGAGGATCTCGATCGTGTGCGGCAGGGACGGCTCGGCGACCTGGATGGGCTGGAAGCGGCGCTCGAGGGCCGCGTCCTTCTCCAGGTGCTTGCGGTACTCGTCCAGCGTGGTCGCACCGATGGTCTGCAGCTCACCGCGGGCCAGCATCGGCTTCAGGATGGAGGCCGCGTCGATGGCGCCCTCGGCGGCACCCGCACCGACGAGCGTGTGGAGCTCGTCGATGAACAGGATGATGTCGCCGCGGGTGCGGATCTCCTTGAGCACCTTCTTCAGGCGCTCCTCGAAGTCACCGCGGTAGCGGGAGCCGGCGACCAGCGCGCCGAGGTCCAGGGTGTAGAGGTGCTTGTCCTTGAGGGTCTCGGGCACCTCGCCCTTGACGATGGCCTGGGCGAGGCCCTCGACGACGGCGGTCTTGCCGACGCCGGGCTCACCGATCAGGACCGGGTTGTTCTTGGTACGGCGGGACAGCACCTGCATGACCCGCTCGATCTCCTTCTCGCGCCCGATGACCGGGTCGAGCTTGGACTCACGAGCGGCCTGGGTGAGGTTCCGGCCGAACTGGTCGAGGACCAGGGACGTCGAGGGGGTGCCCTCGGCAGGCCCGCCGGCGGCGGCGGTCTCCTTGCCCTGGTAACCGGAGAGCAGCTGGATGACCTGCTGCCGCACCCGGTTGAGATCTGCGCCCAGCTTGACCAGGACCTGGGCGGCGACGCCCTCGCCCTCGCGGATCAGGCCGAGCAGGATGTGCTCCGTGCCGATGTAGTTGTGGCCCAGCTGAAGGGCCTCGCGGAGCGACAGCTCCAGGACCTTCTTGGCACGGGGGGTGAAGGGGATGTGACCCGACGGGGCCTGCTGGCCCTGCCCGATGATCTCCTCCACCTGCTGGCGGACCGCCTCGAGCGAAATCCCGAGGCTCTCAAGGGCCTTGGCGGCGACACCTTCACCCTCGTGGATCAGGCCCAGGAGGATGTGTTCAGTGCCGATGTAGTTGTGGTTGAGCATCCGGGCTTCTTCCTGAGCCAGGACGACAACCCGCCGCGCGCGGTCGGTGAACCTCTCGAACATCGTTAATCGCTCCTCAGAGCGGTCAGGCAGTGGGGGGAACTTCCCCTCCCTGTCCTTCCGCAGCTTAGTCCCGCAAGCGGGGACCGCTCATTCCAACTGCCGACACCGTCCTTGGCCTCCTGACCCCGAACGCCGACATCTGCTCCAACCCGATGGTGCGAGACGATGTTCCCGCAGGCCAGGCAGTTACCCCCTTCGTCAGTACGCCCATGGCGAACGTGAGACAGCCTTTCCTGCGTGTCGCCCCCTCCCACTAGGGATGTCTTACCCGCACGGACCGGAAGTCCATGCCGAGCGCCCCCCTTCCCTCCGCTACGGGCGAACAACCTTGCGCCTTCCCGCGCCCCCCGCACGCCCCCATTCGGCCACGGTGTGCCCTCGTGACGCCACTCAGCGTAACCCGCACATCCTTCCGGCTGTTGCACTTGGCATGTTCGGCGCCCCCCTCCCCGTCCCGCTCCCCCGTCGCCCGCTCGACGCGAGCTGCCGGGTCCGGCGGTGGTACGAGAACGAACTGGGCTGGCCGACGGTGCCCGGCGATCCTCTGCGACTGGTGGTGGGGGTGCGCTACGACGTCCTGGAGGTGCCCGTCGAGGCGGGACACGCGGCCCTGCGGCGCCTGGCATCGGGCTCTCCGGTGGCCGTGCTCGGCGACCGGATGCGATTCCTGGTGGCGGCGGGCACGGCGGAGGAACTGCCCGGGCTGCTGGAGTGGCTGGAGTGGGGAACACTGCCGCTCGACCTGACGGCGATCGGAACGGGCACCACGATGGAGGCGCCCCGGCCACCATGGCCGGATCCGCCTCCGGCCTGCGAGAGGGGCGAGCGGCTGTGCCTGGGGGCGGCGGGCGGCGGGGTGCCGCCGCAGGGGGCCGACGCGTGGTTCTTGCGCGGGGCGGGCGGCTCGGGGCCGAGCGAGAGGGACAGGGGGCTGCCCTGCGAGACGGACGCCCTGTTCTTGCGCCGGGCGGGCGGCTCGGGGTCGGGTGACAGGGGTGGGCCACTGCCTTGCGAGACGGACGCGCTGTGGCTCCGCGAAGCGGGCGGGGCACTGCCCTGCGGCAGAGGTGCGCCGTGCTTCCGCGACGCGGGCGGGGCCCTGCGGCGTGAGTGCGGCCGGCCGCTGCCTGACGAAGCGGGCGGGGGGCTGTCCTGCGGCACGGGTGCGCCATGCTTCCGCGAGGCGGGCGACTTGATGCCGCGCGAGGCGGGTGGGGCGGTGCCCGGCGGGAGCGGCGGGAGGCTGCCCTGTGAGGGTGGTGCGGCGTTCCTGTGTGGGGCGGGTGGAGCAGGGGCCCGTGAGGAGGGCGTCGCCGAGGGGGTCATGGCGCCGGGAACCGGGCGGGCCCGGCAGGGGTTCGCGCCGTCGGCTTCCGAGGCGGACGGCGCGTTGTCCCCCGCGTCCGGCTCCTGTCGTGGCCGGCCGCTTCCCCTGGGCCGGTTCGGTTCCCAGGGGGCCGCCATCTGGCTGCGGCCCCCCGAGCCGGGATGCGAGGTCGAGACCTCGCTGCCGACGCTGTCGGCGTTGGGGGGTGGTGGAGACGCCCCCGATCTCGTACGGCTGGTGAACACCGTGGCCACACAGTGCCACCGGGTCCGGCTGCGGCGCGCGTCTGCCCAGCCGCCGGCCTCGCGCGCGCAGGGTCGGTAGTGCCGCTGTTCAGCCGTTGGCCTTCTCGTAGGCCTCGCGGATGGTCGCGGGAACACGGCCGCGGTCGTTGACCTCGTAACCGTTCTCCTTCGCCCAGGCGCGGATGGCCGCGGTGTCCTGGCTGCCGCTCGAAGCCGCACGCGCCTTTCCGCGCCCGCCCGAAGCACGGCCTCCGGTACGACGACCGCCCTTCACGTAAGGCTCGAGAAGGCCGCGGAGCTTGTCCGCATTAGCGGTGGTGAGATCGATCTCGTACGTCTTGCCGTCCAGCGCGAACGTGACGGTCTCGTCCGCCTCGCCGCCGTCGAGGTCGTCGACAAGAAGGACCTGAACCTTCTGTGCCACCGGATTTCCTTTCATCGATATCTTCAGGGCCGGGGTGTGCCGGCGTCCGCCGTATCGCCGTCCCCTGTTATATGCAGTACTGCAGTACCTCGGAAAGCAAACCGCTTTTGCCGGAAAAACACAAACCCTCGGCAGAGACCGGCGCCCCCACCCCCGTCCGAAAACGTGCGCGTTTCGGACATAGGGCACCCTGGTCTTGCGACTGGCTTGCAACTGGCTTGTGTGTCCGTCCTGGTGATCACAGATGCAGAAGCATCCGGCTGTTGCCCAAGGTGTTCGGTTTCACTCGTTCGAGTCCGAGGAACTCCGCGACACCCTCGTCATAGGAACGCAGCAGCTCCGCGTAGACATCCGTGTCGACAGGCGTCTCGCCGATCTCCACGAAGCCGTGCTTGGCGAAGAAGTCCACTTCGAAGGTCAGACAGAAAACACGGCGAACGCCGAGCCAGCGGGCGGTGTGGAGCAACTTCTCCAGCAACTGGTGCCCGACACCCGCGCCCTTCAGGCCGGGCTTCACGGCGAGAGTGCGGACTTCGGCGAGGTCTTCCCACATCACGTGCAG
Source organism: Streptomyces sp. NPDC045955 (assembly GCF_056430805.1). Taxonomy (NCBI): domain Bacteria; kingdom Bacillati; phylum Actinomycetota; class Actinomycetes; order Kitasatosporales; family Streptomycetaceae; genus Streptomyces; species Streptomyces sp. NPDC045955. The sequence continues at coordinate 38,405 of NZ_JBWKKY010000027.1, forward strand.
GGCGCCGCAGCCGACGACCTCTGCGTTGTCGTCGCGTTCCGCGACCCAGAACTCCTGGATGTCCTCGTAAAGCGTCACCGTTGCTTTGTCGAGCAGGATGCCGCCGCGGACGTAGGCGTCGAGGAGGCGGCGCACGGCCGGGACATCGCTGGTACGTGCCCGGCGGACGGTGATGGCTTTTGCGGGGGCTTCAGGGCTCTTCGCGGACATGACCGGGACGCTATCGCCCGCCGGGGTCCTGAGCAGAGGCGGGGTTCTCCGGCGGTCCCGTTCGTTCCGGGGGTTCCGTTCGTTCCGAGGGTTCGCTTCGTTCCGGCGGTTCGGCCAGTTCCGACGGTCCGGTCGGTTTCTGGGTTTCCGGGACCTGGGCGATGCGTACGGCATCGCGGAGAGTCTCTCGCTGTTCCTCGCTCATCATGCCGAAGAAGGCGACGAGAGCCGCTGCGGGGTTGTCGCTCTGCGACCAGGCCTCGTTCATCAGGGAGGCGGCGTAGGCGGCTCGTGTGGAGACCGCCTCATATCGATAGGCGCGGCCTTCCGCCTCGCGGCGCACCCAGCCCTTCTGATGGAGATTGTCCAAAACGGTCATCACGGTGGTGTACGCGATGGACCGCTCCTTCTGAAGATCTTCCAGGACTTCTCGAACGGTCACCGGGCGGTTCCACTTCCACACCCGCGACATGACCGCGTCTTCGAGTTCTCCCAATGGGCGAGGCACACCTCAGAACAATAGTGGGAGATCTGGGTAATGGCGTGGCGGACGTGCGCTTCACCGGCGAACGGGAACAAAAAGGGCGTACGACTCGAAAGTGCGGGCCTCGCCGGGGCCGGCCGCACGGAGTCGTACGCCGTCGGAGCGCTGCGCCCGGGGGCGGCACGCTCGGGTCAGGCTTCGGCCTTCGGGGGCGTCGCGGAGGACTGCCGGGCGCCCTCCACGCGCGCGAGGGCGGCGTCGACGGCCGCGTCCTCCTTGGCCTTGTTGGCACCGCCCTGTGTCTTCACGATCACCCGGATCACGCCGATGAAGAAGATGGCCATGACGACCGGGGGCAGGAGCGCGGAGACGTAGTCCATGGATCCAGACTAGCCACGTCAGCCCGCGGCGAGCTGCTGGGGGTTGGACGGGGGTGGCGGCGGGGTGGGCTTGCGGCGCGGGAAGACCTCGCCCGGGGTGGGGATCGGACGGCCGGGTTTCGGGGTGCCCGGGGCGGGGGCCGGGGTGGGCTTGGGGGCGGGCTTCGGAGCCGCCGGCTTCCGCGCGGGCTTCTTCTCCGGCTGCTTCTCCGGAGTGTCCTCGGCGACGGCGGAGAGGCCGCCGGGGACGGGCAGGAGACGGAGGCGCGAGCGGGAGGCGGGGACGGTGGGAACGGCCGGAACGCCGGGGGCGGCCGGGCGGGCGGGCGGTTGGGCGAGCGGGGAGGGGATGGGCGAGCGGGCGGCGCGCACGGGCTGCTGCCCGGTGAGCAGATGGCAGCGGTCCAGGAGGGCGGCTGCGGTGGGGTTGCCGCACAGGGCGCCGAGGGCGGCGAGGTCGTCGGTCTGGGGGCGGTATCCGGCACCCAGTGCCTCGTCCAGGAGCGTGAGGTAGCCGGCGGCGGTGCCGGGGAGGGCGGCGCGGTACCGGCCGAGGTCGGCCACGAGGAAGGCACGCAGCCTGGCTCCCTCCCGCATCGCCTCGTCGAGCGACTCTGCGAGGCGGAGGCAGTCCTGGACGTCGTCGGCCGAGGCGGAGGTGGGGTGGAGGGCGAGGGCGAGAGCGCGGCGGAGCACACGCAGCTCCTCCACGCCGAACGCCATGCCGCCGCGGGATCCGTATGGCGTGGGCATGCTGCGACGATACGCGCTAATCAGACAAATCCCGCATATCGGGCGCGTGTGGCGTGAGGGACCACCCGGGTGGGCGGGCGCGGGCGCCTGCGGCGGGCTGGTGGGTCGGGACCGCGCCGTCGGCTGGTGCGGCTGCGTCGTGATTGCCCCAAGATGCGGGCAGTCGCGCCTGCCCCAGTGCCTCAAGGCGTGGGAGGTCCCCCCAGGCGGCACGGGTGGGCGCAGCGTCACCCCGCTCCGCCGGGCCGCGCACCCACCCGGCCCCAGCGACGGCGCGTCGTCACATGCGCGACACGTTCCGCTCGTACACCAGTCGCAGCCCGATCAGCGTCAGCCACGGCTCATGCTCGTCGATGACCGACGACTCGCCCAGGACCATCGGTGCCAGACCGCCCGTCGCGATGACCGTGACATCCTCCGGGTCCTCCGCCAGCTCGCGGGCCACGCGGTTGACGACCCCGTCGACCTGGCCGGCGAAGCCATAGATGATGCCCGACTGCATCGCCTCGACCGTGTTCTTGCCGATGACGCTGCGCGGCCGGGCCACCTCGATCTTGCGGAGCTGGGCGCCGCGGACGCCGAGGGCCTCGACGGAGATCTCGATGCCGGGGGCGATGACCCCGCCGACGTACTCGCCGCGCGCGCTGACCGCGTCGAACGTCGTCGCCGTGCCGAAGTCGACGACGATCGCGGGGCCGCCGTAGAGCTCGACCGCCGCGACCGCGTTGATGATGCGGTCCGCGCCGACCTCCTTGGGGTTGTCCATGAGGATCGGGACGCCCGTCTTGACGCCCGGTTCGACGAGGACCGCCGGGACGTCGCCGTAGTAGCGGCGCGTCACCTCGCGGAGCTCGTGCAGGACCGAGGGGACGGTCGCGCAGATGGCGATGCCGTCGATGCCGTCGCCGAGTTCGTCGCCGAGGAGCGGGTGCATGCCCATCAGGCCCTGGAGGAGGACCGCCAGTTCGTCCGCGGTGCGGCGCGCGTCCGTGGAGATGCGCCAGTGTTCGACGATGTCCTCGCCGTCGAACAGGCCCAGGACGGTGTGGGTGTTGCCTACGTCGATCGTCAGCAGCATGGCCCGTACCCGCTCCCCTACTCCGCCGGCCGCAGGTCCAGGCCGATGTCCAGGATCGGCGAGGAGTGGGTGAGGGCTCCGACGGCCAGGTAGTCGACGCCGGTGTCCGCGTAGGCCTTGGCGTTGTCGAGGGTCAGGCGGCCCGAGGCCTCCAGGGCGGCGCGGCCCTGGACGAGGGCTACCGCCTCCTCGCACTCGCCCGGCGTGAAGTTGTCCAGGAGGATCAGGTCGGCGCCGGCGGCCAGGACCTCGCGGAGCTGGTGCAGGGTGTCGACCTCGACCTCGATGGGGACCTCGGGGAAGCGTTCGCGGACCGCCTTGAAGGCCTCGGCGACGCCGCCCGCGGCGACCACGTGGTTGTCCTTGACGAGGGCCGCGTCCGAGAGGGACATGCGGTGGTTGACGCCGCCGCCGCAGCGGACCGCGTACTTCTCCAGGGAGCGCAGGCCGGGTGTCGTCTTGCGGGTGTCGCGGACCCTGGCCTTCGTGCCTGCCAGGGCGTCCGCCCACGCGCGCGTGGCCGTCGCGATGCCCGACAGACGGCACAGGATGTTCAGCGCGCTGCGCTCGGCCGTGAGGAGGTCACGGGTGCGAGTGGTGACCGACAGGAGCTTCTGGCCCGCCTCGACGCGGTCGCCGTCCTCCGCGTGGCGCTCGATCTCGAGCTCCTCCTCGCAGACGACCGAGATGACCGCTTCGGCGACGCGCAGGCCGGCCACGACGCCCGCCTCGCGGGCCGTGAAGTCGGCGGTGGACACCGCGTCCTCGGGGATCGTCGCCACCGTCGTCACGTCCACGCCGTGGGCGAGGTCCTCCTGGAGGGCCACGTTGGCGATGTCCTCGACCTCGACGGGGTCGAGGCCGGCGTCGGCCAGGAGCTGGGCGAGTGCGGGGTCCAGCCCGCACTCCAGGTATGCCTCCTCGTCCGCGCCGCAGGCGCAGCCGTCGCCGCAGCCTCCGGACGAGGCGAGGGGAAGGTCGGGGGTGCTCACGTCGGTCACTGCTCCTGGGGGGCCTGGGGCGGGAGGGTCGTAGGGAAGTGTGTGGTGTCGGTGGTGTGCACGGCCAGCGTGCGGTCGGGGTTCAGGCGTACGACGACGTGGCGCCGCCAGGTGGTGTCGTCGCGCTCGGGGTGGTCCTCGCGCCAGTGGCAGCCGCGGGTCTCCTCGCGCAGCCGGGCCGCGGTGACCAGGACTCGGGCCACGCACAGCAGGTTGGTGGCCTCCCAGGTGTCGACGCCTGCCTCCGCCGTCTTGCCGTTCTCGGCGAGGGCGTCGCGGGCGTCGGTGTGCAGTTGCTGGAGCTGGTCGGCGGCCTTGGTGAGGGACTCGGCGGAGCGCAGGACACCGGCCCCGTTCGTCATGATCCGCTGGATCGTGAAGCGGGCCTCCGGGGTGAGCAGGGGATGCTCGGGGGTCTCCGGGTGCGGCAGTGGCTGCGGCACGCGCGCTTCCAGGCCGTTCGCCGCGATGTCGGCCGCGATGCGCTCGGCGTAGACGAGGCCTTCGAGAAGGGAGTTGGAGGCCAGGCGGTTGGCGCCGTGCACACCGGTGCAGGCGACCTCGCCGCACGCGTACAGGCCGGGGACGGTCGTACGGCCCCGGGAGTCGGTGCGGACGCCGCCGGAGGCGTAGTGGGCGGCCGGGGCGACCGGGATGGGCTCGGTGACCGGGTCGATGCCGTGGGCGCGGCAGGCGGCGAGGATCGTCGGGAAGCGGTGTTCCCACATGTCGGCACCGAAGTGCCGGGCGTCGAGGAACATGTGCTCGGCGTCCTGCTCCTGCATGCGGCGCGTGATGCCCTTGGCGACGATGTCCCGCGGGGCGAGCTCGGCCAGTTCGTGCTGCCCCTGCATGAAGCGCACGCCGTCGGCGTCGACCAGGTGGGCGCCCTCGCCGCGTACCGCCTCGGAGACCAGGGGCTGCTGGCCCTCCGCGTCGGAGCCCAGGAAGAGGACCGTCGGGTGGAACTGGACGAACTCCAGGTCGCTCACCTCGGCGCCCGCGCGCAGCGCCAGGGCCACGCCGTCACCCGTGGAGACGGACGGGTTGGTCGTCGCCGAGAAGACCTGGCCCATGCCGCCGGTCGCCAGGACCACTGCAGGGGCGTGGACCGCGCCCACGCCGTCGTGCTGGCCCTCGCCCATGACGTGCAGGGTGACGCCCGCCGTGCGGCCCTCGGCGTCCGTGAGGAGGTCCAGGACGAGCGCGTTCTCGACCGTGCGCAGACCACGCGCGCGTACCGCCTCGACGAGGGCCCTGGAGATCTCGGCACCGGTTGCGTCACCGCCGGCGTGGGCGATGCGGCGGCGGTGGTGGCCGCCCTCGCGGGTGAGTTCCAGGCCGCCCTCGGAGGACTCGTCGAACTGGGCGCCGGTCTCGATGAGGCGGCGGACGGCGTCGGGGCCCTCGGTGACGAGGATGCGGACCGCTTCCTCGTCGCACAGGCCGGCGCCCGCGACCAGGGTGTCGTCCAGGTGCTGGTCGGGGGTGTCGCCCTCGCCGAGGGCCGCGGCGATGCCGCCCTGGGCCCAGCGGGTGGAGCCGTCGTCCAGGCGGGCCTTGGTGACGACGACGGTGGTGAGGCCGGCCGCCTCGCAGCGCAGGGCGGCGGTGAGCCCGGCGACACCGGAGCCGACGACGACGACGTCCGCGGAGATGGACCACCCGGGGGCGGGCGCGTGCAGTCGTATGCCTGTGCTGCTCACGAGGCGGCTCCGAAGGTGAGGCGAACGTTGTCGATCAGCCGGGTCGTCCCGACCCGGGCGGCGACGGCGAGGACCGCCTCGCCGGTGAAGTCGTCCCCGATCTCGGTGAAGTCGGACGGGTCGACGAGGGCGAGGTAGTCCAGCACGAGCGGCGGATCGAGGCGGGCGGCGTCGTCGAGGACCTGGCGGGCGGCCGCGCGGACGGCGGCCGGACTGCCCGGGACGGCCGTCGCGACGGCGTGCGCGTCCGCTGCCGCGCGGGACTCGCCTATGGCGCTGAGGGCCTCGGCACGCGCGCGCGTGGCGGGCACCTCGCGGGCCCGGGCGCGCAGCGCCTCCTGCGCGGCGTGCCGGTCCTGGCCCGCGAACAGGGCGCTGGACAGCGCGAGGGCGGTGCGCCGCTCGGCGGGTGAGAGGTAGCGGTTGCGGCTGGACAGGGCCAGGCCGTCCTCCTCGCGGACGGTGGGGACGCCGACGATCTCCACGCCGAAGTTCAGGTCCCGCACCATGCGGCGGATCAGCGCGAGCTGCTGGGCGTCCTTCTGGCCGTACAGGGCGACGTCGGGGCGGGTGAGGTGCAGCAGCTTGGCGACGACCGTGAGCATGCCGTCGAAGTGGCCGGGGCGGGAGGCGCCCTCCAGCCGCTCGCCCATGGGGCCCGCGGTGATGCGGACCTGGGGCTCGCCGCCGGGGTAGACCTCGTCGACGGCCGGGGCGAACACGACGTCGGCGCCCGACTCCCCGGCCAGCTTCACATCGGCGTCCAGGGTGCGCGGGTAGCGGTCGAGGTCCTCGCCCGCGCCGAACTGGAGCGGATTGACGAAGACGGTGACGACGACCTCGCCGTCGGGTCCGGCGAGGGCGCGCGCGGTGCGGATCAGCGTGGCGTGCCCCTCGTGCAGCGCGCCCATGGTCATCACCACGGCGCGGCGGCCCCCACGCGCGCGTGCGTGCAGTTCGGCGGCGGTGCTGAGCAGGGTCGTGGTCATCGGGCGTCCCCTTCGGTGCCGTCGGTCCCGTGGGCGAGTACCCCGAGGAGGTCCTCGGCGAGCTCCGGCTTCAGCAGGCCGTGGGCCAGGGCCCGGTCGGCGGTCGCGCGGGCCATCGCCAGGTAGCCGTCGACGGCCTGCGGGGCGTGCCGGCGCAGCTCGGTGACATGCGCGGCGACCGTGCCCGCGTCGCCGCGCGCGACCGGGCCCGTGAGGGCCGCGTCGCCGGAGCGCAGGGCGTTGTCCAGGGCCGCGCCGAGCAGCGGGCCGAGCATCCGGTCGGGGGCCGAGACGCCGGCCGTGCGCAGCAGCTCCAGGGACTGGGCGACCAGGGTGACCAGGTGGTTGGCGCCGAGCGCGAGGGCCGCGTGGTAGAGCGGCCGGTTCTCCTCGGCGATCCATTCCGGCTCGCCGCCCATCTCGATGACCAGGGCCTCGGCGGCCAGCCGCAGCTCCTCGGGCGCGGTGACGCCGAAGGAGCAGCCGGCCAGCCGCTGGACGTCCACGGGCGTGCCGGTGAAGGTCATCGCGGGGTGCAGGGCCAGCGGCAGGGCGCCCGCGCGCAGGGCGGGGTCGAGCACCCGCGCGCCGTACCGCCCGGAGGTGTGGACGAGCAGTTGTCCCGGCCGTACGGACCCGGTGTCGGCGAGGCCCGCGACCAGCTCGGGCAGGGCGTCGTCCGGAACCGTCAGCAGGACCAGCTCGGACCGCTGGAGGACCTCTGCGGGCGGCATCACCGGCACGTCCGGCAGCAGTTGCGCGGCGCGGCGCCGGGAGACCTCCGAGACCGCGGAGACGGCGACCGGGCGGTGCCCGGCGAGCTGCAGGGACGCAGCCAGTGCGGGTCCCACGCGGCCGGCGCCGACGACGCCGACGGTGAGCCGCGCGGGGCGGTCCCTGGGGTCTGGCTGTGGGGTTGTGTTCACTCGACGGCGGCCTTCCCGTTCCAGTCCGCTCCGGGTACCGGACGATTTCTCGTCATGTTAACGCGATCGGTTCGAGGGGTGTTCGGTCGTCCACAGGGTGTGCATCACACGCGGGCACGGGCGCAGGGGAACCCCTGCACGGGCGTACGGAAATCCGGGTGCCCGGCCGCACGCGCGCGGGGGATGATCCGGGCCATGAGCGACACGGCGGAACGGGACGAGCAGGACGAGCGGGCGGCCGGGCAACTGCCGGAGCAGGACCGGCCGGACGAGGACCTCAGGTCACAGCTCCGTGAGCGGCGGCTGGCCGCCCACCGGGGCGCACAGCGCGTGTTCGCGCGCTTCGCCTTCCACAAGACGCTCCGGGAGCGACTGGCGGAGCTGGACGGCGTGCAGGACCTGTACGACCTGGACGAGCGGTCCGACGTGTACGGCGACGGCGTCGTCGAGGCGCTGGAGACGAAGGTCGCCGGGCTGCTCGGCACCGAGGCCGCCGCGTTCTTCCCGACGGGCACGATGGCCCAGCAGGTGGCGCTGCGCTGCTGGGCGGGCCGCACCGGCAACCCGACCGTCGCCCTGCACTCGCTCAGCCATCCCGAGGTGCACGAGCGGAACGCGTTCAGCGAGGTCGGCGGCCTGCGCCCGGTGCGCGTGACGGGCGAGCCGCGGCTGCCCACCGCAGCCGAGGTGCGCGACTTCGAGGAGCCCTTCGGTGCGCTGATGCTGGAACTCCCCTTGCGGGACGCCGGTTTCGTGCTGCCCTCCTGGGAGGAGCTCACCGAGGTGGTGGCGGCCGCCCGGGAGCGGGACGCGGTGGTGCACTTCGACGGGGCCCGCCTGTGGGAGTCCACGGTCCACTTCGGCCGGCCCCTGGAGGAGATCGCGGGCCTGGCCGACAGCGTCTACGTGTCGTTCTACAAGTCGCTGGAGGGCTTCGGCGGTGCGGCGCTCGCCGGGCCGGGGGAGCTCGTGGAGGAGGCGAAGGCCTGGCGGCACCGCTACGGCGGCCTGGTCTTCCAGCAGTTCCCGGCGGCCCTGTCGGCGCTGGCCGGGCTGGAGCGGCAACTGCCCCGCCTGCCGGAGTTCGTCGCCCACGCGCGCGTGGTGGCCGCCGCCCTGCGCGAGGGGTTCGCGGCGGCCGGGGTGCCGTGGGCGCGCGTGCACCCGGAGGTGCCGCACACCCACGACTTCCAGGTGTGGCTGCCCTACGACGCCGACGTCCTCTCGGAGGCGGCGGTGCGGACGGCCGAGGAGACCGGCACCGCCCTGTTCTCCTTCGCCTGGGACCGGGGCGGCCCGGGCCTGGCCCGCACGGAGGTGCAGGTGCGGTCCGCCGGTCTTGAGTGGACGGCCGAGGACGTGAAGACGGCCGTCGCCGACTTCGTCGCCCGGCTGCCCGGGCGGATCAGCCGGTAGCACGGCGCCTGGAGGGCAGCCACCGGCCCAGGGCGTGCCGGATCCGCTTCCGCCGGCGGGCCGGGCGCCCGGCGAGGACCGCCCGGAACTGCCGTTCGTCGCGCCACTCCCGTACGACCTGCCCGTCGTGCGTACCCGGCGCGGGCGGGGCGGGCTCCCCGAGGGAGTGGGCGCGGTAGCTGTCGAGGAGGTACTGCTGCGCGATGCTCATGGTGGATCGCCTCTGCGGGACGGGGTGATGGAGGTCCGAAGGCTCCGCGGCTGCCCCGGTGGTCCCACCGTGCGCCCGTGCCGAGGGCGGCGTCGCGTCGATTGACGAGGCCCGTCAATCGAGCGGAGCGTTGTCAGTGGCGGGGTGCACCATGAGGTCATGAGCGTGCACATCGACATCGCAGGGCTGAGGCCGGAGCAGGTCGCCGTCGTGCCCTCGCCCCTGGCCGAGCTGGGCATGGCGCTGCACGCGCTGTCCGAGCCGGGACACCACCCGGGCCTGCAGGGCTGGGTGACGGGAGTGACCGCCCGGCTCGACCCGCATCTGGCCGACCGGATGTGCGAGGCCGACTTCCTGTGGCGGACGACGTTCTCGGACCTGTTCATGCCCTTCGCCGGCCTCCCGGGCCGCAGCACACTGCCGGGCGCCACGCTCGCCGAGGAACTGGACCTGCTGGACAAGCTGACGGACGAGCAGTTCGTCGACGCGGCACTGGAGTTCACCTGTGCCGTCGGGTACGGCTCGTGCGGGCCCACCTCGCTGACCGACCCGGAGCTGCGCCGCCGGTCGCTGGACCTGGCCGCCGCGCGGGGGCCGCAGCAGCTGCGGTTCAGCGAGCGGCTGCTGGCCGACCCGCCCAGGATCCGGGCCTGGCTGCGGCAGTTCCTCCAGGACTGCGACGCGGCGTTCTTCGCGGAGGCCTGGGCCCGGCTGCGCCACCAGCTGGCGGCGGACGCCCGCCACAAGACGGACCTGCTCAGGCACAAGGGCCTGGCCGAGGCGCTCGCCGCGGTGTCCCCGGCGGTCACGCTCGACGAGGCCGCCGGCGACATCGCGGTCGACAAGCTGGGCGAGGGCCGTACGACCACGGGCGACGGCGGCCTGCTGCTGGTCCCGACGAGCCTGGGCTGGCCGCATCTGACGGTCCTGCACCGGTACGGCTGGCAGCCGGTGCTGCACTACCCGGTCGGCTCCCCCGAGCTCGCCGCCCCGCCCACGCTGGAGCAGCTGGCCCTGCGGATGACCGCCCTGTCCCACCCCGTGCGCATGAGCATCTGCCGCAATCTGGCCCGCAGCGCGTACACCACCGGTGAGCTGGCGCAGGCGCACGGCATGACGGCCCCGGAGATATCCCGGCATCTGGCCGTGCTGAAGAGGGCGGGCCTGCTCACCACCCGCCGCCGCGGGCGGTACGTCCTGCACCAGCTGGACGTGACGGTGGTCGCCCGGCTCGGCAGCGAGTTCCTGGAGGGGATCCTCAGGTAGCGGGCCCGGTGTCCGGAGCAAGCGTGCCCGGGTCAGGCGTGCCCGGGTCAGGCGTGCCCGGGTCAGGCGTGCCCGCCGGCCCGTACCAGTCCCGTCTCGTAGGCGAGCACCACCACCTGCACCCGGTCCCGGAGCCCCAGCTTGGTCAGGATGCGGCCCACGTGTGTCTTCACGGTCGCCTCGGAGAGCACCAGCCGGGCCGCGATCTCGCCGTTGGACAGGCCCTGCGCGACCAGCACCATGACCTCGCGTTCGCGTCCGGTGAGCCGCTCCAGCTCCTGGTGCTGGGGCTCCTTCGCGGTGCCCGGCAGCATCGGCGCGAAGCGGTCCAGGAGCCGCCGGGTGGTGGAGGGCGCGACGACCGCGTCCCCGCTGTGCACGGAGCGGATCGCGGCGAGGAGCTCCCCGGGCGGCACGTCCTTGAGCATGAAGCCGGAGGCGCCCGCCTTCAGTCCGGAGAAGGCGTACTCGTCGAGATCGAACGTGGTCAGGATGAGCACTTTCGGCGGGTCGGTGTCCGAGCAGATCCGGCGGGTCGCCTCCACCCCGTCCAGCTTTGGCATGCGCACGTCCATCAGCACCACGTCGACCTCGGTCGAGCGCAGCACCTGGAGGGCCTCGACACCGTCGCCCGCCTCCGCCACGACCTCCATGTCCGGCTGGGCGGCGAGCACCATCCGGAAACCGGTGCGCAGCAGCACCTGGTCGTCGACGAGCATCACGCGGATCGTCATCGGAGCCTCTTCCAGTCTCTTTTGCAGGTGGGAGCGTTACAGGTGTCAGCGAGGGGCGTGTGCCGTGGTCAGCCGGCGGGTTTGAGCGGCAGCAGGGCACTGATGCGGAATCCTCCGCCCGGGCGCGGGCCGGCGTCCAGGGTGCCGCCGACCATGCCGACCCGTTCCCGCATGCCGATCAGGCCGTGGCCCTGGCCGTCGAACCCGCCCTCCTCGTACAGCTCGTGCGGGGCGCCCTTGCCGTCGTCCTCGACGAGCAGGCCGAGGCCGTCGTCGAAGTAGACCAGGCGCACGCTCGCGCCCGCGTTGGGTCCGCCGTGCTTGCGGGTGTTGGTGAGCGCCTCCTGCACGATGCGGTAGGCGGTGAGCTCGACGCCGCTGGGCAGCGGGCGGGGGGTGCCCTCGACCTTGAAGTCGACGGGCAGTCCGTGCCCGCGGCACTGCTCGACGAGGTCCTCGATCTGCTGGACGTCGGGCTGCGGCACGTACTCGCCGCCCTCCTCGTGCTCCCCGGTGCGCAGCACGCCGAGCAGGCGGCGCATCTCGGCGAGGGCCTGACGGCCGGTGGAGGAGATGGTCTCCAGGGCCTTCTTGGCCTGGTCGGGGGCGGCGTCGAGGACGTAGGCGGCGCCGTCGGCCTGCACCACCATCACCGAGACGTTGTGCGCGACGACGTCATGCAACTCGCGGGCGATGCGGGCGCGTTCGGCGGCGACGGCGACCTTGGACTGTGCCTCGCGCTCCCGCTCCAGGCGGGCGGCACGCTCCTCCAGCTGCGCGAAGTAGGCGCGGCGGGTGCGGATGGAGTCGCCGAGCACCCAGGCGAGGGCGAAGGGCACGGTCATGAACACCGCCGCGGCGATGCCGGTCGCGACACTCGTCTGGTCGTTCGGCCAGCGCAGGTGGGCCACGGGGGCCGCGCACAGGCCGGCGACCAGCGCGAAACGGGAAGCCCAGCGCGCGCCCTCCGCGGCCACCGTGTAGACGATCACCAGCAGGGCGAAGTCGTGGGGGCCCATCTCGACATCGGTGATCAGCTGGGCCAGACCGACCGCGGTCGCGAGCAGCAGCATCTTCTCCGGCATGCGGCGGCGCAGCGCGATCACCAGGCACAACAACAGCGAGAGCGGAACGGCGACGGCCGGGGAGCCGAATCCGCCCGACGCTCCGCCGACCACGGAAATCCCGAGGAGGACCACGGCCCACGAGCCGTCGACCCACATCGGGTGCCTGCGGAGGAAGTCATAGAGGCGCTGCACGTAACCCAGCGTAGGGAAGCGGGATAGGTGCAGGGGTCAACCGGAGGGCCGATCCGCACCGGGCGCGTGTACTCCGCAAGGTGGAGTTGCGTTCGTTGTGTCCGCATAGCCTGGCCCCGTGACAGCAGTGACGAGGGACGAGGGACCGGCGGGGCTCCGGTGGCGCGGGTGGCGCGCGGCGGCTCAGGAGGCCCTGTACGGGCCGGGCGGTTTCTACCGCCGGGCCGAGGGGCCGGCCGGGCACTTCCGTACGTCCGTGCACGTGTCGCCGCTGTTCGCACGGGCCGTGGCGGAGCTGTTGTGCCGGGTCGACGAGGCGCTGGGACGGCCCGCGACGCTGGACTTCGTCGACATGGCGGCCGGGCGGGGCGAGCTGGCCGCCGGGGTGCTCGCCGCGCTCCCGGCCGACGTGGCGGCCCGCACGCGCGCGTACGCCGTCGAAGTCGCCGGGCGACCCGCGGACCTGGATCACCGGATCGAGTGGCGGGCCGAGCCGCCGCAGGGCGTGACCGGGCTGCTGTTCGCCAACGAGTGGCTGGACAACGTGCCGGTGGAGGTCGCCGAGGTGGACCCCGCGGGCGTGGCGCGGCTGGTGCTGGTCCGGGGTGACGGGGCCGAGCGGCTCGGGGAGCCGGTCGACGGGGCGCAGGCGCGGTGGCTGGCGCGCTGGTGGCCGCTGCCCGGCGAGACGGGGCTGCGGGCCGAGATCGGCCTGCCCAGGGACGAGGCCTGGGCCTCGGCGGTCGCCACGCTCGACCGGGGGCTCGCCGTCGCCGTGGACTACGCGCACACGGCGGACACGCGGCCGCCGTTCGGGACGCTCACCGGATTCCGGGAGGGCCGCGAGACGGCGGCCGTGCCGGACGGCTCGTGCGACATCACGGCCCATGTGGCACTCGACGCGTGCGCGCTGCCCGGCGGGCGGCTGCTCCCGCAGCGCGAGGCGCTGCGGGTCCTCGGCGTGAGCGGCGCACGTCCCCCGCTCACGCTGGCGTCCACCGACCCCGCCGCCTACGTACGCGCCCTCGCGAGCGCCGGAGAGGCCGCCGAGCTCACCGCGGCGGGGGGTCTGGGCGACTTCGGGTGGCTGGTGCAGCCGGTCGGGATCGAGGACCCGCTCTAGGGCAGGGCCCGGACGCTGCTCGCAGAGCCGGGGACACTGCTCGCGGGGCCCGGGACGCTACTTGTCGATGTCGCCCACGACGAAGAACATCGACCCCAGGATCGCCACCATGTCCGCGACCAGCGTCCCCGGCAGCAGCTCCGTCAGCGCCTGGATGTTGTTGTACGAGGCCGAGCGCAGCTTCAGCCGGTACGGGGTCTTGTCGCCCTTGCTGACCAGGTAGTAGCCGTTGATGCCGAGCGGGTTCTCGGTCCAGGCGTACGTGTGGCCCTCGGGTGCCTTCAGGACCTTGGGGAGCCGCTGGTTGACCGGCCCGGGCGGCAGCTCGGCGAGCCGGTCGAGGCAGGCGTCGGCCAGGTCCAGCGCGTTGTGCGTCTGTTCCAGGAGGCACTCGAAGCGGGCGAGACAGTCGCCCTCCTGCCGGGTCACCACCTTCAGGACGTCGCCCAGCTCCCCGTAGGCGAGATACGGCTCGTCCCGGCGCAGGTCGAAATCGACGCCCGAGGCCCGGCCGATCGGCCCGCTCACCCCGTACGCGTGCACGGCCTCCGGCGAGAGCGTGCCCACCCCGCGGGTGCGGCCCCGGAAGATCTCGTTGCCGAGCACCAGGTCGTCGAACCGGTCCATCCGGGAACGGACGTCGGCGACGGCGGCACGCGCGCGCGTGGTCCAGCCGGCCGGCAGGTCCTCCTTGAGACCGCCCACGCGGTTGAACATGTAGTGCATCCGCCCGCCGGAGACCTCCTCCATGACGTGCTGGAGCTCCTCACGCTCCCGGAAGGCGTAGAAGATCGGGGTGATCCCGCCGAGCTCCAGCGGGTACGAGCCCAGGAACATCAGGTGGTTGAGCACCCGGTTCAGCTCGGCGAGCAGCGTACGCAGCCACACCGCGCGCTCGGGGACCTCCATGCCGAGCATCCGCTCCACGGCGAGCACGACGCCCAGCTCGTTGGAGAAGGCCGACAGCCAGTCGTGGCGGTTGGCGAGCATGATGATCTGGCGGTAGTCGCGTGCCTCGAACAGCTTCTCCGCGCCGCGGTGCATATAGCCGATCACGGGCTCCGCGTGCGTGATGCGCTCGCCGTCCAGCACGAGCTTCAGCCGCAGCACACCGTGCGTGGACGGGTGCTGCGGCCCGATGTTGAGCACCATGTCGGTGCTCTCCGCGGCGCCGCCGATTCCGACCATGGTCTCCGTCGTAGGAGTCATGGACACAGTCTCTCCTACGTACGCTGGCCTCATGGAGACGGGGAGCCCGCAGGACACGGGGCCGACGGGGACAGAGGGCGCGGCGGGGGCACCGGGCGCCGTGGAGGCGCAGAGCGCGGCGAAAGCCGCAGAAGGGGCCGCAGAGGCTGCCGAAGGCGCCGCAGCCGTCGAAGACGGGCCGGTGTGGATCGCGCTGCCGCCGGGGCTGCTCAAGATGCGGCGGTTGCTGCTGGTGGTGTGGCTGGGGCTGATCAGCCTGGCCGCCGGGCTGGTGCCAGGTCTGGTGGCCGGGCCCGCCTGGGCGGCCTTCGCGCTGCCGCCACTCGCGCTGATGGCCTGGGGCTGGGTGCTGATCGGCCGCAACTGGCGCTCCTGGCGGTACGCCGAGCGCGCCGACGACCTGCTGATCAGCCGCGGTGTGCTGTGGCGCGAGGAGACGGTCGTGCCGTACGGGCGGATGCAGCTGGTCGAGGTCACCTCCGGGCCCGTGGAGCGGCACTTCGGGCTGGCCAGCGTGCAGCTGCACACGGCCGCCGCGGCGACCGACGCGACCATCCCGGGCCTGGACCCGGCCGAGGCCGAACGGCTGCGCGACCGGCTCACCGAGCTGGGCGAGGCCCGATCGGCGGGGCTGTGACAGCGCCCGACGCCGCTGAGGCCGCCGAGCCCGCCGAGCCCGCCGAGGCCGGGAACGGGATCGCCGAGCGGCGGCTGCACCCCGTCACCCCGCTGAGGCGGGCCTGGGCCCCCGTCGCCGTCCTCATCGGCTGGGCCGTGCACGACCCGGACGGGGCACAGCGCCATCTGACCCGGCTGACCACGACCACGCTCCTCATCGGCCTCGCCGTGCTCGTCCCGGCGGCGGCCCTGTACGGCTTCTGCTCCTGGTGGTTCACGCACTTCGCCGTGACCGAGACCGAACTGCGCATCCGCACCGGCCTCTTCTTCCGCCGCACCGCGCACATCAGGCTGGAGCGGATCCAGGCCATCGACGTCACCCAGCCGCTGCTCGCGCGGGTCGCGGGCGTCGCCAAGCTCAAACTCGACGTCATAGGCACCGACACAAAGGACGAGCTGGCCTTCCTGGGCGCGGACGAGGCGCGTGCGCTGCGGGCCGAACTGCTCGCCCGGGCGGCGGGATTCGCGCCGGAGACCGCGCACGAGGTCGGGGAGGCGCCGTCCCGGCAGATGCTGCGGGTGCCGCCCGGCGTCCTGGCGGTGTCGCTGCTGCTGAGCGGGGCGACGTGGGGGTCGCTGGCCGCGGCGCTCGTCGTGCCGCCGGTGCTGTGGCTGGCCACGGAGAGCGTGTGGACCGTCCTGGCCGTCGCCCTGCCGCTGCTGGGTGCCGCGGGCGCGAGCAGCGTGGGGCGGTTCGTCGGGGAGTACGACTGGACGGTGGCCGAGTCGCCCGACGGGCTGCGCATCGACCACGGCCTGCTGGACCGGGCCCATGAGACGGTGCCGCCCGGGCGGGTGCAGACCGTGCGGATCGTGGAGCCGCTGCTGTGGCGGCGGCGCGGCTGGGTGCGCGTGGAGCTGGACGTGGCGGGGTCCTCCAACTCGGTGCTGGTGCCGGTCGCCCCGCGCGAGATCGCGGAGGTGGTCGTCGCGCGCGTGCTGCCCGGAGTGACCGTGCCGGGGCAGGCGGCCCTGTCGCCGTCGCCGCGCCGGGCCCGGTGGTGCGTGCCGGTGTGGTGGCGCGGGTACGGGCTCGCCGTCACGGACGCGGTGTTCGCTGCGCGGTCCGGGCTGCTGCGGCGCAGCCTCGCCCTGGTGCCGCACGCGAAGGTGCAGAGCGTACGGATGACGCAGGGGCCGTGGGAGCGGGCCAGGGGCGTGGCCGACGTGTGTGTGGACACGGGCGCGAACAAGACGGTGCGGGCACGGCTGCGCGACGCGGCCGAGGCACGCGAGCTGCTGGCGGCACAGGCGGAGCGGTCACGGACGGGACGCAGGGACGCGCGGCCGGACCGCTGGATGGCGTGACATGACGCGGAAAGGCCCCCAGCCGTGGCCGGGGGCCTTTTAAGTGCTGCGTCAGGAAGAAGTGCTGTGTCAGGAAACCGCGCTCCGCAGCCCCTGCACATCGATCTGTTCCGTCTCGTCATGCGCCGTCAGGTCGATGACCTGGCCGATCCCGCGCGACTCCTCGTCCGCGGGCTTGTACCCGGCCTCCGCCTCGGCCTTGTGCAGCGCGAGAGCCTCCTGGCCGACGACATCGGCCAGGTCCTCGTTCTGCACGGCCTCCAGGGCGGCACGTGACGTCCCCTGCTTGGTACCGAAGAAGTCGAACCCGCCTTCGGACAGCGGGCGCCGCACCGGCGTCTGCGGTGCCACGGCCACGGCGGTCGGCACGGTGTAGTGCCCCGAAGTGGCAGGCTGCGGAAGGCGCTCGGCCTCGGTGCCGACCGCCGTGGAGGTCCCGGCCTCCGTGGAGGTGCCGGCCTCCGTGGAGGTGCCGGCCTCCGTGGAGGTGCCGGCCTCCGTGGAGGTGCCGGCGGTCGCCCGCTCGTGCCCGGTGACCGCCTCGGACCGCTCCTGCTGCGGCTCGTCCTCCTCGGCCTCCTCCGACTGCTCCCGCTGGTCGTCCTTCCGGTCGTCCCCCGCGGGCTCCGCGTCGTCGCCCTTCGGTACGCCGTCGCCGTCGCCGCCCCCGTCCGGGTCCGGGGCGGAGTCGCTGTCGAGCCGGGCGAGCGCCGCCGCGGCCCGCAGGAACAGCCGGGAACCCTCCGGCGAGAACACGGCGGGAATCGCCCTCTGCTCGTCGACGGCGAGGCCCCCGGCTGCGGTGGTGGCAGCCTCCTCGTCCGCCTCCGCCGGAGCGTCCGCCGCCTGAGCCGCCCCCGCGGGCAGCGCGGCCCGTACCGGAGCCGTCGCCTCGATCTCCAGCACGCGGCGTTCCTCCAGGACGCTCGCCCGCTCGGTCTCGGCGGTGGCGTACCGGCGCAGCAGAGAGGCGTGCTCGTTGCGCAGCCCGGCCAGTTCGGTGCGCTTGGCGCGCAGCCGCTGCTCCAGCTTGGCGCGCAGCTCGCGGGACTCCTCGAGGTCGGCCTCCAGTTCGGCGACCCGCTCCTCGAAGCGCCACTCGTCGCTCGCCCGCGCGCGCGTGAGGTCGGCGACGCGTTTGCCCGCCTGGATGTCCCAGCGGCGGAGCACGACCGCGCCGACGACCGCCGTCGCCGCGGCGGCCGCGGCCAGACCACGGAGCACCGTCGGCTCCGTGAACACCCAGGGCCCCAGGGCGCAGACGAGGGAGACGCCTGCGATCGCCGACGGGGGCAGCAGCCTGTGCAAGGGCGGGGAATGGCGGTGACGTCCACGTGGCATGGCCAGAAACTTACCGCGCGTAGGCGAATCTTGGTTACCCACCCTGCAAAAACAAAGCCATGCGAAGCGTTCACACGGCATCGTTACCCGGGAAGAAGCGGAATCGGCGCTTCTTTCAATTCCCAAGATCGTTTTCAGCGGCCGTTCAGCCGCTCGCTGATCCACTCCAGCGTCGCCGGTATCTCACGCCGCCAGGTGTTGAAGTTGTGCCCGCCGCTCTCCAGGATGATCGACGAGATCCGCGTCCGCCCGGTGGCCTCCACCCGCTCTATGAACCGCATCGTGTCCTTGTAGTTGGACTCGCCGGACCTGCTGCTGGTGACGAGCAGTGAAGTGTCGGGAGCGGGCCTGTGTTCGAGGTACCACCACAGGTCGGCGCGATTCCGGAGCCCCTTGTCGCCCCGGAAGAGATCGCCCGTGGTGGCGTCGATCGGCGCCTTGTAGTACGCGGACAAACCCGCCCCGGCGCCATACACACCGGGATGGTGCATGGCGATCTTCAAGGCGCAGTAGCCGCCCGTCGAGTTGCCGATGATGCCCAGACCGCCAGGCTTTTCGGTGACCCGGTAGTGCGTGCGCATCGCGTCGGGCAGATCCCTGGCGAAGAACGACTCGGTCTGCGGACCGCCCGGGACGTCCACGCACTCCGTGTCCCGGGGCGGCGCCACCGTCGGCCGCAGCATCACGAGGATCATCGGCCGCATCCGGCCGGCCCGGGCCAGTTCCAGTGCCGTGCGCGGGTAGTGGAGCTTCTCCACCAGCGCCGACGCCGTGCCGGGATAACCGGTCAGCACGACGGCCGCGGGGAACGTACGGCTGCGGTACCGCGGCTGGAAGTACTCCGGCGGCAGATAGACGTACGCGGGCGTGGCGATGTGCGTCGTACGGCCCACGATCTCGATCCGCTGGATCCGGCCGCCCGACCGGGCACTCACCCCGGCCGCGCCCGGCACCCGGCGCGATCCGACCACCTGCAACGGGCCGTCGTCCGGCGTGTGGTCGACGACCACGCCCTGGTCCTTCTCCTGGCCGAACAGGTCCGCCCAGCTCGCGTAGAAACCGAAGGACTGGTTGGCGGCGAGCCCCACCGCGGCGAACAGCGCCACCTGGGTGGCGAGCAGCAGGCCGACCCGCCCGCACACGGCCCGCCCGCTCTGCCGGGCCAGGCGTGGCCACAGCCAGACCGTGCCGGCGAACAGCAGCACGGCGGACAGCACCGCCAGCACCAGCACTCTGTCGCTCGTGAGACCCAGACCCATCCGTGGTTACCTGTCCGCGCTTCCCGTCCGGGGCCGCCCTGCGCGCTCACACCTTCGCGCGGGCTTGTCCCAGACTTTCCTTTGCCTTTGAAACGGCTTTGACGACGGGAGTGAACCTCTTCCCCCTAGACACCGTCCTAGAGGGCGCAATGTCGCCGGATGCCCGAATCGGCACCGGATCCAAGGTCTCTCGCAGAACTACGGGATGCGATGTCTGTCAGGACAGATGAGGAAATGTCGGGTGAGGTTCCGAGTCGTGGCAACACCACGGCAGGTACCGGCCGGATGAGGCGTGTGCGCCACCTGCTGCGCGGACCACGCCCCGAGGCCGTCCCTCTCCTGGTCGGCAGGGCGTGCGCCCTGGTGGGTGTCCTGGACATCGCCGCGGGCGTCTTCCCGCGCTTCCGGCACAGCCGTATGCACGCCATCGCCGAGGTGCTGCCCGGCGCGCTCGGCCCGTTCGCGGCCGCCCTGTCCCTCAGCACCGGCGTGCTGTTGCTGCTGCTCGCCCACGGCCTCAAGCGCGGCAAGCGCCGGGCCTGGCGGGCGGCCGTGGCCCTGCTGCCGGCCGGTGCCGTCGCGCAGTTCACCTACCGGCACTCGATCGTGGGCGTGCTGATCTCCCTGGCCCTGCTGGCACCCCTGCTGCGCCACCGTGACCAGTTCGACGCCCTGCCCGACCCGCGCAGCCGCTGGCGGGCCCTGGCCAACTTCGTCCTGATGAGCGCCGGTTCGCTCCTGCTGGGCCTGCTCATCGTCAGCGTCCACACCGAGCGCATGGTCGGCGACCCCAGCCTGGCCGACCGCATCACCCACGTCATCTACGGCCTGTTCGGCTTCGAGGGCCCGGTCGACTACCAGGGCAACACCTCGTGGACCGTCGCCTTCTCGCTCGGCGCCCTCGGCCTGCTCACCGCCGTCACCACCATCTACCTGGCCTTCCGCCCCGAACACCCGGCCGCGCACCTCACCGAGGAGGACGAGGCCAAGCTGCGCGCCCTGCTGGAGCGGCACGGCGGCCGCGACTCCCTCGGCCACTTCGCGCTGCGCCGCGACAAGGCCGTCGTCTTCTCCCCCAGCGGCAAGGCTGCCGTGACCTACCGCGTGGTCTCCGGCGTGATGCTCGCCAGCGGCGACCCGATCGGCGACGTCGAGGCCTGGCCCGGCGCCATCGAACGGTTCATGGACGAGGCCAAGGCGCACTCCTGGACACCGGCCGTGATGGGCTGCTCCGAGACCGGCGGCGAGGTGTGGACCCGCGAGACCGGGCTCGACGCCCTCGAACTGGGCGACGAGGCGGTGGTGGACGTCGCGGATTTCTCCCTCTCCGGCCGCGCGATGCGCAACGTGCGCCAGATGGTCAAGCGCATCGAGCGCGCCGGTTACGAAACCCGGGTACGACGTGTACGTGACCTCGGCGAGGCCGAGCTGGAGCGCATCCGGCGCGCCGCCGACGACTGGCGCGGCACCGACACCGAGCGCGGCTTCTCCATGGCCCTGGGCCGCGTCGGCGACCCCGCCGACGGCGACTGCCTCATCGCCACCGCCCACAAGCAGGACGACCACCCCGGTCCCTACGGCGACCTGAAGGCGATCCTGCACTTCGTGCCCTGGGGCACCGACGGCGCCTCCCTCGACCTCATGCGCCGCGACCGCTCGGCCGACCCCGGCATGAACGAACTGCTCATCGTGGCCGCCCTCCAGGCCGCCCCGAAGCTCGGCATCGCGCGCGTCTCCCTCAACTTCGCCATGTTCCGCTCGGCGCTGGCCCGCGGCGAGAAGATCGGCGCCGGCCCGGTGCTGCGCGCCTGGCGCGGACTGCTCGTCTTCCTCTCCCGCTGGTTCCAGATCGAGTCGCTGTACAAGTTCAACGCGAAGTTCCAGCCGCGCTGGGAGCCCCGCTTCGTCGTCTACCGGGCCTCCGGAGACCTGCCCCGCATCGGCTTCGCCGCCATGCAGGCCGAGGGCTTCGTCAACCTGGCGCTGCCGCTGCCGCACTACCTGCGCCGCCGTCGCCCGGCCGGCCGCCGCCCCTGCGCCCACGGCACGACGACGGAACGGAGCGTCAGAGCGGCGTGACCTGTCGGGACCGAGCCGGGCCGCAGCGCCTGGCGGCCGTCCCCTGGGCCTACGCTGAACATATGAGCAACCAGAGCGGACGCGGGCGCGTGGCGGGCCTACCGGAATGGGACCGCTGCGCGGTCATGGGAGTCGTGAACGTCACCCCCGACTCCTTCTCCGACGGCGGCCGCTTCTTCGACACCACGGCCGCCGTCAAACACGGCCTCGAGCTCGTCACCGAGGGCGCTGACCTGGTCGACGTCGGCGGCGAGTCGACCCGCCCCGGCGCCACCCGGGTGGACGAGGCCGAGGAACTCCGCCGCGTCGTCCCCGTCGTCCGCGGCCTGGCCTCCGAGGGCGTCACCGTCTCGGTCGACACCATGCGCGCCTCCGTCGCCGAACGGGCCCTCGCGGCGGGCGCCACCCTCGTCAACGACGTCAGCGGCGGCCTCGCCGACCCCCGCATGATCCCGGCCGTCGCCGACGCCGGTGCCCCGTTCGTCGTCATGCACTGGCGCGGCTTCCTCCAGGGCGGCAACGTGCGCGGCGAGTACGCCGACGTCGTCACCGAGGTCGTCGACGAACTCCACGCGCGCGTGGAGGCCGTCCTGGCGGGCGGCATCACCCCCGACCGCGTCGTCGTCGACCCGGGCCTCGGCTTCTCCAAGGACGCCGAGCACGATCTCGCGCTCCTCGCGGGCCTCGACCGGGTCCTCGCCCTCGGCCACCCGCTGCTCGTCGCCGCCTCCCGCAAACGCTTCCTCGGCCGGGTCCTGGCCGGCCCGGACGGCCCGCCACCGCCCGCCCGCGAACGCGACGCCGCCACCGCCGCCGTCTCCGCGCTCGCGGCGCACGCCGGCGCGTGGGCGGTCCGCGTGCACGAGGTGCGCGCCACGGCGGACGCCGTACGGGTCGCCCGCGCCATCACAGCCGCACGCACCGGCGCAGAAGGAACCCGGTGAGCGCCCCGCACACCGACGTCGAGCAGGTCGAGGCCGCCAACACCGCCTTCTACGAGGCACTGGAGCAGGGCGACTTCGAGGAACTGGCGTCGCTCTGGCTGACCCCCTCCGACCTGGGCGTCGACGAGACGTACCACGACCCGGCCGACAGCGGCGTGGTCTCCTGCGTGCACCCCGGCTGGCCCGTGCTCACCGGACGCGGCGAGGTCCTCCGGTCGTACGCGCTGATCATGGCCAACACCGACTACATCCAGTTCTTCCTGACCGACGTGCACGTCTCCGTCACCGGCGACACCGCCCTGGTGACCTGCACGGAGAACATCCTCAGCGGCGGCCCCGCCCCCAAGGGCGACGAGGAGCTCGGCCCGCTCGTCGGACAGCTCGTGGTCGCCACGAACGTGTTCCGGCGCACGCCCGCGGGGTGGAAACTCTGGTCGCACCACGCTTCCCCCGTTCTGGCCGAAAACGACGAGGACGAGCAGGACGACACCCCCGCGTGAGTGGGTACGTGCCAGGAAGTGGTTGGAATCACGGACCCGCGGGTATGGGCGGCTACCAACCCGTGAGCCGCCGGGTTCCCCAGGGGAAACGCCGGGTGAATCCTGCCGGGTCCCGCCCGGGCCCACGCCCCCGAGGCCCGGCCCCGCCCGGGCTCGCAGGTAGATTCGACTGAGGCCGGTGTGCCGCCCGCACACGGCACGGACCGGTCGGCACCGACGATTGCAGGAGTGATTCGCGTGGATCGTGTCGCGCTGCGCGGCCTGAAGGCCCGTGGGCACCACGGGGTGTTCCCGAGGGAACGCGAGGAGGGCCAGACCTTCGTCGTGGACCTCGTCCTCGGCCTGGACACCCGGCCGGCCGCGGCCGACGACGACCTGGCGAAGACCGTGCACTACGGCATCGTGGCCGAGGAGGTCGTGGCCGTCGTCCAGGGCGAGCCCGTCAACCTCATCGAGACGCTCGCCGAGCGCATCGCCCAGGTATGTCTGAAGCACGACGGGGTGCGGCAGGTCGAGGTCTGCGTCCACAAGCCGGACGCCCCGATCACCGTCCCCTTCGACGACGTGACCGTCACGATCACCCGGAGCCGAGTATGACTGCGCCCTTCCTCAAGGGTCCCAGCGACCCGACCGTACAGCCGGTGCCCGCCTCCGTCGTCGAGAAGGTCGACGCCGCCGACACCACGCTCAGCAACCCCAAACGGGCCGTGGTCGCCCTCGGCTCCAACCTCGGCAACCGCCTGGAGACCCTCCAGGGAGCCATCGACGCCCTGGAGGACACCCCCGGCGTCCGCATCAAGGCCGTCTCCCCGGTCTACGAGACCGAGCCCTGGGGCGTGGACCCCGGCAGCCAGCCCGCCTACTTCAACGCGGTCGTGGTCCTCAAGACCACCCTCCCGCCCTCCTCGCTCCTGGAGCGCGCGCACGCGGTCGAGGAGGCCTTCCACCGCGTCCGGGACGAGCGCTGGGGCCCCCGCACCCTGGACGTCGACATCGTGTCCTACGCCGATGTCGTCTCCGACGACCCGCAGCTCACCCTCCCCCACCCCCGCGCCCACGAGCGCGCCTTCGTCCTGGCCCCCTGGCACGACCTGGACCCCGAGGCGCAGCTGCCCGGCCGCGGCCCCGTCGCCGGTCTGCTGGACTCCGTCACCCGCGAGGGCGTGGCGCCGCGCGCGGACCTGGAACTCCGGCTGCCCGAGTAGCCGTTAAGGTCGAGACGGCTGCACAACCGGGGCCGGAGCAGGGGAACCGAAGGGACACTGTGAAAGAGCTGCGCATCAGGGTGCTGGTCGGCGTCTTCGTCGTGGCCGGGGTCCTGTCCTGGGCGGGCGCCCGCCTGTGGAACTCGATCGGCACGCTCCCCAGCGTCCCCCTGGCCGCCCCCATCGTCCTGGCCCTGATCGCCGTGGTCCTGCTGGCCACGGCGCTCTCGCTGCGCGCCCGGCTGAGGGCCCAGCGCGAGCGGCAGCCCGACGCCAAGGGCGTCGACCCCATGATGGCGGCCCGCGCGGTCGTCTTCGGCCAGGCCAGCGCCCTGGTCGCCGCCCTCGTCGCCGGCATGTACGGCGGCACCGGCGTCTTCCTGCTGGAGTCCCTCGACATCCCCGCCCGCCGCGACCAGGCCATCTACGCCGGCTTCTCCGTCCTCGCGGGCATCGGCGTCATAGCGGCGGCCATCTTCCTGGAGCGCGTCTGCAAGCTCCCGGACGACGACGAACACGAGGGCACGGGCGCGGCCCCGACCACGTGACCTCGCCCGGGCTCACCAGGGCTGACGGGCGAGGTGTCCGTTGACCAGGAAGCCGGGGTGGGGGTCGAGCCTGTAGCTGTACAGGATGAACGGCTTGTTGGTGATCGTCCGCCGCCGCACCTCATGCACCTGGGCCCAGGAGCCCTCTCGGAGTTGCAGCGAGTGCTGCTCGGGCCTGAAGGTTCCTCGTCCCGGCCAGCTGTCGGCTACGACCAGGTGTGAGACCTGCCCTCTGGGACGAGGAGTGAATCTCGCGCCGACCACCTGCGCCAGCTCAGAAAGAAACGGTGCATTGGCGCTGACCAGCAACCGACCGGACCAGGTCTTGGGCCGGTACCCGTCGCCGTCCGCGTATCCGTCCAGAAAGCCCTCAAGCGTCACTGTGTCCCGAAGCACGACGCGAGGGAACCGCTGCCGCATGTGGTGCGCGTCCCCGCCCACGTACTGCCTCAGCAGGTCGGCCAGGTATGAGGAAACCACACGTACACGAAAACCAGGGACCTGCCGCTGAAGGTAACTGGAGGGCCGTGTCACCGCTTGCGGTCGAGCGGGCAGCCCAGTGGTCGCCGTCAGACAGGCCGCATACCGGGAAGCGAAGTCCTCGTCGTTGACCACGAGTGACACATAGTTCTTGCCGACGGTTCCGTCGGAACACGTGGCCCCGAGAAAGTAGCCGAATTCATAACCCGACTTGATCGTCAACCGCTCCCGGCACAGCTTCCGTGCAGGAGTCCACGCCAGGACAGTCCCCTCGGCATCCCGCGCGTGAACCCACCCATCCGGCGTGCCCAGCAGCTGATCCGGCGCCACCGTGAACGTCACGTGATCGGTCACTACGTCTACCACCTCGCGGACTCGGAGGGTCGTCACCTCCTTGACCGTTGTGGGGACCGTGCGCTCCCCGTCCAAGGTCCAGAGGCGGCAGCCGACCCGGACGCTCCGCGCCCGGAGGCGACCGCCGACGGCGTTCAGCGTCTGCTTGCTCGGAAGCCCATATCCCACGGCACACCCCCGGTCAGCGATCAACGTCACTGATCGGGGAAGGTACCGGGCACCACTGACAATCCGGTCAGCGCGCCAGTATCAGGCTCATCGCCTCAGCCCTGGTCGTGGCATCCCGCAGCTGGCCACGGACCGCCGATGTCGTGGTCTTGGCCCCCGGCTTGCGAA
This sequence comes from Streptomyces sp. NPDC045955, assembly GCF_056430805.1. Taxonomy (NCBI): domain Bacteria; kingdom Bacillati; phylum Actinomycetota; class Actinomycetes; order Kitasatosporales; family Streptomycetaceae; genus Streptomyces; species Streptomyces sp. NPDC045955. The sequence goes on from NZ_JBWKKY010000027.1 coordinate 64,182, forward strand.
TGCCGCGCACGGACATGCACATGTGCTCGGCCTCGATGACGACGATGGCGCCCCGCGCCTCAAGGATCTTCATGAGGGAGTCGGCGATCTGAGTGGTGAGTCGTTCCTGCACCTGCGGCCGCCGGGCGAACACCTCGACGAGACGCGCCAGTTTCGACAGCCCGGTGATCTTGCCTGTCTCGGCCGGGATGTATCCCACGTGGGCTACGCCGTGGAACGGCAGAAGATGATGCTCACAGAGGGAAACGATTTCTATGTCCTTGACCAGGACCATCTCATCGTGCCCCAGGTCGAACGTAGTCGTCAGGACGTCCTCTGGTTCCTGCCGAAGCCCGGCCAGAAGCTCCCGATACGCCCGCGCCACCCGCGCCGGCGTCTCCCGAAGCCCCTCACGGTCAGGGTCCTCGCCGACCGCGATCAGCAGCTCCCGTACGGCGTTCTCGGCTCGCTTCTCGTCGAACTCGCCGATCTGGCCCTCGCTGTCCAGCATCACGGGGTCGGTCATCTGGTGCCTCGTTCCTGTGTCCATCACGGGGCGGCCTGCACATATGGCGGAAAGCCGCGCCCCCCAGGCTAAAACCTGGGGGGCGCGGCATCCATTCCGGGCCCGGTGGGGCCACCGGGAGAGCGGTCAGCTCTCGGGGCGGTCCTCCGGGGCTCGCTCAGGCGCCGGGGCGGGCTCCGCCGCGGTGCTCTTCGCGGTGGTGATGGCCGGCGTCGCGCCGTTCGCCCCGTTCGTCAGGGCCAGCTCCTTGGGGGAGAGGACCGGCGGGCGGGTGGACGGCGTGCGGCGGGAGGAGCCGGTCCAGGCGGGCCGGGGCGGGCGCTTGACGATCGGGGCGAAGATCTCGGCGATCTCCTCCTTGCCCAGCGTCTCCTTCTCCAGCAGCTGCAGTACGAGGTTGTCGAGGACGTCGCGGTTCTCGACAAGGATCTCCCAGGCCTCGTTGTGCGCGGTCTCGATGAGCTTCTTGACCTCTTCGTCGACCAGCGCGGCGACCTCTTCCGAGTAGTCGCGCTGGTGAGACATCTCACGTCCGAGGAAGGGCTCGGTGTTGTCGCCACCGAACTTGATCGCGCCGAGACGCTCGGTCATGCCGTACTGCGTGACCATCGCCCGGGCCAGGCCCGTGGCCTTCTCGATGTCGTTGGCGGCACCCGTCGTCGGGTCGTGGAAGACGAGCTCCTCGGCCGCGCGGCCGCCCAGCATGTAGGCCAGCTGGTCCAGCATCTCGTTGCGCGTGGTCGAGTACTTGTCCTCGTCCGGCAGCACCATCGTGTACCCGAGGGCACGGCCTCTCGACAGGATCGTGATCTTGTGGACGGGGTCGGAGTTCGGCGAGGCCGCCGCGACCAGGGCGTGTCCGCCCTCGTGGTACGCGGTGATCTTCTTCTCCTTGTCCGACATGATCCGGGTCCGCTTCTGCGGGCCCGCGACCACACGGTCGATCGCCTCGTCCAGCATGTGGTTGTCGATCAGCTTCTGGTCGCTGCGGGCCGTCAGCAGGGCGGCCTCGTTCAGCACGTTGGCCAGATCGGCACCCGTCATACCGGGCGTACGGCGGGCGACGGCCGACAGGTCGACGTCCGGGGCGACCGGCTTGCCCTTCTGGTGAACCTTGAGGATCTCCAGACGGCCCTGCATGTCCGGGCGGTCGACGGCGATCTGCCGGTCGAAGCGGCCGGGGCGCAGCAGCGCCGGGTCGAGGATGTCGGGCCGGTTCGTCGCGGCGATGAGGATCACGCCGCCCTTGACGTCGAAGCCGTCCATCTCGACGAGCAGCTGGTTCAGGGTCTGCTCACGCTCGTCGTGACCACCGCCGAGGCCGGCGCCGCGGTGGCGGCCGACCGCGTCGATCTCGTCGACGAAGACGATCGCCGGGGCGTTGGCCTTGGCCTGCTCGAACAGGTCACGGACCCGGGAGGCACCGACACCGACGAACATCTCGACGAAGTCGGAACCGGAGATCGAGTAGAACGGCACCCCGGCCTCGCCCGCGACGGCCCGCGCGAGCAGGGTCTTGCCGGTACCGGGCGGGCCGTACAGCAGCACGCCCTTGGGAATCTTGGCGCCGACGGCCTGGAACTTGGCCGGCTCCTGGAGGAACTCCTTGATCTCGTGGAGCTCCTCGACGGCCTCGTCCGAACCGGCGACGTCCGAGAACGTCGTCTTGGGGGTGTCCTTGGTGATGAGCTTCGCCTTGGACTTCCCGAAGTTCATGACTCGGGAGCCGCCGCCCTGCATCTGATTCATCAGGAACAGGAAGACGACGACGATGAGGACGAAGGGGAGCAGCGAGAGCAGGATCCCGACGAACGGGTTCTGCTTGGACGGCGAGACCGTGTAGCCGTCCGGGATCTGCTTGTCCTGGAACTTCGCCTGGAGCGTGTTGGCAATCGTCACGCCCTGGTCGCCGATGTAGCTCGCCTGGATCTTCGAGCTGCCCTCGATCTTTACGCCGTCCTTGAGCGAGGCCTTGATGGTCTGCTCGTCGCCGGTGGTCAGCTTGGCCGACTCGACCTTGTTGTCATTGATCGCCTGGACGACCTGGCCGGTGTCCACCGTCTTGTAGCCGCCGGACGAGCCGACGACCTGCATCAACACGACCACGGCAAGGACGGCCAGCACGATCCACATGACCGGCCCACGGAAGTATCGCTTCACGTCCATCCATACGGAGCGGTGCCGCCCCGTCCCTCCTGCCATAGTGAGTTTGATAAAGGCTGTTCTTCGGACGGTACCCCAGCATTGTCACCTGAAGCCGCGTGGGACGACTGGCGATCCGTCTACGCATGCTCCAACGGCGGGAAGCCCGCTGGGGTTCCCGATCACCGGCACGGCACCCCGGCCGGAATGTCAGCCGCCGTACACGTGGGGCGCGAGCGTACCGACGAACGGGAGATTGCGGTACTTCTCGGCGTAGTCGAGCCCGTACCCGACGACGAATTCGTTGGGGATGTCGAACCCGACCCATTCCACGTCGATGGCGACCTTCGCGGCCTCGGGCTTGCGCAGCAGCGTGCACACCTTGAGGGAGGCGGGCTCGCGCGAGCCGAGGTTGGAGATCAGCCAGGACAGGGTCAGGCCGGAGTCGATGATGTCCTCGACGATGAGGACGTGCTTGCCCTTGATGTCGGTGTCGAGGTCCTTGAGGATCCGCACCACACCGGAGGACTGGGTGCCCGCCCCGTAGGAGGATACGGCCATCCAGTCCATGGTGAGGGGGGTGGACAGCGCCCGGGCGAGATCGGCCATGACCATCACCGCGCCCTTGAGGACGCCGACGATCAGCAGATCCTTGCCCGCGTACTCCGCGTCGATCTTCGCGGCCAGCTCGGCCAGCTTGGCGTCGATCTCTTCCTTGGTGATGAGTACCTGCTGAAGGTCGGCACCCATGTCTTTCGCGTCCACCCGCATCACTTTCGGTCGTCCCTGACTGAGCGGCCCCTCCACCGACTGCTCGGAGGGGGACGTGATTCAGCCTTGCCGAATCACCAGTCTGCCACCCTGCCGCCGGGCCACGACCTTGCCGGGGAGGTTGATGGCACCCTGACCGCGCCAGCCGGTGATCAACCGGTCGACTTCCTCGAGGTGCCGGGCGAACAGCGAACCGGCCGGGACACCGGCTGCGATGGCGGCCCGGCGCAGCACTCGGCGGCGTACGGCGGGCGGCAGGGCGTAGAGCTTCGCGCACTCCAGTTGCCCGGCGGCGTCGCGGACGGCGGCCTCGGCCCGGGTGGCCCAGGAGTCGAGGGCGTCGGCGTCGTCGCGGGAGAGCCGGGCCGTACGGGCGAGGGCCTCGACGACGCCCTTGCCGAGGGCCTTCTCCAGGGCGGGCAGGCCTTCGTGGCGCAGCCGGGAGCGGGTGTAGGCCGGGTCGGCGTTGTGGGGGTCGTCCCAGACGGGCAGGGACTGGACCATGCAGGCCTTGCGGGCGGTCTGCCGGTCGAGTTCCAGGAAGGGCCGCCGGTAACGGCCACCGGCCCCGGAGACCGCGGCCATTCCGGACAGGGAGCGGATCCCGGAGCCCCGGGCGAGGCCCAGCAGGACGGTTTCGGCCTGGTCGTCCCGGGTGTGGCCGAGCAGGACCGCGGCGGCGCCGTGGCGTTCGGCGGCGGTGTCGAGTGCGGCGTAGCGGGCGTCGCGGGCGGCGGCTTCGGGCCCGCCCGCGCGGCCGACGGTCACGGCGACGGAGTCGACCGGGTCGAGGCCGAGTTCGCGCAGGCGCAGGACGACTTCCGCGGCCCGTACGTCGGAGCCGGGCTGGAGGCCGTGGTCGACGGTCACGCCGCCCGCTCTGATGCCGAGCTTGGGGGACTCGAAGGCGAGGGCGGAGGCGAGGGCCATGGAGTCGGCGCCGCCGGAGCATGCCACGAGCACGAGCGGCGGGGGCGGCGGCTCGTGCGAGAGGGCGTGCGGGAGTGCGGCGGTGGTGCGGTGTTCGGTGAGGAGGTCGTGGAGGACGCGGCGGACCGCCAGGCGTATCGCCGCGACCGCAGGATGGGGACCCATGTCCGGTTCCCTTCATGAAGTTTTCGGGGGGTGAACCCGAGTGCCGGTCACGCAGAGTATGTAGATGGTGACAGAACCGGGCCGTTCCCCGAGCATTGCACGCCTACCCCTGGCTCACGGTCCCTCGGACGGGTGATTGGAGGGGCGTTCGCCTGCCAGTCGGCCCGTTTCCTTTCACGACTTCCCGCCGTAGTTCACTACTCGGTCCTGCGGTGCACCCGCGCGATCCAGTCCGCCGGTTTGGCGATCTCCGTCTTGGTGGGGAGGGTGTTGGGCGAGGTCCACACGCGGTTGAAGCCGTCCATGCCGACCTCGTCGACGACGGCCCGTACGAAGCGTTCGCCGTCCCGGTACTGGCGGAGCTTGGCGTCCAGGCCGAGCAGCTTGCGCAGGGCCAGGTCCAGGCGGGAGGCGCCCTTGGCGCGGCGCTGCTGGAACTTCTCGCGGATCTCCCCGACGCTCGGTACGATGTCCGGTCCGACGCCGTCCATCACGAAGTCGGCGTGGCCCTCCAGCAGGGACATCACGGCCGTGAGGCGGCCGAGGATCTCGCGTTGGGCGGGCGTCTGCACGATCTCGACGAGGGAGCGGCCACCGTCGTCCTCCTCGGCCTCGGGACGGCCCCCGGCGAGGCTCTGAGCGGCCTCCCGCACACGTTCCAGGACGGTCATGGGGTCGACGTCGGTCTCGCCCAGGAAGGACTGGATCTCGCCCTCGAGGTGGTCGCGCAGCCAGGGCACGGCCGTGAACTGCGTGCGGTGCGTCTCCTCGTGCAGGCACACCCAGAGCCTGAAGTCGTGCGGGTCGACGTCGAGTTCGCGCTCCACGTGCACGATGTTCGGGGCGACGAGCAGGAGCCGGCCGCCGCCGTTCTCCCCGGCCGGGAGCTGGCGCGTGGCCGGGGCGAAGGTCTCGTACTGGCCGAGGACGCGGGAGGCCAGGAAGGACAGGAGCATGCCCAGCTCCACGCCGGTGACCTTGCCGCCCACGGCGCTCATGACCGCGCCGCCGGTGGTGTTGCCGCGCCGGTCCTGCATCTTGTCGAGCAGGGGCTTCAGCAGTTCCCGGAAGCCGGCGACGTTCGCCCGGATCCAGCCCGGGCGGTCGACGACCAGGACGGGGGTGTCGTGGCCCTCCTCCGTGCCCAGACGAGTGAAACCCCGGACGTGCCCCTCCGAGGCCTTGGCATGCCGGCGCAGCTCCGCGACGACGGCCCGGGCCTCGTCGCGGCTGACGTCGGGGCCCGGCCGTACGAGCCGGGTCGCGGTCGCGACCGCGAGGTTCCAGTCGACCATGCCGGTTGAAGCACCACCGATGCTCGTCATGGGTCAACCGTACGTGAGCGCTGGCCGCTGGGGCAGGGCGGCGAGGGGGTGGTGGAGCTGGGGGTGCGTTTTGGACAGCGGCGTTGCAGCTGGCGTGCTGGGTCGGCAAGGGCTGGGGTCCGTTTTGCCGGTACTCGGCGTTGTCGGCCGTGCCCACCCGTTCCGCCCCAGCGGAACGACTGCCCACGGCGGGGCGGTCCGACCGCCCACGGCCAGGCGGGCCGGCTACCGGCGGCCAGGCAGACCGACCACCCACGGCCAAGCAGATCGGCCTCCCACGGCCAGGCGGGCCGACCACCCACGGCCAAGCAGATCGGCCTCCCACGGCCAGGCGGGCCGACCACCCATGGTCAGGCAGACCGGCCGACCACGGCCGTGGCGCGTGCCTACCGGCAGCCGCAGGCCGCCAGGGTCGTTGCCGCCCGGTCCAGGGCCGTCTGGGCCGCGGCCGGGTCGTTCGTGTCGTTGGCCATGAAGGAGAAGGCCAGCAGGCGGCCGTCCTGGTCGACGACCGTGCCCGCGAGGGTGTTCACGCCGGTCAGGGTGCCTGTCTTGGCGCGGACGACGCCTCCTGCGCCGTCCGTGTAGCGGGTGGTCAGGGTGCCGGTGAAGCCGGCCACGGGGAGGCCGGTGAGGGCCGGGCGGAGTTCGGGGTGGGCGGGGTCGGCCGCCTTGGCCAGGAGGGCGGTGAGGAGGCCGGCCGTCAGTCTGCCGGCGCGGTCCAGGCCACTGCCGTCCTTGAAGGCGGCGCCCTTGAGGGGCAGGCCGAGCTTGCGGAGCCGGGCGTCGATCGCGCGGCCGGCACCGGCGAAGTCGGCCCGGTGGCCCGTGGCGATCGCCGTCTGGCGGGCGAGGGCCTCGGCGATGTCGTTGTCGCTGTTGGTCAGCATGCGTTCGACGAGGGCCGAGAGCGGGGGTGAGGACACCGTGGCCAGGGTCTTCGCGCGGCCCGTGGCCTTCGACGGGCCGGGGGCCGAGGTCTTGATGCCGCGCGACTTCAGGAGGTCCCCGAAGCGGCGGGCCGCGTCCGCGGCCGGGTCGGTCACGCGGGTGACCGGGCCGCTGGTCGAGTCGTCCGTGCGGCCCTCGTCCACCATCAGGGGGCTGACGGGGGCGAGATTGGGGTTGACCCCGATCGGGTGCTTCTGGCTGCCCGCGTAGCTGGTCGTGTCGTAGGAGAGCGTCACGTCGCGGACGCCGCGCTGGGCCAGGGCCGCGGCCGTCCGGTCGGCCAGGGTGTGCAGGCCGGCCGAGCCGTCGGAGGCCTCGCGTGCCGTGAGGGTGGGGTCGCCGCCGCCGACCAGGACGACCTCGTTCGTGTCGGGTTCCAGCGCGGCGCGGGTGGTGAGGCGGTGGTCGGCGCCCATCGCGGACAGCGCGGCGACCGCCGTGGCGATCTTCGTCGTGGAGGCCGGGGTGAGCGCGGCGTCCGGGTTGGTGCCGTACAGGCGCCTGCCGGTCGTGACGTCCACGACGGCCGCTGCCGGCCGGGGGCCGAGCGCCGGGTCCTTCAGCAGGGGCGTAAGGGTCTTCGTGAGGGCCTTGCCGTCCGGGGCGGACTTCACGGTGCTGACGCCGCCGAGGCCGGTCAGCACGGGTCCGGCGCTGGGGGCCGGTCGGGGCTGCGCGGGCGCGCCGGGGGCCCGGCCGTGATCTGTGCCACCCACACGGCCCAGGGCCGCGGCGCGGTCCCGCTCGGCCGTACGCTGACCCGAGGAGTCCCAGGGGCCGGCCGCGGTCACCACACCGGCGGCCAGTGCGAGGCCGGCGGTGGCGGCGCCCGCGGCGTACTGCCAGGTCTTCGGCGTGACCCGCGCGACCTGTGGTTTCCCGGCTCGGACGAGCCGCGCGACCCGTGGTTTCGCGGCTGCGGCGGCCCTGGCCAGGCGCGGTCGCAGGGCCTGCGAAATCCGCACCACGTGCGGCCTCGCGGCCCGCCAAGGACGCAGCTCCGGCACGACCACCAGCCCCTTTCGCGATCACACACCTGCGTGAGGGACACTTAACCACCAGAACGATGTGTTGATCATGGAGGAGCCACCGGTGGAGTTCGACGTCACGATCGAGATTCCGAAGGGTTCGCGCAACAAGTACGAGGTGGACCACGAGACCGGTCGGATCCGCCTGGACCGGCGCCTCTTCACCTCGACCAGCTACCCGGCCGACTACGGCTTCGTCGAGAACACCCTCGGCGAGGACGGCGACCCGCTGGACGCGCTGGTCATCCTGGACGAGCCGACGTTCCCCGGCTGCCTCATCCAGTGCCGTGCGATCGGCATGTTCCGGATGACGGACGAGGCCGGTGGCGACGACAAGCTGCTGTGCGTGCCGGCGCACGACCCGCGTGTGGAGCACCTGCGGGACATCCACCACGTGTCGGAGTTCGACCGCCTGGAGATCCAGCACTTCTTCGAGGTCTACAAGGACCTGGAGCCCGGCAAGTCGGTCGAGGGCGCCAACTGGGTGGGCCGGACGGACGCCGAGGCCGAGATCGAGCGGTCCTACAAGCGCTTCAAGGAGCAGGGCGGTCACTGACCCCTTCTGATGCTCACGGGCCGTACGCCTGCGCGTGCGGCCCGTTGGCCTGTATGTGCGCATACTGAGGCTGGGGGTACTGAGGCTTACGTGTCGTACAGGGAGCGCCAGGCAGTGACGGACGCGGAGGACCGCAAGCCGAAGTCGGACGAGGCCAGGAGTATGTTCCTGCCTCCGGCGGGGGCCGCCGTCGACGGGGACATGTCGACGACGTCGGAGTTCGCGATCCCCGAGGGTCTCGCCGTGCCCAAGGTGACCGGTACGGAGTCCGAGGTGACGTCCGAGTTCGCCCTGCCGGAGGGGCTGGACGTCTCGCAGCCGCCGGCGGCGGATCCGGAGGGGTCGGCGTTCACCCCGCCGAGCACGTACAGCTCGAAGCACGCCCCGTCGGCGTTCACCCCGCCGACCGGGATCCCCGTGGTCAGTCTGACCAAGGACGTGCCCTGGCAGGACCGGATGCGCACCATGCTGCGCATGCCGGTGGCGGAGCGGCCGGCGCCGGAACCGAGCCAGCGCGGCGGCGACGACTCGGGGCCGGCCGTGCCGCGCGTGCTCGACCTGACGCTGCGTATCGGCGAGTTGCTGCTGGCGGGCGGTGAGGGCGCCGAGGACGTGGAGGCGGCCATGTTCGCCGTCTGCCGGTCGTACGGCCTGGACCGCTGCGAGCCCAACGTCACCTTCACACTGCTGGCGATCTCCTACCAGCCGTCCCTCGTCGACGACCCGGTCACGGCGTCGCGGACCGTGCGCCGCCGGGGCACCGACTACACGCGGCTGGCGGCCGTGTACCAGCTGGTGGACGACCTCAGCGACGACGAGACGGCGGTCTCCCTGGAGGAGGCCTACCGGCGGCTCGCCGAGATCCGCCGTAACCGGCACCCCTACCCCGGCTGGGCGCTGACCGGCGCGAGCGGGCTGCTGGCGGGTGCGGCCTCCGTGCTCGTCGGCGGTGATCTGATCGTGTTCGTCGCGGCCGCGCTGGGCGCGATGCTCGGCGACCGGCTGGCGTGGCTCTGTGCGGGGCGCGGGCTGCCGGAGTTCTACCAGTTCACGGTGGCCGCGACGCCGCCGGCCGCGATCGGGGTCGCGCTGACCCTCGGCCATGTGGACGTGAAGGCGTCCGCGGTCATCACCGGTGGACTGTTCGCCCTGCTGCCCGGGCGGGCGCTGGTGGCCGGGGTGCAGGACGGGCTGACCGGCTTCTACATCACCGCGTCCGCGCGTCTGCTGGAGGTCCTGTACTTCTTCGTGGGCATCGTCGCGGGTGTGCTGATGGTGCTGTACTTCGGCGTGCAGCTGGGGGCCCGGCTGAACCCGGACGCGGCGCTCGGGGTCTCCGACGATCCGCTGGTGCTGATCGGCGCGTCGATGCTGTTGTCGCTGGCGTTCGCGGTGCTGCTTCAGCAGGAACGATCCACCGTGGTGTGGGTGACGCTGAACGGGGGTGTCGCGTGGGTCGTGTACGGCGCGATGCACTACGCCGGGGGCATCTCGCCGGTGGCGTCCACGGCTGCGGCCGCCGGGCTGGTGGGGTTGTTCGGACAGCTGTTGTCCCGGTACCAGTTCGCGTCGGCTCTGCCGTACACGACTGCGGCGATCGGGCCGTTGCTGCCGGGTTCCGCGACGTACTTCGGGCTGCTGGCGATCGCGCAGAACGAGGTGGACGCGGGGCTGGTCTCACTGTCCAAGGCGGTGGCTCTGGCCATGGCGATCGCCATCGGGGTGAATCTGGGGTCGGAGATCTCGCGGATGTTCCTGCGGATCGGCTCCGCCGAGAAGCGGCGGGCCGCCAAGCGGACCAGGGGTTTCTAGCGCCGGGTGCCTACGGGCTCGGAGCTTGGTGTCCGCTGGCGGCCGCGGGCCGGTGGGGTTGTTCGCGCAGTTCCCCGCGCCTTCCCGCGCCTCCCCGCGCCTCCCCGCGCCGCCAAGAGGGTTGGTTCAGTAGCCGCCGTTGTAAGGGCCCTGCTGGCCCTGCTGCTGGTGGCCGTAGCCGGGGCTCTGGGGGTACTGGCCGTAGTACTGCTGGTCGTTGTAGCCGTTGTGCTGGTCGTACGGGGGCTGCTGCGGGTGCTGGTGGGGCTGGTCGTGCGGGGTGATGCGGCGGAGCTGGGTCGTCGCGTCGTCCATGACGGGGGGATGGGGCTGGACCGCCGGGGCCTCGGACGCGGCGCGCTTCTTCTTGGAGCGGTCGCGGAGGTACTCGATGAGGATCGGGACGACGGAGAGCAGGACGATCAGGACGAGGATCGCCTCGACGTTCGTCTTGATGAACTCGATCTGGCCCAGCCAGTACCCCGCGAGGGTGACGCCGGTGCCCCAGGCGATGCCGCCGACGACGTTGTACGTGAGGAACGTGCGGTACTGCATCCGGCCGGCGCCGGCGACGATCGGGGCGAAGGTGCGCACGATGGGGACGAAGCGGGCCAGGACGATCGCCTTGGGGCCGTGCTTCTCCATGAACTCGTGGGCCTTGTCCAGGTTCTCCTGCTTGAAGAGCTTGGAGTTGGGACGGCTGAAGAGCTTCGGGCCCAGGAACTTGCCGATCATGTAGCCCACTTGGTCGCCGATGACGGCGGCGAGCACGATCAGCGTGCAGACCAGCCACAGCGGCTGGCTGATGTACGTGCCCTCGGCGACGAAGAGGCCCGCCGTGAACAGCAGGGAGTCGCCGGGCAGGAACGCGAAGAGACCCGACTCCGCGAAGACGATGAGCAGGATGCCCGGCAGGCTGAACGTCGAGATCAGGTAGTCCGGGCTGAGCCACTCGGGGCCGAGCGCAAGCGTGGTCACGGGGATGTGGCTCCTGCTGCTGGGGGTACGGGCTGGGGGCTGACTGCCTCAAAGTATCAACGCGGCCGTCATGGCCCAGGTTCCATGGGCGTACTCAGGATGCACTGTGCGCCGTCCCGGTCAAAGCTGTGAGCCATGGGCATCGATGAATACGGCGGCGGACAGGGCCCTCGGCCCGACGTCCTCGTCGTCACCACGAACGACGTACCCGGCCACCGCGTGCAGGAGGTGCTCGGCGAGGTCTTCGGACTGACCGTGCGCTCGCGGCACCTGGGGAGCCAGATCGGCGCCGGGCTGAAGTCGATGGTCGGCGGCGAGCTGCGTGGGCTCACCAAGACGCTCGTGCAGACCCGCAACCAGGCCATGGAACGACTCGTCGAACAGGCACGCGCGCGTGGAGCCAACGGTGTGCTCGCGTTCCGCTTCGACGTGACGGAGGCGGCGGACGTGGGCACCGAGGTGTGCGCGTACGGCACGGCGGTGGTCTTGACCCGGGAGTGAGGCCCGCGCGCAAGCGTGTTTCCGGTTTGTGACGTTTGATCCCTTTATCGTGTGCCCGTGGTCGACACCGAGCAGCAGGCGCCTTCCGTCACTCCGTCGACCCCCGCGCGCGTGCTGCTGCCGTCGGTCCTGCCGGCCGTGGCCGTCGGCGTGATGTCCAGCCTGCTCCTGGTGGGGGTGGAGGTCGCCGCGGAGGAGCTCCAGGGCGTGTTGTGGGAGACCGCGCCGGACGCACTGGGCATCGGCCGGTACTCCGTGGCGTGGATGTTCGTGACGCTCCTCGCGACCGGTGTCGCCGTCGGGCTGGTGGTGTGGAAGGTGCCGGGGCACGCGGGACCGGATCCGGCGACCGTGGGACTGGACGCGCCGGTCCTGCCGCCCGTGGTGCTGCCGGGGCTGCTGCTGGCGGCCGCGCTGACGCTGGCCGGCGGGCCGAGCCTGGGCCCCGAGAACCCGATCATCGCCGTGAACGTCGGCCTGGCGGTCTGGCTGGGCGGCCGGGCCGTCCCCCGGGCGCCGGGCCGGATCTGGCCGGCCCTGGCGGAGGCGGCGACGATCGGCGCGCTGTTCGGCACGCCCGTGGCGGCCGCCCTGGTGATCTCCGAGGTGCTCTCCCGGCAGGAGACGCGCGGCCTGCTCTGGGACAACCTCTTCGCGCCGCTGACCGCCGCCGCGGCCGGTGCCCTGACCGCCGCGCTGATCGACCGCCCGAGCTTCGACCTGGACCTGCCGTCCTTCGGCCGGCCGGGCTGGGCGGACCTGCTGGCGGCCGTCGTGGTCGCCGCGGCGGGTGCGCTGCTCGGCATGTGCGCCGTGCGCGCGCTCCCGTACGTCCACGGTGCCTTCCGCCGGCTGCGGCACCCGATGCTGATGCTCCCGGCGGGTGGGGCCGTGCTGGGCGCTCTCGCGGCCCTGGGCGGCCATCTGACGCTGTTCAAGGGACTCGACGAGGTCGCGGAGCTGGCGCACGACCCGGACGGCTGGTCGGCCGGGGAGTTCGCCGTCATGACGGTGGTGAAACTGGCCGCGCTGCTCGTCGCCGCGTCCTGCGGGTTCCGCGGGGGGCGCATCTTTCCGGCCGTGTTCGCCGGCACGGCCCTCGGGCTGTGCGCGCACGCCCTGGTGTCCGGGGTGCATCCGTCGGTGGGGGTGTCCGCCGGTGTGCTCGGGATGCTGCTCGCCATCACCCGGCAGGGCTGGATCAGCCTGTTCGTCGCCGCGGTGCTGATCGACTCGCCGGGGATCCTCGCCCTGCTCTGCATCGCCTCGCTGCCGGCCTGGCTGCTGGTCACGGGCCGGCCGCAGATGCAGCTCCGGCCGGACGGGACGCCGGTGCGATGACCCGACCCCTCCCCCACCACCCCTTCTGGAGTCCCTCATGCCCCTGAACGAAGGCCCCCGCCAGACCGGTGAACGGCGCCTGTCCGTCAACCCCTTCTACGGCCCCGCCAACCCGGTCGGCGACATGGCCGAGGCCCCGCCCACGCACCGGCTCCCGGAGCAGCCCATGGCGCCGGTGACGGCCCATCAGCTGGTGCGCGACGAGCTGATGCTCGACGGCAACGCGCGGCTGAACCTCGCCACCTTCGTCACCACCTGGATGGAGCCGGAGGCCGGGGTGCTGATGGCGGAGTGCCGGGACAAGAACATGATCGACAAGGACGAGTACCCGCGCACGGCCGAACTGGAGCGGCGGTGCGTGGCGATGCTCGCCGACCTGTGGCACGCGCCCGATCCGGCGGCGGCCGTGGGCTGTTCGACGACCGGGTCGAGCGAGGCGTGCATGCTCGCCGGGATGGCGCTGAAGCGGCGCTGGGCGCGGCGCAACGCCGACCGGTACCCGGGGGCGCGCCCCAACCTGGTGATGGGTGTGAACGTGCAGGTCTGCTGGGAGAAGTTCTGCAACTTCTGGGAGGTCGAGGCCCGGCTGGTCCCCATGGAGGGCGAGCGGTTCCACCTGGACCCGCAGGCCGCGGCCGAGCTGTGCGACGAGAACACCATCGGGGTCGTCGGCATCCTGGGCTCGACCTTCGACGGGTCCTACGAGCCGGTCGCCGAGCTGTGCGCGGCGCTGGACGCGGTGCAGGAACGGACCGGGCTCGACATCCCCGTGCATGTCGACGGGGCGTCCGGCGCCATGGTCGCGCCGTTCCTCGACGAGGACCTGGTGTGGGACTTCCGGCTGCCGAGGGTGGCGTCGATCAACACCTCGGGGCACAAGTACGGGCTCGTCTACCCGGGCGTCGGCTGGGCGCTGTGGCGGGACGCGGAGGCGCTGCCGGAGGAGCTGGTGTTCCGGGTGAACTATCTGGGCGGCGACATGCCGACGTTCGCGCTCAACTTCTCCCGGCCGGGCGCGCAGGTCGTGGCCCAGTACTACACGTTCCTGCGGCTGGGCCGCGAGGGCTACCGGGCCGTGCAGCAGGCCGCGCGGGACGTGGCCACGGGGCTCGCCGCGCGGATCGAGGCGCTGGGCGACTTCCGGCTGCTGACCCGGGGCGACCAGTTGCCGGTGTTCGCCTTCACGACCGCGCCGGACGTGACGTCGTACGACGTCTTCGACGTCTCGCGGCGGCTGCGCGAGAACGGCTGGCTGGTGCCCGCGTACACCTTCCCGGCCCACCGCGAGGACCTGTCCGTGCTGCGGGTGGTGTGCCGCAACGGGTTCTCGGCCGACCTCGCCGAGCTCCTCACGCAGGACCTGGAGCGCCTGCTGCCGGAGCTGCGCCGGCAGCCGCGCCCCTTCACTTGGGACAAGGGCGCGGCCACCGGCTTTCACCACTGACCGCTCAGCCGGTCAGCGGCTCAGCCGCCCGAACCTCCGTACCGCCAGCGGGAAGAACACCGCCAGCAGGGCCAGGGGCCAGACGAGCGCCGCCCACGCGTGCCCGGACTCCGCGCCGGGGCTGCCGAACAGGTCCCGCACGGCCGTGGCCGTGTGGGACATCGGGTTCCACTCGACGACCGTGCCGAGCCAGCCGGGCATGGTGTCGGGGAGGGCCAGGGCGTTGGACAGGAAGCCGACCGGCCAGACCAGGATCTGCACGGCCTGGACCATCTCCGGCTTCCCGGCCACCAGCGCCAGGTACATGCCGATCCACAGCATGGCGAACCGGAACAGGAGCAGCAGGCCCACGGCTCCCAGGAAGGCCGCCGCAGTGCCGTGGGTCCGCCAGCCGAGCGCGGCGCCCACGCCGATGAGCACCACCAGGGCCATCGCCGACTGGAGCATGTCGGCGGCCGAACGGCCCACGAGTACCGCTCCGTTGGTCATGGGCATGGAGCGGAAGCGGTCGATGACGCCCTTGTCGAGGTCCCGGGTGACGGCGATCATCGTGCCCTCCAGGCCGAAGGCCATGGTGAGCGCGAGCATGCCGGGGATCAGGTAGTCGCGGTACTCCCCGCCCACGCCCCGGCCGCCGCCGACCAGGTAGCCGAACATGAGCAGCAGCATCACCGGGAAGACGAGGTTGACGACCAGCTGGACCGGCTGCCGTCCCCATCGGGCGAGTTCCCGGCGGGTCATGGTCCAGGAGTCGGTCAGGGCGTGGGCGGTCACGCGGCCTCCTTCACTCGGCGGTCGTCTCCGGTGAGGTGCAGGAACACCTCGTCCAGCGTCGGGCGGCGCAGGGCGACGTCCTCCGCCTCGATGCCGGCCTCCTGAAGGGCCCGGACGACCCCGGAGAGGGCCTCCATGCGGTCGGTCACCGGGGCGCTCAGCAGGCGGCGGTCGGTGTCGACGTTGACCCCGCCGAGGGGCAGCAGGGCGACAGCAGCCCCCAGTTGGCCCGCGTCGCGCAGGACCACGTCGATGCGGTCGCCGCCGGTCTCGGCCTTCAGCTCGTCCGCCGTGCCCTCGGCGATGACCCGGCCGGCGTCGACGACCGAGATGCGGTCGGCGAGCTGATCGGCCTCCTCCAGGTACTGCGTGGTGAGCAGGACCGTCGTACCGCCGCCGACCAGCGAGCGGACGGAGTCCCACACCTCGGACCGGCCGCGCGGGTCGAGGCCGGTGGTCGGCTCGTCCAGGAACAGCACCTCCGGTTCGGTGATCAGGGACGCCGCGAGGTCCAGGCGGCGCCGCATGCCGCCGCTGTACTGCCTGACCGCCTTGCGGCCGGTGCCGGCCAGGCCGAAACGCTCCAGCAGTTCGCCGGCACGCGCGCGTGCCCGCCGCGCGCCCAGGTGGTGCAGCCGGCCGAACAGTTCCAGGTTCTGCCGGCCGCCGAGCTCCTCGTCGAGCGCGGCGTGCTGGCCCAGCAGGCCGATGCGCAGCCGGACGGCGTACGCCTCGCGCACCACGTCGTGCCCGGCCACCTCGATCCGGCCCGCGTCGGGGCGCAGCAGGGTGGACAGGATCCTCACCAGGGTGGTCTTGCCCGCGCCGTTCGGGCCGAGCACCCCGTGCACCGTGCCGCGCTCGACCGTGAGGTCGAGCCCGTCCAGGGCCTTCTGGTCGCCGTATCTCTTCTCCGCGCCTTCGACGATGATCGCCGTGTCGGCCACAGGGACTCCCTCGCTAGTCAAACTTGACTACATGCTCGAAAGTAACCCCTGACCCTCCATTCGTCAAACTTGATTAGCAGTCGTCCTCCGGATGCCGCTCCCCCGTCGCGTACGGGTTCTCCACACCCTCGGCCAGCACGCCGACGAACGGGTCGCCCTCGTCGGCGAAGGTGTAGGCGCCGCCCTCGATGCGCTCGATGAGACCGCGGGTCCACTCGGCCTCGGAGTCGGCCGTGTGGACCCACATGTTCATGATCTCGCCGATGTGGCCCAGCTGCCCGGGCCCCTCCTCGGGGACGTAGTGCTCCAGGACGGAGGCCCGCCACTGCTCGATCCGCACGGTGCGCTCCTTCAGCAGCGCGACCGCCTCCGCCCGCGGCAGGTCGACGAGGAAGCCGACGGCGGCCGTCTTCACGTCCCCCCGCTGGTCGTACGTGACCAGCGCCTCGCGCAGCAGCCGGAAGTACTCGTCGGCCCCCTGCCCGGTGAGCTCGTACTCCGTGCGCGGCGGGCCGCCGGCCGTGGACGGGGCGACCTCGTGCGCGTGCAGCAGCCCTTGCTTCGCCATCTGCTTCAGGGCGTGGTAGATCGAGCCGGGCTTGGCGCTGGACCACTCGTGCGCGCCCCAGTACTCCAGGTCGGTGCGCACCTGGTAGCCGTGGGCCCGCCCGTGCAGACGGACCGCGCCGAGCACGAGGAGACGGATCGCTGACATGCGCTCCAGCCTAGGTCGTGTCCGCACAGTCCGGTCGTCCGCCCGGGGCGGGCCCGGTGGCGCCTGGTGCGCGCCCTCGGCCCCTGACCATCGCCGCGCCATTGAATAGACGCGACGACTAGTCTAGTCTCCAGATGAGACGCAACGGTAAGTCTCGGCATGCGCCGCGCCTTTCCGCACTCAACCGCTCACGAGAGGCCACTTCAGTGGGGAACTCGACCGTCCGCGCCGTCGACCGGACCGGCGCTCCAGAGAGGGCACGCGGCGGCGGCCTCGCCGTGTTCAGCGTGGCCTTCGCCTTCTGGATCACCATGGCGGGCACCACCGCGCCCACCCCGCTCTACCCGCTGTACGGCGAGGAGTTCGGCTTCACGCCGTTCACCGTGACCGTCGTCTTCGCCGTCTACGCGCTCGGCGTCGTCCTCGGGCTGCTGGTCTTCGGCCGGCTCTCGGACCAGGTGGGACGCCGTCCCGTCCTGGTCGCGGCCACCCTGCTGTCCGTGGTCGCCGCGGTGGTCTTCCTGCTCGCCCAGAACGTCGCCGCGATGCTCGTCGCCCGGGTCGTGTCCGGCTTCTCCGCGGCCCTGGTGACCGGCGCCGCCACCGCCTCCCTCACCGAGCGGCTCGGGCAGCACAGCCGCATCAAGCCCGCCACCCTCGCCTTGTTCGCGAACATGGGCGGCCTCGCCTGCGGCACGCTGATCGCGGGGATCCTGGCGGACCTCGCGCCCTCCCCGCTGCGCACCCCCTGGGTCGTCATGCTCGTCCTCGCCGCCATCGGCACGCTCGGTGTCCTCGTGAACGGGGAGAGCTCCGCCCACCGTTCCGGTTTCTCGCTGCAGGTCCAGCCGCTGCACGTCCCCGCCGAGATCCGCTCGGACTTCCTGCGCTCCGCGATGGCGGCGGGCGCGGGCTTCGCCGTGCTCGGCGTCCTGACCGCCGTGACGGGCCTGTTCCTGGGGACGGTGCTGCACGAGTCCAGCCACACCCTCACCGGACTGGTGGTCTTCATCGCCTTCGCCTGCACCGCCCTCGGCCAGCTTCTCGTCCGCACCCTCAAGCCCGCCACCGCCCTGCCCGCCTCGTGCCTGGGCCTGATCGTCGCGGCCGGTCTGATCGCCGCCGCGATGGCCACCAGCACCCTGGCTCCTCTGCTCGTCGGTGCCGCGGTCAACGGACTGGCGACGGGCATCGCCGTCGGTCACGGCATCGGCGGCATCACCACGCGCAGCGCCCCCCAGCACCGGGGCGCCTCGGTCTCCACCTTCTTCGCCATCCTGTACTCGATGCTGGCGGTGCCCGCGATCGGTGTGGGCGTCCTGATCCGCGAGACCAGCCTGCGCCCGGCCGGCGAGACGTTCAGCGCGGTGGTCGCGGCGCTCTCCCTCGGCGTCCTGCTCAGCCTGGTGCGGACCGGCCGTAAGGCCGCCTGAGCGGGTCCGCCGTGAACCGGTTCACGGCGGACCCGCTGTGCCAGAATCACAGCGACGGACACGATGCGAAGGGTTGACGGAACCATCAGCGCCACGCGGAAACCACCACCGGCCTGCGAGAAGACCACGGTCGTCAGCCGAACCGGCCCACGCCGCAGCGAGAGCGTCCGGCTCGCGGTGCTGCACGCCGCGGACGACCTCCTGGTCGAGCGGGGCTTCGCCGCCCTGACCATCGAGGGCATCGCCCAGCGCGCGGGGGTGGCCAAGCAGACGATCTACCGCTGGTGGAAGTCGAAGGTCGACATCCTTCTCGACACCCTCACCGACGACGCCCGCGAGGCCCTGGAGTGGCGCGCGGACGAAAGTCGCGGCGTCGAGGAGTCCCTCACCTCCCATCTGCAGCGGGTGGCCGACTTCTTCGAGGAGCCCGCCGGCCAGGTGCTGCTGGCCCTCCTGGGCCACGCCCAGCTGGACAGCGAGACGGCCGCGTCGCTGCGGGCCGGGTTCCTGAAGGAGCAGCGGGAGCGCGACATGGCCGGCCTGCGAGATCTCCTCGCCCGCGACCAGGACCTGGCCGTCGACGACCGCACCCTCGACCACCTCGTGGATCTGCTGCTCGGTCCGCTGTACTACCGGGTCCTGGTCTCCGGTTCCCCCATCGACAAGGAACTGGTGGAGACGACGTCCCGTCTCGTCCTCGCGCTCGCCCGCGAGCGGTCGACCCGGAACCCCTGACCTCGCACCGACCTGGGCGAGTGGCCCCCGACGTGTGTCGTCGGGGGCCACTCGCACGCGACGATCAGTGCAGGCTGATGCAGCCGCTCCTGATCCCCTCGATAACCGCTTCGGTACGTGATGCCGCGCCCAGCTTGATGAAAATCGAGTGCAGATGGACCTTGACGGTGCGCTCGGAAATCCCTAGCAGTCGGGCGACCATCCTGTTGGAGTTCCCCTCCTTGATCCCGTCCAGGACCTGACGCTCCCGCGGCGTGAGTGTCGATACCGTTCCGGCCGCCACGCGATCCGACACCACCTGCTCGGGCTCCAGAGTGGCCACTAATCCCTCGGACGTCGGACTGGATGTGCGAGACATGTACTTCCCCCTGCCATGCATGGTCATCACTCATCAAGACGTGTACGCGAGCGCCATTGCCCACGCAGCCGCATCTTCAACGATTACTCGTCGCGAAAACAGTATATGAGCGCCACCGAAAACCATAGATTAAACGTGGGTTACTTCACAGGTGAAGGTTGCATCCTAAACTTCCTCTCACCTGGACCACCCGAGCAGCCGGAAGCAAATATTCCACCAAAGAAAATACATGCTGCACACATTGCATGAATCAAGTGTCGAACGGTCAATAAAGTGGAACTAGAAGGCGGAATACCGCCTCGCACCTCATCATTCGTTTCCCTGCGGGGAGGTCAGCGGATGCTCGTCGACATGATGATCGACCTGCTCCGCTGGTCGGACGCCGCCCGCGCCCAGCCGGTTCCGTCTTCCGAATTCCCCATCCAGTAATCCCAGAACGCTCAGTCCAGACCGTCCACTGCCCCCCACGAAAAGGACGCATAAAAATGTCTTCCTCTCTGCCTTCCCCTCGCGGACATCGGCTGAATGCTTTACGCATGGGTGCGCGCCATGCGCCCGCGGTCGGGAAATCTGGACACCGTGGATCTCCACGAAGGAAAGTGCGCGGCGGCCCGGGACCATCTGAAATCCGCGGGCGTGGCCGAGTAAGCTCATGAGCGCCTCCCCGTCCGCCGGCCCGGCTCGGCGGTCCGCCGACGCGCCGGGCGGGTTCCGCCCCGGCTCGCGGGCGGCCGTCGCCGCTCCTCTCGCCGCATTCGGAATCGTCGTGGCGGAGAAGTCCCCGCCACGAGTCGAACGCCATCAGCACTCCGTGGACGCGGGCGGTGTTCTTCTCCTCGTCGTCGCCGTCTTCGGCGTGCTGTTCGGCATCATCGAGGGGCCCGAACTCGGCTGGGCCTTCCCCGCCGTGCTGCTGAGCTTCGCCGCGGGCGCGCTGTTTCTCGCGCTTTTCCGCCGGTACGAACTGCGCCGGGAACAGCCGTTGCCGGATCCCCGGGTATTCCGCCACTCCGGAATGCGCGCCGGGACCCTCGGCATCATCGTGTCCTTCGTCGCGATGTACTCCGTCCTCTTTCTCAACGGCCAGTACCTGATGAACGTCAAGGACTGTCCGGCCCTCCTGGCGGGCCTGGGCACGGCACCCCTGGCCGTCGTCATCTTCCTGGTCTCGCCGCGGGCCGCCCGGCCGGCCGACCGGTTCGGCGCGCGGCCCGTCATCGGCTGCGGGCTGCTCGTGGCCGTCGTGGGGCTGGGGCTCTTCTCGCTGTGCGGCCCCGGCACCGCCTACGTGCTGTACGCCGGGTGCATCGTCGTGGTCGGCGTCGGGTCGGGGGTCCCGGCCGGGCTGCGGCACCTGGAGAGGGCGTCCGGAGGGCAGGCGCTGGGCACCGCCCTGCGCGGGGCGGAGCACTCCGGGACCGCCGCGGCCCGCCTCTCGGCGCAGGGACGGGAGGCATTCACCACGGGAATGGCCGAGTCGTTGCGGTCGATCGGCCTCCTGTTGCTGGTGGCGGCGCTCCTGGTCATAGCGTGGCTGCGTCCCCACGCCGGAGAGCCGACCACGTCCCAGGAGAAGCATTGAGCCCAACCGGTGTCGACGACCCCGGCCAGGACGGCGACTGGGCGGGCGAGCTGCCCGGCGCCCTGGCCTCCCGTGTGGACATGCGGCTGTTGCCCGCCCTGGACGCCCTGTTGCAGGAGGGGAGCGTCACCGGGGCGGCCGAGCGGCTGGCCCTGTCCCCGCCCGCCATGAGCCGTGCGCTGTCCAAGATCCGGCGCGCGCTCGGCGACCCCGTGCTGGTGCGGGCCGGGCGCGGTCTGGTCCCCACACCGAGGGCGCTGGAGCTCCAGCCCAAGGTGCGGGCCCTGATGCGGGAGGCCGAAGCCCTCCTCGCCCCGAGCCGGCAGGAGGACCTCTCGCAGGTCAGCAGGACCCTGACCATCGTCGCGGACGAGGCCTACGCCGCGGTGCTGGCTCCGGCGCTGCTGAACCGGGCGAGCGCGGAGGTGCCGCTCGCCCGGTTCACGTTCACGGTGGAGAGCACCCACGGCAGCGCGCCGCTGCGGGAGGGCGCCGTGGACATCGAGGTGGGGATCATCGACGAGTGCAGCCCGGAACTGCGGATCGAACCGCTCTTCGAGGACCGGTTCGTCGGAGTGGCGCGATCCGGACATCCTCTGCTGGCCGCGGCGGTGAGCGCGCAGGCGTTCACCTCGGTCCGGCACGTCAGCGTCTCCCGCAAGGGCCGTATGACGGGCCCGATCGACGGTGCGCTGCACGCGCGCGGTCTGCGACGGGACGTCATCGCCTCCGTGCCGAACTACGGTGAGGCGTTGCTGATGATCGCGTCGAGCGACCTGGTGACCGCGATGCCCCACTCGCTCGCCGCCAGCGCGCGGCAGTCCGTGGGCATCGAGCTGTTCGACCTTCCGGTGGAGACCGACCCCATCAACATCTGCCAGGCCTGGCACCCCCGCCACGAGACCGAGCCCGTGCACGTGTGGCTGCGGCACGCCGTCCGCGCCGCGCTCACCCGGTCGGCGCCCCCGGCCCGGCCCGGCGGACGGTGCTCAGGCCCGCCCGCCGGTCAGGAAGCGGACCGGGCCGTCGAGCAGGACGTCGACGGCCGACGGTGACGGCGTCGGCCCCGCCCCGTCGCCGGGGCCGCCCCGCTCCACGGCGGCGCCGACGACCGCGCCGACCAGGAGCCGGGCGGTGAGCCGGGGAGCGATGTCGCCGCGCACGTCGCCCTGCGCCACGGCCCGCTCCAGCAGATCGGCCAGCCGCCGGACCACCTCGTCACGGCACACGGCGTCGGGGGCCAGCGGGCCGGGCTCGCCGTCCGGTCCCCAGAACAGGGCGTACCGGCCCGGGTCGGCCGCTGCCGCGCCGGCCAGCCCGCGCAGCAGCCCGGTGAGTTCGTCGGCGGGCCGGCCCGTCCCGGCCGCGCTCGCGGCCAGCAGCGCCCGCACGTGCGCGCGGACCGGCCCGGTGATCGCGCGCAGCAGCTCGGCCTTGCCCGTCACGTGGCGGTACAGCGCCGCCTTGGTGAAGCCGAGGCGGGCGGCGATGTCGCTCATGCTCGTCGCGTCGTAGCCCCGCTCGTGGAACAAGGCCGTCGCGGCCGTGAGGACGTCCTCACGGCCGCGACGGAGGCGGGGCGACGGTGTCGCCGTCGTGGCCGGTGGCGGGTTCACCGTGGTGACCGCCCCCGGCACATCTCCAGCAGGGCCTCGGCGACGCCCGCTCCGCCCTCCCCCAGTTCCTCGGCGTACCGGCCCCGGATGGAGACCTCGCGCCCGGAGTCGACGTGGGAGCCGCCGCTTCCGGTACGGATCCGCTGGATCTCCCGGGAGGTCTCCAGCCGCTGCTTGAGCGTGCCGATGAGGAAGCCGTCCAGGGCGTCGATCTGTTCGCGCAGCCGGGCGATGTCCCCGGACGCGGGCTCCGTCGAGCCGCCTGCTTCGGAGGTGATCTCGGTGTGCATCGTCTTGCTCCGTTCGTACGACGGGACATGGGCCGCCGAGGGGTACGACCCGAGGGACCTCAGCCCGGGCACGCGCAGCCGCAGCAGGCCGACGGCGCGTGCGGTCGAGGGCCGGTCGGTGCCGCCCGGGCAGTCGGCGAACAGGACCGATCCGCTGCGCCCGTCGGACACGGCCCGCAGGGACACGGCCCGCAGGAAGGGGTGGCGCCGCAGGCCGTCCACCAGCCCGTCGACGTCCTCCGGCCGGCCCGTGAGACGCCCGACCAGCGACGTGCGGTCGGCACGGGCCGGGTGCGGGGTGCCCGGTCCGCCGGGGCGCGCGCACAGCAGGAACCGGGTGGCCGCGCCGGCGGTGTCCTGTATCCCGGTGACCAGGACCTGGAGACCGTAGTGGGCGGCGGTGAAGTCACCGGCCACGGCGGCGTCGCACTCCCCGTCCCTGACCCGCCGCGCGGCTTCGGCGTTGGACGGCGCCGGGATCCACCGCGCCCGCGGCACGCGCCCGTCGAGCCATCCCGCGACCTGCGTCCCGGCGTGCGGATGGCCGCTCACCGTGCCCACCCGCGCGAGGGGCGTGCCGGGGCGGACCAGCAGGGCGAACTCGACGGGGAGCACGACCTCCCTGAGCACGGTCAGCGCGGGTGACTCGGCGAGCGCGCGCACCGTGTCCGCGACGACGCCGGCCACCGTGTTGTGCACGGGCAGCATCGCCGCGTCCACGGCGCCCCGGCACACCAGGGCCAGGGCGTCCGCGGCGGTGGCGGCCGGTGCCAGCGGGGAGCCCGCGGCCTCCGGGAGCGAGCGCAGGGCCAGCTCGGTGAAGGTGCCCTCCGGGCCCAGATAGGTGAACCGCCGCTCCGGGTACGGGAGTCGACCCGGCGCGGGCCGTGCCGGGGTGTCCGGTACCGGCGTCCTCATGTCACGCGCTGGCCAGAGCGGCGTCCATGGTGCTCGCCACCGCGCTCTTGGCCCGCCGCAGTTCCTTGTCCTCCAGCAGCCCGGGGGCGAACGCGGCCGCGTCGATGGTGACGGTGGCCGCGGCCCGTCCGGCCTGCTCCACCTCCACCGTCGTGTGGAAGGTGAGCCGGCTGGGTTCCGACACCTCGGACTCGTCCACCGTCAGCCGCAGGGTGGCGCCGACGGGGAAGAGGAAGTTGGAGAAGGTGGTGTTCATGGAGTTGAGGACGATGTAGTAGCGCTGCTGCGGCCAGCGGGCCGTGAAGTAGCGCTCCACCACCGCGACGAGCATCTGGCGGGCCGCCTCGACGGCCACCATGCCCTGTACGTGCACGCGGTCCTGGACGTCCACGAGCAGTTCGTTGTGGTCGTGCAGGCGGAGAGCGGCCTCGTACGTGGTGTCGTCGACCTGGGTGAGTCCGGCGACCAGCACGTTGTCCTCACGAGCCTTGTGCAGGTCCTGGCGGCGGGCGGGCTGCCCGGTGGAGTGCACCAGCACGATCCTGTCGTCCAGCTGCCGCCGGGTGACGGCGTCCTGGAGGTAGGAGATCTCGAACTCCCCGATCCCCTGGCCGGCGACCACGTGCACCGGCCCGTCGACGGTGTCCAGGTCGCCCGCGTCGAGCGAACGGGCCAGGCGCGAGAACGTCTCGGCGCCGACGGCCTCGGCGAAGTCGCGGAACCGGTCGCCGACGACGAGTCGGGAGGTGGCTGAGCTGCTCATGAACATGCCTCCTGGCGGGGGAAGGCCGCGGTCATGCGGAGCCGCGGAAGTGCATTCAGCGTGAAGCCCCCGAAATGGGCTCGCCAGTCGCCTGTTGGGCGTAGGTACGAGGTACTAGCCGTATCGGCCGACTGCCGTCGCCACGGCGCGGCGCGAATGCTGGTACGGGGTCGCCGGCTCCCAGCCGCGGGAGTGCGCACGGGAGACACGGCCCCTGTCCCCGCGGCCGAGGGAGCCTCATCCACATGTCAGTTCTCGATCCGCCGGCGTCGCCGAGGACGACGTGACGGCCATGCCACCCGCCTCGCGACCCCTGAGTCTCATCGACGGCCCGGACGGCAAACAGGCCCTGGACGACTCGGTCCTGCTGGAGCTGTACCGGCAGCTGGCACGGGGGCGTCGCTACAACGCACAGGCACCTACGGCCTGGCCGCCGAGTTCGGGGACGACCGGGTCGCCGACACCCCGCTCGCCGAGGCGGGCATCCTGGGCACCGCCGTCGGCATGGCCATGTACGGGCTGCGTCCCGTCGTGGAGATGCAGTTCGACGCCTTCGCGTATCCCGCGTTCGAGCAACTCGTCAGCCAGGTCGCCAAGATGCGCAACCGGACGCGCGGCAAGCTGCCCATGCCGATCACCGTCCGCATCCCCTACGGCGGCGGGATCGGCGGCGTCGCGCACCACAGCGACGCCTCGGAGGCGTACTACACGCACACGCCCGGTCTCCACGTGGTCGCGCCGGCCACCGTCCCGGACGCCTACGGCCTGCTGCGCGCGGCCATCGCCTCGGACGCCCCGGTCGTCTTCCTGGAGCCCAAGCGGCGGTCCTGGTCCAAGGGCGACCTCGACCGTTCGGCGGGAGGGGAGCGGCCCCCTGTGTGACGCATCGGCACCCTCACGCCAGGCGTCGCGGATCCCTCGACTCCAGTGTGGTCACTACGACTTCGGTGACCTCTTGGGGCGTGCGCCCGTCGGTCGCCACGAGCGCCGTGGCGACCTCCTCGTACAGCTGCCGCCGCGCATCCATCAACTCCCGCCACTGCTTGGGCGGGTTGACCGCCAGCAGGGGGCGGGCCGCGTTCAGACCGGTGCGTTTGACCGCCTCCTCGACGTCCATCGAGAGGTAGACCACCGGCTTGCCGGCCAGCAGCGCGCGCGTGTCCGCGTCGAGGATCGCCCCGCCGCCCAGCGCCAGGACACCGTCGTGCCCGTCGAGCGCAGCACGCACGGCCCGCTTCTCCACCGCGCGGAAGGCGGCCTCGCCCTCGTCGACGAAGATCTCCGCGATGCTCCGGCCCCGCGCGGCCACGATGTCGTCGTCGGTGTCCCGGTACCCCACGGCGAGCCGCTCGGCCAGCAACCGGCCCACGGTGGACTTGCCCACCCCCGTCGGACCGACCAGCACCACCAGCGGCACGGCACTCACCGGATCGCCAGGTTCTCGAGGTAGGACCGCACATTGCGGCGGGTCTCGGCCACGCTGTCGCCGCCGAACTTCTCCGCCAGCGCGTCCGCCAGGACGAGCGCGACCATCGCCTCGGCGACGATGCCCGCCGCCGGCACGGCGGAGACGTCGGAGCGCTGGTGGTGGGCCGGGGTGGCCTCGCCGGTCGTGACATCGACCGTCCGGAGGGCGCGCGGCACGGTCGCGATCGGCTTCATCGCCGCCCGTACCCGCAGCAGTTCACCGGTGGACAGACCGCCCTCGGTACCGCCGGACCGGCCGGACACCCGCCGGATGCCCTCCGGCGTGTTCACGATCTCGTCGTGCGCCTTGGACCCCGGCACCCGCGCCAGCTCGAATCCGTCACCGACCTCCACACCCTTGATCGCCTGGATCCCCATGAGCGCGCCCGCGAGACGGCCGTCCAGCTTGCGGTCCCAGTGCACATGGGAACCCAGACCGACGGGCACCCCGTACGCCAGGATCTCCACCACTCCGCCGAGGGTGTCGCCGTCCTTGTGGGCCTGGTCGATCTCCGCGACCATCGCCTTCGAGGCGTCCGCGTCCAGACAGCGCACCGGATCGGCGTCCAGCCGCTCCACATCGGCCGGCGTCGGGTACACACCCCGCGGGGCCTTCGCCGCCGCCAGCTCCACCACGTGCGAGACGACCTCGATCCCGGCCGTCTCCTGCAGATACGACCGGGCCACCGCACCCAGCGCCACCCGGGCCGCCGTCTCCCGCGCGGAGGCACGCTCCAGAATCGGGCGGGCCTGGAAGAAGCCGTACTTCTGCATGCCCGCCAGATCGGCGTGCCCGGGACGCGGACGGGTCAGCGGGGCGTTGCGCGCCAGCCCCGCCAGGATCTCCGGATCCACCGGGTCGGCCGCCATCACCTGCTCCCACTTCGGCCACTCCGTGTTACCGACCGTCACCGCGACCGGAGAACCCAGAGTGAGACCGTGCCGCACCCCGCCCAGGAAGGTGACCTCGTCCCGCTCGAACTTCATGCGCGCACCGCGCCCATAGCCGAGCCGGCGCCGGGCCAGGTGGTCCGCCACCATCTGCGTGGTGATCGGCACGCCGGCGGGAAGACCCTCCAGCGTCGCGACGAGTGCGGGACCGTGGGACTCCCCCGCGGTCAGCCAGCGCAACCTGCTCAACGGTGCTCCTTCAGCGGGACCGGTACGCGTGCAGGGTGACGTGCTCGGGCTCGCCGGGCCGGGCGGGGGCCGGGGCGGCGGCGCGTTCGGTGGCTGCCTCCGCCGGGTGCAGGCCGGTGAGGCAGCGCTGGGCCAGCTTCTGGTACTGGGCCGTCCCGTTGCCCTTCCAGGCGATCTCGTCGGCGGTGAGCTCGCGCACCACCTTGGCCGGGCTGCCCGCCACCAGGTGCCGCTCCGGCACCTGGAAGCGGGACTTGACGAAGCTGCCGGCGCCGACGAAGGCCTGCTCGCCCACGACGACCCCGTCCATCAGGACGGACTTCATGCCGATCAGGCTGTCCCGGCCCACCCGGCAGCCGTGCAGCACACTCCCGTGGCCGACGTGCCCGTCCTCCTCCACGACCGTGTCGGCGCCGGGGAAGCAGTGCAGGACACAGCCGTCCTGGACGTTGGAACCCGCCCGGAGTGCGATGTGCCCGAAGTCGCCCCGCAGGCTGGCGAGGGGGCCGACATAGCACCCGGGTCCGATGTCGACCGACCCGATCAGTACGGCGTCGGGGTGCAGGAACGCCGTGGGATGCACGACGGGGACGTTCCCTTCGAAGGAGTAGATCCTTGCCATGTGTCTCTCACCGTTCGTCGATGGGCGTCGGGCCGGTCAGGTCGTCGCGGGCGCCGCGGGCGCGGCCGGGGTTCGGGCCGGTGCCGTGGCCGGGCGCAGGGAGCCGAGGGGGTCGTGCCCGTGGATCCAGGCGAGGTCGTCGGGCAGGCCGGCCAGGCGGACGTTGCGGGCCTCGGCCTCCGGTCCGTCGGGCAGCTGGAAGCAGCCGGCGTTCTTGCGGGAGCCCGCCTGCAGCAGCCGGGTGCGCGGTCGGCGCAGGCGCTCGTAGGCGTGCAGGGCCGAGGGCACACCACCGGCGTCCGTACCCGCCAGGAGGTGGGCGAGGACCACCGCGTCCTCCAGGGCCTGGTTGGCTCCCTGGCCGTGGTGCGGCAGCATCGCGTGCGCGGCGTCGCCCAGCAGGGTCACGGGGCCGGAGCTCCAGGCGCGCTGCGGTTCCCGGTCGTACAGCGCCCAGCGGCCCGGGCGTTCGCAGGCTCCGAGGATCCCGGTGACGAACGGGTGCCAGCCGTCGAAGGCGGCCAGCAGTTTTGCGGCGTCGCCCTCCGTGGACCAGGACTCGACGGTCCACGTGCGGTCGGGCACGACG
This sequence comes from Streptomyces sp. NPDC045955, assembly GCF_056430805.1. Taxonomy (NCBI): domain Bacteria; kingdom Bacillati; phylum Actinomycetota; class Actinomycetes; order Kitasatosporales; family Streptomycetaceae; genus Streptomyces; species Streptomyces sp. NPDC045955. Next base: position 92,580 of record NZ_JBWKKY010000027.1, read on the forward strand.
GCCAGGAAGTTCAGCGCGCTGCCGTCCGCCACCGGGTAGGCGATGAAGTGCCGGCCCGGTCCGAGCCACAGCCACAGGACCGGCTCGGCGAGTTCGGGAAGGTGCCGCAGCCGGTCCATGGGGACCAGGGCGCGGTATCCGCTGGTCCCCGAGAACACCGCCTCGTCCGGACCGAAGAGGCTGTGGCGGACCGCGGAGTGGATGCCGTCCGCCCCGACGACCGCGTCGGCTTCCGCCTCGCCGCCGTCCTCGAAGCGGATCACGGCGCCGGCGGCCGTCTGCTCCACTCCGGTGCAGCGCGCGCCGAGGCGGACGTGCTCCGTGCCCAGTTCGGCGAGCAGGGCCTGCTGGACGGCCGCCCGTTCCACGGTCCAGAAGGGGGCGCCGAAGCGTTCCTCGTACATGCCGGTGAGGCGATGCGACACCATGGACCGGCCGGTGCGCCAGTGTCGGAAGTCGGCCCGTACGGGCCGGGCGGCCGCTGCGGTCAGCCGCTCGGCGACGCCCAGTTCCCGCAGGGCCCGGTGTCCGTTCGCGCCGATCGCGATCCCCGCTCCCAGGTGGGCCAGTTGCCGTGCCTGTTCGTGGACGACCACCTCGACGCCCTGCCGCCGCAGTCCGAGCGCGACGGCCAGGCCGCCGATGCCGCCGCCCACCACAGCCACATACGGGCGTTTCCCGGCCATGGCGTCTCCTCTCCTGTGCGCTGCTGGGGGTCGCCGGCGTGTGCTCACGTCGCCGGTGCGACCTGGGTGAAGGTGCCGCGGTGGAAGACCAGGGGCTCGTGGTCGCGGCCGACGGCGCCCAGGACCCGTCCGACGACGAGGACGTGGTCGCCGAGCGTCTGGGTGAGGTGCAGGGCGCATTCGAGCGTTCCGGGCCCGTCCGGCAGGACCAGGCAGCCGGTGTGCGGTCCGACGGCCCAGTCCGCGGCCTGCTCCACGGGCGGGCGCTGCGCGGCGGGCGTGGTGAGGACGCCGACCAGGGAGCGCGCCCGGTGGCCGAGGAACGACACGGCCCACTGGCCGGACGTCCGCACGCGCCGCAGGAAGGTCGAGTCGTCGCGCAGGTACATCGACACGAGCGGCGGGTCGAGGGAGACCGAGGTGAACGAGTTCACCGCGATGGCGTCGTGGCGTACTCCGGACCGGGTCTCGAAGCGGGTGGACACCGCGCACACACCGGTCACGAACTGTCCGAGGACGTGCCTGAGATGGGCCTTGTCCGGCAGGACGGAGACTCCGGGCGGGGCGGCGGGGCCGCCTGGAGCGGGGGTACGGCTGCTCACCGCGCGGCCTCGACGGGGGCGGTCGCCCCGGTGTCGGGGGTGCCGGCGCCGATGACGGTGGTGTCCTTGGGGTTGATGAGGTCCGGGACCTTCCAGCCGTTCTCGTCGTACTCCGACAGGCACTGGTCGACGAGCTGCTTGTAGTCGTCGAACTTCCCGGAGGCCTGCTGGGCGTGGAGGGCCTCGAAGCGGATCTGCTCGTGGTTGCCGGCGTAGTTCATCTCGTACAGCTCCCAGCGGGCCCCGAACTCGGTGCCGACCGCGTCCCACGCCAGCTTCATCAGCTTCACCCGGTCGATCGCCTCCACGCCCAGGCCACGGACGTACTTGTCCAGGTAGGGCCGGACCTCGGGGTTCGACCAGTCGAGGGCGTGGGAGTTGTTGTAGATCAGCGCGCTGCCGAGGTCCCGCAGGAAGATCTCGCGCACCTTCGGGAAGATCGACGAGGACAGGACGCGGAAGGCCAGCGCGGTCTCGCCGTTGGGGGTGACGGTGCCGTCGGGCCACTGGGTGGGGTTCTCGGCCATGGAGTCGACCAGGGCCCAGAACATGTTGCGGTAGGCGAGGACCTCACCGAGCCGGCTCTGCACGCCGCGGAACTCCGAAGTGCCCGTGGTCTCCAGGCACTTGGCGAGCAGACCGGTCAGGAAGTCCATCTTCACGGCGAAGCGGACGCAGGCGTGGAACATGGCACGGTAGAAGAAACCGGACCCGTAGAAGAAGTTGTTCGCCTTGTCCACGTCGTAGCAGAAGACGTTCTCCCAGGGGATCAGCACCTCGTCGAAGACGAGGATGCCGTCGTTCTCGTCCAGGCGGCTGCTGAGCGGCTGGTCGAAGGGGCTGCTGACGGTGGCCGAGGCGAACTCGTACGACGGCCGGGAAATGATCTTCAGACCGGGGCTGTTGGTCGGCACGATGAAGTACGCGGAGAACTCCTTGGCGCCCTTCGGGATGACCCCGTAGCTGCCGATGAAGATGTGCTGCGTGAGCGCCGCGCCGGTGCCGACCACCTTGGCGCCGGACACCACGAGGCCGGCGTCGGTCTCCCGGTCCACCGTCAGCATCACGTCCTTGAGCTCGGTCAGCCCCCGGTTGCGGTCGATCGGCGGGTTGACGATGCCGTGGCCGATGAACAGCACGTTCTCCTGCGCCTTGCGGTACCACGCGGACGCGTTGTCCTCGAACGGCGCGTAGTGCTCCTTGTTCGACCCCAGGGTGGACAGGAACGCGGCCTTGAAGTCCGGCGTGCGGCCCAGCCAGCCGTACGTCATGCGCGCCCACTCCTCCATGGCCCGCGCGGCGGCGCGCAGGTCGCCGGAGGTGTACGGGGCCTTGAAGTAGGGGTGCGTGAAACCGCCGTTGCCGGTGTCGGTGGGGACGACCAGTTTGCTGTTGCGCTCAGGGTCGTGGAGCGCGTCGAAGAGCCGGGCGACCATGCGGGAGTTGTTACGGAAGGCCGCGTGGCTCGTGACGTCCCGCACCTTCTCGCCGTAGATCCTCACGTCCCGGCCGTCCCGGAGGCTCTCGAGGTACTCGTCGCCGGTCTGCGGGCGGGACACGGACCCGGACGGGCTGGCGGTGCTGCTCATGCGGAATCACCTTTCGAGCCGGTGGCGTGGAGGAATGCGGCGGTGGACCGCGCCCGCCGCCGAGTGCCGACGACGGTGTGCGCCTGCCGAAATGCTCCAGGAGTGCGACCCGCCCCGACAGTCGGCCGCTGGGGCTAGTACGCGGGTAGTAGATCCGCCCTTCTAGCCACAACGACCCACTGCCGGGGCCCGGCGGCCGCGTGACAGGCTGCGCCCACCGCAAACCCGTGCCCTGCCCTCGGAACAGAAGGCGTTGAGGTTTTCAGCGTGAAATCCCTGGAAATGGACGAGAACTCACTGTCGGAGCCCGCGGCCGAAGCGTGGCGGGTGCTGCCCGCGGCGCAACAGCCCGACTGGCCCGATCCCGTGGCGCTGCGAACGACCCTGTCGGCCCTGTCCACCGCGCCTCCCCTGGTGTTCGGCAGGGAGTGCAACACCCTGCTCGACCGTCTCGGAGAGGTGGCCCTCGGCCAGGCGTTCCTGCTCCAGGGCGGCGACTGCGCGGAGACCCTGGACTCGGTGAGCGCGGAGTCGGTCCGCAACAAGCTGGAGGTCCTTCTCCAGATGGCCGCCGTGCTGACGTACGCGGCAGGCGTCCCGGTGGTCAAGGTCGGCCGGATCGCCGGCCAGTACGCCAAGCCCCGTTCACAGCCCACCGAGACCCGCGACGGGGTGACGCTGCCCTCGTACCGGGGCGACGCCGTCAACGGGCTGGAGTTCACCGCCGAGGCCCGCACCCCCGACCCGGCCCGGCTGGAGCGCGTCTACCACGCGTCCGCCGCGACGCTCAACCTGCTGCGCGCGTTCACCGCCGGCGGGCACGCGGACCTGCACCGGGTGCACGAGTGGAACCGTGACTTCGTGGCCCTGTCCGCCGCGGAACGCCGTTACGAGCGGCTGGCGGACGAGATCGACGCGGCGCTCGCGTTCATCCGGGCCTGCGGCATGAGCACCTCGACCCTGCGCACCACGGAGGTGTTCGCCAGCCACGAGGCGCTGCTCCTCGACTACGAGTCCGCCCTGGTGCGCACGGACCCCGACACGGGGCGGCGGTACGCGCTGTCCGGGCACCTGCTGTGGATCGGCGAGCGCACCCGCCAACTCGACGGCGCGCACGTCGCGTTCGCCGCCGGCGTCAGCAACCCCCTCGGCGTCAAGCTGGGGCCCGACGCCGCCGTCGACGACGTGCTGACCCTGGTGGACCGGCTGGACCCGCAGCGCACCCCGGGCCGGCTGACGTTCATCGCGCGGATGGGGCGGGGCCGGGTGCGCGACCGGCTGCCCGCCCTGGTGGAGGCGGTGCGCGCGGAGGGCGCCCGGGTGGTGTGGGTGTGCGACCCGATGCACGGCAACACCTTCACCGCGCCGAGCGGCCACAAGAGCCGGCGTTTCGAGGACGTCCTGGACGAGATCACGGGCTTCTTCGAGGTGCACCGGGCGCTGGGCACGCATCCCGGCGGGGTGCACGTGGAGCTCACTGGCGAGGACGTCACCGAGTGCGTGGGAGGGAGCAACGAGGTCCTCTCCGACGATCTGCACCTGCGGTACGAGACCGCGTGCGACCCCCGCCTCAACCGGGGGCAGTCGATGGACCTGGCGTTCCGGGTCGCCGAGTGGTTCAGCGCCGAGAAGCGCCGCCTCGGCCGCCCCCGCCCCGAGCCCGCCTCCGTCCGTCCCGCGAGCGTGCCGGTGTACGCGGCGTCCCTCGGCTGACTCCCGATCCCGACCGCTGCCAAACACCCGAGACACCCGAGACGCCCGAGCCCCCCGAGACATCCGAGACGAAGGAGCACTCACCGTGCGGCACTTCGAGCACTTCCGCGTCGGCGGCACCTACGAGCTGGGGGCCACGCGGCTCACGAGCGAGGACATCATGGACTACGCGCGCGCGTGGGACCCGATGCCCTTCCACCTGGATCCCGAGGCGGCGGCCCGCTCCCCCTTCGGCGGCCTGGTGGCCAGCGGCTGGCACACCGGTGCCGTGGTCATGGGGCAGTTCGTCCGCGCGCTGCTCGCGGACTCCGCCTGCCAGGGCTCCTACGGCATGGACGAGGTCCGGTTCCTGCGTCCGGTGCGCCCCGGCGACGAGCTGCGCGGACGGGCCACCGTGGAGGAGGCCGCGCCGCATCCCCGGCGCCCGGACACGGGCACGGTCCGTTTCGTCGTCGAGGCGGACAACCAGCAGGGCGAACCGGTGTACCGGATGCGGACGCGGCTGCTGTTCGGCCGCGCGGAGACCAGCGGCACCCGGCACGAGGACGCGGGCGCACGCCGCTGACGCGCCGCGCGCCCGCGGCTTCGCCCTGCCCCCGACTCCCGTTTCCCCTCGGACCTCCCCCGATCCGGGGGGAAACGGGACCCAGCCCACACCGCACATGGCGGATTCCCCCACTTTGACCATACGCACCGTTGCGTCTAGTCTAGATGCGTCGATCTTCCCGGCCGGTCCTCGCCGACCGTCCCGGGACAGGCGCCGCGACGCGACGAGGAGGGCACGCCATCAACGCCCCACAGGACACCCGGCAGCCGGCCGACGCGCCCGCGGCGCGCACCAGGAGCGGCCCGCGGCGCAGCGAGGCCGCCCGGGTCGCGGTCCTGCGGGCCGCCGACGACCTGCTGATGGACGTCGGCTTCCACGCGATGACGGTGAACGCGATCGCCGAACGAGCGGGAGTGGCCAAGCAGACCATCTACCGGTGGTGGCGGTCGAAGGTGGCCATCCTCCTCGACGTCCTGGAGGAGGACCTGCACGACAAGGCGTCCTGGCCGGAGATTCCGGACTCCGCGCAGGCCGCCCTGGAGCAGCATGTGACGCACCTGAGCCGGGTCTTCACCCAGTCCCCCACCGGCCACGTCCTGTTCGTGCTCATCGGCCACGCCCTGCACGACCCGACGACCGCCGCGGTCCTGCGCGACCAGGTGCTGGACCGGCAGCGGCAGTACGACCGTGCACATGTCCGGCAGGCCCTGGCCTCCCTCTCCCGCGCCGCGGTGAGCCGGAACGAGGCGGACCAGCTCCTCGACCTGCTCGTCGGTCCCGCCTTCCACCGGGCCTTCACGACGGGACAGCCGCTGGACCCGCGGTTCGTCGAGCGCCTGACCGCCACCGTCCTGGCCCGCCGACGTGAGGTTCCGTCGGCCGCCCCCTCCCTCTGAAGGGCTGTTCCCATGTTCCGCACCCGTCGCACCCGCTACACCGCCACGGTGGAGGCGGTCTCCCTGATCGCCCCGCGCATGGCCCGCATCACCCTGGGAGGGCCCGGCATGTCCGCCTTCCACTGCGACGAACCGACGCAGTGGGTGAAGCTGTTCGTGACCGATCCCCTCGACGGGCGGACGGCCGGCCGCGCCTACACCGTGCGCGACCACTCCCCCGCCGGGCCCCGCGTCGACATCGACGTGGTGCTGCACGGCAACGGTCCGGCCGCGCGCTGGGCCGAGACCGCACGCCCGGGCGAGGAGGTCTCCTTCGGCGGTCCCAAGGGGTCCTTCCGTCCCGCTCCCGACACCGACTTCTACCTCCTGGCGGGCGACGAGAGCGCCCAGCCCGCGGTCCTCACCATCGCCGAGAGCCTGCCGCCCGGCATGCGGGGCGCCGTCTACCTGGAGGTGGAGGGCCCCGAGGCGGAGATCGCGGTGAGCCTCCCGGCCGGCCTGGACCTCGTGTGGGTGCACCGGGACGCCGGCCGGGCCAAGGGCGAGGCGCTGCGCGACGCCGTCCTCAAGGCCGCCGTACCGCCCGAGCGCGTCGCCGCGTGGGCCGCGGGGGAGTCCGGCGCCGTCAGGGACATCCGCCACCACTTCACGGAAGCCCTCGGTCTGGACCGCCGGCGCGCCTACGCGAAGGGCTACTGGAAACGGGACGAGGCGGACCACCGCGATCCCTTGGCCTCGGACTAGTAGTGCTTTGTTAGGTGTCTTGTCGGGTTGGTGGTCTGGTGCTTCCCTGTGGATATGAGGGCGGATGAACTCTCCGCGTGTCGTGCCCGGT
>NZ_JBWKKY010000028.1:0-27599 GCF_056430805.1 Streptomyces sp. NPDC045955
CAGGATCAGACGAAGGCCGCTTACACGTCCGCCGAACTGCGAGAACGCTGATCAAGTTCGAGCCGCGTTCGACGCTGGACGTTAAACGACAAGCTCAGCGTCCATTGGTCACGTCTCTGGCGAGCCACACCGCGCGGGTGCTGGCCGGCGGCGGCAAACTCATCATGAGCCAGCCCGAACGGCGTGCATGAGGGCGGCCGCGCGTCAGGCGTTGTCGACAGTCACGCCGACCTGCGGGGTGTTGACGCGGTGGCGGGCGATGGCGGCCACGAGTTGGAGAAGTCGTGGACTTCGGGGTGCTTGGGCGGCACCTCCGCCTGGCGCTCCAGCAGCCAGGCGGATGTCGATGTGGAGCTCCACGTCAGGCCGCCCGCCCCGGGGCCTCGGCAGCGTCCAGGCGGGCGGGGGCGTCGTCGGGGAACGCCACGTCGAAACGGCAATCCGCCTACACCAAACGCCCTCTCACGGCTCGCCCCATGCCGTGAGAAGGCTTGGTTTGTTTCAGTCCCTGCGGACCCAGTACGGGTAAGCTCGGGAGCCGTCGGCCTTGTAGCCGGTCTCCTGTTTGAGGGCCGCTCCAGCGGAGGCGGTGAAGAGCCAGAAGATCAGGATCCAGGGAAGCAGCGGGAGGGCCAGGCCCCAAAGGATCTTCGGCTTCTTCCAGTAGATGGCGCCGCCGATGATGCCGACGTAGTAGAGGATGATCAGGGTGACGAGCAGGCCGGTCATGGCTACTCCCTTCAAAGCGGCCAGACAGAGAGTCCAACCAAAGAACGGATTTCAAGTTTGGCGCCTGACCCTGTGACTGGATGAGACGCTCCGTGTGCACGCTGCGAGAACGGTGAGATCGTCAGCATTGGGCATCGCAGATATGACGAATGGAGCGATTTCCACGCCATGTCGGCGAAGATGACATGGCAGCCGAAGATTGCTGAGATCTTTCACTCAACGAGCTTTCAACGGCAGCCACCAGCGGTCGAAAATGTCTCACCTATGTATACGGTGACGCGATCCGGTCTGCAGGGGGCCTCTTCATCGATGAGCGACACGACGTTGCCTGACTCATCGGCAATTTGTTGGCCGTCACCGACCGGGGGGACTGGCTCGCCTTTCTGGGCTGTTGCCTCAGTAGATACACCTGCAGGCGGCTGGGGGCCGGCCATAGCAGGGTGATGGCTCCGGCGGAGACGAGTAGCCCAGTGGCAATGCAGGATGCGCAGATGAGGCGGGGAATTTTCGCCGGGCGGCAGTAGTCATATTGATCTCCTTTTCGGGAGTCGGCTCCTTCCGGAGCAACGTGAGACCACCGTCACTCATCGGCGAGCGAGTGGAAATAGACGGACATTCGTGACTTGACATCGGCCTGGCAGCCGCAATAATTGCGATCCCACTGGCACCGGGCCATAGAATTGGACCTGCGAGGTACCGGATGGAACCGGTGTTCACTGCGGGGAAGGCGATCAGGGGTCGCGGCGGGGCGCCACGGTCAAGGTACTGCCGGGGTGGGCCTGGAAGTTCCCCGCTTTCCGATGCCGCCCTTGACGGCCTTTTTCTCCCGAAGCTACGGCGAAGTGACAAGTAGCTCTCAGTAGCGGATCTGGGGTGCGCTTGTCGGGGCTTTTGATCTTCTGGCCTCATCGGGGGGCCGTGCTCGGCGAGGTTGGTCCGGTCATGACGACCGGAGGGAGCGCGGGGTGCCGCAGGAGTGGGAGCCGGAGGACCTGATCGAGGTCTAGACGCTGCTGGAGGAGGACCGTACGGCGAGTAATGGGCATCGAGACGGAGCACGGAATCTCCGTCCCCGGCGATACGCGGCGGCGATGCACGGGCCCAGCCGGGCCCGTTGGGACTTCGAGGAGGAGAACCATCTGCGGGACGCCCGATGCGGTGATTCTCTTCCGGTTAGTCAATCTCCTGGTCGCTGGCCTTGGCTTCACGGGTCGAACAGGCGCTGAGCGCACTCCTGGCAGGTGCACTGCAGGGTCGCGCCGTCGTCCTCCCCGCCGTCGCGGGGGGGGGCTCCGGTCAACGCCTTGGGCACCACCATGAGCGAGTATGGAGCCCTTGCCGCCGTGCAGCAGAGGCAGCCGCCGCCGTAGTTCGTGCTCTACGAAGCGCACCGGGGGCGGTCGCCAGGCAGCGGACGGCCGCCACGAGACGGGGCACGGCGTGCACCGGGACCTGAGCGGTCGACTTCAGGGCCGGCTCGTTGCGTCGGCGGTACGAGAGTCACGGCCGGGGCCGGGCTGGCCGTACGGCGAAGGGCGTTGGCGGGTTCAGCGGGTGGCGAGCAGGTCCCTCATGGCGGTCGCCTGAGGAAGTACACCGATCGCCGATGCCTCCGCGCCGTAGGCCGACAACAGCCTGTCGACCGCGGCGGCGGCCTCATCGAGTTCTCGTCCGGACAGCAAGCGGGCCTGGGCGAAGTGCAGCAGCGCCATGGCGACGTCGGGTCGTGCACCCACGTCGTCGGCGGCAAGGCGCTCAGCCGTCGCCCGCGCCTGATCGGTGGCGTCGAGTAGCTCGCTCTGCCGTGTCGGTCCTTCGTCGAACAGCACGAACACCAGGTTGTTGAGCGACCGCAGCAGCGTCGTACCGTGGTCGTGGAAGGCCTCCGCCGCCAGGCCCCGACGAATGGAGACCGCCTCGGCCAGGCTCGTTCGGGCCGTGGCGAGGTCACGCTGCCGCAGGCTGAGGAACCCGAGGTTGTTCAGCGCCGCCGCCAGCCCGGGCAGGTGCGTCCCCGGGTCGGCCTTCACGAGCTCCCGGCGGATCGCGACGGCCTCCACCACGGCGGCCCGTCCCGCTGCCTGGTCGTCCTCGAAGCGCAGACCGCCGAGACTGTTCAACGCCCGCGCCAATGCAGGCAGTTCAGTGGAGTCCTGCTCGGACAGGCCGCGCAGCACCTCTGTGTACTCCGTGAGCAGCGACATCGCCTCGGTCCGCTTCCCCTCGTGCACGGCAAGAGCGATGTACGGATCCAGGATCGTCGACCGCATCCGTGCACAGGCGGTCACCACCTCGAGGTCGGGGGCCGGGAGGGTGGCCGCTTCCCTAAGACCCCGCAGGGCCTCGTCGAAGCCATGGAGCCCCAGCGCCATTCGGCTGCGTTCGTACAGGCACCGCGCGACTGTGGTGTCCCCGTCCGGTCCGGTGAGCTGACGAGCCTGCTCAAGCGCTTCGTCGAGTTGGGCCACCGCCGCCTGAGCGTCACCTTCCTCCTCCAGCCGGAACGCCAGGTCCACGAGCGATCGGACGAGTGCCGGGCGGTACTGCTGCGGATGCACGGATGCCAGCATCCTGTACAGATCGGTTCGCTGGTGCGGACCCTCCGCCAACTTCCAGACCAGCGAGGCACCTGGCCGTAGCTCGAACTCGAAGGCGAAGGAAGGCCCTGTGTCGGTCTCGTCGGGCGGTGGGGCCGGCGCTTGCCGCACGGCCGTCACGGCGGCGGCCGCTTGGGCCCGGAACCGCTCGCGCTCGTATCCGGCCAGATAGGCCCGGGCCTCCGGGTTGTCGGCGGCGGCGGTCCGCCACATCTCGTGGAGACTCATTCGTCCTCGAAGGTGATGCCCGGCGTCCGTTGCCGGACAACCGGACTCATCCTGCTCAGTGCGGTGTGGCGCAGCACGGCGACGCTGTCGCCGAGGCTGGCGACGAGGGCGTCCCGTGTGTTCGAGGGAGTGTCGAGAAGGCCGAGCAGCAGCAGCGGGCCGCTGACCGTGGCGGCGCCGTGCGCCCAGGCGTACGTCTGTGCCTGCCGCATCTCGGCCCGCTCGACCCATTCGAAGGGGCGGAACGGCTCGACGGGAGTGTCCTGGAAGCGCCGCAACGACCTGGTCAGTCTGGGCGTGACGCCCGGTCTGGCCGCCTCGAAGCAGCTGGTCACCGAGTGGTCGGGCAGGTGAAGCAGGGCAAGGAGCACATCGGGGGTGAGCAGCATGCGATCGCGTTCTCGGCATGCCTCGTACGCAGCCCGCAGGGCCTCACGCAGCTGGCCGTCCGGCCCGATGGTGCGCGCCAGCATGCGCACGCTGCGGCGTAGGTCGACGAGGTGCGCGGCGGCGACTGCGGGGAACAGAGGGTTGCCGTTGCCGTCCACGGCCGTGTCCAGCGCTTCCTCGGCGACGACGTGCAGCAGCCGGTCGACGAGCTTGTCGAACGGAAGCGGGAAGGTGTCCGAGTCCAGGCCCTGGTGCGTGGCGATCTCCCGCCATCGGTGGGCACGCGCGCCGTGGTCAACCTCCTCGGGTGCCAGCAGCGGCAGGTCCCCGTCGGCGGCGGCGCTCACCATCTGTTCCAGCAGGCTCACCGCGTGCACCAGATCGAAGTCCGTGATCCCCTCGTCCGCCGAGACCTCCTCGACCGCACGCTCGATGGCGCGCCGGTAGACGCCGTCGAGCGCACGTCGCCGGTCGGAGCCCAGGGTGGCTCGGACGGCGAACCTCGACAGTGCGGAGCCCGCGGTGACGACGGTGCGCACTATCATCGGATCCATCGATCAGACACCTCCTCCGAGCCCGAGTCCTTGCAGGAGCGCCGCGCGGGCCGCCTCCGACTCACCGAGGTCGGCATGGCACTGGGCGAGCAGGCCGAAAGCGCGCGGCTGTACGGGGTCCAGGGCCAAGGACCGCCGGACCGCCTCGATCGCGCCGGCGGGGTCACCAGCCTCTCGTTGCGCCCCGGCCCACGCCAGCCACGACGCGGCATCCTCGGGCCACCGTTCCACGCACAAACGAGCCGCCTCGGCCGCCTCGTCCAGCCGTCCCATGGCGATGCACTGCCAGGCGAGCGACCGCCTCAGGACCCGATCGTGCGGGTCGGCCGCCGCCTTGGCCCGCAGGTCGGCAAGAAGATCCTCATGACGGCCGGTGAACGTCATGTCCATGAGACTCCCGCCGCGAGGGTCGTAGTGAGCCGAGGCGGAGGCCGTCAGTCCGGTGGTGGCGCGCAGCGTGAACTCCAGTTCCTCGAGGTCCGGGGTGCCCCCGCCGACGTAGGTCAGGACGCCCGCGTCAGCGGTCTTGCCGAAAGCCAGGATCCGTCGGTTCCCGAACGTGGGGAACCGCGTCGAGCGGACTTCGGCCAGCAGCGACTGCGGAGCCGGGGTATCCATGTCGACCGGCTCGAACCCGAGGCGCGCGGCCAGGACCGTCATCGGCTCGGCGAGCCGGTCGTCGGGCACCTCAGCCAGGAACAGCTGGGCCACCCCGGACACCTCGACGACGGTACGGCCGAGCCGCTCGGCGGCGGTGCGGACGAACCCGTCGAACTCCGGCGTGTGTAATGGCCGTGTCGGCGCGCTCACGGCACAGCTACGGCAGCGCAGCGCCACGCCGGGGCTGCGGTCGGTCAGCACGAGTACGCCGCAGGCGGGGCAGCGGTGGTAGAACGGCGGGGTCTCCCGACGCCGGCAGGACGGCCCCACCGTCCCCATGACGGCGCTGAGCCGAGTCAGTGAGTGGGCCAGGCGGTCGAGGTAGTCGGGATGCTCCGGCGGCCCGAAGAAGTCGAAGGAGTAGAAGCCGCGGTCCACATGGACACGTACGCCGAGAAACAGCCGACCGTCGCGGGCGGCCGCGTAGCCCTCGGCGATGCCGGGATCACTGAGGGGATCGGGCTCGCCCGGTCTCCCCTCGGTCACCTCGAAGCCGGGCGGAAGGATGTCGCGCAGGGGGCGGTAGCTGTCGCTCAGTTCGGCGGCCAGGGCCGGGGGATGCCCCGTGGGCGGACTGCCGCCCCGTGGAGGCCCTGCCGTTGCCGCGAGGACTGCGGCGAGCCGGTGCGCTTCCGCTGTGATGGCCTCGGCGGCCTCCGGCCAGGCCTCGCGCACCCGAGTCGCGAAGGCAGCAGCGTCCTCGGCATTGTCGCCGTCGGCCAGCAGACAGGCCCAGAGGCGAGCCGCCCACTCCGGACTGGTTTGCCCCTGTCGGCCCAGTTGCTCCAGCACGGCCCAGGCGACGGCGGTCGAGCCCAGATGGTCCATGCAGACCGCCGCCAGTCGCATGGCGGGGACCATCTCGTGCGGCGCCAGCTGAACGGCGTGCCGGTAGACGGTCTCCGCCGCAGCGTAGTCGCCGGTTCCCTCGTAGGCCTGACCGAGGTTGGCCCAGATCTCATAACTGCGCGGCATCAACCGGGAGGCCTGAAGGAGCAACGGGAGCGCGTCGTCGTGGTCTCCGCGCTCCATGTACACCGTGGCGAGGTTCATCAGTACGGCCGCTCGCCCGGCCTCCTCGTTCTGCTCGGCCACCGTGCGGCGCAGCAGGTCGATCGCCTCGTCGTAACGGCCGAGACGTTTGAGCGACAGCCCCTTGCCGTTCTGGCACGAGAGCCGGACGGCCGGGCGGGCTGCCCCTTGAAGGGCGCGGTCGAAGTCGGCGATGGCCTCGTCGTCCCGCCCTGTCAGGGACAACGCGTGTCCCCGGCACGCGAGGACGGCCGGTGTCACCAGATGCGTCGGCAGCGCGTCGGCCTCCTCGATCGTCAGGGCGTACTCCTGGAGCCCGAACAGGCTCTCCAGACGGGACTCGCTCAGACTCGGTGCTGCAGCGTCGAGTTGGAGCTGGACGCATGCGCTGACGTCCATGATCCGTGTGGTGAGACCGGGGGCGTGGCGCCCGGCCGTCCTGAGGATGTCGAGATAGATCTGCGCGAACGAGGCCGGGCGCCCGGCGGGTTCGTCCGCGAGGCAGGTTCGGGCGAGAGAGGCGAGAGCGGCGGGGCCGGGACCGGGACCGGGCTCCGCCGTGGGACCTCCCTCCTGCCAGAGCCGACCGGTGAGCAACTCCCAGAACAGAACGCCGAACGCGTAGATATCCGACGCCACCCCGGCTGCGGCCGGGTCGGCCCGCAACTCCGGCGAGCGATAGGCCGGGGTGCCGGCCATGACGTGGGCCTCGTCGGCCGCGCGGGCCAGCCCGAAGTCGGAGATGAAGACGACATCACCGGCGAGCAGCACGTTCTCCGGCTTGAGATCGCCGTGGACGAGCCCGGCGACCCTCTCTCCGGCCAACTGCATGCCGAGCGCGACCTGTGCCGCCAGGAACGCTGCCTGCCAAGGGTCCCGGCACCGCTGGGCGATGACGTCGCGCAGGGAGCTCACACCGCCCAGCACGGCCGGCATCAGCACGAAGGGGCGGTCCTCGACCTGCTGGAACCCCAGCACGGGCATGATGTGCGCGACCCCGGCAAGCCGGGACCACAGGCGCACCTCGCGCAGGTAGGCGACGCGCACCTCCGGCGAGAAGAAGAAGCGGCGCTGGAACGTCTTGCACGCGATGGCTCCGCCGTCCGCCTCGCCCGCCTCCCGGCTACGGCATATCAGCACCTCGCCCATTCCGCCGCGGCGGACCTCCAGAATGTCGAGGTCTCCCAGCCGCCCTGACGGGCCTTCGAAGCTGGACACTGCATCGGCGCTGGCGAAGAGGCCCCCCAGCAAATCGGCCGGCGTCTGCATACGTCCAGCCTACTGGTGAGACCGTGACCGTGTTCCCTGTTCCCGCCACTCGGCTTCCAGCCGAGCGCAGCCGCGCTCCGACCCGGCCGGGACGCAGGAAGAGGCGTGCCGGGCAAGCAGGTGGCGCGTGGCGTGAGGCAGCCGTCGATCGGACTGGGCGGTCACCCGCGGTTCCACCCGTCTGAACCGGCCAGCGAGCCATAGCCCGGTGCGGCAGGATGCGTCGCCCCGCAGAGGCGCGGGCCGCGTACGACCGCCGGCACCTACATCGAGATGGCCTCCCGCCTGGCCGAGCCGGTCCTGCTCGGCCTCGCAGTCCTCGCCGTCCGCGGCCGCATCAAACGATGAGCCGGGGGCCCTGAGGAGAGCCGCAAGCAAGACGGAGGTTTTCCCGGGAATCTCAACGCCTTATCGCGGGGCCTCCACACAGCATGAGCCGCGTTTCAGCAAGCCGCAGTATTCTGTCGGTTCCCCACGCGGAGGTGTTCCGTACAGCGCCATCGGCCACGGTGAGTCTGGTTCGTCCTCCCCGCCGACGCGGGGGTGTTCCGACCGTGAGCCGGGCCTTGGCCGTGCTCAAGAGGTCCTTCCCGCCGACGCGGGGGTGTTCCGAGGAACGCGCTCTCCTGCTCGCCGGCCTCCTGGCCCTCCCCGCCGACGCGGGGGTGCTCCCGCAGAGCCCATGAGCGAGTGACAGTCGGCGGCCGCCGTCGCCGCCCGCGCCTACGCCCTCAACCACGAGCCAGAGCAGGCTCGCGCCGCGCTGGGGCCGCCGACGCCCTCATGAACCGGCTCCCCGAAAGCGAACGGTCGGACACCTGGCTGACCTACTCCGAGCAGAAGCACCACGTGCACCTCAGCCACGCCTACACCACGCTCGGAGAAACAGCCCGTGCCCACGACAGCCAGCAGCGAGAGCTGGAGCTGTCCGCGCCGACCAGCACCATGACGCGCAGGTTCTGTTTCCTGCTGCTGGCCTCTGGGCCACGATGGCGTTCACCGGTGCCTTTGTTGTTGATCGCTGCTCTGCGCTGCATGAGATACGGCAGGATGACCTGTTATGGGACGTGGGGGGCCTGGCTGGACGCCGGGGCGTGTGGGCGGACTGTACCTGCTGCTGGTCGTGTTGGGGGTCGCCGGACCGCTGGTGCTGGCCTGGCGATTCGATCTGGGGATGGCCGAGACCGCGGCGCCAGTGGTGGCGAGTCTGGCGCCGACGTACATGGCCTGGGAGGGGCTCCGCATCGCCTGGAAGTCCTTCCGTGCCAGCGCCGCCACTCTGGACACGGTCGCCGACCGACTGGCCACGGCCGTCAAGGCCCAATGGGACAAGGAGACGGTCTCCCGGGTCTACGACCCCTATCCGCTCCCCGTAGCCTGGCGGGCCGCCGACGCTGAGTTGGCCGAGCCGTGGCCGCGCCTCAAGGATCTGGCCCAAGCCTGGCCTGGCGGGCCGCCCGGCGACCTCGCCCAGTGGCCATCGGAGTCCGCCGGACTGGCCGGCCAGGATTCACAGATCGGCACGGTGTTCGCCGACCGGGTGCCGACCCGGCGGCTGGTGATCCTGGGAGAACCAGGGGCGGGTAAGAGCGTGCTTCTGATTCGGCTGCTTCAGGACCTCATCGAACGCCGAATCGACGGCGACCCGGTACCCGTGCTGTTCTCCCTGGCTTCTTGGAACCCCCACCAGCCGTTGAGAATGTGGCTGGCCGATCAGTTGCGGCGCGATTATCGTGCCCTTCGCGACCCCGCTCCCACCCAGGTCACCACTCCCGTTCACGGGCCCGGGGACCTGGCCCGGGCGCTGCTGGACACTGGCCGCATCCTGCCCCTGCTCGACGGCTTTGACGAACTCCCGCCCGATCTGCACCCGGCGGCGTTGGATGCCCTCAACCGGGCCCTGTCTGCCAAACAGCCCCTGGTCCTGACCAGCCGCACTGACCTCTACCGGGCTGCCCTGAACCGCCCGGGCACCACGGTGCGCCTCAACGGCGCCGCCGCCATCCAACTGCTGCCGATCTCCGCTGAGCAGGCAGCCGTCTACCTGCGCCGGGATGCTGGCGGTCCGGACACCCCCGCCGCCGCACGGTGGGATGAGGTGATCTCACGGCTGGGCACCGACGCCGTGGTCGGGCACACGCTCAGTACCCCGTTGGGTCTGTTTCTGGCCCGCACCATCTACAACCCCCGCCCCCACACCGCCCCCGAGTCAGCGGCTCCCCACCCGGACGAACTCTGCGACACCACGGCCTTCCCCGAGCCCGCCGCCATGAACACCCACCTGTTCAACGCCTTCATCCCCGCCGCCTACACCCCCCACAGCCCCCGCCCGCCCCGCTGGACCCCCGAACAAGCCCACCACACCCTGACCTTTCTCGCCCGGTTCCTGCAGACACACCGCGGGGGCAGCCCCGACCTGGCCTGGTGGGAACTCCCCCAGGTTCTCCCCATGAACGTCTACCTGGCCGCCTGGCTCGCGGGCGGGTTCGCGGGCGGACTCGCGTTCGGGTTCGCGGGCGGACTCATGACGGGGCTCATAGATGGGCTCGGGTCCGGGCTCGAGTTCGGGCTCGCGGGCGGACTCATGGCCGGGCTCGCGCTGGCCGCGATCGGAACGAGCAGGGGAATACCTGCACCGAGTACACGGCTGCGCTGGTCACCCCGCAATAACGCGAACCACCTCGTGTTCGTTCTCGTGCCCATTCTCGTACTCGGGCTCGCGGCCGGGCTTGCGGCCGGCCTCACGGGCGAGCTCGTGGCCGGGCTCCTGACCGGGCTCCTGACCCTTTTCGCGTTCGGGCTTGCGCTCGGACTCAGGCCTGAGAAACCTGACCGGCCCATCAACGCCGCCCCTGCCGCGCTGCTCTCAGCAGATCGCCGGAACTTCATCGCGTTCGGGCTCGTGGTCGTTCTCCCAGTCGGACTCGCGGCTGGCCTCACGTTCGGTCTCGCATTCGGCCTCGCGAATGGGCTGGCATTCGGGCTCGCATTCGGCCTCGCGAATGGGTTCGCGTTCGGGCTCGCATTCGGCCTCAGAAACACAGCCTGGCCGTACTTCGCGATGGCCAAGGCCTATCTGACAGTACACCGCAAAGTCCCGCGGGATCTGATGGCATTCCTGCAAGACGCACACGAATACCGGGGCGTGCTGCGCCAAGTCGGGGCGGTGTATCAATTCCGGCACGTCGAACTGCAGCGCCACCTCGCTCAGTAGCAGGCTTGAACACCTGTGACCCCGCACCCGGGCTCCTGCGCCATCCACCATGAGGAGGACTTCACCACGATCAGGACGGAATGAGGGCTGATCATTTTGAGGCTTGGTGAGGGGCGCGTTGCGCGAGGTGCTGACCGCCTCAAGGCCGGCTGGCCGGTTTCGAGTACACCGTCAGCGTGTTCCCGGCCCGGCCACCGCGCCGGGGTCTCTCCGTGCTGGCTGATGAAGTCACGCTCCTTGCGTGCCCTCCGGTTGAGAGTTGTCCCTGTCGTGGTGGTGGAGCTGGTAGAAGTCCGTCATCGCGGGCGAGGAGAGGGAGAGAGCCCGCAGGGGCCCCGGAGTGCGCGATCGTCTGGGGGCAGGCCGGCGCCGTCGACCCACCGCCTGCAGTGAGTACGGAACAGCGCGCCCTCCGGGATACGCCACTTCTCGCCTCAGCGCGCTGGTGTGCTGCCCAGCCCGCCGCGACCTCGTCGTACCAGTCGGTGCCCGCCTAGGAGGTGGCTTCGGACGCCCGTTCGACCGTACGGGCCTGCGGCACTCATCCCCGCCGTCGTCGGTCTCGTCCCCGTCGGCACCTGCCCTACGTCAGCAGCCGAAGTACCCGGTAGCGCTTCCTTGGCCGCCGGCCAGGGCAGCCGATGAACCGCGTCCCTACACAGCGCTGAAGGATTTCCGCAGTCCGCCAACTCGTCCTTCAGGCCCCAGCCACCGTTATCGCGATAGCCCGGGGGCTACCACGACAAGACCGCCACCCGGCTGGACACCGAAGCTGGCGGAACCTGCGGCAGCCCTGTCCGGGACAAGGTCCGAACAAGGCCCGGACCAGCCCGGACAGTCGGCGAACTGTCCGGGACAGCCGGCTTTCATTGCTTCACCTGTCGATGGCCAGCAGCCTGTGTGGTGTCTGGCTGGCCAAACGGTCGTCACAGCCCGTTGCGTCGATGAATCACTCTCCACACAGCGGGCTGATCCTGACCTACAACCGTCGATCCGCGACGTGTGGATGACATCCGTTTTGTCCTGCTTGGCGGGCGCCAGCAGGATTATGAAGGAGGAGCTCTTGCAACTGTTCAAAGGACTCGGAGTGGCCATCGCTGCGACCGCGGCAGCCTTCGCGATGATGCCGTCAGCGTCAGCAGCGGCTCAGGCGGACACCATGTCCGCGCCCCCGGCTCCCGCAGCCGTGAACTGCGACTGGAACCCCACCAAGAGCACCACCGGCGTGAGCCTCACGACCACCAAAGAGATCAGCCTGAGGTACGGGCCGGCTGCGAGCTGCTCGTTCATCGGGTGGGATGACATGGATGTGTCCACGCTGTTGTGGGCTGTGTGTAAGTACCGCAACCCCGACTCGGGCAACACCTGGTACTACACCGATCCGAACGAGGCCAGCTGGGCCAAGGGCTGGATCTACTCCGGCAACGTCAGGGTCGGTTCCGGGACGATCCCCAACTGCTGAACGTGATCCGGAGTTCGTGTCCCAACCCGTCATGGAGCGTGCAGGACGAACGGGTTTGCCGCCAGGGTGAGCTCTCGGGTGTACGCACATGAAGGCAGGGCCCTTTCGATGCTGACCGTCCTCGACGGATCCCATCCAGCCAGTCTCATCCTGGCCTTCGGCCTCATGGTCGCCGTCCGGCGCTACATCGCTTCCGCCCACGCCTGACACCGCACCACGAAAAAGCGACGCCCGAAGCCATACGAGGTGGCTTCGGGCGCCGCTTCGACTGTACGGCCAGCACGACACGGCGAAGGCTCCGGCAGGTCAGGCGGCCTGGCCGAGGCCGACGGCGGTCAGGTCCTGCTCGCGCAGCGGGGTGAAGTCGACGTCGAGCTTCGGGTCGTGCACCTCGGGCTGGATGCCGAGTTCGTGCGTGGAGTATTCGCCGAACCGGTTGCTGTGCTCCGTCAGGTATGGCGAGATGTGCGCCAGGTCCTCCGGGTCGATCTCCCATCCCTCCTCCAGTAGCTGACGCACGATCTCCGCGATGCCCAGGGCGTTGTGGAAGATCACCGCGTTCGTGAGCAAGGCGTTGAACAGCGAGCTGGCGGACGCTCTTCGGGGCGGCCGAGGATCGCCACAGACGGCTGATCGCGTCCATCGCGTCCACGAGCCCGCTGGCGGTCACCCTCCACGGCGACCGAGAATCGTGGCGAGTCCGCTCCTGCGCTCCGCCACCGGAATGAACCCAGGGCAAGCCTGTCCGCTGGGGTCCTGGTCACCAGTACGTGTAGTGCCGTGATCAAAAACGTAATGCGTGCTGGGGCCACCGCTGCCTTGGCCCTTCTTCCGCTGACCCACTCCGCTTCCGCCGAGGCCCTCTCGGCACGGGCGGCGACTGCCCGTCTGGCTACGTGTGCATCTACCCCGAGATCAACTTCGGCGGCCAGCCCTGGGTGCGGCGCGCCGTCGACGGCAGCGTGAAGGACCTCCCCACCGCGATCCGCGACCGCGGCAGCTCCATCCGCAACAACTCCGACCGCCCCGCCGCGTATACGAGAAACGCAACCACAGCGGCCGGCACGTGTGCATCACCCGCAGCGGCGGCTCCATCCACGACCTGCGCGGCAACAACCTCAACGACCAGACCCGCTGTATTGACCCGCAGGGTTGTTCACGCGGGTGATGGGTGGCTGGCCGCCGAGTGCGGTGTGGCAGCGGTGGTGGTTGTAGGTGTGCAGGAAGTCTGTCAGAGCCGCGGTGCGTTCGGTGTTGCTGGTGTAGGGCCGCTGGTAGGCCCATTCGTCGAGCAGGGTGCGGTTGAAGCGTTCGACCTTGCCGTTGGTCTGCGGCCGGTAGGCGCGGGTGAGCTTGCCGGTCGCGCCGAGGTCGGCCAGGGCCTGCTGCCAGGCGAAGCTCTTGCGGTAGGGCCAGGCATTGTCGGTCAGGACCCGCTCGATGCGGCTGATGCCGCAGGTGGCGAAGAAGGCTGCGGCCCGGCGCAGGAGGTCTGCGCAGGTGGCGGCCTTCTCGTCGCCGTGGATCTCGCTGTAGGCGAGGCGGGAGTGGTCGTCGACGGCGGAGTGGACGTAGTCGAAGCCCATGCTGGTGCGCCGGGCGCGGCCGGCTTGTCGGCCGAGGACTTTGTGGCCGCCGCCGTCAGGGATGCGGCCGAGTTTCTTGACGTCGACGTGGACCAGCTCGCCGGGGCGGGCGTGTTCGTAGCGGCGGATGATCTGGCCGGTGGGCCGGTCCAGGAAGGCCAGGCGGTTCAGGCCGTGGCGGACCAGGATGCGGTGGACGGTCGAGGCGGGCAGGTCCAGGATCGGACCGATGCGGGCCGGGCCGAGCTTGCGGTCCTGCCGAAGACGGCACACGCGGGCCTCGATCGCCCCGGCCGTACGGTGCGGTGTCGTGCGCGGACGGCTGGACCGATCGTGCAGTCCTTGCTCGCCTTCAGCCCGCCAGCGGCGCATCCACTTGTGCGCGGTGACGCGGGAGATGCCCATCTCGGCGGCTACATGGGCGACAGGGCGTCCGGTGCGGACACGTTCGACCAGCAGCCGCCTGCCGTGAACGGTCAGCCGGGCATTACGGTGGAACACGAAGGCCTCCGTGCGGTGAAGATTCGACACCTCCACCACACACGGGGGCCTTCGCCATGATCAAGCCCGGCCAGTGTTAACAACGCTCCTGATCAATACGGCTAGGCGGTTTCGTTTGGATCATCGGGCGGACCAGAGGAAGATGCCCGCCATGTGGAGTCCGGCCAGGTAGATGGTGGCGGTCTTCTCGTAGCGGGTGGCGATGCCGCGCCACTGCTTGAGGCGGTTGATGCACCGCTCGACGGTGTTGCGCTGCTTGTAGGTCTCGCGGTCGAAGGCTGGTGGCCTGCCGCCCCCGCTGCCCCACGGGGCCGGTGGCTGCGCTGGTCTGCGGGGACGGGGATCACTGCCCGGATGCCGCGCTTGCGCAGGTGCTCGCGGATCGCGCGGGAGGAGTACGCCTTGTCGGCCAGGACCAGGTCCGGCCTGGTGCGAGGTCGGCCTCGCCGACGGGGAACGCGCAGGCGGGCCATGACCTCGGTGAAGGCAGGTGCATCACCGGCTTGTCCGGCCGTGAGAACGAACGAGAGGGGCCGGCAGCGGGCATCGGCGGCGAGGTGGATCTTTGTGGTCAGTCCGCCGCGGGAGCGGCCGATGGCATGGTCGCCGGGTTCTCCGGCCGGGGCCCCTTTTTGCGGGCCCCGGCCGCGTGCTGGTGGGCCCGCACGATCGTGGAGTCGACCGAGACGGCCCAGGTGAGGTCCTCCTCCGCGTCGGCCTGTGCCACCAGAGCCGTGAACACCCGCTCCCAGGTGCCATCGACGGCCCACATCCGCAGCCGGTTGTAGACCCCTCGCCAGTTGCCGTTTGGGGTGTTCCTGAGCAACACCAAGACCAGACGCGCCAAACTCACCCCCGACAAGCTCCAGCAGCTGGCAGACCTCGGACTCGACTGGGCGAGGGCCTAACCCCTGCCGACGGTTGGTCGACGCCACGCCACCAACCGAGGCAGGCGACGAGCTCCCTGGACCAGCCCGGCGACGTCCTCCAGGCCCAGGCCGGCCGTGTCCGGCGAGCGTGGCCAGCTCGACGGTGCGGCCGTCGACCAGCAGGCGCAGCACCGACTCGGCTTTGGGGGGCGAACTCGTAGGTGCACCCGGCGGCGGACAGGGCCACAACGTCCTCGCCTAAGTCCAGCACTGCGCGCGCGGTGGTCAGCCGTACCCGCAGGTGCGGGTCAGCGGGCACGGGGAAGAGGGACTCCCTGGTCCGGCCGGGAGCTACCCCCGCAGGCGCGGGGACGGCGCGGCCTGTTCGACCGGGCGGATCTGGTTCTGGGAGCTACCCCCGCGGGCGCGGGGACGACACCTGGTCGGCGGTGAGGGCGTTGTTCGCGGTCGAGCTACCCCCGCGGGCGCGGGGACGACGGCGAGGCGAACGGTCTGAGGGTGAACGCCGAGGAGCTACCCCCGCGGGCGCGGGGACGACCAGACCCTGCCGTCCGGCTACGTGCCGGTCGGAGAGCTACCCCCGCGGGCGCGGGGACGACGACGTGAAGCCGCATGTCAGGTGGTTCCGGGAGGAGCTACCCCCGCGGGCGCGGGGACGACGGCCGCTACGACGACAGCGTTACGCGGAGTCTGGAGCTACCCCCGCGGGCGCGGGGACGACAGCACTACTGACTGCTACCGGGCGCGGGTGCACGAGCTACCCCCGCGGGCGCGGGGACGACCGTCAGTCCTCCTTCGCGTAGTCGAGGGTGCAGGAGCTACCCCCGCGGGCGCGGGGACGACAGCCGAACGGCAAGGTCGCCGACGGACGGCAGCGAGCTACCCCCGCGGGCGCGGGGACGACGCGGCGGCGATGTAGTGCTGGCCGGTGACGGAGGAGCTACCCCCGCGGGCGCGGGGACGACGGGGGCTCATCCTCTACCGCCTGGCCGCTGGTGGAGCTACGCCCGCGGGCGCGGGGACGACACGGTCTGCCAGCCCTGCGCGTCGGTGACGGACGAGCTACCCCCGCGGGCGCGGGGACGACCACCACTACGCACCCCGCGACCCCATCGCGGAGGAGCTACCCCCGCGGGCGCGGGGACGACCGGGAGAGGGCGTACCGCATCGAGGCGTAGATGGAGCTACCCCCGCGGGCGCGGGGACGACACTTCGTGACCTGGGGTGTTGTCAGGTGATCTTTCCATTTTGTATCGCCTCGTTCGCGGGCCGCCAGGGCTGTCCGCTCTGGCGTGGGCGGGCGATGAGGGTAAGGCCGTCGAAGTCGACGGGGGTCCAGCGGTCGCGGCCGGCGGTGCGGGCGGACCAGCCCTGCTCCGTGGTCGCTGGTTCGATCATGACGACCTGGCCGTCGTGGATGCGTTCGGCGAGGATGTTCCAGAGGTGTTCACGGATCCGGGGATTGGGGTTGCCGACGTAGACGCCTGCGGCCACTTCGACGAGCCAGCGGGTGAGGTGTCCGCGGAGCCCGGGCGGGGCCGCGATGAGCACGACCACGGTCGTTCCGGCGCTCACGGGGCCGTCTCCGCGGGGGTGCGATCGGTGGGTTCCGGGATGACGTCGAGGTGGTGGGTGGCGCTCCAGTTGCGGCCGCCGCTGACGACGGTGTCGCCGTCGTCCCATAGGGCGCCGAGGTCCTCATCCGGCAGGTCGCCACCATCGGGGACGAGGAGTTGTTTGATGTCGGCAACGATGCGGGGCAGGAGTTTGCCCCGCACGGCGGCGTCCCGCAGAGCGGTACGTGCGTCGCGTTCCGAGGTGAGGCCTTGCGCGGCGAGGTCGAAGGCGAGGGGGATGGTGAACTCGGCCTTGTAGAGGTCGGCGATGTCCAGAACGAAGGAGAGCGCGTTGCCTGTGTGGACGAAGCCGAGGGCAGGGCTGGCGCCCAGTCCGGTGACGGCGGCGTGGCAGATACCGTAGAGGGCCGAGTTGGCGGCGGACAGGAGCCTGTTGACGTCGTCGCCGGCGGCGAAGGCGTCGCCTGGCTTGTAGTCGCGTTTGGTCCAGGGCACCCCGGTCCGTTCGGCGTGCTGGGTGTAGAGCCGGCGGATGCGGGTGCCCTCGCGGCCACGGAGCTGCTGGAGCGTCAGGCCGGTGGTGTCCTCGCCGGGGAAGCGCATGTCATACATGCGGCGAGCGACGGCGACGCGTTCTTTGGGGCGGGTGACCAGCCAGGCTTGGCGGAGCTGGAGCTGGGAGCCGCGCGCGGTGCTGGTGCCGGTGGCATAAAGGCGCACGCCCTGCTCGCCGACCCAACACACGGCGGTGCCGGAGTCGGCGAGCAGGGTGATGGCGGGGTGGGTGATCCGGCTGCCGGGTCCGATGAGGAGGACGGCGAGCCAGGCAGCCGGGACGTGGACGGTGCGTGCCTTGTTGATCAGGACGATGGCGTTGTCGTCCCGGTCGATGTGGCAGCGCTCGGCGTAGAGGCTGGTGATGCGGTCCTCGAGCCGGTGGAGGTCCTGCGACCTTGTCCGCCACCAGGGTTCAGCCATGGTCTGCCTCGGTGGTGTGGAGCGGGGCGAGGGTGAGCAGGCCCTGTCCGTAGCCCTTGGCGGGGCCGATGCCGCCGAGTAGGGAGGCGCGCAGTGTGTCGGGGTCGGCGACGCGGAGGCGTCCTTCAAAGGTTGCGGTGGAAAGGGTGACGCGGGGGCCTTCGGGGCGCTTGCGGAAGCGGAGGATGTCGCGGCTGACGATGGTCACTGCGGGCCCGGCGGACAGGTCCTCGCCCTCGGTCTGCAGGCCGGGGGCGGGGGGTGTGGCGGTGGCGTCGGGGATGCTGAAGCCGTGGCGTTCGCATCGCTTGAGGAGCCATTGGAGTTGCTGGGCGGTGGTGCGGTGGGCGACGCGGAAGCCTCGGTGCCGGCTGCCGTTGTCGGCCTCTTCCTTCAGGCGGGTGGCCTGCTGTTCGCTCGGCCGGCTGGGCCGGGGGACGTTTTGGACGGGGTTGGCGGTGAGACGGAAGCCGAACTCGCGGCCGCGGACGAGGCGTTCCAGCAGGGGAGTGTAGTCGGCAACGAGTGGGGCGCCTCCGTCGGCTCCGGGCCAGCCTGCGTCGTCGACGAGGTGGGCCCAGGAGGGGCGGCTCCCGGTGAGGACGAGGATTTCGGCCCGATGCGGGGTGTTGCTGTCCAGGCGCCACAGGACACGCTCGGTGACAGGCTGCACGGCCAGTCCGGACAGGATGGCGGCGTGCAGGCGGTGCGGACTGGAGAGCAGGGCCACGGCGGCGCGGCGGCGCGGGTTGAGGGCGATCTTCGACAGGTAGGGCATGTGGTCACCAGCCCAGGAGGGCGAACGGGTCGTGGTCGGAGTGTCCAGTAGTGCCGGTGTCCGCTGTGGAGTGAGCCGGCTGGGTGCGGCCGGTGGGGACGGTGACCCAGAGGTGACGGACGGCGCGCCGGCCGAACCGGGTCCCGGTCTTGAGGTCGTAGGTGTCGGGGACGTCGACGGCGAGCTGGCCACCGGTCGGGTCCTCGATGGTTGCCTCCAGGGACACGGTGGCGCTCCGGGCCTGCTGGCGGCGGTGGCTGCCTGCCTGCCACGGCACTTCTCCCAGGGCTTCCTCCAGCGCCGTGTCGGTGCGGAGTCCGAGGCTGACGGGTCCGGTGGGCGGGCAGGAGCGGCGGCCGAGGCAGAGCGGGAAAACGGGGTTGCGGACGGCTTCTTCCAGGCCCTGCATCAGGGCTTTCGGGCCGCGCAGGGCAGCGACGAAGACGGCGTCCTGGAGGTAGAAGCGCTGGGTGACGCCGGTGTACTTGGGCGGGGCGGTCCTGGTCTGCTGTCCCTTGGCGTTCGTCTTGGCCGACGGCAGCGGCAGCCCGCGGTAGTCGCTGTAGGTGTGGTAGTCCCGCAGCAGGGTGCCGGGCTGGTCCACCCGGACGCCGAGTTGCAGGCCGAGAAGGTCGGTAAGAGGGGCCTCACGGTCGCGGCCCTCGGCGGCCGACAGGAGGCCGAGGACGCCGGACTTGGTGGGCTGGGGACGCGTCTCGCGCCGGTTGTAGCGGGACGGGCCGCCCCAGGACTGGAGCGGAGCGGCCAGCCGCAGGACGAGGACGGCGTGGTCGGTGCCGGTCATCGGGCGCCGGCCTGAGCGGTCTCGACGGACGCGATCTCGCCGTCGGCGAGCCACTGCCCGACCAGGGCGTCGACGGAGTCCAGCAGGGCGGGGAAGGGCAGGGAGGAACCGAAGACCTCGGTGATCTTGTCGCCTTCGGCGGTATAGGTGGCCAGGGTCCGCAGCGGCTCGTCGCCCCAGGTCTCGCCGACCGCCTTGAGCTCGTCGGCGAGCCGCACGACGGATTCGCCGGCCAGGCCGGTGACTCCCGTGACAGGCTCCTCATAGGCGGAGACCAGGTTCACGGGCTGGTCGGCGCGGATCGTCAGCAGCACCAGGTGGGGCAGGGTGCGGTGGGCGAAGGAGTTCTGATGCCCGGTCGGCATGGACCGGGCGAACGCGTCGACGAACCGGACCGCCGTCTGGCGGGTCTCTTCGGCGTCGGTGAGGTTGTCACGCAGTTGGTGCACGCCGAGTACGGCGTAGCGGTACAGGGTGGAGGAGTTGAACTCGACGGTGCCGATCATGCCGGCGCCGTGGTCGTCGGTGTTCTCGTCGTCGACGGCGGTGTAGTAGTCGAACTCGGTGCGCACGGCGTGGGTGGACAGGGCGTGCGCGACCTGGACGGAGGCGTCCACGTTCAGGGCGGGCAGGTCGGCGACCATGCGGCCGAACAGGGCGACTTCGGCCGGGTGTCCGGTGGACAGCGTCTTGACGACGGCGAGCTTGTTCACCTCGTTCTTGAGGTCGTCGTCGGGCAGGTCGGCGAGCTCGGCGGCTTTGCCCTTGAGTAGCTGGACCAGGGCGTCGAGCTGCTTCTTGCCGAAGAACAGCAGGTAGGCGGACTGGTCGTCTTTCTTGGTGGATTTGGTGATGCCGAGCGGCTCCAGCAGGGCGGTGGCCAGACGGTCGGCCTGCTTGCCGGTGAGGCCGGTGCCGCCCTCGGCGGCGGGGCGGGCTAGGCGCTGGGCGAGCAGGGTGGCGATCCGCTTGGTGCGGGTGGCCCGGTCGGCCTGCGGCACGTGCTTGGCGTACTCGGTGCGGGTGGCCCGCTTCCACGCCTGCGAGGAGACGCGGGCGCGGCGGGCACCGCCGTAGACGGCCTGCTTCGGGGTGCCGGAGTCGTCCCGGTTCACGTTGGACGGCGGCAGGCTCTGCAGGATGTGAACCTCAACGAAGAGAGTGGGCTGGCTCATGGCATGACTCCTTGAAGGCGAGGGTGCGCCTGTCGAGCAGGCGGGCAGGAAGACGGGTTGATGTGGTCGGGTGCGCCGGGCCGGGAGCCCGGTGCGGTGGCGGTCTGCCCGGCGTGACGTCAGGAGGAGGCGATGTGGAAGTCGCGGTCCCACCGCTGCCGAAAGGCGGTTGCGGCGTCCGGGCGGCGGGGGTCGTCCCAGGTCCGCAGTGCGGTGCGGAGCAGGTCGTAGTCGAGTGCGACTCCGGCCTGGTTCAGCAGCGGGACGAGCAACCGCAGGTGCATGGCGAGTTCGTCGGCGTCAGCGGAGGTGAGCAGAGTGCCGAAGCGCCGCTCCAGCGCCGCGGTGGCGGCCTTGCCTTCGCTGTCCGCGGCAGCCTTGCGGACGAGCAAGCCGGCGGCGGTGCCCGGGCTGTTGCCCGCCATGTGCATCCGGCGGTCGTGGGTCTGCTGGTGGCGGGCGAAGAGGGTGAGCGCGGTGTGCTCGGCCGCCAGGTCCCGGGTGAGGGAGCCCTTGTTGCGCCATTCTGTTGCCATACGGGTGCGGTGGAACGGCCACATCGTCGCGACCGTGCCCGGCTCGCGGCCGGTGCCCGAACGCAGCGCGGCCAGTTCAGCTCCGGCATCGCGGCTGCCGGGGTCGAACGTCACCCAGTACGGCGCCCGCTCCTGGCCGGCGCTCTCCCCGTCCTCTGGGGTTGGTGTGCCGGGATCGGTGTACTGCAGGCCCCAGGAGCGCAGCACCCGATTGCGGTCCGGTCCGTCCCACGCGGTCAGCTCGCGAAACAGGCGGGTGTAGTCCAGGCCGATGCCCGCCTGCCGCAGGAGCGGCACGAGCCGCTGAAGGTGCTGCACCAGCTCGTGTCGGTCCTGGGCGGTCGCGGCCGCGATCAGCCGCCGCTCCACGGCGGCCTGCGTCAGCGCCTGGCTGCGGCGCAGCAGCAGGCAGGCAGTGCCCAGACCGACATCCGGTCGGTGGACGGGTTCGGACGCAGCATGCTGGTGCAGCCCGAACAGGGTGAGCGTGTGGTGCTCTGCGACGTAGCGGTCCGGCAGGCGATCGCAGCCGTCGTCTGGCAGGGGGACGCGATGGACGGACCGCAGCAACGGGTCGGTGCCGGCCTCCCGGTTGACGCCCTCGCGCAGGGCCCGCAGGTTCCGTGTGACGTACTCGGAGAATTCCGGGCGCCGCCCTTCCTTGCGCGCCGACTGCCAGTCCCGGGCCGTCTCCTCCCAGAAGAAAAGCCGGGTCCGGCCCGCCGCGGAGCGGACGCTGGGCGTGCTGCTGGTGGTCGTCATGCTGCGGCCGCCTCCTCGCGCTGGACGCGGCGTTCCTCGGCGGCCCGCGTCAGGATGCCGGCGAGCCTCGTCCGGAAGACGCCGATGGCCTTGCCGCTGCGGTAGACGAACTCCTTGTCGCCGTTCTTCACCGTGCGGCCCACCACGGCCCGCGGCGGGGCGGCCGCGATCAGAAGGTCTGCCTCCCGGTCGGCGGCGATCTGCACGGACTGCTCCCAGGCGAGCTGGGCGCGCTCCAGGAGTTCCTCGTTGTCCTCGTCGACGGTCCGCAGTCCGGCGAGCAGGCGGCGCATGGTTGCGTCGAGGCTGTGCAGGAGTCGCGCGGACGGCCGGCTGCCTTTGTCACGGGGCAGCGGGTCGCCGCCGGCGGCACGCCGCAGGTCGTTGTTGAGACCGTCCAGTGCCCGGGCGGCCTGGTCCGCCTGCGCCACGCACTCCAGCAGGGCTTCTCGCAGCCAGTCGTCCTGAGCTAGCAGGGCCTTCACCGGCAGGGGCAACTCGTCGCCGATGGCGTTCTCCACCACGGCGGACTGCGTGCCGTACTCCAGACCCGATGTCTCCGCCCCCAGCGGATACCGCCCGGACAGCACCCCAGCGCCCTGCAGGTCTCCGATCTGGCGTAGCAGCAGCGAGGTGTAGGGACCGTCGCCCTGCACGGGCAGCGTCATCGCCAGGAGCGTTCCCAGCCCTTGCCAGGCGGCGCGGCCCGAGGTGTGCCGGCGCGGCCGCCGGTGGGGTTGGCCCTTCTTCGGCTTGGCGGTGTGCTGCCACGCCGTGTGCGGCTCGGCCTCGGGTGTCTGCGCCAGCCGGTCGCCGGCCGACACAACCGCCCTGTGCACCCGCAACCCCTGCCTGGTGTCGCAGGTGATCAGACGGATCCGGCGGGCCTGGAAGGTCAGCAAATCGAGCAGACCGGTCGCCGGCCGCTCGGACCAGGCAGCCTCGGCCGGCGACTTGCAGCCCAGGCCGGCCGGGCGCTCGTTCCACGCCCACTGCGGCCGGTCCCCCGGCTCCAGCCCGTCGGGCAGGATCGGCGTGTTCAGCAGCAGCGTCTCGTACAGCGTCTGCCCGGTGGGGACGACCACTCCGAGCTGACCGAGCGGCCCGGTCGGGTTGCCGGTCGTCTTCCCGTTCTTGGCCTGCGGGTCCCCCACGGCGCCGGTCTTGATCGATGCCGTGTCCCAGCAGTGCACGTGCAGCAGCCACAGCGCCGCGTCCCCGGGCGTCAGCAGCAGCTCGTCGGCCTCGCTGAGCGCGCTGAACAGGGGCACGTTGTTGCCGGACGCCACGGACGGCACCAGCTGGGCGGCCGTCTTGGTGTCCCCGTTCAACGCCTCCAGGCCGGCGACCTGGGCGAACGGCTGCTCCTCGTCGAACAGGCGGAACCGGGCCCCGTAGCGGGGGCCCAGGTAGTGCGCGAGGCGATCCCGTTCGTCCTGGGCGAAGTGGCCGCGGTGGAACCGCTCACCCCACTCCTGCCGAGTGCGGGGTGCCCCGAGTGCGTCGATCACCACCGGCAGCAGCAGCTGCCGGAGCACCACCGGCAGCATCGTGTGCACCGGCAGCTCCAGACGCCGCACGGTGTGGGCTTCGCATAACGCGTCCAACAGGCCGACGGACCGCTGGACGCCGTCACGGTCGACGGCGCCGAGCCATCCATCGTGGACAAGGTCTCCCTCGCTGAGCATGACTGTCCCCCTCCATGTACGGGCCTTCCCGCGTCCCCCCGGACACACTGATCGACAGATCCAATTCCGCTCTTCTCAGGAGGAGTTGGACCCGATCGATCCCTGAAAGCGTGTCAGGCAACGCTTGGTACTTCAAGCAGATCAGGCGAACTCGGGTGGTATCGGCCGGACCACAGCGATCCCGACGCGAAGCGGGTACTCTGCGCACGGCTCGTGGAGCCGGAGCCCTCCCCGACAACGGGGGTGTTCCCGCTTGGTACTTCGCTCAGCAGGAGAAGCTGTCCCCGCAGCGCGGGGGGTGAGGCGGTCCCGGCCCCGGCTCCGCAGCCGAATCACCTCGTTCCCCGCTCGATGACCAGTCCGAGCACGTCGTCGTACGACACCCGGTCCGTGCCCAGCAGCCTCGAGCCGTCCTCCTCCAGCACGAGCGCGAAGCGGTATCGCAGCCAGGGCCGGCCGGCCCACCCCGGAAGCGGGCCCAGCTCCACCTGGGCGGCGTCCGTCAGACGCGAAGGGAGGCGAACGGTGCCGCCCATGAGCCGGTCGGTCACCTCGTCGTCGTCCACCTCGCCGTGCACCCCCAGCCAGGTCCCGTCCACGGCCCGATAACCGCCCGAGGACCGCCGGATGACGACCACTTCGACAGTCGGATCGCCGTCCCGGACGACGGCGTCGAGCTGCTCCTCGGAGGCGGCCCGGCTGCCGGCGTAGTGAAGCCCTTCCAGGGTCGGGAAGGCCCACTCCCGCCGCCGGCACAGCAGGTACTCCTCGGCCCTCTTCTCCCGCGCCTGTTCCTTCGCCTGCCACCGCTCCCACGCACCGGCCTCGTTCCAGCCCGCCGGGCAGATACCTGTGTTGCCGTAGGCCCGCGCCACCAGATCCGGCACGTCGGCGGGAATGCTCCACCCCGGTGCCGCCGGCCCACCCGCATCCGCGGCCGTAAGCGCACCCGCGGCCTCCGAGACCAGGGCCGCCGCCCGCAGCAGCGACCACTGGCCGTAGATCCGCTCCGAGGCCCGCAGGAACCGCGGTGCCCCGTTACTCCCCGGCGCTACACCGGTGACCACTACCCGGGGCACGCGGTGTGCGGCCGGACGAGGGGTACCGCTGTGGCGGTGCAGCCGGCCGATGCGCTGCAGGAGCAGATCGGTGGGCGCCAAGTCGGTGATCAGCACGTCGGCGTCCACGTCGAAGGACTGCTCGGCCAGCTGGGTGGCGACCACCACCATGCGCTTAGGCCGGTCGTCACCGGCCTGCGGCCCCATCAGACGCAGGCACTTGGCCGTCCGATCCGCACGGTGGGCAGCGCACAGCCGCGCGTGCAGAAGGTGCAGGACACCGTCGAAGCCTTGCTCCCGCAGATCGCGGTAGATCGCCTGAGCCCGGGCGACCTGGTTGACCACCACCAGCGCGACCCCTCCGCCGGCGACAGCCTCGCGCACGGCTGCCGCGACCCGCGTCCCAGCGGGGTCCGTATCAGGCAGCCAGGACAGCCGCACCGGCGCCGACTCCCGCCAGGAGCACACCGCCTTGCGGGACGTCTCGGCGACCGCCCGGCCGTCGACGCCGTAGGCAACCGTGACGCACGGGTACCCGGCCGGCTCCGGCACGCCCTGGTGCACATCCGCCGTGCCCAGCACGCCGGACAGGTAGGCGTCGACGAACTGCTGGCGCTGAGCGGGCGGCAGCGTCGCGGACAGCAGCACCACCGGAACCCCCGCCTGGCCCAGCCAGCGCAGCGCCTCGACGAGGAACTGCCGCATGTAGACATCCGCGGCGTGCACCTCGTCCACGACGACGACCTTCCCGGCCAGCCCGGCGAACCGGAGCATGACGTGCCGGGTGCGGGTCGCCGCATGCAGAAGGTGGTCGACCGTGCCGACCGCGAACGCGGTGAGCAGACCGCGCTTGTCACCCAGAAACCAGTACGCCGGACCGTCCGCCCCAAAACCGGTGGCCTCGTCTGCCGAAGGCCGAGCCGGCGCCATGCCGTACTCGGCGTCCTCATCGATCGCGCCGAAGTCGTCGTCGGCCATATCCGTGGCGTCGTGGTGGCCCTCGTCCCCGCATCCACACCCCTCGCCGTCCGGGCGCGGCTTGCCGTCCCAGATGGCCCGCCACCAGGTGTTGAAGCGCCGGCGGCCGTGCAGGAGCGCGACCTGTGACTGAAGTTCGGCATCGAAGGTGCGCACCCACTGCAGCACCTGCTCGTACATCGGGTCGCTCGTCGCCTGGGTGGGCATCGCCACGAACACCCCGTCCAGGCCGAACCTCGCCGCCAGCACCTCGGCGGCCGCGAGCGCCGCCTTCGTCTTCCCCTCACCCATGGGTGCCTCGGCCACCAGCAGCCCCGGCACCGGCATCGACCACGCCCGCTCCACCAGCTCCCGCTGCGACGCCCGCGGCTGAACGCCCAGCCGGCAAGTCAGCGGATCCAGCGGACTCTCCGGCAGGGCAAGGTCCCGCCAGCCGCCGCGCAGGCGCAGCCGCTCCCACGCCGCCTCCGCACGGCGTCGCGCCTCTGCGAAGGAGATCAGACCGGCATCCGCCAGGCCCGGGAACTGGCTGCTGTCACTGGCGATCCAGTCCGCCATCACGATCAGGCCGGACAACGCCAACTGTTCAGCCTTGCGCAGGGAACCCACAGGCCGCGCTGCCGCCAGGTCCTCAAAGCCGACGGCGCGCGTGAAGACGTCCACGACCGCCCGCTGGGCTTCCTCCCAGGCTGCGCCCCGGCCCTGGGCTCCTCGCGGCGGGCTGAGAGCAGCGGCCGACGGAAACGTCCCGTGGTGTCCGGCGACCAGCGGCCACACCCAGCCCGCGGCCTCCTCGCCGCCCCACTCGGCCACCAGCCGCGGCCTCAGCAGCACGGCCCCGGCCACGTCATGACGCCACCGCTTGTGCCGGCCCGCCGGCAGCCGCCCCCACGTCAGCCCCGCCGCCAGCACCGGCGCGGCCTCGGCCGCGTCCATGGCCTGGAACGCCGGGCACGCCTTCCCGCAGTCGTGGATGCCGCACACCCACATCAACCACAGCCGCCCCCGGCCACCGCTGATCTCATCCAGCCGCCGCCGCAACCCGGCCGACACGTACCGGTCCCACATCACCCCCGCCACAGCAGCCGTGTCCAGCAGATGCCCCAGCAGCAGATGAGTGCGTCCGCCGTTGCGCGCAGCCGACTTCCCCCACAGCCGCGACACCCGCTCAACGGCCTCCGGCGACAACCCCATCGCCTTCATCAACTCAACGACCGAAGCCCCACGATCCACGCAACCCCCCAACCCTGTCCCGGCACCATAGGCCCTGCCACTGACATCAACACCGGCACGCAGACCCCGCTGGTCATGGCTCTGCCAGGTCCTATTCCGGCTCAACCCAGGTGAATGAAAAACGCAGTTGGTAGCGTCACCGCAGCTCACCAAGCGTCGTCCCCGCACACGCGGGGGTAGCTCCTTCCCGGATCAGAGGTTCCGGCAGGCTCTGGAGTCGTCCCCGCGCCCGCGGGGGTAGCTCCTGCCGATGCCGGGTGTCGCGATGCTCCGGTCCGTCGTCCCCGCGCCCGCGGGGGTAGCTCGGGCCAGCCGCGGCCGCGCGCCATCATCACCGAGTCGTCCCCGCGCCCGCGGGGGTAGCTCTCCTGACTGTGGTGGCGTACAGATCCGGACGGGGTCGTCCCCGCGCCCGCGGGGGTAGCTCCCTCACGTCGCCCTCCGGCAGTGTGGGAGTGGTGTCGTCCCCGCGCCCGCGGGGGTAGCTCGCGCCGGCGTCTCCCTCGGCCAAGGTCTCCACCGTCGTCCCCGCGCCCGCGGGGGTAGCTCGGGCGGCCCGGGGTGGGCCGGTCGGCTCGCCTGGTCGTCCCCGCGCCCGCGGGGGTAGCTCGGCGCAGGACGGCGAATCGGTCGCCCTCGATGAGTCGTCCCCGCCCCGCGGGGGTAGCTCGATCACTACGGCGGTCGTCTCCTGGATCCGCCAGTCGTCCCCGCGCCCGCGGGGGTAGCTCCCGGGTGGACCTGTTCGTGGGCGGGATCCGCGCGTCGTCCCCGCGCCCGCGGGGGAAGCTCGCTGCGGGCGGACACGCGGCGGGCAGCCCGGCAGTCGTCCCCGCGCCCGCGGGGGTAGCTCCCGGGTGGACCTGTTCGTGGGCGGGATCCGCGCGTCGTCCCCGCGCCCGCGGGGGAAGCTCGCTGC
>NZ_JBWKKY010000028.1:27697-86808 GCF_056430805.1 Streptomyces sp. NPDC045955
GCGGGCGGACACGCGGCGGGCAGCCCGGCAGTCGTCCCCGCGCCCGCGGGGGTAGCTCGTCCTGGTAGAGGTCCAGGTGGTCCAGGACTTCGTCGTCCCCGCGCCCGCGGGGGTAGCTCTCCCTTGTACGCCTGCCTCACAGCGCCGCACAGGTCGTCCCCGCGCCCGCGGGGGTAGCTCTACGAACGGTGGAGGCGCGGCACGGCTGGCTTCGTCGTCCCCGCGCCCGCGGGGGTAGCTCCCTCTCCGCCAGCAGCATCCGGGCTGCAGTGTCGTCGTCCCCGCGCCCGCGGGGGAAGCTCCTCGTCACCCATGTCCGGCACCGGAGGCGCGTCGTCGTCCCCGCACACGCGGGGGTAGCTCGAGGGACCAGGGGCCGTATCAGTGGGGGCCCGGGTCGTCCCCGCACCCACGGGGGTAGCTCCATCATCCGGCGCAGCATCCGCGCGCCGATCGCGTCGTCCCCGCGCCCGCGGGGGTAGTTCCGACTACACGGCGCTGTTCGCGGAGGAGTGCGTGTAGTCCCCGCGCCCCGCGGGGTAGTTCCGCCATGACCGCGGTGTCCAACCTCCAGCAGTTCGTGTACCCGCAGGGGGAGCTCCTCGAGCCGGCCGCTTGCGCCGTAGCCCGCCACGCCGTCCCCGCATGCGGAGGTAGTTCGGGAGACGAGATCCGCGCCGTGCTCGGAGCGTGGTCGTCCCCGAGCCCGCGGGGGTAGCTCCGTTGCCGTGTCGTTGACGTTTGACGACGCCACGTCGTCCCCACACCTGCGGGGGTAGCTCGGACACGTTCCCGCCCGTGCTGTGGCTGCGCGAGTCGTCCCCGCACCCGCGGGGGTAGCTCCTTGGCCGGCGCGACGAACGTGCCGTAGGTCGAGTCGTCCCCGCGCCAGCGGGGGTAGCTCCACCGACGGGTCCAACACGGACATGGCGTCCTGTTCGTCCCCGCGCCCGCGGGGATAGCTCCTCGGCCACCTCCGGGATCGGTACGGCGCCCGGGTCGTCCCCGTGCCCGCGGGGGTAGCTCCTCGTTGATCTCGTCGAAGGTGGCGTCGGCCTCGTCGTCCCTGCGTCCGCCGGGGTAGTTCCGCGGCCGAGGTGATGCTCTCGTTCGGGGTCCCGTCCTCCCGTGCCCGCAGGGGTAGCTCGCCGTAGAAGTGCCTGTTGCCGCCGATCGTGGCGTCGTCTCCGCACCCGCGGGGGTAGCTCCTTTGCCGGGAGCCTCCAGCGCTACCTTGACCGTTCCTCCCCGCACACGCGGGGGTAGCTCCTGAGCCAGCCGGCACCTGAAGTCCGAGGCCCAGTCCTCCCCGCGCCCGCGGGGATAGTTCCTGCCAGCCCTCGTGTCCCTCACCGGCCTTGCGGTCGTCCCCGCGCCCGCGGGGGTAGCTCGGGGCTTCGAGATCCCTGCGGCGCACCCCCAGGTCGTCCCCGCATCCGCGGGGGTAGCTCCCGGTTCGTGAAAGTCGTGAAGGCCCGGGTGAGGTCGTCCCCGCACACGCGGGGGTAGCTCCGAGTCAACGCGGAGCGGAACGCCATCGCTCCCGTCGTCCCCGCGCCCGCCGGGGGTAGCTCGACCGGCGGACCGGCCGTGATCATGTGGGGCTGGTCTCCCTGCGCCCGCGGGGGTAGCTTCGCGTACGCGTAGGCGTGAGGCTTGTCGAAGCCGTCGCCCCGCACCCGCGGGCGGCACACCGCGCCGGCTGTTTCGTCCCCGCACACGCGGGGGGGGGAGCTCCGTCCATCGCGGCGGCCTGCGCCCCGACACTCCGTCGTCCTCGCACACGCGGGGGTAGCTCCCGGAAGGCCGGCGACACCGTGGCCGTGCGCCGGTCGTCCCCGCACACGCGGGGGTAGCTCGACGCCGAACGGGCCCACCTTCGGCGACCTCGGGTCGTCCCCGCATACGCGGGGGTAGCTCCTGCCGGTTCCTCGGCTACAAGGACAACAGCGGGTCGTCCCCGCACACGCGGGGGTAGCCCCACCGGCGGACCGGCCGTGATCATGTGGGGCTGGTCGTCCCCGCACACGTGTGGGTAGCTCCGCCGCAGTGGTGACGGGAGTTGACCCCTGTGCGTCGTCCCCGCGTCCGCGGGGGTAGATCCGACTGCGATGCGACCTGGTACGGCCGGGTGGCGTCGTCCCCGCGCCCGCGGGGGTAGCTCCTTGCGTGGGCCGAGCTGCTTGCGTGAGCTGAGGTCGTCCCCGCACACGCGGGGGTAGCTCGACGCCTGGCGCGAAGAGCGTCACCGTTACCACGTCGTCCCCGCGCACGCGGGGGTAGCTCGTGCCGTGAGTCCGAGTCGCTGGAGGGGAACCAGTCGTCCCCGCACACGCGGGGGTAGCTCCTCCTGGGCCTACTGGAACAGCCTCGGCTACTGATCGTCCCCGCGCCCGCGGGGGTAGCTCGCGAACATCGACATCGATGTTGTTCTTGCCGTTGTCGTCCCCGCGCCCGCGGAGGTAGCTCTCCCCTTTCGCTGTACGCGTGTTCTGGCAGTAGGTCATCCCCGTGGGCGCGGGGGTAGCTCCAAGGTCGTCCTGTCCGGCCGGCGGCAGGGCCAGTCGTCTCCGCGCTTGCGGGGGTCCGGTGTTGGAGGCGTCGGCGGTGACTCGCACTACGTCGCCCCCGCACACGCAGGGGTAGCTCCGCCAGCAGCTCGTTCACTTCGAGCTGCTCTCCGAAGCGGTGCAGCTCGTACATTGCGGCCTGGTCGTCCCCGCGCACGCGGGGGTAGCTCGTGGGTCCAGACCCCGGCGGCGTCCGGCGGTACGTCGTCCCCGCACACGCGGGGGTAGCTCCCTTGCGAAGCGTCTCGCGTCGTCGCTCACCACGTCGTCCCCGCACGCGCGGGGGGTAGCTCGATCACCGGTCTTCGGCAGGCGGCGCACCTGCTGTCGTCCCCGCACACGCCGGGGTAACTCCAGTCGGGTGTTTCCGGGTGGCCTCGCTCGGGGTCGTCCCCGCACACGCGGGGGTACTCCCTCACCGTCGACCTGAACGTGGACGGCGCCGCGTCGTCCCCGCGCCCGCGGGGGTAGCTCTCCGAAGCGGTGCAGGTCGTACATTGCGGCTTGGTCGTCCCGACGCTTGCGGGGCAACTCCAGGAGCTCCCAAAGCTTCGGGCCAGGCATTCCGTCGTCCCTGCACCCGGGGGGGTGGCTCTGCGGAGAGAGCGTTGAGACTGAGGCAAACCGACGGAATTCGCTGACCTGCTGAAACACGGCCTCGGAGCAGTAGGTATCCCATGAAGGGGTGTGAAGCCTCCCATTCATAACGGGGCGTTGTCATGCGCCGCGTCATCGCCGCCGCCGCCGGCGGCGGCGGCGGCGAGAAGACTTGCCGCCCTTCCTGTCACGACCCCGGGCACGACCACCAACCACCCCATCCCCAGCAGAGGAGACAGCCTGAACGTCATCAGCAGGGGCAGTGACGGCACACCGTTCGAGGATGGAAACCAGCTCCGCGACGACTTCCGAACGGATCCGGGCCTCCTGCATGCGCTCCTGGCAGCGCGCCAGATCCAACTCCGCGGCACGCACACGCGCCTCATCTAGGGCAACCAGCTGCTTGAGCTGCACTGCGGCCTGCTGCAAGAACTCCCGATACCCCATGACTGTCAAACGACGGGCGGGCAGGGCGGACACGCGTGCTACCTCCGCGGCGTCGACCACCCTTCGAGCACACCCAACCGGGCGGCATTCCGTCACTTGACGAGCCCCATTTCGTCGGTAGCCCACTGACGCTGGCGGGGCTTCGTCACCACCTGCTCGCAGCCGTCGTCCCCGCGCCCGCGGGGGTAGCTCGGACGCTGTCCGGATCGCGTGGGACAGCGGGATGTTGTCCCCGCACCCGCGGGGGTAGCTCCTCGACGCGCTCGCCGCCGACCACCTCGACATAATCGTCCCCGCACACGCGGGGGTAGCTCCTGGAGGACCGGCACGACAACGTTCATGATCGCATCGTCCCCGCGCACGCGGGGGGTAGCTCCATCCTGGATCACGGCCACTTCAGCGTGTTGGATTCGTCCCCGCGCCCACGGGGGTAGCTCCTCCCAGCAGGCGGTACCGGCATGACCGACGTGGTCGTCCCCGCGCCCACGGGGGTAGCTCCATCGACGGCGCGAAGGTGGCGTTCGCCGGTCTGTCGTCCCCGCACACGCGGGGGTAGCTCTCACAAGCCGCGTTTCCGTGGCCAGGACGAGGGGTCGTCCCCGCAAAGCGGGGGTAGCTCCGTCTCGTCGCTGCGGAAGTTCCTCAGGATGCCGTCGTCCCCGCGCACGCGGGGGTAGCTCCCCCGTCGCCTCCTACGCCACCCAGGGCCTCGTGTCGTCCCCGCACACGCGGGGGTAGCTCGTTCGGCGCCACTCCGGAGGACCGGGCTCGACTGTCGTCCCCGCGCCCGCGGGGGTAGCTCGCAGTACAACGGTGTCCCGCCGTGTTCTTTCGCGTCGTCCCCGCGCCCGCGGGGGTAGCTCCCGCCCGACCACCAACCCCCGCGGAGCACGCCTGTGGTCCCCCGCGCACGCGGGGGTAGCTCCCACCGTGACGGGCTCGGACCGTTGGGACCGAGGGGTCGTCCCCGCGCCCGTGGGGGTAGCTCTGTGCAGGTGATCGCGTGCCGTATCGACGGCACGTCGTCCCCGCGCCTGCGGGGGTAGCTCCACCGGGACCACGCCGCAGTGACAGCCGTCGTGGTCGTCCCCGCGCACACGGGGGGGGTAACTCCCAGTCGTCGATGCCGCCGTGGTGGCCGACGATGTCGTCCCTGCACACGCGGGGGTAGCTCCGAGTCAACGCGGAGCGGAACGCCATCGCTCCCGTCGTCCCCGCATCCCCGGGGGTAGGTCCTGGACGGTCAACGAGTGGGTAGTAGCTCTCTCCTCGGTCCCCTTGGGGCTGTCTCAACGATGTCGTCCCCGCATCCGCGGGGGTAGGTCCTGGACGGTCAACGAGTGGGTAGTAGCTCGTCCTCCCCGCCACCCCTGCCGGCGATCGCGGAGACCCCCACCAACCGCCTCAACCGTCTACTGAGCGCCTTCGGCGACAGCCTCCACGACGCGCGCACCCTCGCCCCCTCACCCGGACTGTCGGTCCGGCGCCGCGCACTGCGCCGCCGCATGGCAGCGCAAAACACTCGCCCCACCCTCTAGGTGTGCTGATCGGACAGGTTGGTGACGCGGCTGGCTGGTGTGTGGCCGCTGATGCCGGTGTGGGGTCGGTGGTAGTTGTACCAGTCCAGCCAGTCGTCAAACGCTGCCTGTCGTTCGGCGTCCGAGGTGTAGGGGCGCTGGTAGGCCCACTCCTCGAGCAGGGTGCGGTGGAAGCGCTCGACCTTGCCCTTCGTCTGCGGCCGCCAGGGCCGGGTCCAGCGGGGGCTGATGCCCAGCTCGCGGCAGGTGTCGCGCCAGGTGTTCTTGGTGTAGGACCAGGCGTTGTCGGTCAGCACCCGCTCGACGGTCACGCCGCGTGCGGCGAACCAGGCGGTTGCCCGTCGCAGGAAG
Organism: Streptomyces sp. NPDC045955; assembly: GCF_056430805.1. Classification (NCBI taxonomy): domain Bacteria; kingdom Bacillati; phylum Actinomycetota; class Actinomycetes; order Kitasatosporales; family Streptomycetaceae; genus Streptomyces; species Streptomyces sp. NPDC045955. The sequence goes on from NZ_JBWKKY010000028.1 coordinate 33,201, forward strand.
CCGGCGCAGGTGGCGGCCTTCTCGTCGGGCAGGTCTTCGCTGTAGGCCAGGCGGGAGTGGTCGTCCAGGGCGGTGTGCAGGTAGGCGTATCCGGTCGTGGACCGCTTGCGGTTGGCGCTGCCGGCCGGGCGGCCGAGGACTTTGTGGCCGTGACTGTGTCACTTCCCGTGGATGTCATTTCGACGCGAGTTTGGGAGTCACCTGACGCCCGCCTGCATGATCAATGTCGATGAGAATTGATGTCACTCGCCCTTGGGAGGGGTCGGTAAGAGAGGCCATCGGCAACATTGATCACGGGGCTCGCTGTGGGTCTCCGTGTTCATCGGCGCCTTCCAGGGCCTGGGGCGATGAGTTCCTTCGACGTGCTGCGCGTTGGCAGATGAGCCAGTAGATGAGCGCCGCAGGTGGCGAGACGCACAGCAGGATGATCAGCAGGCGGGAATCGATCACGTGAGTGTGTGACGCAGGCTGTTCCGCCTCGCCTGGCAGGTCTCTCAAGAGGGCATGGAGTTGTTCGCGGGTGCGTGCTTCGTAGGCCGCGGCCACACGTTCTTCGAGTTCGGGAAGTGTCAGTCGGCCAACGGCGTAGTGGTGTTGCAGTTGCGCTTCGACCTGGTCGCGTTCGGCGTCCGAGGCTCGTAACGCAGGGCTGATGGTGTGCTCCTCGCTGTCATTCATGGCGGCCTCTCAGTCAGGGGTAGCGGTGTCCGGGGATGGGCGGTCTTGCAGGTCGACGACCGCGATGACCACCCGCGTCCAAACCCCTGGGGCGTCGCGGTCTCCGAATCGGGTGGCGAGCTGTTCGATGTGACTGCGCAGCTCGGCGAGGGCCTCGTCGGTCAGTCGCAGCGCACCACGATGCAGGTCGATCTCCCGGCGGCCTCCTGTCTGCTTGGACCGGTAGGCAGCGTTGATGTCGGCCCGGGTGGCGTCCAGCATCGAGCCGAGGAACTCGGCCATGTCTTCCGGGTTCGCAGCATCGGCGGGGGGTTCTGTGACGGCGGGGGTATAGACCCGCTCGACCTTGCCGCGGGCCAGCGGCCGGTATTCGGCGATCTCGATGAGCCCGGCCCATTCGAGCTGATTTAGGTGGTAGTAGAGCCGGTCTGCTGGAAGGTCGACGTGATCGGCGAGTTCGCGTGCGGACTGAGGCATCTCCCACAACGCTTCCAGGAGCCGGATGCGCAGGGGATCGGCGAGCGCCTTGTGCACACCGTGCCACCGACGGGTCGATGCACCGGAGCTCTGTGTGCTCATCGATCGCCCCTCCATTGCACAGGTCTTCACTCGTTGGAAAATTCTACAGCCAACGGATAGAGGGTCGCAGCCAGTTGGAGCGGTTAAAAACTGAGCCAGGCCAGGGGTTTCCCTCCCGGACGGGTCAGTGCGATTGCGTGACCGCGTCAGCCGGCTGCGGCTTGCTGGGCTTGTGCCTTGGTGTGTGCGAGCCGGTAGGACTCGGTGCCGGTCTGGATGATCGCGCCGTTGAAGGTCAGGCGGTCGACGATTGCCGCGCAGAGCCGGGGGTCGGTGAAAGTCTTCGTCCAGCCGCTGAAGGACTCATTGGAGGCGATCGCGACGCTGTTCTTCTCCTCCCGCTCGGTCAGCACCTGGAACAGCAGCTCAGCTCCCCGCCGGTCAAGTTCCATGTAGCCGAGTTCGTCGATGCAGAGAAGGTCGACGCGTCCGTAGCGGGCGATCGTCTTCGACAGCTGCTTCTCGTCGGCGGCCTCGACCAGCTCGTTGACGAGCTTGGTGGCCAGCACGTAGCGGACCCGGAAGCCCTGCATGGCGGCCTCGGTGCCCAGCGCGATCAGCAGGTGGGACTTGCCGGTGCCGGAGTCACCGATCAGGCAGAGTGGCTCGCCCTTCTTCACCCACTCACAGGTCGCGAGCGTGTTGACGGTGGCCGGGTCGACGTTGGGGTTGGCGTCGAAATCGAAAGTCCGCAGGCTTTTCTCCCGCGGGAAGGCAGCGGCCCGGATGCGGCGTTCGGACCGGCGCCGGGCCCGGTCGTCGCACTCGGCCATCAGCAGCTCGGCCAGGAAGGCCCGGTAGGACATCTGCTCGCGGGCAGCGCCGTCGGCCTGTTCCTTGAACTGCTGGCGGATGGTGGGCAGCCGCAGCATGCGGCATGCCTGGTCGATGGAGGCGGTGGCTGCTTCTTCGGTCAGGCCACGCTTGCGCATCATGATCCTTCTTTCTCGCCGGCCGTGCGGCCAGGCCGCTGGTCGTAGTGGGCCACCGAGGGGAGCGGCCGGTTGTCGGGTGGGAGATGGGACAGCCTCCAGTCGGCGAGGAAGGTCACCGACGCGGTCGGTCCCTCGTCCTTCGTCGCCTGCTCTGTCCCGGGACGGGCTGGCGGGATCGGCGCACCGTCTGACTCGGCGAGTTTGCGGGCTTCCAAGGCGACTGCGTCGGCGGTGAGGGCTCCAGCTCGGTAGGCGGCGGCCAGGCCGGCCACGACCTGCTCGTGGTCCATGTGCCGTGCCAGCAGCAGTACTTCGATTAGCGCGCGGGTGCCGGCGGCGTCACCGTGGGCGGCCTTCGCCGCAGTCCACCACTTGTCGTGGACGGGGGTGAAGCGGCCTGCGGAGCGGGCCTGCTCCAACGCGGTCGATCCGGGAAAGGCGCCTGGTTTGCGCAACAGGGCCTCCAGGTAGTGGTCCAGGACCAGACGGGAGCCATTGCGGCCGCCGAGGCGTTCATGCCGGGTGACCACCTGGCGGCCGTCGTAGACGACGAGGTCGTTGGCGTGCAGCAGCACCCTCAGTTGGCGGCCGATGAAGCGGACCGGGACTGAATACACGTTGCCGCGGACGCTGATCTGGCTGAACCGGTTGACCCTCGGGGTGAACCAGCGTCCCGTCTCGAAGGGCTCCGCCGGCAGTGGCCGTAGCAAGTGCAGTTCGTCCGCGAAATAGTGGCCGATGGTGCGGGTGCGGCCCCGCAGTCTCCGGGCTTCGTCGGCCTGGTCCCACTGGTCGACCATCGCGTTGAGCTCGGTGAGCGAGGCGACTTCGGGGACGGGGACGAAGTGGTTGCGGCGGAAGTAGCCGATCTGCCCCTCGACGCCGCCCTTCTCGTGGGCACCCTCGATGCCGGGTCGGCAGTAGAACGGCTCGATACCCCAGTGCGAGCGGAATGCCGTCCAGCGGTCTGTCTCCACCCGGCCCCGGCTGAAGCCCAGCACACGCTCGACCGCGGCCCGCAGGTTGTCGTAGCGGATGTGGACCCGTGGGACACCGCCAAGTACCCGAAAGGCATGCACGTGACCTTCGAAGAACGCCTCCTGACCTGCGGTGGCAAACACCCGGTGCACTGCCTTGCCGGAATACGACAGCCGCAGCGAGAACAGGTAGAGCCGGGTCAACTCTCCGGCCAGGAGCACGTGGATCTCACCGAAGTCGACCTCGGTCTCCGCCCCGGGCGGATGGGTCTGGGGCACGAACATCGCCTGCGGGCCGATGCCTGCGTCCCGCCGGATCTGCGGCCGTCGATCCTTCACGTATGTGCGGACCATCGGGTAGGAGATGTCGGATGCGTCGTGTTCCTCCACCAGCCGGTCGAAGATCCGCTGAGCGGTGTGCCGCTGCTTGGCCGGTGCGTCCAGGTCTGCCTGCAGGATCCCGTCGATCAGAGGCTTGTAGGGATCCAGCCGGGACTCCCGGCGTCGCTGCTGCTGGCGTGGCTCCGGCCACTGGCCGTCGAGGGCCCTCCGGACCGTCCGCCAGGTGACGTTGTACTTGCGTTGCAAGGCTCGCTGCGACATGCCACTGCGGTGGGTCACGGCGGATCGCGGCGTACAGATCGACCTTGGACTGAGACTTCCCCATAGGACCCCCTGCGGCAGAAGCACACTCCACCGTCCCACCGCAAGACCCTGGGTGACGTCAGAACAAACCGACATCGCAAACTCGGTCAGAAGGTGACTCCCACAGTCACGTCGAAACGACTCCCGCACTGAGATACAAAGCCACGCAGGGCACCTTCGTCAACGAATCCCTCGTCCGCAGCGGTCACGCCGAGGCGGTCCTCTACCCGCCCAACGACAAGTACTGGACCAGGATCTCTGACGCCGAGGACGCCGCCCAGCAAGCCGGAGCCGGCCTGTGGACCGCCTGTTCCGAGCAGCCGGAGACCCCCACCTCTTCCCCGGGCTCGCCTGACTCCGCCCCGGACACCCCGGCACGCCCGGATCTCCCGGACGGGCCTCCCGCTGGTGTCCCCGATGTGGACTGCTCGGACCTGTCAGGCCCGCCGTCGCCGCCGTCGGCCACGGGCAGCGCCTCGACCTCGACGTCGGGTACGGCCCGGCGCAGCCCGGCCGTCACCCGCTCGGCGACCTCCACGGCCGTCAGCGACCCCGTCTGGGTCGGCCCCGACGACCCGCACCGCCTTGACCGGGAACGGTGACGGCATCGGCTGCGAGGCCAACTGATCCGCTGACAGACCCACGGTGCGAAGCGCACGCTGCGAATACTGCCTATCCACCAGTTGGACGGCGGTGTGGAGGCGGCTGGCTTCGTAACCGAGAGCTGACACCGTTTGTCGTCGAGTTCGAGCAGCACTTGTTGGTCACAGAGCCCAAAAATGTCAGCGAGAACTGACACCGCTGTCACCGGGATGGGGCTTTTGTTGCCCCGCTGGACGGCCCTCGCGGAAGAGGCCCGTCACATCGGGAGGGAGAACAGACGCACTGGCTTTGAAGGCCAGCGTGCGTTGTCGCGCAGGGGCGTCACCATGGTCCGCAGTGGCATGGTCACCAGGCGGTTTTCGGGTTGTTCGACAAGCACCTCCTTGTCGAGAGCGTGCCATCCGAGGCGCTGGTACAGCGGCACGAGGGGAGGTCGGCAGAACAGGAGCGCGTGCTGAGGACCCATCGTGCGAGCGTGGTCAAGTGCCGCCGTGACCACGCGCCGGGCCAACCCCTGGCCCTGCATGTCGGGTGCGACGGCCACTCCACCGACGCCTACCACTTCTGTCTCGACATCACCGATCGCAACTGGCAGCCGGAGAAGGCCGGCGTGTGCCACAAGCCGGTCGCCGTGTCTGATACCGAAGTGCTCTTTTTTGGGCAGCCAGGTCAAACCGGCCGCGGCAACACCGAAGGGATCATCGCCGTCACCGAGGATCTCGTCCTGGTCCGTCTTCGTGTACTGAGGAAGCCGCACCACAGCCGGTGCTACAGAGGATTGGTTGTCAGACATGCCCACATGATGATCTCTCTTTCGAGGTCGGGCCAAGTGATCGATCAGCCGATCACCGGGAGTAGGACTGGTGTAGGTCAGCTGCCAGAGTTTTGTGCTGCGGCCCGGGCTTGGGTGATGGCGAGGCGGTAGGATTCGGTGCCGGTCTGGATCAGGTTGCCGCCGAAGGTGAGCCGGGGATCGGTGAAGGTCTTGGTCCAGCCGCTGAAACTCTCGTTCGAAGCGATGGCGACGCTGTTCTTCTCCTCCCGCTCCGTCAGAACCTGGACAGCAGCTCAGCGCCCCGTCGGTCCAGCTCCACATAGCCCAGCTCATCGATGCATAAAAGGTCGACACGGCCGTAGCGGGCGATTGTCTTGGTCAGCACCTTCTCGTCTGCGGCCTCGACCAGCTCGTTGACGAGCTTGGTGGCGAGTGTGTAGCGGACCCTGTAGCCGGCCATCGCGGCCTCGGTTCCCAGCGCGATCAGCAGGTGCGACTTGCCGGTGCCCGAGTCGCCGATCAGGCAGAGAGGCATGCCCTTCTTGACCCACTCGCAGGTCGCCAGGGTGTGGATGACCGCCGGGTCCACGCTGGGATTCGCCTCAAAGTCGAAGGCTCGCAGTGATTTCTCGCGGGGGAAGGCGGCGGCTTTGATCCGTCGTTCGGAACGGCGGCGGGCCCGGTCGTCACATTCGGCCATCAGCAGTTCGGCGAGGAAGCCGCGATACGACATCTGGTCACGGGCGGCGGCTTCGGCCAGCTCGGGGAACTGGGCTCGAATGGTGGGCAGCCGAAGCATGCGGCATGCCTGGTCGACGGCAGCGTCGGCGGCATGTTCGGTCAGCCCGCGGTGGCGTTTGAACGTCGTCATGGCAAATCTCCCTCGCCGGCGGAACGGTCCGGCCGCTGCCGCGGTCGGAGCAGCTGGTCGTAGGCCGCGACCGACGGCAGCGGCCGAGTATCGGGCGGCAGGTGGGCCAGCCGCCGTTCGGTCAGGCAACGTCACACTCGCCCGACCGCCTGCTCGCCGATCGTGCTCCGGGCCTGCTGAAGACCCTGCGCGAGAACGACCCGGACTTCGTCCTTCTGGACGGGACCCTTGCCGAATGCGACCGGGTCGGCGACAGCCGCGCGGACTACTCGGCCAAGCATCACCGCCATGGGGTGAACGTGCAGGTCGTCACCGACCCCACCGGCGAGGTTCTGTGGATCTCGCCCGCGCTGCCGGGTCGCACGCATGACCTGACCGCGGCCCGCACCCACCGGATCATTCGGATCTGCGAGCGGCAGGGCGTAGCCGTACTGGCCGACCGCGCTTACCAGGGCGCCGGCCCCTGGGTCACCACCGGGCTCAGACGACCGCCCGGCGGCGAACTCACCCCTACGCAGCGCACCCTCAACCGCGCACTGGCCCAGGCCAGAGCTCCCGTCGAGCGCGGCATGGCACGGCTGAAGTCCTGGCAGATCTTCCGCAGAGCCCGCATCAGCCCCAACCGCATGACCGTCATCGCCAAGGCCGTCCTCACCCTGGAGAGGCAACGCTGAAAAGGCTCACTGGCAGACTTCCTCCACACCTTCAACCACCACCGCTGCCACACCGCACTCGCAGGCAAGCCACCGATCAGCCGTGTGAACAACGCCGCGGGTCAATACACCTAGAGCGCCGTCTCATTGGTTGTCGTCGAACAGGACCGCGTTGACGATGTGCGCTCGTACATCGTTCCTGGTGCGCTCGGCGATGCCAGAGTCCATTGAGTAGGCGCTTACGGTCATCCACAGGTTTCCCGTTTGAGGGACGCAGACGACAGTGGCGATCGCGTCACTGTTTCCGCCTATCACTTGGTAATCGTTGTCGGCGGACGTGTCCCAAATCGTGAAGCCTTGCTGCCTCATAGCGGACTCCGCGAAGCGCAAGCCAGTCTTGAGACTCGCCTGTTTGGTAAATGTGCCCCAATGTGCATGCATGTGAATCTTCTTTCGGGAAATGCCGGCGAGCAGTGGAACGCATTGAGCTCCAGGCGGCGGTCTGCGGAACTTGCGCTACGTAGATTGCCAGCACCAGCTACGTTCTGTTGGTCACCTCGAGGGCGTTCAGCGCAAGTGCCAGCAGCGCGGCCGAGACCTCCCGGATTACGTGTATGGCCTCGTTGAACGCTGGTTGGAACCTGTCACCGCACTCGATGGTGTAGCTGAACACTTTCGTGGCGGCTGGGTTTGTGAGGTGGCGACTGTACGCGTAATCGTCGCTCGTCCCCGATGTGGGGTACAGCCCGTATGCTGCCTCGACGCCGTAGTCGACACCGCGCACCGCACGTACCGCGTCATTCATGCGCTCCGCCAGCTCGACTGCGATCTTCAGATCCCGTTCGGGGATGAATTCACCGATTCCGTCGTCCGGTCGCCCTCGAATGGCATCGAGATTGGGGTTGCGGAAGTTGTCTGCCGGGGAAGTGGACTGGTTCTGGTCGGACCCCCAGTTGTGCAGGATCACCGGGACTGCGCTGTGGACGTCGGTCATCCACTGGATCTGCGGATAGGTGTCGAGAGTCCAGACCACGTTACGGGTCTCGGGCTCTGACGCGGGGGCCGGCCCTCGGTAGACCTGCGGATCACATGGAGCGCTCGACGTATGGACATCCGCGTCCGGGGCGAACTTCGAGGTGTGGTCCCACAGGAAGTCGAAGTTTCGGTTCAGATCCACGCCCACGCATGAGGGATCCGTGGACCCGGCAGGTGCCGGTCGGCGGTTCTTCCGCCACATGGCGGAAGTCGTTTGGCTGAAGGCCCGCCCGTCGGGGTTAACACAGGGGAACAAGAAAAGGTTGAGGTTCTCCATGACCTGTGTGACTTGGGCCGGCGAGAACGTCGCCGACCCGTAGCCGAGCCCGGTGGCAGAGTCGTGTGCCTCGAGTAGGTCTGCGGCCAATGAGATCAGTGCATCGGGCGGTATCCACTCGCGCGCATGCATCCCGCCCAGCAGCAAAATTCCGGGTACCTCGTCGGCCTGCCGTGTGCCGAGCCGCAACAGCCGCGCAGTTCGGGCCTCGTGGGTGGAGTGGGGCGGAGTGATGATTTCTGTCGCTCCGGGGTAGGCGCCGTGCAGACTGGTGATCGCCGATTCGATCTCGTCCACGTTGAGATACATGGTCACTCCTTCCGGCCAAGACCGTGTGGGACGGCGTCCCGGTCAGCGAAGCGGTCACCGCCACCGACCTCTTGCTTCTGGGTACGCCAGTTCTCCGTGACGTTCTCGACCGCGGTGATGTTCACCAGCGGTGCCGCTCTGGCCCGGTCGAGCTGGTCCTGCCGGAAGTAGAGGTCCAGTCCGACGCCTGCCCGGGTGCTGCGCGCGATGGCGCGGCAGCCGACATCGGGCCGTGTCTCGCGAAGGAACTCCCTGAGCACTTCGGCGTTCTCGGCAACGACGTGGCAGCGGTAGACATCCGGTTCCTCGCTCATGGCCTCATCCCCTCGGCGAGCGTGACGGCTTGGGAGGCGTTCACCCGGCCGAAGCCGTAGTCGTCGTTGTGGCCAGCCGCGTCGTACTGCACTTCCGGTCCTCCGATTTTGTCGGCGGACTTGTGCATCACGTCGCGCAGCTGGTCTCTCGTGAGGTGGTGGTTCACGGACAACGCCAGTGCGGCGCAGCCGGCCGCGCAGGGAGCGGCGAAGCTGGTGCCGGTGCTGGTTCCGAAGGTGCCGCCGGACATAGTGCTGACGACGTTGACGCCGGGTGCGATCAGTTCGACCTCTGGGCCTCGTGCTGCGTTGTCCTCCCGATCCTGGTTGTTCGACCGCACCACGGCGATCACGTCCGGATGGGAGACCACCTCGTCCTTGGTGATGTCGACGTTCTTGCCGTTGCTCGCCGCCCAGAAGATGGCCAGTCCCTTGCCTTGGCGGCCGTTGGTGGCGGCGAATTCGAGAGCAAGTTCCAAGGTGGTGGTCATGTCCCAGTCCGCGTTGTTCGGGCCGAGGCTGCTGACCAGGATGTCCGCTCCGTTGCCAGGGGCGATCCCGGGGATTTCCGTCGAGGCATCAGCTGCGTATGCCACTGCACGGGCGAGCGTCGTCTGCGTACCGACCTGGTCTTGGAGGCATGCCATGAGGATTAGGCTGCACTCGGGTGCCGCGCCTGTACCGCCGGCCCCGTTGTTGAGCCGGGCCCCGACCATGCCGGCGCAGAAGGTGCCGTGATTGCTGTCGGGCATCCCCGTGGTGCCTTGGACGAAGACCGCGCCTTCTCTGTCTCTGTCGTCGAAGAATCCCGACAGCGGATCCAAACCGGTGGTGAGGTCCGGGTGCTGCGTGTCGAAGCCGTTGTCGATGACGGCGACTCGCATGCCGGTTCCGAAGGTACGGTCCCAGGCAGACTCTATATGGACGTCGGCGTCCGGGGCGCCGCCGCCTGTGCCAGTGTTCCTCCACTGCCACTGCTCGGGGTACCGGGCGCCCCTGGGCCTGAACCGTCCGGGGACGTGTTCGATGAGCGAAGGTTCGGCGAATACGAAATGGTCGTTGTCATGGAGTTCGACGGAGGCCGCGAGGGCGTCGTGCGATGCCGCGGCGCGCACCTCATAGAGGTTCTCCGCGAAGCGGAGTTTGTTGACAACCGTCAGACCCGCCGCTTCTAGCTCGCGTTCGGCCGCCTCCTCCGGGAGCGTCGGCTGCAGCTGGACGGTCAGCGCGTCGGTCGCGATACCGATTCTGCCGTTAGGCCGTCGGATGACGTTGCCGGTCGCCTCCGTGCCGGGAAGCTCCTCGCCTGTAATGAACGCTTCGCGGGTCTGCTCGTTCGGTCTGACGAATACCCAGTTGGCGCGGGCGAAGGCGTCGCTCGTCTCATCGTCGACGCCAGCCTCGCGAACCTGCTCGCGGGCGCTGCTTCCCAGTTCTGCCTGCACCTCGGCGGCTTCTATTCCGGGAGTGTCCCTGCCGATCTTGACTGCGACCACCTCGTCGAGCTGTTCGGCCTCGACGAGGTGACCACGCTGATAGTACTGACGTGACATGACGCCTCTTCAATGTCGGGTGAGTCCTAGGCCGATGGCGACACGGTTCCGGACCCGGAGCGTGAAGGAGCGTGCTCCCTGTGCAGGGTTGGAGCTGCGTGCGCTCAGTGTCTGACCTACGGCACAGGGACCGGAGGACCTGTCCTGGTTCCCGGCCCCTGCCTTCACTTCCAACGCTCACGCGGAGCGCGTGGTGTTACGGCCTTGTACCTGCACCGAGCTTTCCGGCATCCCGGAAAGCTCGGCGGCATCCCGGAAGCCATTCCCCGTCTCGTTGATGCTTCCTGTCGCCGGACGGGTAATCCAGAGCTCGCGAATAAGCCTGGATAATCCGCCAAGCAGCACCGAGAGATGGAGACGTCGGCTACCTACCAGCTGACGCCGACGCCAATACCGAAGGCACTGACGCCGAGGGAGAACCTTTCTTGGCCCTCAGGCGGGTCGAGCGATTCGCCGAGCAGGGCAGAGCGGACAGGAACTCCGGAGCTGCTCTTCCACTCCACGTCCAGGTCGACACCATTGGCAAGCGTCCAGAACCGGTTGAAGAGGTCTCTCGTGTCGCGCACGGCCTCCGGTGCAATGCCCTGGGCGTCCGCCGCATCCCTGACCTGTACAGCGAAGGTTTCCGGGTCCTGCAGCGCCTCGAGCGATTCGAGGATCGACTTCGACATCGCCTTGCTCATAATCTGGACGACCTTCTGATACGCCTCGTAGTCGGCGTCCGCTTCTGCTGCTCGCTTTGATTCTGTTTGCGTGGCCATGACATTCCCCTTCTGAGTCGGCTCCCAACCATTCGCCAGTCTCTTCCGACGAAGTCGCAGAGGTTCGGATGCGATGCCGGCTTGGCCTGGATCCGCGAAACCCCTGCAAGGGAGGGAGGCTCTGCGGCCTTCTGCTCACGAGCATCCCCCGCCCGTGTTTGGGCAACGTACGGCGGATGGTGTAGTGGCGTTGCCCAGGCGTTTCCGAGCCATCAACGGTGCGTCGTCGCCGCAGGAAGCGGCGGCTGGCGCAGACGCCCAAAAGCATGTGAGCCAGTAGGCTTGCCCTGGCGCCACCTGCGGCGATGAGCCTGCCAACCGGATGCGGCTGGCACAGGCCGACGGCACAGTGGTGAACGTGCTTGTAAACGAAGCTTCGACCGAGGTATCGCTCAACCTGTTGGGCGCCTTCGAGCTCACCTGCTGCGGCGGGGCACCCGTACACCTTCCGCTTGGAGCTCAGCGACTGCTGGCGTTCCTTGGCCTCAGGCCCGACGGCGTCCACCGTGGCGCGGCAGCGGAGCAGTTGTGGCCCGACTACCCTTGTCACCGGGCTGCGGCCAACCTGCGTTCGGCATTGTGTCAAGGGCGGCGCGCCTGCTGTGTCCCTCTGATCGACTGCATCGGGCAGCGCCTGCGAGTATCGCCAGTGGTCCGCGTTGACGTCCTCCGACTTCACGAATCGGCGCGGCAGATTATCGACGGGCTAGCATCGCCGTCGGCCGGCAATGAGATGCTCATAGCGGAATTCATTCGCGAACTGTTGCCGGCCTGGTCTGATGAGTGGCTGTACTCGGACCGCCAACGCTGGGACCAAATACGTCTTTATGCCTTGGAGAGCCTGGCCCAGCAGCTGCTGGCCGTCCAGCAGTACCTGCCTGCCGTCCAAGCTGCACTGGCGGCCACCTCGATCGATCCGATCCGGGAGACCGCCCACCGCATTCTCATCGAGATTCATCTCGCCGAAGGCAACGTTGCCAGTGCGGTGAGGTGCTACCAGCAATACGAGGTCTACCTTCAGCGGGAGCTCGGGGTCAGCCCGTCGCCGCAGATGACCGATCTGTTGCAGGGACTGCCATGCCTCCAACAGGACCGGCACAGGCGGCAGCCCAGTGCACCGACGCAGGGAGTAGCGCCCGTACCTGACCGGCTGCGTAAACAGGCTGGCGGCTCACGTGCACGAGACGCGGCCGCGACGCCTTCTAAACGCCACGGCATACGCCGGCATGACGGCCAGGGCCTACGGTAGTAGCGCCCTCTGGAAGAGGGATGAGACCGAGGGAAACCCGGCTTGCACGCCGACCGTCCAGAAGACACTCTGGGCAGAGCCTTGCTAGGCGACTCAGATCCGTCGCCTTCAGGGACTATTCGGAGTGTTAGAGGCCGAGGCCCTGCTTCGGATCAATAAGGCAAACGCGCCAGACGGCGCAGCGCAATCCCCCACTTTGCCTTAATGACGCTTGGAGGCATTCATGTTCTGGGGAATGGCTCAAGATGTGGAACCCGGTGACGTGGTAAACATACTGGGGATTGATCACGTGTTCTATGAAGAAGTGATGCAAACTGGAGGCACACCATCTTGGAACAACAATAACCCTGGAAACATCGTCAGCTCGGGAGAAGCCGAGGCTTACGGCGCATACCAGAGAAAGAGCAACAATACATTCGCTATTTTTCCGAGCGAAGAGCAAGGGTTTGCTGCCATTCGGCGCTTTCTACTGAGGCGCAAAGAGAAGACGATTCTGCAAATGATGCATATCTACGCCCCCAGTGGACACGGTTCAAATAATCCCGAGACCTACGCCCAGAAAATCGCTACGGCCCTCGGCGTTAGTAAGAACACTTCAGTCAGTTCACTGAGCGAAGAACAAGTGACCGATTTTGCCAGGGAGATAAAGCGAATAGAGGGGTGGCGTGAGGGGCAGGCCCACGGTCCGGACGACTTGCCGGATGACATGAGCGAGTGGCTGACCAAATTTCCCACTCGAGCCGAGCGCGAGGCGGCGGATCAGCCGTTTGCTAAGCAAGGATCCCCGAAGGCGGAAGGAATCAAGAACATTCAACGACGCCTGAATGCTCTCGGATGGTCGCCCGCTCTCATCGTCGATGGAATATTCGGGCCCAAAACCGAAGCGGCCGTGAAATGGTTTCAAGCAAAAAATGGACTCTCCGCAGATGGCATCGTAGGCAACAAGACCTGGAAAGAGCTCGCTGAAGCATGACGAGCAGGCCGCAGCTTGCCCGGCAAGAAATGTGAATCAGCTGTCGCTCCTTACCGCGGCCATACGGGCCTGGGATCGGCCGAGGGCAGACAGCTGATCAGTCACCGGGCATCGTGACCACACGCTGAGTGCATCAGAGCTGCGGCGGCAGCCGGAAGGGGCGGGCTGTTACACACCTACGGTTTATCGCTGGTGATTGATTGGCCCATTGCCGACGACTCAGATAGGACGGTGGATGCCATGCCTGGGACGGAAACTGCACGCGAAGAGTTGCGACGGCAAACCGCCGACGCAGCGCGCCGGTACGGGGAGTCGGCCACGGAACGGGAGCGGGTCAAGGAACGGCTGGCAGAAGGGGCACTGTTTCCGGACGCTCCGGAGACCCTTGCCATACGCGCAGAGCGGATCCTTGACCGGGGCGGAGTGTCCTCCTCGGCCGTGGTATCGAGCATCTACGCTGAAACTCTGGGCCTTCCCGAGGCCAATGAGCGGATCATCAACCTGTCCAATGAGCTGCAGTCTTGGAGTTTTCTACCGCGCGGTGCACGGGCTGCTGGCACCGTTGCTCGGATCACCGTGCGTCACGCCGGACGTGAGATCCCCCACGGCACCGGCTTTCTCGTCTCGCCCCGACTGCTGATGACCAACCATCATGTGCTGCCCGACGAAGACTTCACCCGCCGCTGCTTCCTGGAGTTCAACGCCCAAGTCACTATCGATAATGTCCCGGACTCGGTGGTTCGAATGGAGTTTGATCCCGCCACCTTCTTCGCTGCGGACAGGCGTCTGGACTTTGCATTGGTGGGTGTCACCCCGGCGGCGGACGGCCGTCTCCCGGGGGAGGTCTTTGGTTGGAACCGGCTCAGTGCCAAGGTCGGCAATCTAGTGATCGGCGAGCGCGTGAACATCATCGGCCATCCCAACGGCCGCCTCAAGGAAATCGCCCTGCGCGACAACACCCTCCTGGTGCGGCTGGACGACTTCCTCCATTACAAGACCGACACCGAACCCGGCAACTCAGGTTCCCCCGTGTTCAACGACCAGTGGGAAGTAGTTGCCCTGCACCACAGCGGAGTACCGAGAACGGACGCCCAAGGACGTGCACTACGCAAGGACGGCCAGCTCTGGCAGCGCAGCGATGGCGACGAGGCAATCGACTGGATCGCGAACGAAGGCGTCCGCATCAGCTCCATCCTGAAGCACCTGGCCAGAGTAGCTCTCGACCCCGGGCGACGTACCATCCTTGCCCAGATGGGCCCTGACTCCGCACTTGGCCAGGGCATCCTGCCAGGCACAGAGGAGGCTCCGGTACTCCCTCTCCCGGCGCAGGCCGCAGAAACGATGAGTCAGCGCGGCACGCCTATTCCAGAAGCAACCGCCACGACGGTCACTGGCGCGGCCGCTGTGCCCGCCACCAGTCTACGGGCTCGGGGCAGTGCTTCCAGCAGCGGTAAAAGGCAGCTGGTTTTCCTGCACGGCAGGAGCCAACACGGGAAGGACCCTAAGGGGCTTCGTCTTGAGTGGACGGCGGGCCTGAACCATGGACTCACGCGGGCGGGAATGGCCACGGTTGAGCCGGAGGATGTCTGGTTCCCGTATTACGGCGACCGGCTGGCTGCCCTCATGGGGTGGCCGGAGGTCGTCAGCGGTGCCATCGAGTTCGGAGAGCTCACTGCCGCCTCGGCTGCAGAGCTGTTCGCCGCCGAGTCACCGTCCGGTTTCTATGAGCAGGTACTCGTTGATGCGGCGAACAGAGCCGGTATGCCGCAGGACGGTCCTGTGGCTATCGAGGGGTTCGGGAACAATCTGGTGGGTAGGTTCCAGCGGTCTCTCAGCTGGCTGGCAGCCAAGACCGATGTCGACGAGTGGACCATCGCCACTGTCTTCCGAGACGTCAGCCGCTACCTCACCGACCGCAAAGTCCGCGACACAGTGCTGGACACGGTGTTGGAAACAATGCCGACCAGCGGGGAACTGGTGTTGGTCACACACAGCCTCGGCACCGTCGTGGGCGTCGACCTCATAAGCCGGCTTCCGGACGCGCTTGATCTCACCCTGCTGGTGACCGCGGGCAGCCCACTGGGCATGAATGCTGTCAACGAGCATCTCCTCGCCGGCGGGCCCCACCGCCCTGAGAAGGCGCGTCAATGGTGCAACGCCTGGTGCCCGACCGACGCGGTTGCCATCGGCTGTCCGCTTGAGGACCCCCGCTGGGGAGAGGTCACGCAACTGGCCGTCGCCAACGCACGCGATCGAGCCCACAACATCGACGAGTACCTCGCCCACAGGGGCGTCGCTAGCGAGATCGGCGGAGCACTCCATCAGCCGTGACCGACCGCACGCTCGCCTTCGGCGGGGGCCAGCCTCAAACCGCAGGCGTGCGCTCGCGGATCGCGCAGACGTCGCGGGACCCGGCGAGGGCCAGGCACCGACCCTCGCCTCGCCAGTGAACAGCACACTGCTGGCGCATGTCGGACCGTCTTCCACCCGCCAGCACGGCGGGCCGATGCGGCTACGGCACTCATCGCCTGCCTTCGGCCAACACGGCGGCGAGGAGGTCGTCCTGCGGGCAGGCGGGCAGCCGAGGCCCCGTAGCCGGGCCGGTCCAGCGCCAGCACCGTGTACCTCAGTCACGCGCCAAGAGTCAGCAACGATACGTCCGGGTGCGCTTGTCCGTCGAAATAGCCCGCGTTCATACCGCCACCGTGCAGGGCAATGATTACCGCGCGTGGAGCCGTGTGTGAGGGCATTCGCCGGGTGGGCGGAAGCGGGCTGCGCGGCGGGGACATCAACCATGGCAGGCAGTCCTCAAACTCGGGGTGACGGCGCGCAAGCAGCACTGCTGCACCGGCACGCGCAGCACGCTGGCCGGGAAGGTCTGTCCAGTCGCGGGCCGGGCTACGTCCCAGGCCTCGCTGTTCATCCTGCGTGTCGCGACGACCATCGGCCACCCCAGCTACCCACCGCGGTTACTCTCGCCTCCGCGAACATGGAAGTTGTGACGCAACAAGGGCTGCTATGGCACTGAAGAGGCCGCCGAGCCGCTGCTGGCCGGGACCGATGGCACGCCCTGTCCTCCGCCTCGACGGACAACCCGGGAAGGTGCCATCGGTAGCCGTCCGGCCCGGTGTTGCGGCCGGGGCGTGCGCTTGCGATCTTTCCCGGCCCGGCTTTCGCTGGAGTGCACAGTCAGCTTCTGTGGGCCATCCGACCCCGGCCCGGCCAGGTCCAACGGTTGTGTCCGCGGAGGAGTCATGCAGGAGGCGCAGAGCAAGCAACTGCGCAGGCACGCCCCGTGCGTCACCTGTTCTCCCCCGTGCTGGCGGCCTGCGCCACGGTGGCGATCCTGGTCGGCATCCGGTGGCACCGGCCGCGCCCGAGCCGGTCCTGGTATCTGTTCGCCGCAGGCATGGGGCTGTTCACGGTGGCGGACGCCATCTTCGGCGCCTTCCAGGCCTCAGGCACCTCGTGCCGTTCCCCTCACCGGCCGACGTGCTGTATCTAGTGCTGTGACCGCATAGGTTCACCGGGTTGGCGGTCATGGCGGTTGGATGTGCGGTGACCCGATCCGACCGCTGGAGGCGCGGTGACCGAGCCTGTCTGTGTGCGCAGACTGACTGACCAGGAGGGGCAGACACTGCAGCAGATCGTGCGTCGCGGCAGCACCAACTCGGTGCGCTACCGGCGCGCGATGATGCTGCTGGCCTCCGCCGGCGGCAACCGGGTGCCGGGGATTGCCCAGCTGATGCAGGCCGACGAGGACACCGTCCGGGATGTGATCCACCGGTTCAACGAGATCGGCCTGGCCTGCCTGGACCCTCGGTGGGCGGGAGGCCGTCCCCGCCTGCTCAACCGTGACGACGAAGACTTCGTCGTCCGGACGGCCACCACCCGCCCCGCCAAGCTCGGCCAGCCCTTTACCCGCTGGTCGCTGCGCAAACTCGTCGCCTACCTGCGGAAAGTGCACGGCCGGGTCATCCGGATCGGCCGCGAGGCATTACGCGGTCTGCTCGCGCGCCGCGGCGTGACCTTTCAGCGCACCAAGACGTGGAAGGAATCCCCCGACCCGGACCGCGAGACCAAGCTGGACCGGATCGAGGAAGTCCTTGACCGCTTCCCTGACCGGGTGTTCGCCTTCGACGAGTTCGGCCCGCTCGGGATCCGGCCCACCGCAGGCTCAGGCTGGGCCGAACGCAAACGTCCCGACCGGCTGCCCGCCACCTACCACCGCACCCACGGCGTGCGGTACTTCCACGGCTGCTACCCGGTCGGCGACGACACCCTGTGGGGCGTCAACCGGCGACGCAAGGGTGCCGGGAGCACGCTCGCCGCGCTGAAGGCGATCCGCGCCGCCCGGCCCGACGGCACCCCGATCTACGTGATCCTGGACAACCTGTCCGCCCACAAGGGCACTGACATCCGCTGCTGGGCCAAGAAACACAAGGTCGAACTGTGCTTCACCCCGACCTACGCCTCGTGGGCCAACCCGATCGAGGCCCACTTCGGACCGCTGAGGCTTCACCATCGCCAACTCCAACCACCCCAACCACACCGCGCAGACCAAGGCTCTGCACGCCTACCTGCGCTGGCGCAACGCCAACTCCCGCCACCGCGACGTCCTGGCCGCCGAGCACAAGGAACGCGCCCGCATCCGAAGCGAGAAAGGCATCCGCTGGGGTGGCCGACCGCTCTCAGCAGCAGCCTGACCAGCCAACCGCGGCCGAACCTCTCCTCTGTGGCGGAAACGCCTGAGCCTATGCCCGGGGTGTGCCGTCCCAGCGCCATGCGGTGAGACGAGGGTGTCCGGGTAGTTCGGCGCGCCCGGTGGCCCACAAGAGGGTGGGCCAGGGATCCGTGGACAACGGTGCGTCCGGAAACAGCCGGGAGAGCACCCGAGAGCACAGATCGGCAGGCGGGCTCCATGCGAGATCGAGTCCTTGTGCCAGGTCGTGCGTGTGCACCAGGGTCTCCACGATCCCCATCGCCGCGAAGCCCTCGGGGTCCGAGACGCCGAAGACGTGGTGAGCGCGAGTCTGCGGAGGCGTCGTGCGCACCATGGCGACCAGCAGCGCGCCGCTCGCTTCCAGGACCTGCAGCAGGCCGGCGGGCCCCGCCTTGCGGTTGGCGTGAATGGCGTTCGCTGGGCCGCCGGGCCGTCGGCTCTCCCATACGAAGGGCACCTCGCCATCCAGGGGCGGTGTTTTGGGGCCCAGTTGCGCAGCGTAGGCGAAGAGGTCGTCGCTGAGGTGCTCGACGGTTTCCCAGCAGTCCCATTCCAGCGAACCGGCCTTGCCTTTCCACGCGGCTGGGGGCGCCTCGCGCAGGACTGCCACAGCAAGCTGCACGGCAAGGTCGAGGTCATCCGCGGTGACGGGGGGCTGGGAGAGGCCAACATCGGCTGATCGGGACATGGCAGGACCGTACCGCGACCGGAAGGAGCCACCCCTCTTATTAATCACCGGCCCACCAACCCGGCGACGTATGCGGTCACAGCACTAGCAGCCTATCCGTAGGGTGCGTTGCGGCAGACATTCCGGTGCCCGCGAGACCTCGCCGACAGGCTCCGGCGCGGCGGCGGGGATGGTGCTGCGCGGGTACGACCGCCGGCGGGAGTACTGGGAGCGGATGCACGGGTGATAGCAGCTGTGGGTCATACGGGTCTGTGCCGTCGCGCCGGCGACGGCACAGACCCACAGCCCAGGGCTTCGGATCGTGCCGTCGGACGCCATCTGCAGAGTTTCCGGATACCCGAAGTGCTGGATCAGGCCCTGTAGTCAGGGCGAAGCTGGCGGCCACGAGAGTCGCCCCGTCTTCAGCGAGGTCGTCGAGGTCGAACGCGCCCGTGCCAACGGGCGGCTTGATAAGCCGCCGAATCTCCTTGTTCAGCCTCGGGCGGGCGGGGCCAAAGCCCGACTCTGCCACCCCCGGCCCCTGCACCGTCGGCGGCCCCGGCCGGGTCTGCCGCGGCGGTGGAGCCGACGCGCAACGCTGTGAGCGCGCCCCGATCCTCGGCTGCGGGCCGCGCCGCCCACCCCTCTCCCTCAACTTCAGCAGGGTGTGGCGAAAGGACGCAGCGGGGATGACAGTGGCCCGACTGCGCCGTACGCCTATGGCGGACCTCGGGTGGAGGCGCTCAGTCTCTAGTGGGTGCGCCGGGAATATGCGCCGTGTCAATCGGGCGCTGGCGGTACACCAGTGGTGGTTTGGCGGCTCGCTGTATGCCAGGCGTGTCAGTTCCAGCTCTGACTCCCTCGAGACCGGGCATCTATGAGTAAATCAGGCGGTCATCATCTATCAGAAACAGAGACGGTGCAACTGGCAAAGTGTCAGCATCCGGGAGCTCGTCCGTTTTTCAGGTGAACCTACCGCCTTTATAGAGATAAGCGCGCGAGACATCTGCCTACGCTCTAATCCGGCACGAGCGAGTAGAAACACGGTGTGCCTGCCCTCTTGGGGCTCGATGGACCGTCGGGGGTTCGCATGAGGCTGGGACAGGCCGGTTGGTGGGGCTCGTTGCACACCGTTCGTATCGGCTGGTCATCGGCGGCATGTGGGTGGGGCAAGACTCTGGGGCTGGCATGCGTGCTTGCCGCCGCAATGAGCGCGAGCGTGACAGCGGTGTTGTTCCTTCCAGTCGGCGTCGGCGTGCCGGCTGCGCATGGTCTGGCCGCCCTGTCGCTGCTTGGGCGTGCCAGGACGGCCGCCGGAAGGGTGCGTCTTCGCCTCGCACTCTTTGCGGGTTCTGTGGCAGCGGGTGGCCTTCACCACCTCGCGGTCAGTCAGCTCCCCTCCTTTCAAGGGGAGCTCGCTGGTGGCCGTCACTTCGACCTCCAGCTGCTGGCGGTCTCAGCAATCGCCATCTGTCTGGTGGTGGCGATTGCCGGGTTGGTGGTCGCGGTGGCGGACGGCGGCACGACGCTGGTCGGACTGCGGCGAATCCTGGACGGATGGATGATCGCCGGCTCCCTGCTCACACTGGGCTGGGTGCTGCTGCTACATCGTGCCGACCAAAGCGGCGATGCCTTCGGGTCCTTGCAGGATCTGGCACGCGTGGTGACGGACATCCTGGTCTTTGGACTTCTGGTGGCACTGCGCTACTCGCTGAAGCGTCCTGAGCGCACAGCGACAACGGTGGGGGCCCTGGCCCTCGTCGCGTTGTCCGCAAGCGACATGCTGCGCATCCTCATGCCGGCCCCCGGCACGTGGTACGGCATTCCTTGCGCAGCAGCCTGCTCGATCACTGGCTTGCTCCTCATCGCTGTTGCCCCATGGCTGGCCGGAGGCACCAGCGTCGTGGACGTCGACCAGCGCACCATGCCCGTTGTCGGGGTCGTGGCCGCTTTCGTGCCCGTGGCCATCTGCGTCGTGGCCTTGACAGCTCACACCATGGTCGGAGGCCGCACCAGCGTGGTTCCGTTGGTCCTGGCAGGTTCGCTGCTTATCGCGCTCGGCATCCGGCAGGGCATCATCCACGCCGACCACCTTCACATCACCCGCGAAGCCACCACCCGGGAAGCGCTCTACCGCACCTTGGTTGACGGCACCCGCGACGTGATCACCATCGTCAGCCTGGAGGGCCGCGTACGCTACGTCAGTCCTGCCGCTCATCAGGTCTTCGGTTACCGGCCTGAGGACCTGATGGGTGCCCGTCTGCCTCTGTACTGCCACCCCGACGACCTGACGCCGCTGATGCAAGCAGTCGAGACGCTGCGGCGGGAAGCCGCATCAGGAATCCGCGGTCCGAGCCGCCGCGTGTCCTGCCGGGTCCGCCACGCCAACGGACGTTGGTGCCACGTCGAGTCGACGGTCAGCCACCACACCGAGGGAATGATTTTCAGCAGTCGCGATGTGACCGACCGGGTCACCCAGCAAGAACTACTCGAGCACTTGGCCTTCCACGACGCGCTCACCGGACTACCCAACCGGGCCCTGTTCGCCGACCGAGTTGCGCATGCCCTGCGCAAGCGAACCACGCGCACAGCCCCACCCGCAGTGCTCTTCATGGACTTGGACGGCTTCAAGGCTGTCAACGACTCGGCCGGACACGCGGTGGGCGACGCTCTCCTGATCCAGGCCGCACGTCGGCTCCAGGCATCCGTACGGGCTGAAGACACCGTGGCCCGACTCGGCGGTGACGAGTTCGCCGCCCTCCTGGAGGGAGAGGCCGGGACACATCCCTCACGTGCCAATGACGTCGCCGAGCGAATCCTGTCTGCCCTGAGGCAGCCATATCAGATCGCAGGGACCAAGGCGCTCGTCTCGGCCTCCATCGGCATGACACTAGCCCTCCCGGGCGTCACACCGGACGAACTCCTCCGCCAAGCCGATGAAGCCATGTACGAGGCCAAGAGAGCAGGCAAAGGCCGCATCCGCATGCACATCCCCCAGCCGCGCCAAACCGGCCACAGTCCGTCACCCGAGGCTAGTCAGACAGCCATTCCCCTCCAGGAGTCAGACGAACCGGCGGCGCGCGGCCTGGGATAGCACCCCTGTACTGCCGGTACCCGAAACCCTGACCCGAGCCACGGCGCCCACCTTGACCGCGGTGAGGCCTGCCGTAGGGGCGGCGGCGAGCAGGATCTGGTGGGTCCTCGGTGCGGTGAGCGGGGCCAGGGCGAGGTGGTCGGCTATGGCGCGGATCTCTGCCCGGCGCTGTGCTCCGGTCATGCCGCCGCCGGACGGTACATGGCCGGTGTCGCGTTCGTGCTGGTGGCGGTTGCGCATGTCTTCGTCCCACAGGGACAGCGCGCGCCGCCGTCGTTCGGCCCGGCTGGCGCCGTCGAGGAGCCACAGGCCGGTGGCGAAGTTCTCCAGGGCGCCGCGCAGCAGCGTCCAGGGACACGTGGGGTCGACCTCTCCGGCCACGGTCAGGCGGCGCAGTGCGTCGGCGTGGGCCAAGCCGGCGGTGTAGGAGGTGCGGATCAGGTGGGAGGCGGCGTACGGGCCCAGTGGTGCGTCGTCGGTGGCGAGGCTGCTGGCCGGGGCGGGGGCGGGCAGTGGCCGGTAGGCGCCGTCGGCGCGGGCCTGCTCGATCTCGGCGAAGAGGGGCAGGAGGTAGGCGCCGTTGAAGGCTTGCGTGCTCATGCCCGCCCACGGTAGGAGCCAAGAGGCTCCAGGGGTAGCTGGTTTGGGCGCTGCCGGGGTGGGGTGTGCTGACGGCGGTGTCCTCCGCCTGCGTCACGGCCGCCTGTTGGCGTTCCCCACCGTGGAGGGTGGTCTGCCAGTAGGGGCTTTGACCTGGTATTTCACGCGAACTTCGACCTGTGGCAAGGAAACTGGCTACGCTGTCCGCTTGTATGCGGGGTGTACCCCGCTACGTCACGGCTGGTAGTCCGAGATTGCCTCGCCCCCTCTGAACGGGCCGGGAGCGCGGACTGCTTCTCATCCTCTCCTCCGCATTCCTCGAAGGCCCCGTTGCCCCACACGGCAACGGGGCCTTCCGCATGCCCGCACACTCCCGGGAGACCGCTCATGGCGCGTATCCGCTTTACCGACCCCGATCTGCAGGCCGTCTACGCCAGCCTCAACCCCCAGGAGGTTGACGGCCCCGCTGACACCGCCGAGGCCATCGCCGCCTGCGAAGGCCTGGATCTCACCGCAGACCTAGCCGCAGTACGCCGAAGCACGGCCCGCTCCGCCGCACCACGGCCGCGCGCGGAGCGCGCGGCCCGACGCGGTGGGGGCCGGCGCTCGCTGGAGTCCTTCGCCTTCACCACGCTCAGCCGCCAGGCACCGCACCTGCGTACGGCCCAGCTGCGCCCCCTGGCACGGGACTGGGCGCAGCTGGGGCTGTGGCCGGAGGAGATGCAAGGATGGATCGGCGCTGTCGGTGTGGACCGCTTTGCCGTCGTCCGGGACTGCATTACGGCAGGGGTCGCCCTGGCCGCGATGGACATCGTCCTGGACGGTGTCCGCGTCAAGCAGCGCCTGCGCGGCGGCGAGCCCACCTTCTCAGTGCTGGCCCGCGCCGCGAGCTGCGGGCGCAGCCTGTCCGTGTAACTCCCGGCCCGGGACGCCGCCCGCGGTGCTGCGACCGTGTGCGCGGACGCCAGCGCCACGCCTGGACGCTGGCCGCGCTCGCCGACCGGATCGGCGCCCTGGCTCTGTGCACCGTGCCGCACGGGAAGTCGGCGCGCCCGGGCACATCCTCATGACGCCCCTCCCGCCGGGGCGTCCCCGGCCGCTGGGCATGGCGGTCTGTGGTGATGTCCACTGGGCGTGCATGTACGGTCGTCGAGGTGAATGCAGATGCTGGTCTGGCCCCCCGTCGGTTCGGCGTTCCGAAGCAGATCGTGGACGAGGGTGCACGCACTCTGCGCCACGCTTGCACGTCCCTGGAGACATTCGTCGGGAGTCTCACCGAGGGAGACTCGGCCGAGGGGATGTCACCTGCCGATGCCGACTGGGTCAGCTCCTCGCATCACCGGCACCGCACGGCACGCTCCCGGTTGTGGGCCTGGGCGGGCTGGAGCACACATCTCACCCTCGCCAACATCCTCGATCATGTGCAGGCGATCCAGCGGGCGCTGGTGGGCGAGCCAGTGGCGATCTGGTCACTGGTCTCGCTTTCCCGGGTTGTGCAGGAGGGCGCCATCCGCGTGTGTCACCTCTACGCGCCAGGGCTCAGCCCGGAGCAGCGGGCGGTGCGCATCGCGGCTGCCTGGCTCAACGGGGCCCGGCAGCACCAGACTGCGGCTGGCGAGGTCGGCGCTCAGGCGATCCCGGAGGCGGACAGGATCTGGCAGTACGCCGAGCGGACCGTCCAGCGCGCCGGGATGAGTATTGGGCTGGACAGAAGGGGCCGTCCGAGTTCGGCCATGCTGGGCTCTATGGAGGCACCGTTCACGGTGAACCTCACCAACATCGCCGCACGGCGGCCGACGCATCTTCCCGCCTGGTACCGCATATCGTCCGCCGCCTCGCACAGCACGGTGTGGATGGTCGCTCAAGCTTTCGCTTCCGACGAGGACGGCCAGCCGGTCATGCGGGCTGACCCGGAGATCGTCACCGCGGCGGTGCTGGCCACCGCCGGGGGCGTTCGAGGACCTCGTGCAGACGCTGGGCGACTACCACGGCAAAGACCCGCAGCCAGCCTTGCTGACCATCCGCCGACGCACCGTGGCGGTCCTCGACCGTCAGCGAAAGTGGCGGCGGCAAGCGGAGAACGAGGCACGCCTGCTGCACGGCGAGAGCGACATCTGATCCGGCTCACGCGGGGCTGCGCCGGGGACCGCCTGGTGTGCGATTGGTGCCTCAATGCATCGGCAGGGTCACGCAGTACGGGCCCACCCGCGCGCATGGTTGACGGTGGGCGCGCCTGGCGGCTTCCACAGCTGACGGGCTTGTGAACGCCCGGCCGCGCGACGGACGAAGCCCCCCAAACCTTCCGTCGCCGAGGACCGGCCAGAAGCGTCACCGCTCAACGCGCACGTCTGTTTGCCTCTTCACACAGCGCGCACCGCCGGGGGCCGGTCCCGCGCGGAAGACACGCCTCATGCATCCTCCGGCCGCCTTGTTTCTCACCGCCGACCGGCGGCGCAGCACCGGTGAGTTCCATCAGGCCCTGTGGGCCCTGCTGCCCCGGTCCGGACAGCCGTTGTCCGTTCCGGCCGCGCGCCAGATCGAGCAGGCTCGACTGGAGGCCGCGGTCCTTCAGCGGGTGTGCGCGATGGGCGGTCTGAGCGAGCAGCCGGAGCAGGTACGACGCTCTAGGTCAATACATCTAGGGTTCAGCCATGGCCTACACGTCGCTTCACCGCTCCGTCGGCTCACCGCCCGGTCCTGTAACCGCCGAGATGCTCGCCCGAGCCGTATCGATCGGCCTGGGCGAGGCGGAAGATCTTGACTGGAAGCGGGACGCCGACGATGTGAAGAACAACCGGGAGAACGCCAAGGATTTTGCTGCGCTGGCCAACGCACGCGGCGGGCTCGTCGTCACCGGCGTGGCAGAGGACGGCGCCGACCAAGCCAGCGAACTCCTGGGCGTGGAGAATGACCGAGCCAATGGCCTCGTCAACAGTTTCCGACAGGTGGCCAGCTCACTCGTGCGTCCGTTCATCCCCGCTCTCACGGTCTACGCCGTACCGCTGCCCACCGCTCCTGGGCGTTCGGCCGTAGTGGTCGACGTTCCCCGCAGCCCGGAAGCCCCGCACCTGGTGGCCTGGGACAAGGAGTCATGGCGGTATCCGAAACGAGTCGGCACCGAGACGGTCTGGCTGGGCGAATCCGAACTCGAGGCCGCCTACGGACGACGGTTCACTCTGCGACAGGATGCACAGTCTCATCTCCAGCGCCTGCACGACGAACTGCGCCCGCGCCTTCATCAAGAACCGCGCTGGGTGTGGATCACCGTGACCGCAGTACCGTCTGTGCCGGCGCCCCTGGAAGCGGCATCGTCGGTCAGCCCATACGCCGCGGACCCGGTCATGACCGAAATCCGGAAAGCCCTCCCCAGCGGTGAGAGCTTGCTCCGTAAGAAACTGACGAACCTCAATCCCGTGGTGGGGCTGCGACGGTCGATCTTCACCGAACACCATCCGTACACCGGCGAGAGCACCCGCGCCCACATCGAACTCCACCGGGACGGATCCTTCGGTGGTGCACTGAATGCGAGTTCCACCATCCAACACGGCCCCGCACTGCTGCCACAGTTCTCATTGGAAAGCGCTGTGCGTGACCTCGTGACGGCCGCCGCCTTGCATGCCGGCTCTCGTGGAGCGGACGGCACTCTCCAGCTCCGCGCACAGATCGTCAGCAATGGCCCTGTGGCCCTGGCCGACCGGGATGAACCGTACGACGAACAAATCGACGGCAGCCTCACACTCGACTTCAGCATTCCGACGCAGGCTGCCACCTTCGTCACGACCGAGGCCCCCCTCAACGATCTCGTTGCTCTCCCGCAACGTCGCGCCGAAGCCGCGAAGCAACTACTCATGGATCTCACCCACCAGTTCGCCGTCGCGGACCTGCTCCGGCCCTAACACATCAGTCCGGTTGTTACACACGGTCGCATCAGGCATGGCCGCTTCCACGGGCCTGGGCGCGCGGCTGCCGTGCTCCCAGCAGGCGGCACGGGTGCAGAGGTCAGCCGCTTCCACAGGCCGGTGTAGGCGGCGCCGCATCTGGTGCAGTGGGCGAGATAGAGGCGGAATGGGGCTGTGGGCAGAAACGCGGGCACGCCCGGGTGGATGGGTCCTCGATGACGGTAGTCAGGGCGCGCCGGTCGTCTCTGGGACCCGCAGTCCCCGCTGCACTGCCTAGGGCACGCGCGGGGTGCTTACGGTGCGGCGTGCGAGCTGCTCCCGCCGCCCTGCCCCGGAGGGCGGTGGCGGGCCTGCGGGCGTCAGGTGGTGGTGGGCCAGGTCCGCAGCAGAGCGGCGATCTTCCCCGCGGTGCAGGCAGGGTCAAGGAGCAGGTCCTTCAGCGCGGTGGCGTCCTCACGGCCGGGCTTGACGGAGATCCCGGCGGCCTCGAGGTACATGACGCCGGACGCGGCGGCGACGGCCATGTTGGAGCGCTCCAGCCAACGACACCGGCCCAGTGTGTGCACCAGGGCAGCGGCTTTAGCGTAAGGGCCGCCGTAGACGGGCTGCTCGAACAGTTCGGCGCGGTGGCGGGCGACCGCCGAGATGGGAACGCCGTAGTCGTCGGGGGCCGGATCGTGCGCCCCGGCGGCCTCGGCGACCTGCAGGATCCAGGGAACGTCGATGTGCAGTTCCATCAGGCCGCGCGCGCTCCCCTGGGTGCTTCCTGGGCTTGTTCGGCCTCGTCGAAGACCGCCTGGTGTTCGGCCAGGAAGCGGGCGGCCGCATCCACCGCTCGGGCACGCAGGCCGCTGGCATCGTCCTGTACCAGCCTGGCGAGGTAGTCCCCGATACTCAGTCCCAGGTCGGCGGCGCGTTTCTTCGCGAGTTCCGCAACGTCCTCATCCACCCGCGCGCCCAGCTGTGTCTTCGCCATACCGGCATGGTAACAGCTGTTACCGGGATAGAGGGGCGGCCGCCGGACCGGTGGCCTCCTCCGTTCAGTCCCGTCGAAGAGGGCGGGTAACCCCGCGCTCATGACCAGCGTCCAGTCGGCTGCCGGCCCGCTGCTCGGGGCGAGCCCCCGGTCCGGGCCGTGTCACCGCCGGCCCGGGTGGTCGCACGAGCGGCGGGAACGCACAGCCTCCACGGTGTCGGAAAGAGCTCACCTGGCCTGCGCGGTCCGCTCGCAGGTGCGGCGCGAGCGGGGGTGAGCAGGGCGTCGACCAGGCGCTCTTGACCGGCGTCGAGCTGCCTGGCGCGGCGCTTAGACGCGGCCGCCCCCGGCACCTGCGGCGCAAGGGCGCCTGCCGGGGGCTTCCTCCGGGCAGGCGCCCTTGGTGAGAGCCTTCACACTTCGTCGGCATCACAGAACCGACAGGTTCTTCCCGTACCAGAAGGTGCCCTTGACGGAGTTGTTCGGCGCGATGTGCCACGTCTCCAGGCTGTTGGGGATGCGTGAGACCGCGGCGACACCCGACTGCGCGGAGGCCGCACCGGCCGGCGCGATGTCACACGTGCTCCATCTGGGGGCGCCCTCGTACCAGGACGCGCCCTTGAGTGCGCCGTCCGGAGCGACGAACCAGATCTCCATCCCGGCCGGGATGCGTGAGACCGCAGCGAGACCGGACTCCGGCGAGGCTGTACCGGCTGGGGCGACGGGATAGGTGACCCAGTCCTCCATGCCCTCGTACCAGAACGCGCCGTTGATTGCGCCGTCCGGTGCGATGTACCAGGTCTCCATGCTGTTCGGGACACGTGAGACCGCGGCGACACCCGACTGCGGGGATGCCGAGCCGGCTGGCGCAATGGGATCGGGATCCGCGGCCCACTTGTCCATGCCCTCGTACCAGAAGGCGTGCTTCAAGGCGCCGTCCGGCGTGATGTACCAGGTCTCCATGCTGTTCGGGATGCGCGAGACCGCGGCGAGACCCGAGCCCGCTGCGGCCGCGCCCGCCGGCGCGATGGAGTACGTGCCCCAGTCCTCCATGCCCTCGTACCAGAACGCGCCGTTGAGCGCGCCGTCCGGTGCGATGTACCAGGTCTCCATGCTGTTCGGGATGCGCGAGACCGCGGCGAGACCCGAGCCCGCTGCGGCCGCGCCCGCCGGCGCGATGGAGTACGTGCCCCAGTCCGCCATGCCCTCGTACCAGAACGCGCCGTTGAGCGCGCCGTCCGGTGCGATGTACCAGGTCTCCATGCTGTTCGGGATGCGCGAGACCGCGGCGAGACCCGACTGCGCCGAGGCCGCGCCCGCCGGCGCGATGGGATCGGGGTCCGCGGTCCACTTGTCCATGCCCTCGTACCAGTAGGAGTGCTTCAGGGCGCCGTCGGGTGCGATGTACCAGGTCTCCATGCTGTTCGGGATGCGCGAGACCGCGGCGAGACCCGAGCCCGCTGCGGCCGCACCGGCCGGGGCCGCCTCGTAGGTACCCCATTCGGTGTCGTACCGGTAGCCCAGGCGGCTGTGATCGAGCACATGCGCCGGCGTACGGTCCGGCCAGCCCATGAGCGGGTCGTTCACACCGAAACCAGAGCCGCTGGCCATGAACAGCTCGTCGGGATGGGCTGCTTGCCACCGCGCCCACAGCAGGTCGATCCAGGCGTGGTGCAGGAAGAACACTGGATCGCCGGGGGAAGCAGCGCTGGCCATCACGCCGCCGACCCAGCGGTGCGGGGCGTTGTGAATGTCCACTTGCAGCTCGGGCCAGAAGGCGGAGTACGTTGCACGACTCTGGTTGGCCCGCACCTGCTCGACCGACGGCAGGGTATCCGCACCCAGCACCCGCTCGAGTCGCCAGGGGATGTCGAACTGCCCCAGGAAGGCGTTGTTCCAGAGCGGATCTGACGCGCTTTGATCGACCGACGAATCCCAATAGGGAAGCGAGATGTCAGCATGGACCGTGCGTAGTTCGGCCTCGAATCGAAGGATGAATTCCCGGTGCCACGCGAGGAAGTGTGAAGTCCCGTGGATCCCGTGACTGAAATGCTCCGCGTGCATCCTGGCGAACTGGTCGATGACGCCCTCCCTCTTCAGCTCGAAGAGGGCTTGGACGAATCGGTCGCGCTCCTGGTTGGTCAGGCTGCGATAGTTCTTTCGGGTACTCATCTACCGCTCCTCACCACCGAGCTTCGACGCGGCGCGGACCTCGCCCGCCTTGACCTGGTGGTCGATGTACTTCGCGGCCAGGTCGGTAAGGCTGTTGCTCCAGTCGTAGGCGTACTTGTAGAGAAAGTACTGACCGTTGATCAGTTGACCGAACGGAAGCCGCTGGCTGTCGACAATGAGCTCAACCTCCCGTTCGCGGCCACGGAGCTCGATCTGGCGCCCCCTGTAATTCTGGTAGTGATTTGCCATGTCAATCTCCCTTTACTGGTGGGGCGAAATCCCGACAGCGACACGTTTCTCTGCAGAGAAACGAAAGAACTTAGCAGTAGATTGCAGTCGAGATGGGCCGAACGGCCGCCGCCAGTGAGAAATACGCAGTGCGTATTCGCAGGCATTACAACTTTACTGCGGCATGCCTGTAGTCGCATCCGCTGGCGATCGGTTCAGATTTCACTCACCGAGCGAAGGCCGCCTCGACGAAGGCGGGAAAGGCACATCCGAACAACTGGCCAACCTGTCAAAGATTCACGCGTCTACAGGGCTTGCAGGGAATCAAGGTGTTGCTTCCCGTTCTGAAGCTCGTTGGTGTGGTATGCGTATCCCGGACGAGACTTGTGGCCAACTCTCCTTGAAGTTTGCTGTGTTGTTCCCGCATCTGGACGAGCGCCAGCGTCGATTGTTGCTGGCCGCCGAGGCTCGTGTCCTGGGCCACGGCGGTGTTCGGGCCGTCGCCCAGGCGGCCGCGGTGAGCGAGACGACGGTCCGCAAGGGAGTGTTCGAGCTGGGGGCCGGCGAGGCCCCCCGTTGGGGCGGGTTCGGCGACCGGGCGGCGGCCGCAAGCCCGAAGTGTGGCTGCACTGGGACCACAGGACCGTCAAGGAGCGCGGACCCGAGGCGTTGCTGCGCTCCCGCATGGATTTTCTCCTGCTGCTGCCTCACGGACAGCGCGTCGTCCTGGAGGTCGACGGATCCCAGCACTACACCCGCGACCGCGGCCGCACGCCGGATACGGGCAAGTACGCGGACATGGTCGCCGCTGATCGAGATCTCAAGCTCAGGGGGTACGAAGTGTTCCGCTTCGGCCACGACGAACTCAAGTATCTCGATGCCGCCCAGGCCCTTCTGCGGCAGTTCCTCCCGGACATGTTCCGCCGCTTCAAGGTGAGCCGCTGACGCCCTCGGAGTCGGCGCAGGATGCTCCGCACAGGCCAGCGCGCCAGACCGATACCGCCGGGCTCCTCAGGCCAGAGGCAACTGACCGAGTGGCCGGCCCCGATCGGCCTGCGCCTCCAGCAGAGCGGCCACGTCCGGGCCCCGCGTGAAGACGGGACCGTCCCAGTAGGCCGGGACCGCCACGGGCGTCAGGCACACCGCGGTGCCGTGGACGCGTGCGGCGTCGAAGAGTGCCTGCAGCATCTGCACGCCGGCCAGGTCAAGCGCACCGAGACGGGCATGCCACGTCTGGGTCTGCGTGTCGTACGAGGCGATCGGGCGGAGCCTGTCGAGTTGCTCCTGCCATTGAGAATCGGCGGCCGACGCTGTCTGGATGGTGGCCTCCAACACCCATGCAGTCTCAGGGGAGTTCGGCGAACTGGTCATGCAAGAGACGGTAGATGCCGCCACTGACAACCCGCTCGGTCGGGTGAATCCGCATCCTGGACAGAACCCCGGCCGTACACGAACACGTACTGACAGACGTGGACCCGATCCGAAAAGCGCACCTGTCCGAACCCGGCCTGCTCGTCATCGACGTGGCGGGCTTCGACGATGACACCGTCCTCGCCTTCCAGGAGGCGATCGCTCGAACCTGGGGGACCTCGACTGCCGAACACACCACCCGGGATCCCGGCCAGCCCGGGGTGAGGCTGCGGATGTACACCGATCTGCGACAGGTCCTCGAGGAGGCCTCCTCCCCGGAGTCGGAGCCGTCGGCCACGTAGACCGGCGTGGTCCGCCACCACGGGGGGGAGTGGCGGACCCGCCTGCGTCCACGGTGCCACACCCGTCCCAGGTGCGCTCGTAGGTGGGTGAAGTCGCCGCGGGAGAAAGGGGCTCCATCGCCCGGGCGGCGTGAGGTGCGGGCCCGCAGCAGAGCGAGGACGGCGGCCGCATAGGCGCGGGATCGATCCCAGACGGCGAAGTAGTCGGTGTGCAACTGGTCGAACTCCTCGTCCCGGCCGGGCTGGACACGCATGCCGCTGCCACGATCGAGGAGAAGGTTGGCGCGGCGGCTCGCCTCCGAGCTCCGCCGCGGATCGGTGACAGCGATCGCCCGCCGAACGGTGTGCCGTCGGGGATGTGCGCCTCGTACAGGCTGTCGCGGTTGCGGTAGCCCACGCGGCTGGCCTGCAGCAGCCGGGCCTGCTTGGCGACTTCCTGCACCAGCGGGTCGTCCGGGCCGCCGAGTCCGAGCTCCGGTCCGGTCGAGGGGATTGCTCGCCAGACGCCGACGTACGTGGCGTTGACGCTGTTCATCCACCACTGTGGCACGTAGCCACCAGGCAGAATGCGCGGCGGTGGCAGGCGACGGAGTGGGCGCTGTCCGTTCGCGTACCGGGCGAGCAGCTTGCGGGCCGAACGCAGCAGGGCGGCGTCGTGTGCCTTGCTCAGGGCCACAGCGACTCGAAGTTCACGGTCGGCTGCCCGGTACTGGGGGGGGTCTGCACGTAGGCGCGGAGCTGCCGCTGGTACTCGGCGGGTGCGAGGTCATTGCGGTCCGGGCGCTGGCTCCTTCCGGCGCTCCGGCCTCGTCCACGCGGGCCGGGCACTTCAGAGCAGGCGCAGGACGCCGACGACCTTGCCGAGAATCTGCTCCTGATCGCTGGGGATCGGCTGGTAGGCCGGGTTGCGA
Source organism: Streptomyces sp. NPDC045955 (assembly GCF_056430805.1). Classification (NCBI taxonomy): domain Bacteria; kingdom Bacillati; phylum Actinomycetota; class Actinomycetes; order Kitasatosporales; family Streptomycetaceae; genus Streptomyces; species Streptomyces sp. NPDC045955. The sequence continues at coordinate 65,370 of NZ_JBWKKY010000028.1, forward strand.
GGGCATGAGCCACACCTGCCCGGCCTGCCGGCGCAGCACCTTGACGGTGGCCTCGTCCTCCAGGAGCGCGGCGACGAGGCGCGCTCTCCGCTCCGGCTGCCAGTTTCGTGCCCTGCGTTATCGGCGGAGGCCTGCGAGCGGGTCACAGTGACACCTCGCCCGGCATCAGCTGTGCCCGGACGGTCTTGAGCCGGGCGTCCTCGGAGATGAAGCAGCTGAGCCTCGCGCCCAGGAGGCGCGCGTACTTCAGGCCCCTTCCCTTCTCACCGTCGATGGCGGCCTTGCTGAGCGGGACGTCCGGGCGCGGGTCTTGCATATCGATCAGCAGTGCCTCGTCCTCAGTCACGGCCAGGCGCACGGTCATTCGCGCGAGCGCCTCGTCGGCGGGCCGGGCGTGCACGGCGGCGTTGCACGCGAGCCGGGACAGCACCTCGATCGCCGTGACGATGTCACTGGGCCACCTCAGCACGGTCAGGCGCATGCGGTCATCGTCCCGGAGCCGGCGCAGGCTCGCCGGAGTCATGGCGTCGGGTCGGCCTATGCCCGAACGCTGTGCGCGTATTCGAGACCACCGAAGAAGGACGAAGCCCGACGATACGGTGGCCAGGTGGCGAACATCTTTTCTGGTGGCGGCCGGGAGCTGGATTTGTCCAACGGCGGCACCGAGGCGTTTGTTGAGGTGCTGATGCTCGCTGTGTCCGATCTTGCATCCGAGGTCTGGGACCTTCGCTTCGCCGCGCTACTGATCTTGCAGGACCAGAACGTGATGGGCCGTGGTGCGGTCGGCTTCCACCTTGAGGAGGTCGACTGGGGCGCCAGCGAGTCCGAGCGGGCGCGGTCCAAGGACTTCGTACTGCGCGCCACGGCTCTCGCAGCGAGCGGACATCGCTGGAGCGAGTTGGGCTACCATCCGCCCCGCGCGCATGACTACCTGGATCAATTCAGGATCATGGTGGAATATTTCACCCCGCCGGCCGGCAGCGGCCCTTACCACCACTTCCCGGGGCCGGACGGTGCGGCGATGGCATCGTGCACACGTCACCGCATCCTCAGCGGGCTCCCGTATTGGGAAGGGTGCTTCCTGTGTAACCAGCCCAGATAGCTGTTGTGGTCGGGTGGATCCAGCCCCGGTCCCCCTCCGTTGACCTGCGGGCAAGGTGGCCTGGTGGGACTGTACGAGTACCGGATCACGGGGCGGCGCTAGGGCTACAGGGGGCAGTGGCCTGAGAGTACGCCGGGCAACAAGCTCAGCAGGGCCACACGATGCCCTCAAGCCTCACCTCCAGTGACAGCAGGACGGCTCCTCCAGCGAAGGACCGCGGTCAGGCCCCGTGCCCGCGTGCCCCGCAGCGCCGGGCATCTGTCTTACTTCGGGATCCCTCATTTGCATGGGTGTGGGGCGCTTCTTGGCATGGCGTATGGCCGCTCCTCGGGCAGCCAGTCACAGTGAAGTTGGCCTGCGACCGCGAGGAGAACTCTCATGCCGATGCTGCTGATCAAAGGTACCTACAAGATCGTCGGGGCGAGCCCCGACGGGGACTCCGTCCGCTTCTACCCCGATAACCCCGACCAGTGGGACCTCCTACAGGGACGACGGGTACGGCGCAACCGCAGCGGCGGCGCTCAGCTCCGCCTCGACGGCATCGACACCCTGGAGACCCACTACCGCCCGCCCCGCGGTCCCGAGCTGCACCAGCCGGCCCCCTTCGCCGGCCAGGCCGCAGACGAACTGCTGTCCTGGCTGGGCTTCGACGACGTGCAGCGCAACACCCACGGCATCGTCACCGACAGCAGCCCCGCCTCCCGGCCCGGCTACATCCTCACCCGCAGCGCGGACGTTCACGGCCGCTGTGTCGCCCTCGCCGGCCGCGGAACCGACGCTCCCGGCCGCAGCGGCACGCTCCTCACCGTCACCCCGGACCATCTGCGTGAGACGGCCAATCACCATCAGCTCGCCGAAGGCCTAGCCTACCCAACGTTCTACCGCAAGCTGTTCGTCGACCTGCGCAAGGAGATGACTGCGGCAGTGGAGCAGGCCCGGCAGGCCGACAAAGGGCTCTGGCCCAAGGACCAAACCCACAGCGGAGCGAAGGTGGAAGGGATGTCCACCCTCACCGACACCGCGGTACTGCTGCCCAAGCTGTTCCGCCGCCTCGCGGACTACCTCCAGCTCAACGACGGCGACGCTTCGCTGGAAGGCTTCCCCGAGTACCTCGAGCAGCGCGACGATCGGCTGTTCATCCTCTCCACCGGGCAGTGGACCGGCTTCGACACCATCGTCAAGGTCACCAACGGCAACACCGTGCGGCTCACCCGTGATCCCGAGGACCTCGTCTTCGACGAGAAGTAGCCACCCGGCGGCCGCCGCATCCGGGCGGTCTGCACTGCTCTTCCGCTTGCGCTCAGGCACGGCCAACCGCCGCTCCAACACCGCAGTACCTGGACTATTCCGCCGAAGCGGATACCGGTGAGAGAGCGATGCCCCAGGGTGTGGTTACCTCCACCGCCAAGGGGTGGCTCACCGGATGGGCAATGGCATCGGTGCGCGGCGATCGTGTGTCCCAGAAGACGACTTGAGCCAAAGGGGTAGCAGTGGATCGTCCCGTAGAGCACGCTCTCGCGCGCCGCACGTTACTGGCCAGCACAGTGGCAGCCAGTGCGGGAATGGTGTGGGGAGGCAGGGGGAAGGCCGTCGCGGGTGGGTGGAGAGAGCCGGTGAAGCAGGCGGCGATGGCCGCCGAGGCGGCGCGTCTGGACTGCGTGCTGATTCAGCTGCGGCGGGACATCCATCGGCACCCTGAGGCTCCGGGGCAGGAACAGCGCACGGCCGCTGTGGTGGCCCGCGAGCTGCGGGCGGCAGGACTGCTCGTCACCACCGGAGTGGGCGGCCACGGAGTCGTCGGGGTTCTGCAGGGCTCGCGTCCAGGCCGGACCGTTGCCTACCGGGCGGACATGGACGCGGTTCCGCCCAAAGACATCGTCGGAGGAGGTCCCGCGCCAGCTCATCTCTGCGGACACGCCGTCCACACCACGGTGAGTATCGGCGTCGCCCGGGTCCTGGCCCGGCTGCGGCGGCAATTGAGCGGAAGGGTCGTTTTCCTTTTCCAGCCTGCGGAGGAGACGCTGTCCGGTGCCCGCGCACTGATCGACTCAGGTGTGCTGGATCGCGAGGACGTCGAGGAAATCCATGCGCTGCACTGCGGACCGTTCCCAGTCGGCCAGTTCGCCGTGACCCCGGGCTACGGGATGCCAGGCCAGGACAAGGCGGAAGTGCCCCTGTCCGGACCGGACGTACTCGATGCCGCGCGGCGCTTGGCTGTCGATGTCAACGCGCTCGCAACCGTGGCCCTACCGCAGACCCCGGCGGACCTGGAGCGGATCATTGCTGAGGCCCAGGCGCCCGACGGGCCGCTGGCCCGGTTCGTAGCCGTCCGGGCAACAGCCCAGGAGGCCAAGGTGAGTGTGTCCTATCGCTGCTGGCCGCAGGAGCGATACGCGGAGGTGCGCGACAACATTCGTCGATTGGCCATGCCATATGCGGGGGCCGGGGTGCGCTTCCCCGCTGAGCCGTTCCCGGCCATGGTCTGCCCAGAACGCGACGCCCGCCTGCTCGTACGCCACCTGCGCCGCACCGTCGGCCAGGACAAGATCACCGAGCTCTGTGCCGCCTTCCCGCCCTTCAGCGGCGAGGACTTCGCCCTCTTCCTGGACCGGATCCCCGGTACGTACACCTTCCTCGGTGTCCATGCCACGGGCACACCCATCACAACGAGCTATCCACACTACCCCGACTTCTCCCCGGATGAGCGCGCCATCGGCGTCGGCGTGCGGGCGATGGCGGGCTGGATCGCGGAGCGCACCCACAGGAGCGCAGGGCCTGCCAGGCGGACCCAGCTAGCGCCGACTGGCTGACCTGCTGGCGATGCCATCACCTTCCCCTCGCTGATCGGCCGACAACAAGCCTCCAGCCCTGCCCGCCTGTCAGCCGCGAAGTCGACCCGTTCGCACGTGGGTTGCGGGGCGGGCCCGGCACCCGTCGGCGCGTTCCCGCGCGACCAGGAGACCGGCAGACGGCGAAGCACTCGGCGAGAAATCACGAGCGGTCCGGGCGACGGCCCCGGCGGCGGGCGCCGTATGAGAGCCGACCCACGTCTCGGCGACGCCACCGCCCGCCCCGGTGTGGCCGGACCGTGGCCACCACAACGACGCTCCCGCAGCAGCGACCTCCTCGTCGACGCCTACCTGGGTCGGCGGCCGAGCAGCTGCATGACGGCCTCCCGGCAGGCCCGGGGCGCACGAGGAAGGCCGGCCGTCTACCGCCCCGGCAGTGGGGCCATCACTGCCCTTCCCTTCTGGACGCATGTCAAGGCCAGCAGCGAGGGCGGTGCCGGCCTTGACGTGGCGGCGGGCGCGGGCCAACGCGCCTGCCGGATGTCCTGAAGCAGTTTACAGCGGGAGTTGTATGCCGAGTTCCTGCATGGCGAGCGAGGGTGGGCCGCCTTCGGAGCGTTCGGTCTTGGAGCCCTTGATGCGGGGTTCGAGGGTGCGGGGGTCGACGGCTTCGGCTGGCGCGCTGTTGGCGTAGAGGCCGTCGGGCTGGCTGTCGCGGTCGTGGGGCAGGAGCCAGAAGACGCGGCGGCGGAAGGTGCCCGAGGCGCGGGAGGCTTTGGCGTTGGGGCCGAGGATGGCGTAGCCGACCATGCGGCCGTCGCGGTGGTAGGCGGGTTTGCCCTTGCGGGTGGGCAGCCGGTCCAGGCTCTGGCGGACGTAGTCGAGCTGGTCGGTGTCCTCCAGCCACACGATCTCGGTTTCGTGGCTGATCTCGTCCGCGCTGATCAGGGAACTCATTGGCTGGTGTCCCTTTCGTCGTCGGTGAGCAGTCCGATGCCCGGGTAGTGCTTGCGCTGGTTGGACAGGATCATCTCCTTGGGTGAGGCCAGTCCGACGAGTTCCCGTGTGCGGGCGGCGAACGCGCGTGAGGACATGACCAGGGCGCCTTCATTGTGGCACCAGGCCTTGTAGGCGGCGTAGAGCGCTGTCTGCTCGGCGCGCAGGTCGGGGCCGAGGCGGCAGCATTCGTCGTAGAAGCGGCCGGTGTGGTCTTCGGTTTCGGCGTAGGCGGTGGTGGCGATGCGGACGCGTTCGGGGCCGGTGAGGTCGCGGGCGCCGGCGAGGTAGCGGCGGGCGCCGTCGATGAGCCAGCTGAGGATGCCGGGGCCTTCCTCGGTGACGAGGATGTCGGCCAGGTTGTCGATCTTGCGGTCGTCGGAGACGATCCGCTCGAAGGGGAGCAGGCGCATGCGGCGCCAGAAGGCGAAGCCTCCGGTGCCGACTTCGGGTCGGGTGTTGCCCAGCAGCCAGAGCTTGTGGGTGGGTTCGAAGCTGAAGGGGTCCTGTCGCATGCGGCGGGCTTTGATGCGGTCGCCGCCGGTGAGCAGCTTGACCCGGGCCTCGTCGAACTTGTCGCCGGGCTTGATCTCCGAGCAGACGTAGATGCGGCGGCCGTGGAGTTCGGCGAGGTCGGTGGGGTGGCCTTCGAACGGTTTGGCCATCAGGAAGCCGGGCGGGGCGGCGTCGGCGTAGTCGCCGAGCAGCTTCATCGTGACGTCGAGGAGGACGCTCTTGCCGTTTTTGCCCTTGCCGTAGAGGAAGGGGAGGATCTGGGCGCCGACGTCGCCGGTGATCGAGTAGCCGAGCAGCAGGTGCAGGTAATCGATCATTTCCTGGCCTTCGGCGTCGTCGCCGAAGGTGTCGGTGAGGAAGCGCAGCCAGCGGGGGGTGGGCATGGGCTGCGGGCCGACGGTGGTGGAGCGGGAGTGGAAGTCCTTGCTCGGGTCGGGTGCCGACAGCAGGCCGGTGCGCAGGTCGACGACGCCGCGGGGGGTGCACAGGGCGTAGGGGTCGGCGTCCAGGCGGTCGGGGTTGAGGGACATGCCGGGGGCCGACTTGGCCTGGGCGAGCATGGCGTTGATGCCGGTGGTGGACAGGGCGCGGCGGCGGTGTTTTTCCAGGGCTGTGGTGGTGAAGTGGCCACGGGGGTCGTGGGTGGCGATGTTTTCGGCGAGGTCGCCTGCGGCCCACAGGACGGTCTCGTCCTCGTCCATTTGCCAGCGGGTGGTGTCCCACCGGAACCAGCCGATTCTGGAGACGTAGCGGTAGTCGGAGGCGTAGAGCTTGACGAAGAGCTTGGCGTTGCCGCGGTCGGTCAGGGTGTCGGGCAGCAGGCCGTTGGCGGTCGCTTCGCCCAGTGGCCGTTCGGGGGTGGCTTGGGCGGGCATCGGCACGGAGGCGGCCTGGTGGCGGATCTGGGCGGCGACGGCTTCCGGGTCGAAGTCGAAGAGAGTCTCGGGGCGGGGCGACGTCATGGGCGCCTCCCGCTGGCGTGGAGGGGCCGTTGCTTGCCGGCGGCGAGACCGCTGCGGATGATCTGCTGGATGCGCAGGTCCTGGCCGGGGCGGGCCGCGGCCGCGGTCTCCTTGAGCGCGTGCTCGGCTTCCTCGGGCAGGCGGCCGGCTGCGATGAGGCCTCCGAGGGTGTAGGCGGCGCGGTTGAGGGTGTCGGAGAAGCCTGCGCCTTCGGCGACTTGGCCGCAGGCCTCGACGGGGGCGAGGAGGGTGGCGAGGATGTGTCCGGCTTCCTGGCGGCCGCCGCCGGCGGCGAGGACAGCCTGCTGGGCGCGCGGCGGGACGGGCCGGGGCGCGGGAATGCTGGGTGCGGGCAGGTGCCCGGTGCGGTCGAGTTCCTGGGCGAGCCACAGCGGCAGGGCGGCGGGTTCACGGGCCTCGCCGACGGGGGTGTAGGTGCCGTGGGTTGTGGTGGTGCCGGGGGCGACGATGTAGCTTCCGTGGGCGCGGATGTCGACCTGCCAGGCGAGGGCGCGTCCGGGGGTGGAGCCGACGGAGGAGAGCCATTGGCGGCTGCCGGTGGCTCGGTACCAGACGTGGAGCCCGCCGGAGGGGGTGCGCACGCGCAGGGTGGTGGTGTCTTCGGCGGGGCTGCGCTGCCCGCGCAGGGCCGCGAGGACGGCGAGGGTGTGGAAGCCGGTGGCGAGGCCGGTGAGGTCGACTTGGTCGCCGATCGGGATGCCCGGCAGGATGCGGTCCCGTGCTGGGGGCTTGGCGGGGTGGGCGTCGATGTCGATGACCACGAGGCCGGCTGGGCCGCAGGAGACTCCGATGCCGAATTCAGGGTGTTGGCCCCACCACTGCTGGATGCGCTGCTGGTTGAGGGTGGCGGCGTAGAAGCTGTGACACCAGCGGCCGGCCCTCAGGCAGGGACAGTCACTTGCCGCGTGGGCGTCCTCACGGCAATCGCTGCAGTTCCCGGCCGGGGACTTGCGCCCAGGGGCGAGTGGGTGCACGGGCCAGCCTCGGCGGGCGCACCACTGCGCCGCCATCAGGCTTGGGGCAGCGACTGAAGGCCCGGGCGCAGTAGACCGTGAGTCGCTGCGAGAAAGGCGCAGCTCAGCAGGCATCCGCACCCCCTATCAGCGACCGAAGCGACTCAATGACGGACACAGACTAGCGAATAGCGGCGGTGTGGTCGTGGAACACATGCGGAACCTCGGTGACGCCGTGCTCATAGCTCAGGCCAGGCAAAGATGCTGCCAGCGACCGAGCAGAGAGCGCAGCGACTGGGGCCCGTTCAGTCGCTGCTCCTCACCAGACGCAAAAGGACCAGGTCAGATAGGAGTTGTGAACCAGAACAGCGACTGAAGCGACTGAAGCATCCGATATATCACGCACACGCACACACTCCATGGCGCTCATATATGCCAAACCTCAGTCGCTTCAGTCGCTGCAGCTCTTGGGCCAACCAGCTGACCTGCACTTTTACCTTCTTGCATGGGAGCGACCGAAGCAGCCGTTGGTCGCTGGCCGTTCAGTCGCTACCCCCAGGACCAGCGACTCGAGCGACCGAAGCGACCGATCCCCCGCCACATGGACACCGCGGCAGGCCGGGAGGGCTGCCCGCTCCCCTCGTATGTCCGCGGTGCCGGTTCGAGTTGCCTGGCGGGGCAGTGGAATTCGTCGCTCAGCAAGTGCAGGGCGACTCGTCGTGAGCTGGGCGTGTACGAGTGGAGCGGGCAGCTCAAGCGTTCAGTGCACCGGCTTACAAGCCGCACCGGCCCGTTCAGCTCCGAGCGCGGCTGCTACAGGTCGAACTCCAGGTGCTCGATGTCGGTGAAGCGGACGTCCTCCAGGGACCCGGCGCGGCGGCCGCGGTCCTGGAAGTACACCTCCTTGAGCCCTTCAGCGACGATCTGTTGCAGCTGCTGGTCACTGGCGCCAGCCTGTTGGGCGTCGAAGAGGCGGGCGGCGTACTGCGGCGGGAGCGCGACGGTCAGGTGCCGGAGCCGGGCGTCGTCGGTGGTGCCGATCGGCGCGGTGTAGCCGATGCGGGCGCGGGTGTCGATGACGATGCCACCGGTGGTCGCCGCCTTCTCGCGGGCCTTGGCACGGATCTGCGGCTGCCACCGCTTCTTCACCTCGCGCTCCAGGCGCGCGGCGAGGTCCGGGCGGGGCTTTTTGATCTGGTCCTTCACATACCGCTCGACGGTGCGCTGGGAGATGCGCAGCATCTGGGCGACCGCCTTGGTGGTCTTGAGCTGCTTGACCAGGTACCGCATCTGCGCGGGCGCGCTCTTGGGTGCCGGGCGGGTGAACGCCTTGTGGACCGCGGCTTCCAGGCCGTCCCCGAACAGGCTCATCGCCGTCTCCCGCTCTTCGTTCGTCCGCCGACCCACCCTAACGTGACGCATGATCGCCCGGACAGGTCCTCGGGCCAGATCAGCAAGGCCATCGACAGCTTCTCCTCCCCTGCACCGAGTCGTCCAAGGCTCGAATCTGCTGCAGGAGACGATGCCCGCCGGTGCCACCGCGTCGTGTGGCACCGGGCGGCGACATCAAGGACGTCGCCGCCCAGGACCGGATGACCGTCACCCTCGACAAGCTCGCCAAGATCCCGGTGGGCCCGGGTGATGACCATCCGGTCTCCAGGATCAGGATGAGGAGGGACGGCGGCGAGGAGCAGGCCGGCCCTGAAGAAGGGGCCGGCCGTTGGCCGGCGTGGGGCGTACCCCCTGTCGGGGGCCGCGTGGGGGGTAGGGGGCGGCTCCCTTTCGGGACCCTGGTCGGACGGGTGCGGGCCCGGGGCCGATGGCCCCGGATCGGGTGGCGTTCGAGGCGAGGCCCGTACCGTCTGGCATGACCTGGACGGGCATGGACCACTTCGGTGATCTCGGATCTCGCGTCAGCTATGCCGCTGTTGAGCTTGGCTAGGCCGTGCCCTGCAACAGCTGGTACTGGCTGCTCTGGGCGTACAGCGGCCTGGTCTCCCACACTCGTGGCGGCCCAGACTTACCGGTTGTAGTCGAGTTCAAACCAGACCACCTTGCCTGTGCTCAGCCGGGTCGCGCCCCAGCGCCGGGCCAGCCGGTTCACTACGTACAGGCCACGTCCCGCATTGTCGGTGAAGCGGGGCTGCTGCAACCGAGGGAGTTGCGGCACATCGTCGCCAACCTCGCAGCGCAGCACGTCCGTGCGCAGCAGCCGCATGGTGACCGGTCGGGAGGCATAGCGCACCGCGTTGGTGACGACCTCGCTGACCAGCAGCTCCACGGAGTCCGTGAGTTTCCATGCCCCAGCGCTGCAGCGCGCCCCGGGCGAAACGTCGGGCCCGGCCCGGGGCCGTGTCCTCCGGCTCCAGGGCCCAGTACACCACGTCGCTGGGTGCGATGCCGTTGAAGCGTGCGGCGAGCAGTGCGATGTCGTCGTCCCGGTCGCCCGGGCCGAGCATGTCGAGCACCTCGTCGCACAGCGCTTCCAGGGGCGGCGGATGGTCCGGCCCGGTGAGCTGCGCGACCGCGGCGAGCTTCTCCCGCAGCTGCTCGATGCCGGTCCACACATCGTGTTCACCGTGCTCGCCGCGATGTCCGGCATGGAGCGCGAGTACATCCGCGACCGCACCCTTGAAGGACACGAGAGCGCGCGGAAGCGCGGCAAGACCATCGGCGGCGCCGGAGTCACCGACGGCGACATGCTGTCCATGGCCGTCCACCTGCGCGACCAGGAGCTGAGCCTGCGCGACATCGCCAAGAGGCTCGTCATCACCACGGGCGCCAAGAAGGGCCAGCACCCCTCGCCCGCCACCGTCATGCGGATGCTGCGAGAGCACGACGAACAGGCCGCCGCGGCGGCGGTGACCACCTGAAAGCTACCGGCCGGTTACTTGTTCCCTGGCAGACGGATAGGAGACCGGGGCCGTGACTGAGCGTCCTCGCTGGCCAGCATCTCCGCGCTCAGCACCGGGATGGCCCGCCGGTAGAGTCGGTCCGAGGAGAGTGCTGATCTGGGGGACTCATGACGGCAGCGGGTGCACCGCCCATCATCTTCGTACACGGGACGCGGTTCAGCGCGGGACAGTGGAGCCCACAGCTCGCCGCACTCCAAGAGGACTTCCTGGTAGCCGCTGTTGACCTACCAGGCCACGGCGCCCGCTCTGCTCAACCCTGGAGCCTGAACGCGGCGACGGAGATCATCGCTTCCGCGGTGGACACGCTCGACTGCGGACCGGCTCTGGTCGTCGGGCACTCGCTCGGCGGATACGCCTCACTGGAGTTCGCGCGGCGCTGCCCCGAGCAGCTGCGGGGGCTGGTCCTTGCTGGAGCCAGTGCCTCAACTCGTGGCCCGTGGGCAACGCCGTATCGGTGGGTCGCCGGGCTCGTCCCTCGCATACCGGCGGACCGGCTGGCCCGGTGGAACGACCGGTTGCTGCGCCGGCTCTATCCTCCCGAGGTGGTGGAGGCGACCATCCTCTCTGGCTACGCCTTCCACACTCTGCCAGCCGCCTGGGGCGAGGTGCTGGGCCGCTTTGACGCGGGTGCGATGCGTCATGTGGTGGCTCCCGTGCTCATCTTGAACGGCGAGAAGGACACCGTCTTCCGGTCCGGCGAGTTGGACTTCGCCCGCGCTCATCCGCACGCCCGCGTCGAATTGATCCCGCGGGCAAGACATCTCGCGAACTTCGACGATCCAGATGCCTTCACCGATGCTGTCCGCCGCTTCGCCCTGCAGCTACCTGTTGGCAGCTGAGGGCGCCAGAGTCGGGTCCACCAGGGCCACCCGAGCGCAGCGGGACCCTGAACGCTCAGGCTGACCAAATCGCGCGCTCACTAGCCGCGGCGGCGGTCGTGAGCCGGTCGTCGCGCTCGCCGTGGTCGGCCTCGGCCTGGCGGACCCAGCCGCGCAGGGCCTCTTTCTCCACCCAACTCGGGGCACTTCCCCGACTCCACGCAACTCGGGGCAGGCCGGGGGACTCCACAAATCTCAGTACAGCTCAGTCTGCGTACATAGATGGGCTCGGCCACCGCTCCTCCAGCGGTCGGATTGGACGTCACCACACATCCAATCGCCACAGCCACCAACCCGGTGAACCTATGTGGTCACAGCACTATCCGAGAACAGGGCCCACATCGCCCGCGACCGGACCCGGGGCACGGAAAGTACGCCGGTACGCCGACGGGGCGACCCCCGTCTCCGCCGCCAGGTGCCGCCGCAGCGATGTGGCGGTGGCGAAGCCGACCTCGTGGGCGACCCGTTCCACCGGCAGGTCGCTGGATTCCAGCAGGTGCCGCGCCCGCCGCAGCCGCTGCTGGGTCAGCCAGCGGCCGGGACTCAGACCGGTCTCCTCCTGGAAGCGCCGGGCGAAGGTGCGGGTGCTCATCGCCGCGTGCGCGGCCAGCTCGTCCAGCGACAGCGGCAGTTCCAGCCGCTGCAACGCCCAGTCGCGGGTCGGCCCGGTGCCGGTTCCGCTCGCCGGCGGCAGTGGCCGCTCGATGTACTGCGCCTGCCCGCCGTCCCGGTACGGCGGCACGACGCAGTAACGGGCGACCTGGTTGGCCACCTCGCTGCCGTGGTCCTGGCGCACCAGGTGCAGGCAGACGTCGACACCGCTCGCCGCCCCCGCTGAGGTCAGCACGTCACCGTGGTCGACGAAGAGCACGCCAGCGTCAAGCTCGACCTGGGGGAACAGTTCCCGGAAGTGGTCGGTGAGTGCCCAGTGGGTGGTAGCCCGGCGCCCATCCAGGAGACCGGCGGCGGCCAGCAGGAAGGCGCCGGTGCAGATGGACACCAGGCGGGTACCGGGGCGGACGCGGGACAGGGCGTCGAGGGCCTGCGAGTCCGCGGTGGCGGCCGAGGCCTGGGTGATCGCGTACGGAGGGATGATCACGGTGTCCGCCTCGGCCAGCACTTCGGGACCGTGCCCGGGGGTGACGGCCAGGTCCGAGTCGGTACGCACGGGCTGCCCGTCCACGCTCGCGGACAGCACCTCGTAGCGGCCACCGGCGGAGCCCAGGACCCGGTGAGGTATGCCGAGTTCGAAGGGATAGATCCCGTCGAGAACAAGGACGACCACCTTGTGGGCGCCCGGCCGCGGTTCCGGGCGCATCAGGCGACCCAGTTCGGCTGCACGATCGGCGAGGTCACGGGCCCGGGAGGGCGCGGCGGAGGCGGGGCGGACGGTGGGAGTACTGCAGGCGCCGGGAACGCAGCGGGCGGCAGGGTAGATGCGCATGGCAAGAATGTATCGAATGCTGACCTTCTTGCCGTCGCCCCGGGCCGGACCGTACGGCCAGGATCGAGGCATGACTTCGACGGAGACACTTGAGAACCTCAACTCCCCGGACCCAGCGGCCGCCACTGACTCCTCTAATCTTGCTGCCCCGGATGGAGCCCCCCTGATGCTCGCCCTGCACCAGACGGCCCTCGGCGGCCCCGAGGTCCTACAGCTGACCGAGGTTCCGCGGCCGACGCCCGGGCCCGGGCAGATCCTCGTCGCCGTGCACGCGGCCGGACTCAATCCCACGGACTTCAAGCACCGCGCCCTGAGTATTTTCCTGCCGCCCCCACCGCTGACCCTGGGTTGGGACGTCTCCGGCACCGTGGTGGAGATCGGCTTCGGCGTCACCCTCTTCCGGCCCGGTGACGAGGTGTTCGGCATGCTGCCCTACCCCCACGGGGCTGGCTCCCACGCCGAGTACGTGACCGGCCCCGCCCGCGCCTTCGCCGCCAAGCCCGCCGGCATAGACCACGTCCAGGCGGCCGCTCTGCCGCTGGCCGCGCTCACCGCCTGGCAGGCTCTCACGAGACCGCGGGCCTCCGGGCCGGGCAGCGGGTCCTGATCCACGCTGCGGCCGGCGGTGTCGGTCATCTCGCCATACAGATCGCCAAGGAGCGCGGCGCGCACGTCACCGGGACGGCGAGTGCCCCCAAGCATGACTTTCTGCGCGAGCTCGGCGCGGATGTCTGCATCGACCACCGCTCTGAGGACTTCACCGACACCGAAGAGCGCTACGACGTCGTCCTTGACGCCCTCGGCGGCGAGACCGCCACCCGTTCCGTGAGCGTGATCCGCCCCGGCGGTGTCCTGGTCTCCCTCCTGCCAGGCAACAAGGACACCCAGGCCGCAGCGGAGAAGGCACAGGTCCGCGCGCTCATCCTGCTCGTTGAGCACGACCAGGCCGGAATGCGCGCCGTAGCCGAGCTCGTCGGCCGGGGAAGTCTCCGCGCCCACGTCTCCCGCGCCTTCCCCCTCGCCGAAGGTGCCCGGGCCCACGCCCTAGGGGAGACGGGCCGCACCACAGGCAAACTGGTTATCACCGTGCGCTGAGGCGGGATGGCTCGGGGGTTGTCCCGGGCCGCGGCACAGGACGGGGGTCGTCCCGCGCCGTGCGTGCTCCAAGGTCTGTGCCACGCCTCCAGCATTTCCCGGGCGCTGGCTGAGCACGAGGAGACCCAGGCGTACCCGGAAGCCGTCGAGACGGCACACGCCGACTTCGCCTACCCTCCAGCAGCGCGGCTGGTGCGTCTACGTCTGCTGAGGCTGGCAACCACTGGCTGGGGGATCGACGCAGGCGCTCCAGAGCTTCACACCGGCGCGGTGGGAAACAGGGCTCCGGGGGCCAGGTCCAACCTGGTGGCGACGACGTCCTTGGGCGGGGTGAGGTCCAAGTGCCAGTCGCCGAAGCGGCGTATCGTGCGCGTGATCAGCGGGCTGACGGTGGCCAGGTCGTCGGGGTCCACGAGATGGCCCTCGGCGGCGAGGGCGTTGGCGGCATCGGTAATGTCCAGCGCGGTGGAGTAGATTGCACAGTTGGCGATCAGCTCGTTGAATTTGACGACTCGCTCCTGGTAGTCCGGGTCGTTGTGGCCGATCAGCCGTCCGCCGATCATCAGATGCGTAGCGAAGCCGTGGAACGCCTCCGTGCGGTTGGTGATCGCGGTGATCTGGACACGCAGCTCGGGCTCGGACAGGTATCGAAGGAGCGTCACGGTCCTGATGACCCTGCCCAATTCGCGTAGCGCCTTGTAGATCCGGTTGCGCTTCGAGTGGTTGCCCAGACGGCGCAGCAGCGTCACCGAGGACAGCCGACCCTCCCGGATCGAGATCCCGGTACGCAGCAGATCCCTCCAGTGGCGTTCGATGAGGGCCCAGTCGATGACATTGTCGTCGAACAGGGAGTCGATGTGCTTGTACCGCACCTTGGCGTCCGGCCGGTAGAAGTTCAGGTCGTGCCAGTTGCGTATGCGGGGAAGGAGGTCGAATCCGAGGAGCGCGGCCAGGCCGAACACTGGCAGCGAAGCCCCTTGCGTGTCGGCGTGGATGGTGTCGGGCTGGATGTCGGAGACGTTGGACAGCAGCGAGTCCAGTAGATACACCGCCTCCCACACCCCGCACGGGATGAAGTGAGAGAAAAGCGCGATGTAGTTGTCGGACACCAGCCGAAACGCCAGAGCCCCGAACCCGCCATATCTGACGTGGGACTCGGCCCGCAGGCTGTCTTCCCAAGTGTCAATCTGCGAACCGTCGGTGGCCGCGGTCGACCCGTCGCCCCACATCGCGGCGACATCCAGCTTCGCAAAGGCGTTGACCACGTCCGCCAACGCCTTGTAGATCTTGTCAGGGGTGGCGTGCTTGTTCCCAGCCGTGTAGATCTCGTGGGCGCTGACCCCGCGCATGTGCCGGGCGACCTCGGCCGGCCCGAGGTTCCCCCCGTAGGCGAACGCAGTCACCACGTACCGGCCCAGGGTGTCGCGGATCTTCGGATCGGAACCGGAGGCCGGGCCGAAATGCCGCGGCCAGCCCGTCAAGTGGGCGGTGCGGGCCAGGATGTCCAGCAGTGCGCGGTCGGGCAGCCGGTCCAGCACCGCGGCCTCCAGCGCGATCGCTGCCGGCCGCCGCTCGGCGCCCTTGCGCCGCGCCAGCACCGGCCGTCCGCCCTCCAGGCGCAGGTCCGTGTTGGCCGGGTAGCCCGCGTCGACCTCCGTGGCCGTCTTCGTCAGCAGCGCCCGGTAGTGCGCTGCCAGCGCCTTCGCGTCGGTCGGAATGCCAGCCTGGGTGCAGAACTCTGTGACCTTGTCCTCGCACTCCTCCCAGCTCATCAACTGGGCATGAAGGTTGGCGTAGGAGTCCGAGCCGACCACCGCGATGTCCCCGGACCGCAGCTCGGCGGCCAGATGGGAGAACACGCACACCTCCAGGTGCCGGCGGGCCAGCATCCCCGGACGCCGCCGGTCGCGCAGCGTGCGCCTCCACAAGAGCCCTGCGAAGGCGTCGACGTCGACCGTCAGGACCACGTCCTTGCCGTCGCGCTTGACGGTGACGCTCTCCTCGATCCACTCCGCGCGTCGGTCCAGATCCCGGTTGGCCTTGACGAACTCCAGCGCGTCCAGCACCGACCGCTCCGCGGACGTCGCCTCCAGCTCAATCGCGTCCACCAGCGTGAACAGCACCGCCCGGTGCGACTTGTAGTACTGCTCGCACAGCGGCAGGTAGTTGTTGCCGTGGTGCGCGGCCACCGCCTCGTGCGACGCGCTCAGCGCCGCGATGCCTCCGCCGACCGTCAGCGCCGCCAAGACCATCTCCCCAGTCCGCGCCGCTGCGGACCTCCCGTCTTCGGCATCGGGCGCGTTTGCTGTGTCGGCCGCATCGGCAGCCTCGCGCACCGCGGCCAGAACATCGCCGAACACCTCCAGCAGCCGCTCGGACTCAGCGCGGTGCTCCTCACGCAGCGCCTCCAGCCGGGCCCGGCCCTTCTTGTGGATGACCGCCATGCGCTTGCAGAACATCTCGGTCACCTCGTCCCGAGCCGAGGTACGCAACACGTGGATGAAGCTGGCCAGCAGCGTGAACCGCTTCTCGTCGCCGATCTTGACGAAGTCCGCGACGTCGGTGACCCGCGCCTCGCCAGCGAAGTGCGAGATCTTGCCCGGCGGGACCCCTTGCAGCCATGCGTCGGTCGGCCCGAGCGCGTCCAGGTCGGCAAGATGCGCCAGGCGGACCTTGAACTTGCCGATCGTCGCGGCCTTCGCCGGGTCCTTCAGCCGGTCGAACCGGCTGCGCCGACTGGACGGGTCCACTACCAGCAGCTCGGCCAGCCTCGCGCGCTGCCCCGGAGTGATCCGGCCGGCGACAGTGGCGAACACCTCCCGGTTCACCTCGGCGCGGATCTTGGCCACCATCCGGTCCAGCGTGGTGTATCCGGGCAACTCCCGACCGGATTCCAGCAACTCCTCCAACGCTACGTTGATCAGGTCAGCCGGGTTGTCCTTCGTGACCGCTGCCGCTCGGATCGCCGTCTCGGCGATGCCGCGCACATCCGCCGCGTCGTACTTCACCCCCAAGCGCTCGCGCACGTAGTCGCGATACCGCGCAGCCGACCGCACCGCTTCCACCCCGACCGCCACACTGTCCGGCAGTCCCAGCGCGGTGCGTATGTGACGGGCCACCGCGTCGGGAACCTCGTCCAGGCCGGGGAAATAGCGCATCCGCTGGTAGCACTTCAGCCATATCACCAGCACGAGGAAGGTCTGGTCAGCGGTCGTCTTCCCTCGCGCCCAGCTGACCTCGTCCGCTGTGGGTGTGAACGACTCGACCAGCTCCCGCGCCGTGACGGTCCCGGGGAACCTCGGGTAGGCCGTGCGGTCGATCGATGCCAACACACACCTCGAAGATCACAGGGGCCAGGATGACGGAATCCTAACGATCCCTATCAAGGCGACCCGCGCTGGCCTCTACCAGCGGTGAAACAAGGTCGTGGCACGTTTCGCTCGTATTCCGGCCCCACCCCCAGTGGAGCCGGACGCCGCCCCGGGCGCCGGTGCGGCTGACGTCCCAGATGAGGGTCATGTAGAGCGTCTGGCGGCGATCGACCTGGTGGTAGGCGCGAGATGTCCGGTCGGCGCGGACGATGCCCGGCGCAATGCCCCGGTCGGTGAGGGCCTCTTCGACGGCCTGAACGCACGGCCAGTGCGGCAGTGCCTTGGGCCATGTCCCCCAACCTGGCGGATCAAGCAGCACTGGCCTCATCCTTCCGCCGTGGGCCGATCGGATTCATGAGGCGCGCCGGAAGACAGCGGCCGGGCCGATGACGCGGGGCCCGAACCGGTCGCGGACGCGGTCGACGGCGGCTTCGGCCACGAGCCGGTCCTCACGGGCGTCATCGAGACTGATCTGCTGGGCGACCTGGTTGGCGTCGACGAGGTCCTCGCCCTGGAGCGCGAGCGCGACCAGCCGGCCGCGCTGGAGACCGGCGGCGTCCATCAACTGGTAGGCGAGGGCGCGCAGGTCGTCGTCGTGGGCGGAGGGCTCGGCCAGGCGGCGGGTCTTCTCCCAGCGGCTGCCGCCGGCGAACGTCAGCGCCAGGGTGAGGGCGCGGGCCGCCTGGCTGCGCCGGCGCAGCAGGGCGCCGAGGCGGACCACGAGCTCGAGGAGGGCGGCGCGGGCCTCCGCTCCGTCTAGGTGTGCTGTCCCGGAACGTTGGTGACAGGCGACACGCCTTGAGCGGTCCTTGAACGAGGCGAGGGCCTCTGGTTTCGGTGTGGACTGCGACATCGACAACCGGCACCCAGGAGGCCCTCGTTGTTCCACCGTAACGCCCCGCTGACCGCGACCGGCCGGCTGCGTCTGGCCCGGTGTGTCGTCGACGACGGCTGGCCGCTGCGCAGGGCCGCGGAACGCTTCCAAGTCAGCCACACCACCGCAGCCCGCTGGGCAGACCGCTACCGGCAGCTGGGAGCCGCCGGAATGCAGGACCGCTCCAGCCGCCCGCACCACCAGCCTGGCCGCACCCCGGCCGCCATCGAGGAGCAGGTCGTGAACCTGCGCCGCGAACACCGCATCGGACCGGTCCGGCTGGCCGCCCGATGCGGCATCGCCGCCTCCACCGCCCACCGCATCCTGCGCCGCCGCCACCTGCCCGCCCTGGCCGCCACCGACCGGGCCACCGGCGAACCCGTACGCCGCTTTGAGCGCTCCCGGCCCGGCGAACTGCTCCACATCGACGTCAAGAAACTCGGCCGCATCCCCGACGGCGGCGGCCACAAAGTCCTCGGCCGTCAGGCCGGCCGGGCCAACCAAAACCGCCGCAACGGCACCGGATACGCCTACCTGCACACCGCCCTGGACGACCACACACGCCTGGCCTACACCGAGGACCTGCCCGACGAGAAGGCCGCCACCTGCGCGGCCTTCCTCAAGCGGGCTGCCGCCTGGTTCGCCGCACGCGGCGTGACCGTCGAGCGGGTGCTGACCGACAACGCCTGGGTCTACACCAAGAACACCTGGCGCGACACCTGCCGCGAGCTGGGCATCAGCCCCCGCTGGACCCGGCCCTGGCGGCCGCAGACGAAGGGCAAGGTCGAGCGCTTCCACCGCACCCTGCTCGAGGAGTGGGCCTACCAGCGCCCCTACACCTCGGACGCCGAACGACAGGCAGCGTTTGACGACTGGCTGGACTGGTACAACTACCACCGACCCCACACCGGCATCAGCGGTCACACCCCAGCCAGCCGCGTCACCAACCTGTCCGGTCAGCACATCTAGGGCGTGGCGGGTGAAAGCGTGGTGGACGGTCGCGGACTCGGGCAGGGCGCGGGGGACGACGGGGCGCGGGTCGATGCCGCGGGCCTGGTCGGTGGCCAGGCGGCCGGCGCGGCCGCCCAGCAGGCGCTGGACGGTGGCGGGCGGGACGGCGGCGAGCAGGCCGATGCAGTGGATGCCGTACTCGCGCAGCATCTGCGCCTGGCGGGGGCCGATGCCGTGCAGTGCGTCGACCGGCAGCGGGGCGAGCCAGTCGACGACCTGGCCCGGGGCAACGGCGAGCACACCGCCCGGCGGGTCGATCTGGGCGGAGGCTGTGGCCGCGACCGTGATGGACGGTCCGATCCCGACCCGGACGTCGACACCGAGACGGGACAGCGTGCGCACCCGCAGGATCTCGCCCAGGCGGCGGGTGTCAGCGCCGTGGTAGCGCAGGGCGCCCTTGAGCTCGACCAGGGCCGCCGACGGCGGCCGCGCCTGCACCACCGGCGACAGGTCCGCCAGTTCCTCGAGCACCTGCCGGTAGGTCTCCCGGGGCAGCCCGTGCGGGCAGCGCACGTGCATACACCTCCTCAGCTCCCACGGTATCGAACTAGAATTCGAATACGCGAGGGTGCGGCCCGCGTGGAGCGAGATCCCGGGACGGAACGTGTTCGACGACCTGCCACCTCACCTGAGCGACTGCTCACCCTGAGGGTGTGGCACGCGATGTGGCTGGCGCGCATCGACAGCAAGATCGCCGATCTTCAGCGGCGGGAAGCCGAGCGGGAACACGGTCAACACAGCCGGCCCGCCAGGCCGGAGTGGATCGTGCAGCTCGACATCGGCACCGGACGCCCGCCTGTCCAGGTCCACGCCGGCGACTGCTACGCCGCGGGCAACCGCCGCCGCCCCGTCGACCGGAACGAAGCCCGCCGCCTCCTGGCCTCCGGGCTGCCTGCCTGCCCCCACTACCAGCCCGACATCGAACTCCGCATCCTTGACTGATCACCCGGCCGGAGGCGGATGGAGGACCGCCCCCAACCGCACGCGCCGCGACATACGTGGGGAGCATGCCCCCCGTACGCGTGGTCCGGCAGCAGGTCCGCCGAGAATCGAACGGCCGTGTCATTCACGCCGTATCCTGCGGTCGAGGCGACCGGTGCCGGTCGCCCAGAACAGGACACTCCACGATGACGACTCCCGTGCCGCCGGTCACCGAGCCCGACCCCTCCGCTCTGACCTGCCCGGGTGACCAGGTCGGCCCGTGCGCCACCTGCCAGCGCAAGACCCACAAATACGGCCGCGGCGGCTGCCCGCTGTGCCAGTGGTGCATGGCGCCGGCCATGGAGAAGTGGGGCCCGGGCGTGCGGTACATCAACACGCGCTCCTGAAGGGCCCGGAGCCTGGCCCGGGTGGGGCTAAGCGCTGCGCGGCCGGCGCCCCGACGTCTTCTTCGCGGTCTTCTTCTCGGTGGCCTTCTTGGCCGGCTGCTTCTTCGCCGTCCTCTTGGCCGCGGCCTTCTTCGGCAGCTCGTGCACGTCGGCCTCCTCGCCACGGGACGCTCTGGCCTGCTGCACAGACTGCTGCAGTGCGGCCATCAGATCGACGACCTGGGCCGATGCGGACTCCGGTTCCGGCGCCGCGGGCAGTTCACGGTGTTCCCGTTTGGCCTCGATGACCTCAGCGACGGCCTCGGTGTACCGGTCGCGGAACTCCTCCCCCTCAAGATCCTCGTGGGCCATCGTGTCCAGGAGCGCGAGCGCGCTGTCGATCTCGTCGTCGCTCACCTCCACGGGCGGCGGCAGCAGCGAGGACGGGTCCCGGATCTCGTCCGGCCAGCGCATCGCGTGCAGTACGAGCGCGTCTTCGCGGACCCGCAGCAGCCCGAGCCGTTCGCGGCCGCTCCAGGCGTACTTGGCGACCGCGACCTTCGACGACCGGGCGAGCGCCTGGCGTAGCAGCTTGTACGGCTTGGCCGCGACCTGCCCGCTCGGCTGGAGGTAGTAGCCCTCCGCGATGCGGATCGGGTCCACCGACTCCAGGGGCACGAACGCGACGATCTCGATCGCCTTCGCCGTCGGCAGCGGCATGTTCGCCAGCTCCTCGTCGGTGATCGGGATGATCTGGGTCTTGGACAGCTCGTATCCCTTGCCGATCTCGTCGCTGGTGACCTCGCGGTCCTCCACCTCGCAGAACTTGCGCACCCGGACCCGCCCCATGTCCTCCAGGTGGTACTGGTGGAACTGGAAACTGTGGTTCTCCGTGGCGCTGACCACGTTGACCGGAACGGTCACGAGACCGAACGAGATGGCGCCTGACCAGATAGTTCTGGGCACAGCAGACCTCCGCGACGAGCCCCGAGCACCTTCAGGCTATGAGGCACGCCCTACCCGCGCACGCTGACAGCGGAGGCCTGGTATGCACGCCCTCCGGGCTCGTCCGTGCGCGTAAGTCCATCGCAGGATCTCGACAGGGACCATGACGTTCTATTCGGCCATGCCGTTGATGACGCGGTAGGCGACGTACAGCCCGTACAAGGCGAGAAGCACGCCGAGGAATCGCGTCCACGCGGGCA
>NZ_JBWKKY010000029.1:0-86211 GCF_056430805.1 Streptomyces sp. NPDC045955
TGCTCCGTTTTCTTTTCTTTCTTCCCCCCCCCTCCCCCCCCCCCCTCCCCCCCCCCCCCCCCCCCCCCCCCCCCCCCCCCCCCCCCCCCCGGGGCCGGGGAGGCGGCCGGCCGAGGTTGCGGAGCCGGCCAGACCGCCTGCCTTGTCAGGGCGGTCGGCAGGCGTTGCCGGGGCGGCCGGCACGCGCTGCGGGTCAATACAGCTAGGCCGTGTCCGCAAAGTCCCGCCTGCCCCGCGACGCCTGGCACGCTCCTCCACTGTCTTAAGGGCGTGGGAGGTGCCCCCACTCGCCGCACCGGACGAAGCCCCGAGTACATCCAGCACGAGGGACTCCGCCCGGCGCACCGAGAGCACGCACCAGACGCCGCGGGGCCCGCCCTCCGGGCGGACGACGGGACTTCGCGGACACGACCTAGCCCGCGAGGCCGGCCAGGTCGTCGACCGCCTGCTCGACATCCGGCAGTGTCAGCATCGCCAGCTGGGCCGACCGGGCCCGCGCCCGGGGCTCGGGATCGGCGAGGAGCTTGCGGCACACGTCGGCGATGCCGGCCGCGCTGCGGTCCGCGATGTGCCGGCCCAGGCCCAGTTCCTCCACGCGCTCGGCGTTGGCGGGCTGGTCCCCGAAGTGCGGCAGGACCGCCAGCGGCGTGCCCGTGCGCATGGCCTCACGGATGCTGTTGAAGCCGCCGTGCGTGATGAACAGGTCGACCGACTCCAGCAGCAGCGGCTGCGGCACCCGCTCGGCGACGTGGACGTGCCCGGGCAGCCCCTCGGTGTCCACCGCCAGTCCGGACGTCGACACGACCACCGTGCAGTCGTCCAGCTCGGCCGCCGCCCTCACGATCGCGCGCAGGCTCTCGCCGGCGTCCGGCAGCTTCACGGGCAGAGGCGTCTGCCCGTCCTCCATGCGTGCCCGCATCTTCGGCAGGGCGGTACCGATCGCGGCGTACACCAGCGGCCGGTCCGTGGGCAGTGCGGCGGCCCACTCCGGCAGCACCATGCCGCGCTCGACGTCCACCGTCTGCCGGTACGCCCACGTCCTGGGCAGGTGCCGGGCGAAGGAGAAGGCGGGTGGCACGTAGTCGACGCGGCCGTGCGGCACGAGGGACAGCGGGTCGTCCCGTACGGGCAGTCCCAGCTCCTCTCGCCGCTCGTTCAGCTGCGGCAGCACCTCGGCGGGATCCAGGACGTTGCTGAACCCGGAAGGCGTCGGCAACTGCGGTACGCCGAGCAGTTCGGCGGTGAGCACCGCGCCCATGTCCATACCGTCCCGCAGGATCACATCGGGCCCGAACTCCCGGGCGAGAGGGAGCAGGACGTCCAGGTGCGGCTTGATGCCCGGCCCGGCCACGTTGCGCATCAGCAGCCGTGCCAGCGCGTCCGTCGGCTCGGTCAGGTCGGGGGTGTCGCCGAGCTCGGCGAGGTACGGGCCCATCGCGGCGAGCGGATCGAACTCCGGTAAAGCGGCGGTCACCTGTACGTCGTCGTCACGGAAGACGGGGACCAGGGCCTCGGTGGTGACCACCAGCACCTGATGTCCGGCCCTGGCGAGGGCGCGCAGCAGGGGCAGCTGAGCGCGCCCGTGGGAGGGACTGCCGAGCGTGGTGCACAGAACCCGCATGGGGGTGAGCCTTTCTCTCTGGTTTCTTCTGGGACGTGTCTGCTGGGGAGGAGATGTCACGCCACCCGCGTCGGTGTCTGCGCCCGCCCGATGCCCTGCCAGTTCAGCCCGGCCCGCGCGAGCCGGTCCGGGTCCAGCAGGTTGCGGAAGTCGTGGACCTCCCGGCCGGACATCCGCGCGGCGATCGCCGCCCAGTCGAGGTCGCGCAGTTCCGGCCACTCGGTGAGGACGAGGCAGGCCGCCGCTCCCTCCGCCGCCCGCACCGGGTCGTCGACGAGGTCGACCAGATCGCTCAGATCGGGCTGCTCCTCGCGCAACGCCGGGTCGTACGCCGTGAGGTCGGCGCCGCGCTCGCGCAGCAGCCGGGCGACGGAGAGCGCGGGCGAGTCGCGCAGATCGGAGGTGCCGGCCTTGAAGGTCAGGCCGTACAAGGCGAGTCGTACACCCTGCAGAGAGCCGTCCGCGCCGTGTCCGCAGGCGGTGGCCACCCGGTCGACGAGCTGCCGCTGGTGGGTGACGTTGGTCTCGATGGTGGCGCGCAGCAGGGGGAAGTCCACGCCGGCCAGTTCGCACACGGTCAGCAGAGCGTGGGTGTCCTTGGGCAGGCAGGAGCCGCCCCAGCCGGGCCCGGGTCGCAGGAACGCGGAGCCGATGCGCGGGTCCCGGCCGATGCCCTCGGTGACATCGTTGATGTCGGCGCCGAAGCGGTCGCAGACCGTGGCCAGGTTGTTGGCGAAGGACAGCTTCATCGCGAGGAAGAAGTTCGCCGCGTACTTGGTCAGTTCGGCACTGGCGGGGTCGGTGAGCACCAGCGGCGCGTCCAGGCCGGCGTACAGGTCGGCCACGCGCCGGGCGGCGTCCCCGTCCGTGGCGCCGATGACGATCCGGTCGGGGTGCAGGAAGTCCTGGACGGCGCGGCCCTCGCGCAGGAATTCCGGGTTGCTCACCACGGCCACGTCGTCCCGGCCGAGCAGCGCGGCGACGCGCTCGCACGTTCCGACGGGCACGGTCGACTTGTTGACGACGACGCAGCCGGGCGGCAGGACGTCGCGGATCTGCGCGGCGACGGCCTCCACGGCGGCGAGATCGGCGGCGCCGCCCGCCCCCATGGGTGTGGGCAGGCACAGGAACACGACCTCGGCCTCGGCGACGGCGGCCGCGGTGTCGCCGGTGAAGTCGAGCCGGTGACCGTCCAGGGCGTCCCGGACGGTCTCGGGCAGACCGGGCTCCAGGATGTCCACCCGGGCCTCGCGCAGTCGCTCGACCTTGTGCGGGTCGGCGTCCGCGCACACCACGGAGTGTCCGAGGGAGGCCAGGCAGGCGCCTGTTGTCAGTCCGACGTAGCCGGTGCCGATCACGGTGACGCGTCGAGCAGGCACAGAGGATCACCTTTTCCGGTCGGTGGAGGTGCCCGCGTGCGACGGTCGGAGGGCGCGCGAACGCGCGCTCGATCGCGTCGTGCGGGCGGACCTGGAAGGGCCGACTCCGTCGTGCGGCCCGGGCAAGCGAGGA
This sequence comes from Streptomyces sp. NPDC045955, assembly GCF_056430805.1. NCBI lineage: Bacteria > Bacillati > Actinomycetota > Actinomycetes > Kitasatosporales > Streptomycetaceae > Streptomyces > Streptomyces sp. NPDC045955. The sequence goes on from NZ_JBWKKY010000029.1 coordinate 3,134, forward strand.
CTCAAGTCATCAATTGTTGACCTGACAGGTATCGCACGCGGCGAGAACGTAAGTCAACGATTGATGACATCGGTCGGTGACTTTGAGACAGCCGCCGCAGACTGGAACATGGGCGGATGGCCAGAGGGCCGTGGACCACGGAGGTGCGGTACGTGACCGGAGTACACAACGGCGAGGCGGCCGAGGCGGTGGCCCGCCGGCCCGCCCACAAACGCTCGGCTTCGGCGACGCGCACCGCGCTGCGGGCCGCGGCGGCCTTCCGCTTCGGCAAGTACGGCTACGAGGGCACCAGCGTGCGCGACATCGCGGGCGACGTCGGCGTGGACGCCGCCCTCGTCTACCGCTACTTCGGCTCGAAAGAAGCGCTGTTCAACGACGTCTCGGGGACGGGCAAGATATTCGAGCCGCTGCTGGACGAGCCGGTCGAGGCGATCCCCGACTGGTTCTGCGCGCTGCTCATGGGGCCGCCGAGGGAGGGCGACTTCCCGCATCCGGTGCTGTCCGTGCTGCGTTCTTCCGGCCGGGACGAGGCGGTGGCACGGCTGCGGGCCGACTTCACGGACGTGTTCTCCCACCGGCTGGCCGCCCGCCTCGACGGCCCCGACGCCGACCTGAGGGCGGAACTCCTGGCGGCCTGGATGCTCGGCACCAGCCTGATGCGCACGGAGATACGCCCACCCGCCCTGGCGTCGGTGCCGGACGCCACGCTGGAGCGCTATCTGCGCGCGGGCATCGAGGTCCTGCTGGGTCCGGCGCCCGAAGGCGGCGACGGGACGGCCGGGGACGAGGAACGCGCCGCCGGTGACGACTGACATGAGGGGACGGCGCGGTGACGGCCCGTCAGGCAGTGGGTCAGTCCTGCGGCGCTCCAGCCGTGGGCCAGTGCTCGGGTGACGTCGCCGGCCAAGTGGTCTGAGCGCATGGAGGGGACGCCGGCCCGGGTGAAGGCCAATGTGACGCCGTCGCGGTGGTCCGCAGCGGGGCGGGGGAGAGTTCGAGCAGCGCCGGACGCGGCTGCCGGAGGTGCTGACCGTGCCCTGAGGGAGGATCTGGACAGGGTGATCCGATCGCTGGAGTGGCCGGCATGAGTCCCGCGCCCGGCATTCCGCCGGTCCCGCCGCCCAGCCGCTGCGCGAGGACGCCGAGCGCAAGGGCGAAATGGCCGCCCTCCAGATCCCGCCGCACCACCTCCATCGAGGCGAGGCGCCGACCCGGTTCCCGGATCGGCGCCTCGCGTTCACCGGGGGCTACTTCGCCGCCATCGGCGTGACGGCGAGCCGGTCGATCACCGGTGCGTACGGGGACCGCTGGTCGTACGGGTTGTAGGTGTCGCCATTGAAGTCGGGGAGTTCCTCGGCGGTGAAGGTGAGCCGGTTCGTGCCCTTCTTCAGGGTGACCGGGACGGTCAGGTCCCAGAAGTTGTTGAAGTGGAAGGTGGTCGGGAACAGCACCCGGCGGGCCGGGCCGCCGTTGACGGAGAGGTCGGCGTGGCGGGCGATCGGGTCGGGGTTGTAGTGGGTGGCGGGTGCCTGCTCGGCGTTGGAGTAGCGGATGGTCAGCGCGTGCCGCCCGGCCCTGGCGGCCACCACGTCGACCGTGAGGGCGTTGCCCGTGCCGTCGCCGATGTCCGTGACGGCCTTGCCGCTCGCGGCGAACGGGTAGGCGCCGGTGACCTTCGCCGCGCCGGTGAGCGTGCCGTTCTCGGCCTGGTAGACGGTGGGCACCAGGGTGCCCTTCGACGGGGCGACCCGCAGCCGGTCGAGGACCAGCTCGCCCGCCGTACCGGTGACGGTGATCTTGTTGATGCCGCCGGACAGGAACAGCCGGACCGTGTCCGTGCCCTTCCCGGTCCCGCCGGCCTTGGGCAGGTCGAGCTTCTCGCCGTTGAGGGCCAGGCTCGCCCTGCCGCCGCCCAAGTGGTCGACCGACACGGTCGATTCACCGTCGGCGGGGGAGTGGACCCAGAAGGTCGCGGAGGCGCCCTTCGGCAGCGGCACGGCACCGGGACCGGAGGCGCCGGGGTGGGTGTAGCCCGGCCGGGTTCCGGAGAGGGTGGCGTACTCGGCCTCGTAGATCGCCGGGGCGCTCACCTTCTCGTCGCGCAGGGACAGGTCGATCTTGTCGATGATCGCGTCCCCCTTGGTGACCCCGAGGTCGGGGTCCTGAGCGGCCAGCGTGATCCGGTGCTTGCCCGCCGTCAGCTTCACCGTCGTGTCGGTGTGGCCCCAGACCACCCACTTGTAGCCCAGCGGCAGCCTCAGTTCCTGCGGCTCCTTGCCGTCGACCCGCAGGAAGACGTTGGTCGGGCCCTGCTCCTTCACCAGGTCGTACAGGTTGTAGGAGTTGGCGAAGACGCTCAGGTCGTACGTGCCGTCCTGCGGGACTTCCACGTCGAAGGCGAGGACCCCGTCGGAGCCGGTGCGCAGACCGCCCACGTTGTAGGCGCCCGACGTGGCGAACTTGCCGACGTCGGAGGGCGTGCCCTCGGGGCCGTTCCTGGAGTAGCCCTTGCCGGTGTAGGTGGCGTTCTCCGCCTCGTACGTCTTGCGCCAGCTGACCGAAGGCGCGGCCGGCTTCCCGCCGTTGCCGCCGGGGGAGAGGATGACCTGGTAGGCGGACATCTCGTTCATGCCGGTCATCGGCAACGTCACCGAGCCGTCCGCGCCGACTGTCAGCTCCTGGTCCGCGAGCCGCAACGGCTGGGCGGAGTCGCCGACCTGGCCGGTCCAGGGGATCTCCTGGACGGTGGCGCGCACGGTCCTCCCGAACAGCTTCGGGTCGATGTGGTCGAAGACGATGTCGGCGTCGCCGCTCTTGCCGCCGAAGAGGGCCCGGGACTGCCTCTTGTCCTCGTCGAGGGTCGCCACGCCCTGGAGGGTGTACTGCTGGTTGGGGTGCGGGGCGGCCACCTCGACCGTGTGGCCGGACATCTGCCCGTAGGCGTTGAACAGCCACCACTGGCCGTTGCCCTTGTTGGCCTCCACGGCCGAGTCGTTGAGGTTGCCGTCGATGTTCCAGTACGCCAGGTCGGCGTCGATCTTCGACTCCTCGATGGCGGAGACCCACTGGACGACTTGGCCGGGCACGGACAAGTGGTAGTTGTGCCCGTACTCGTTGACGTTGACCGGCAACGGGCCGACGCCGACGTCCTTCTCCATCTGCCGGTACTTCGCCACGCTGGTGCGGACCGCGGCGGGCGACGACAGCTCGTGCCAGGTCATCACGTCCGGCACCACGTCGTTGGCCTTGGCGTACTGCAGGAAGCCCTTGACCTGGTCGTAGAGGACGCTGGTGTTGGGTCCGGCGATGCGGGCGTCCGGGTCGAGGCCCTTGATGAGGTGGTACACCTCCTTCCAGGCCGCGAAGTAGTGCTGCGGATCGGTCAGCCAGGAGACCTTGTCGTAGCTCCACTCGCCGGTCCCGAACATGTTGCCCTCGGGCTCGTTGAAGGGCACATAGACGACGTGGTCCTTGTACTCGCCCATGGTCAGGACCTGCTGGACCTGCTTCTTGATCTTCGCCTTGAAGTCCGCGAGCCGCTCGGGGCCGCTGGCGCCCGGCCACTGGTACGGGAAGCCGCGGTAGATGTCGGTCATGTAGATGTAGACGTCCTTGCCGCCCGAGTCCACGAACGGCGGCAGCATCTCCAGCGCGTCCGCTCCCGGGTGCTGCGGACCGTCCTGCGCCTTCGTCGACACCGTGCGCAGGTGCATGCCCTCGATGAGGTTGCGGCTCGGCACGCCGTCGCCGTACACGCCGTACAGCGAGCCGGCGGCGCCGCCGTGGAAGGCGCCGGTGTCGGTGGCGAGGTCGATGACGAGCCGTTCCCGCTCCACGGCCCCGGCGGTGCCCGCGGACGGGCCGGCCAGGAGCGTGGCGAGGGCGGCCGTCGCGACGGCTCCGGCCACAGTCGTTCTACTTCGTCGCACTGAGGTCTCCGTGTGTTCCGTACTGCTCGGACGCTGACTGCTCGGACGCTGAATCGGGCACTAAGGAGTCGAACCGGTTCGACCCGTCGCGTGGAAATGGGCTGCGATCCGTCCGTCATCCCTTGCGGCATGCAGAGACGGCCGGTCGTCGAACCGGTTCGCAGGAAGCTAGCACCGGCGAAATCTGCCAGCAATACCCCTGTCGCAGGACAAGAAGTGCTGTGCGGGGTGTTGACAGGCGTGCGGGCAGTTCTTAGCTTCACTTCACGCGAACCGGTTCGACGCTCGCCGGTTCGACAGCCCACGCGAGGAGTCGCCCGTGAACATCGGTGAGATCGCCCGGCGGGCCGGTGTCTCGCGGAGCACCGTGTCGTACGCGCTGAGCGGCAAACGTCCGGTGTCGGACGGGACCCGCCGGAAGATCCAGGACGTCATCGACGAACTGGGCTACCGGCCCAACGCCAGCGCACGCGCCCTGGCCAACGGCCGGACCAGCACGATCGGCCTGGTCTTCCCGCCCGCCGGGAACCACTACACCGGCATGCAGCTGGACTTCATCGGCAGTGTCGTCGAAGCCGCCGCGGCCCACGACTACGACGTGCTGCTGTCCCCGAGCGGCGTGGACAGCGACCGCTCGTTCCAGCGGCTGCTGGGGGAGCGGCGGGTCGACGGCGCGATCCTGATGGAGATCCGGCTGGAGGACGACCGGGTCGACCACCTGGCCGCCCTGGACTTCCCGGCCGTCGCCATCGGCCGCACCGCGCACCCGGAGAGGGGCTGGTGGGTGGGCCTGGACCACACCGCACTGGCGGCGGCCTGCGTGCACCACCTCGCGGACCTCGGTCATCGCCGGGTCGCCTTCGTCAACCGGCCGGAGCAGCTCCTGCGGGCGGGGTACGAGTCCGCGCACCGGGGGCTGGACGGCTTCACCAAGGCGGCGGCCGAGCGCGGGCTCACGGTGCGGACGTACTGCTGCGGGGACGACGCCGCGTCCGGCCAGGCGTGCCTGGAACAGATCCTGCACGACGATCCGGCGACGACGGCCCTGGTCACGCTGAACGAAGCCGCCCTCGGCGGCCTCTACCGAGGGCTCTCCCGGGCGGGCCGTCACGTGCCGCGGGACTTCTCCGTCACCGGAGTCGTCGCCGGCCGGTGGGCGGAGACGGTGACCCCGCAGCTCACCGCGGCGGACGTACCCGCCGAGGAGATGGGCCGCCGCGCCGTCGACCTGCTCATCGAACGGCTCGACCACCCCGGCGCGCCGCCTCGCCACCACCTTCTCGCACCGCCCATCTCGCTGCGGGCGAGCACCGGGCCTGCCGGCGGTACGCCCCCCGCCTGACCCTCGATCCCTCCTCGCACTCTCCTCACTTCACCCGGCACCACGCCGCCCCTCGGCGTACCCGCACACCCTTGTCACCCCGCCCACCGCACCCGTATGCCAAGAACGAAGGACCCGCCATGCACAGCTCCCCCAGACGGCTCCTGGCCGCCGTGGCCCTGTCCACCGTCGCCGCCGTCGTCGGCACCGCCTGTTCCTCCGGCGCGGGCAGCGCCGACGCCAAGGACGCCGACAGCGGCACCTACACGATCTGGGACCCGTACCCGCAGTTCGCCAAGGGCTCGGCCTGGACGAAGCTGCTCGACAAGTGCGGCACCCAGGCCGGCGTGAAGATCCAGCGGACCGGCTTCGACACCAGCGACCTGGCCAACAAGACGCTGCTCGCGGCCCAGCAGGGCAACTCCCCGGACGTCCTGATCGTCGACAACCCCGTCGTCTCGACCCTGGCCGAGGCGGGCGTGCTCACCACGACCGACGAGAACAAGCTGGACACCTCCAAGGTCGACCCCAACCTGCTCGCGGCCGGCCAGTCGGGCGGCAAGACGTACGGCACCCCCATCGGCGCCAACACCCTCGCCCTCTACTACAACAAGAAGGTGCTGAAGGAAGCCGGGGTGGACATCGCCTCGGTCAAGGACTGGAAGTCGCTGACGGCGGCTCTGCAGAAGGTCAAGAAGGCGGGCAAGAAGGGCATCACCTTCTCGGCGATCGGCACCGAGGAGGGCAGCTTCCAGTTCCTGCCCTGGTTCTGGGGCGCGGGCGCCGAACTGACCGGACTCGACTCCGCCCAGGCCGTGTCCGCGCTGTCGCTGTGGCAGGACTGGCTGAAGCAGGGCTATGCCCCCAACTCGGTCATCAACAACACCCAGACGACCAGCTGGCAGGAGTTCGCCGGCGGCGACTACGCCTTCGCCGAGAACGGCACCTGGCAGCTCGCGGGCGCCGAGAAGGCCGGCTTCGACTACGGTGTCCTGCCGATCCCGGGCTCCGGCGGGGGCCACGCCGCCGCCCCGACCGGCGGTGAGTTCGTCACCCTCCCGGTCCAGGAGGACACCGGCCGGTACACCACCTCGCAGAAGCTGGCAACCTGCCTGACCAGCACCCAGAACCTGTACGACACCGACACCACCCTGTCCTACGTGGCCCCCACCGGCGAGGTCCAGGACAAGCAGGTGGCGGCGAACCCCGCACTGAAGCCCTGGGTCGACGCGGTCAAGTCGGCCAAGGGACGCACCAGCGGCGGCCTCGGCACCAAGTACCCCAAGATCTCGGAGCAGTTGTGGAAGGCGGTCCAGTCCGCCCTCAGCGGGTCCAAGTCGCCCAAGGACGCGCTGACGTCGGCGCAGGCCGCGGTCAAGTGACATGGGCCCGATGAAGCAGACGGCACATCCGCCGGACCACCGGCCCGTGCGCACCCCGACCGGGCCTGCGGTGGTCTCCGACCCGCCGCCGGCCCGCCCCGGGACACGACGCCGTCCGGCCTCCCAGCAATGGGCCGCCTGGGCGTTCCTCACCCCGGTGACCCTCTACCTCGTCCTCTTCTACGCCTATCCGCTCTACCGCAACCTCGACCTGAGCCTGCGCGACTACACGGTCCGCTCCTTCGTCCAGGGCAACGCGCCCTTCACGGGACTGGAGAACTACGGCAAGGTCCTCGACGACCCCACCTTCGCCCCGGCCCTGCTCCACACCATGGTGTTCACCGCCGTGTGCCTGGTCTTCCAGTACGCCATCGGCCTGGCCCTCGCGGTCTTCTTCCACCAGCACTTCCGGCTGTCGGCGACCCTGCGGGCCCTGTTCCTGGTGCCCTGGCTGCTTCCGCTGATCGTGTCGGCCTCCACCTGGTCGTGGATGCTCAACAGCGACTCCGGCATCGTCAACGCCCTGCTGAGTGCCGTCGGGATCGCCCCGGTGAACTGGCTGACCTCACCGACCTGGTCACTGACCTCGGTGATCATCGCCAACATCTGGATCGGCGTCCCCTTCAACCTGGTCGTGCTCCACAGCGGCCTCCAGTCCATCCCCACCAGCCTGTACGAGGCGGCGGCACTGGACGGGGCGAACGCCTGGCACCGCTTCTGGCGCATCACCTTCCCGCTGCTGCGCCCGGTGTCCGCGATCACCCTGCTCCTGGGTCTCGTCTACACACTCAAGGTCTTCGACATCATCTGGATCATGACCAAGGGCGGCCCGGCGGACTCGTCCACCACCTTCGCCACCTGGTCCTACCAGCTCGGCTTCGGCAACCTCCTGCCCGCCTTCGGCCCCGGAGCGGCCGTCGGCAACCTGCTCGTCGTCGCCGCTGTGGTGTTCGGCCTCGTCTACATCCGGGTCCAGCGAAAGCAGGCGCTGTCATGAAACGAAGCACCGGCCGTTCGTGGTGGAAGACGGCCATCGGTCTGCTGCTGACCGGGGTCATGCTCTTCCCCGTCTACTGGATGCTCAACGTCTCCCTCACCCGCGACCAGGACATGCGCAAGAGCCCGCCGGACCTGCTGCCGCTGCACGGCACCCTGGCCGGCTACCGCACCGTCCTGGACGAGCAGTCGCCCTACCTCGCGACCAGCCTGGTCATCGGCCTGGGCACGGTCGTCCTGACCGTGGCGCTGGCCGCTCCCGCCGGCTACGCCCTGGCCAAACTGCGCCCGCGCGGCGGCGGTCTGCTCGGCTTCCTCTTCCTGGTCGCCCAGATGATCCCCGGCATCATCATGGCGATGGGCTTCTACGCGATCTACCTCCAGCTCGGCCTGCTCCGGTCCGTGCCCGGCCTGATCGTCGCCGACTCCACCCTGGCCGTCCCGTTCGCGGTGCTCATCTTCACGGCGTTCATGTCCGGCATCCCCGGCGAACTGCTGCAGGCCGCGACGATGGACGGCGCCGGGCCCCTGACCACCTTCCGGTCCATCGTCCTGCCGATGAGCCGGAACGCCGTCGTCACGGTGTCGTTGTTCGCGTTCCTGTGGTCGTGGTCCGACTTCGTCTTCGCCGGCACCCTCGTCAACGGCGGCGCCCACGAGCCGATCACCCTCGGCATCTACCACTACATCGGCAACAACAACCAGGAGTGGAACGCCATCATGGCGACCGCCGTCGTGGCCTCGCTGCCCGCCGCGGTGATCCTCGTCCTGGCCCAGCGCTACGTCGCCGCCGGCGTGACCGCCGGTGCCGTCAAGGACTGACCTCCCGCGGACCTTCCCTTCTGCCGACGCTCCCTGCTCCCGCCGACGATCCCTGCTCGAGAAACGAGTCACGCCTCCATGACCGCCGCCCCGTCGTCCGGACCCGCCTTCTCCGTCCACGACATCCCGTTCAGCACGTTCGGATCCTGGTTCGGCATCTCACCCGTGGTGGCGGAGAAAACGTACGCCGAGGACCTCCACCTCGTCTCTCACCAGAACGGCATGCACGCCGTCCTCCGCCTCGTCCCCCTGGACCCGGCGACCGGCGAGCGCGCCGGGCCCCGTGTCGAGGCGACACCGGGCCTGCTCAGCTGGGTCGGCCCGGCCGGGCGCGTCGACCTCGCCTACGAGTCGCCGGACACCGCGCGCCTGCGGGGCAGCGGCCTGGACATCGGAGTCTTCGCGTCCGCGCGGGTCCTGACGCCGTTCAGCGGGACGTACTTCTTCCACGACCCGGCGGCGGACGCCCACGTGTTCACCTCGTACGAGACGGGACGCCGCTACCGCGTCACCCTCCTGTCCGGCCGCATCGCCCACACCGCCGGAGACCAGGCCCTGGGCGGCGGCGACCGCGGCCTCGCCGTGGCCGCGGCGGCGGACGGCGAGTGGGAGATCGCCGTCGAGGAACTCGACACCGCTCGCCCGCCCTACGCGTCCTCGTCCGCCTTCGGCGAGATCGTGGCGGCGGCCCGCGGATCCTTCGCGGGCTTCGTGGACGCGGTGGCCCCCTGGCGCTCGTCCGCCACCCCTGCCGCCGAACTCGCCGCCTACGTCCTCTGGTCGGCGACCGTACGCCCGGCCGGACTCGTCTCCCGGCCCGCCGTCCTCATGTCCAAGCACTGGATGGACAAGGTCTGGAGCTGGGACCACTGTTTCAACGCCCTGGCCCTGGCCCCGGGCCGTCCCGAACTGGCCGTGGACCAGTTCGCCCTGCCCTTCGACCACCAGGACGGCAGCGGAGCGCTGCCCGACTCGGTCACCCACTCCGAGGTCCTCCACAACTTCGTCAAACCGCCCATCCACGGCTGGACGTCGGGCCGTCTGCGCCGACGGCTGCCGGTGCCTCCCGGCCGGGCGGAACTGGCCGAGACGTACGACCGGCTGGAACGCTGGACGCACTTCTGGCTCAGCGCACGACGCGTACCCGGCGCCGCCCTGCCCCACTACCAGCACGGCAACGACAGCGGCTGGGACAACGCCACCACCTTCGACCCCGAGCGGGTGGTCGTCACCGCCGACCTGGCCGCCTTCCTCGTCCTCCAACTCCACGAACTCGCCGCCCTGGCTGTGGAATTGGACAAGCCGGACGAAGCGAGCCGGTGGACCCGCACGGCCCGCGAGATCCAGTCGGCGCTGCTGGACGAGCTCTGGACCGGCGAACGGTTCGTCGCCCGGGGAGCCACCACCGGGCACACCTGGAGCAGCTCCAGCCTCCTCGACCTGATGCCCATCGTGCTGGGCGAGCACCTGCCCGGCGAGGTCGGCAGCGCGCTGGCCGACCACATCAAGGCCCATCTGACCCCGTACGGTCTCGCCACCGAACTGCCCACCTCACCGCACTATCTCTCCGACGGCTACTGGCGCGGCCCCGTCTGGGCCCCCGCCACCGTCCTCATCGAGGACGGCCTGCGCCGCGCAGGCCACGACCGGCTCGCCGACGACATCAGTGCCCGCTTCCGCGCCCTGTGCGAGACCCACGGCTTCGCCGAGAACTTCGACGCCCTCACGGGCACGGGTCTGCGCGACCGCGCCTACACCTGGACCGCCGCGAGCTACCTCCTCCTCGCCGAAGCACACGCACACCGGGGCCGCCACTGACCGTGCGTCACGGCAGCGGATGCAGCGCCGCCAAGTCGGCAGCCCCGCGGCCCGTGACGATCGACTCCGCCAGCAGCTTGCCGTTGAGGGGCCCAGGGCGATGCCCCACATGCCGTGGCCGCCGCAGACGTGGACACGGGGCGAGCGGGTCGGGCCGACCAGGGCGTCGACCCGCGAGGAGAGTGCGGGTTCCCCCGCGCGCACCCCGGCGCCGGTGAGCAGGTCGTAATCGACCTCCTGCCCCGCCGCGCGCACCGCGTCCAGGTCCGCCACGAGTAGTGCCCAGCTCCTGGTCCGTGTCAGCGCGCCGTCGGTGAGGGGCTGTCCTTGGGGCCGGCGCACGTGGCGGCGCTCAGTCCTCGTAACGGGGTGTCCACTGCGCCTGCGCCACTGCCTTGCGCAGTTCCTCCTCCGTCGCCTGCGGAGCGACCCCGTCCTCGACGGCGGCGAGAGCCGCCGCCAGGGCGATCTCGCGAGCGGACTCGCGCATCCCGTTCAGGGGCGGCAGCAGCGGCACGGGACCGTCGCCGCCGCGCGCCGCCCGTACCGCGCACTCGGCGACGGCCCGGGCGGCGGCCACCATCATCCGGTCGGTGACGCGCGTGGCCCGGCTCGCCGTCACCGCGAGCCCCATGGCCGGGAAGACGTACACGTTGTTCGACTGCGCCACCGGCACCTCGTGCCCGTCCACCGTCAGCGGCGGGAAGGGCGAGCCGGTGGCGATCAGCGCCCGGCCGTCGGTCCAGCGGGTGAGGTCCGCCGGATCGGCCTCGGAGTGGGAAGTGGGGTTCGAGAGCGGGAAGATGACGGGCCGTTCGCAGGTCGAGCCCATCTGCCGCACGATCTCCTCGGTGAACGCGCCGTGAGCCGTCGACAGCCCGATGAGCGCCGTCGGCCCGACACGGCGCACCACCTCGGCCAGGCCGGTGCCGTCCCAGCCGTTCACCTCGTCGTCGTCGCGCGCGAACATCCGCTGCTGCGGCGTCAGTTCCGAGCGCGAGCGCACCAGCAGACCGTCGACGTCCAGGATCCAGAACCGTGCCGTCGCCTCGTCCTCGGACAGGCCCTCCTCGATCATGGCCGTCCGGATCATGTCGGCGACACCGATGGCGGCCGACCCCGCACCCAGGATCACCAGGCGCTGCTCGGACAGCGGAGTGCCGGACACGTTCGCGGCCGTGGACAGGGCGCCGAGCGTGACGGCCGCCGTGCCCTGGATGTCGTCGTTGAAGGTGAGCAGCCGGTCCCGGTAGCGGGTGAGGATCGGGTACGCGTGGGCGGTGGCGAAGTCCTCCCACTGCAGCAGCGTTCCGGGCAGCTCCGCCTCCACCGCCGCGACGAACGCCTCGATCATCTCGTCGTAGTCGGCGCCGGTCAGCCTGCGGTCGCGCCGGCCGAGGTAGCGCGGGTTGCCGAGCAGGTCCTCGTTGTCGGTGCCGACGTCCAGCAGGATCGGCAGGGTGCGGGCGGGGTGGATGCCGCCGATCGCCGTGTAGAGACTGAGCTTGCCGATCGGGATGCCCATCCCGCCGACGCCCTGGTCGCCCAGGCCGAGGATGCGCTGCCCGTCGGTGACGACGATGACGTCCACGTCCTCGTCCCGGTGCGGGCGGTTGCGCAGGATGTCCCGGAAGCGGTGCCGGTCCTCCCACGTCAGGAACAGCCCGCGCGGCCTCCGGTAGATCTCGCTGAATCGCTGACAGGCCTCGCCCACCGTCGGCGTGTAGACGACGGGCAGCAGTTCCTCCAGGTACTCGGTGACCAGCCGGTAGAAGAGCACCTCGTTGGTGTCCTGGAGCTGGCGCAGGTAGATGTGCCGGTTGAGGGGCTTGTCGTAGCCGTGGAACGCCTCGTAGGCGCGGGCGACCTGCTCGTCCAGGGTCTCCACGGCGGGCGGCAGCAGCCCGTCGATGCCGAGCTCGGCGCGCTCCTGCCGGCTGAAGGCGGTGCCCTTGTTGACGAGCGGGTCGGCCAGGGTGGTGAGGGCGGGGCTGGTGGTCGTGCGGTGGTGCTGGGACTTGTTCATGGGGTGACGCCTTCCCTGGACTCACCGGTTCGTGCAGGCGAATTGCGCTGTTCGGCCGATGGCCGTGCCGGTTCTCGGCGCACCGATGAGTTCCGGCGCCTCGCCCGGTCCACCTCTCCGTAAGGCGTACCGAGCCCAACACCGAGCAGGAGAAGGCGACATGAGCGTGACGACCCCTCAGACGCAGACCCGGACCGACGCCCGGCCCACCACCGGCTTCCTCTCCACGCGCCCCGTATGGCTGGTGGGCGTCCTGGCGACGCTCGCCGGTGCCGTCGTGACCGAGGCCTTCGCGCTCGTCGCCCGGGCCGCGGGAGTCCCGATGGAGGCGGCCAGCCCCGGGGCCGAGGAGGCCGCGGAGATCCCCGTCGGCGGCTTCGGCGGCGGCGTGGTGTTCTGGTCGGTCGCCGGGATCGTCCTGGCGGTGGTGCTGGCTCGCTGGGCCAAGCAGCCCGCCCGGACCTTCACCGTGACCACCGTCGCCCTCACCGCACTCTCCCTCGCCGGCCCGGCCGTCGCCCCGCACACGGCCACGTCCACCCAGATCGTCCTCGCCGTGTCGCACGTCGTGGCCGCCGCGGTGATCATCCCCCTGGTGGCACGGCGGCTGTCCCACGTGCAGAGGTGACGCCCTCGACCCCCACGATCCCGGCACCGGCCCGTCGCGCTCACCGCGGACGGGCCGTCGTCGTGTGCCACGCGACGGCCCCGAACGGCCCAACGGCATTGCGCCGGAGGAGGCGATCGGGGATGAGCGGTGTGACCGTGGTGGAAGGGATGCGTGCGCACCACCTGGATGCGTGCGCACCACCTGGATGCGTGTGAGCCCCTGAACACGTGTGCACACCCGGACGAGGAGACGCGATGGCGGAGGGACTGACCGAGGGCGGCACGACGCGCGCTGCCACCGGAGGTGGCGACGACGTGCCCCCGGGCAGGACCCCGGACGCCTTCGAGCAGGTGAGCGCCGTCGCCGACGCCGTCCTGTACGAGGGCTACCTCCTCTACCCCTACCGCCGGTCCTCGGCCAAGAACCGCGTCCGATGGCAGTTCGGGGTCCTGTTCCCGAGGGGCTGGGTCGAGGCGGACGGCCCCGTGGTCCCCGGAGTCTCCGGCAGCGCCGACTCCTGGTACCAGCAGACCGAGTGCCTGCTGAGGATCCGGCAGCCCGGCAGCGCGTCCGTACGTGTGCGGATCCGTCACCTCCAGATGCAGCGCAAGCAGGTGGAGGAGACCCGGGAGGGCCGTCATCACGCCGTCGCGTCACTGCGCACCGCCGACGGCACGACGCATCTGACCTTCGACGAGGCCGTGCCGCGTGACCACGAGGTCGAGGTCCTGCTCGACGAGCTCCTTCAGGGCGGACGCACCGTTCCCGTGGTCGCGCCGGCCGGCGTGGACGTCGAACCGCTGCCCGGTGAGGCCGGGCGGGTGGTGCGGCACCGCGACGAGGTGCGAGCCGACACCACCGTCACCGCCGAGCGACTCTCGGACGACCTCTGCCGGCTCCGCGTGTGCACCACGAACAGCGGGCCCGCACCGGAACCGCGGACCGCTCGGGACCAGGCACTGCGCCGCGCCCTCATCGCCACCCACACCCTCATCGGCGGCGACGGCGTGGAGTTCGTCTCGCTGACCGACCCGCCGACGGACCTGCGTGAACTCGCCCGCTCATGCCGGAACGAGTTCACCTTCCCCGTCCTCGGCGACGCCGACGGCCACGTCCTGCTCTCCGCGCCGATCATCCTGCCCGACCACCCTCAGGTGGCCCCCGAGAGCCCGGGCGATCTGCACGACGCCGCCGAGATCGACGAGATCCTCACACTGCGTACGATGCTGCTGACCGACGAGGAGAAGCGCGAGGCACGGGCCACCGACCCGCGGGCGGCCGCGATCCTCGACCGCGTCGACACGATGCCGCAGGAGGTCTTCGAACGCCTGCACGGCGCCGTCCGCTCCCTGACACCGGTTGCCGCGGCGCCCCCGGCACCCGGGGTTGCCGTCCCCGGGGCCTCGCCGCTCGTGGCTGCCGGGCCCGGGTCCCTGGCGCCCGCGGTTGCCGCGTCCGGGACGTCGGCGCCCCGGACTACCGCGCCCGCGACCTCGGCGCCCGCGCTCGGGGTTGCCGTCCCCGGGGCTTCGGGGCCACGTGCTGCCGCGCCCGCGACCTCGGTGCCCGCGGCTGTCGCGCCCGCGACCTCGGCCACCGGGGCTGCCGTCCCCTGGGCTCCGGCGCTCGGGGGTGTCGCGCCCGGGTCCCCGGCACCCGCGGTTGCCGCGTCCGGGACGTCGGCGCCCCGGACTACCGCGCCCGCGACCTCGGCGCCCGCGCTCGGGGCTGCCGTCCCCGGGGCTTCGGCGCCACGTGCTGCCGCTCCCGCGACTTCGGGGCCCGGGGCTGCCGCGCCCGCGACCTCGGCCACCGGGGCTGCCGTCCCCTGGGCTCCGGCGCTCGGGGGTGTCGCGCCCGGGTCCCCGGCACCCGCGGTTGCCGCGTCCGGGACCTCGGCGCCCCGGATTGCCGCGCCCGCGACCTCGGCGCCAGCGCTCGGGGTTGCCGTCCCTGAGGCTTCGGGGCCACGTGCTGCCGCTCCCGCGACTTCGGTGCCCGCGGCTGTCGCGCCCGCGACCTCGGCCACCGGGGCTGCCGTCCCCTGGGCTCCGGCGCTCGGGGGTGTCGCGCCCGGGTCCCTGGCGCCCGCGGTTGCCGCGTCCGGGACGTCGGCGCCCGCGGTTGCCGCGCCCGCGACCTCGGCGCCCGCGCTCGGGGCTGCCGTCCCCGGGGCTTCGGCGCCACGTGCTGCCGCGCCCGCGACTTCGGGGCCCGGGGCTGCCGCGCCCGCGACCTCGGGGCCCGGGAGTGCATTCCCCACGACCCCGGCGCCCGGCGCCGCGTCCCCGGGGGCGGAGCCGGACGCGACTGGCGCCGCGGCGACCCCCGCCTCCGCGCGCCCCGCCCCCACCGACCGCCCCACCTGGTGGCAGGAGGGTGCCGATGACGGGCTCTCCCCGGTCACCGACACCGTGCTCGTCGACGGTGTCCCGCTCGGTGGTGGCAGCCGCGTCCGGCTGCGGCCCCGGGGACGCGGCGCCGACGCTCAGGACATGTTCCTGGCCGGCCGTACCGCCGAGGTCGCGGCCGTCTTCCACGACGTGGACGGCAGCGTGCATCTCGCCGTCACGCTCGACGACGACCCCGCGGCCGAACTGCACGCCTGGTACGGCCGTTTCCACTACTTCCGGCCCGACGAGCTCGAACCCCTCGAACCCGCCGGATCCCCGGACGAGCCGTCGGCACCGGCTCCCGCCGCAACCCCCTCGCGGCACACGACCGACTCCGAGACCCCCGCAGCGGAGGCCGAGTGATGACCACGCACAGCAGTACCACCGAAGTCAGCAAGGAACCCGACCGTTCCGAGGAACGGCAGGGCATGGAGGAGATCCACATCCTCTGGATCTCCGAAGGCATGAGCTGCGACGGCGACACCGTCTCCCTCACCGCCGCCGGCCAGCCCTCCATCGAGGACCTGGTGCTCGGACTGATCCCGGGCCTGCCCAAGGTGAACCTCGTCAACAAGGTGCTCTCTCCGAGCCTGGGCGGCGAGGACTTCCTCGCCCCCTACCGGGCGGCCGTACGCGGCGAACTCGGCCCGTTCATCCTCGTCATCGAGGGCTCCGTCCCCAATCAGAACATCATCGAGGGCGACGGCTACTGGACCTCCTTCGGCAACGACCCGGAGACCGGCGAGCCGCAGACCCTCAACTGGTGGATCGACCAACTGGCCCCCAAGGCTTGGGCGGTGGTCGCCGCCGGCACCTGCGCCACCTTCGGCGGCATCCACGCCATGTCCGGCAACCCCACCGGCTGCATGGGCCTGGCCGACTACCTGGGCTGGGACTTCACCTCCCTGGGCGGCCTGCCGATCGTCAACGTGCCCGGCTGCCCGATCCAGCCCGAGAACTTCATGGAGACCCTGGTCTGGGTCCTCTATCACGCGGCGGGCTCCGCACCCCCGCCCCCGCTGGACCACATGCTGCGACCGCAGTGGCTGTTCGGGAAGACGGTCCACGAGGGCTGCGACCGCGGCGCGTACTACGAGCAGGCCAGCTTCGCCAAGGACTACAACTCGCCCAAGTGCCTGGTGAAGACGGGCTGCTGGGGCCCGGTCGTCAACTGCAACGTGCCCAAGCGCGGCTGGATGGCCGGCATCGGCGGCTGCCCCAACGTCGGCGGCATCTGCATCGGCTGCACGATGCCCGGCTTCCCCGACGCGTTCATGCCGTTCATGGACGAACCCCCCGGCGGAACCCTGTCGTCCCTGGCCATCAAGCCGTACGGGGCCGTCATCCGCCGCCTGCGCGGCATGACCAACGAACTGGTCAACCACGAGCCCAGGTGGCGCCACAACAAGCGCAAGCTGACCAGCGGTTACGACCCGCACTGGCGCCCCTGATGAGACCCGCGACCCATCCCACCACCGACAGCGAGGGGCAGTACCGCAGATGACGACCACCGAGGCCCGGCCCACCGAGCGCAAACCGCCACAGCTCGTGGACATGTCCTGGGATCCGATCACCCGGATCATCGGGAACCTGGGCATCTACACGAAGATCGACTTCGCCAACCGGGAAGTCGTGGAATGCCACAGCACCTCGTCGCTGTTCCGCGGCTACTCGGTGTTCATGAAGGGCAAGGACCCGCGCGACGCGGGCTTCATCACGTCCCGGATCTGCGGCATCTGCGGCGACAACCACACCACCTGCTCCGACTACGCCCAGCAGATGGCCTACGGCGTCAAGCCGCCCCCGCTGGCCGACTACATCGTCAACCTCGGCGAAGCAGCGGAGTACATGTTCGACCACACGATCTTCCAGGACAACCTGGTGTTCGTGGACTTCTGCGAGGCGATGGTCAAGGCCACCAACCCCGGTGTGCTGGCCCGCGCCGAACGCACCGAAGCGCCCCACGGGGACATCCACGGCTACCGGACGATCGCCGACATCATGCGGGCCTTCAACCCCTTCGAGGGCGAGGTCTACAAGGAAGCCCTGAAAATGAGCCGGATCACCCGTGAGATGTTCTGCCTCATGGAGGGCCGGCACGTCCACCCGTCCACGCTCTACCCCGGTGGCGTCGGCACGATGCCGCAGCCGAACACCTTCACCGACTACCTCAGCCGGCTCATGCGGGTCATCGACTTCGTGAAGAAGGCCGTCGCCATGAACGACGACGTCTTCGACTTCTTCTACGAGGCGCTACCCGGCTACGAGGAGGTCGGCCGCCGCCGCATCCTGCTGGGCTGCTGGGGCGCCTTCCAGGACCCCAAGACCGTCGACTACCGCTACGAGACGATGAACTCCTGGGGCAAGGACATGTACGTCACCCCCGGCATCATCGTCGACGGCGAGCTGGTCACCAACAACCTCGTCGACATCAACCTCGGTCTGCGCATCCTTCTCGGCAGCTCGTACTACGAGGACTGGGTCAACGAATCGCCCTTCGTCACGCACGACCCGCTCGGCAACCCCGTCGACATGCGCCACCCGTGGAACCAGACCACCGTCCCGGTGCCGCAGAAGCGCGACTTCGCCGACAAGTACAGCTGGGTCATGAGCCCGCGCTGGTTCGACCAGCGCACCGGCGACCACCTCGCCCTGGACACCGGCGGCGGCCCACTCGCCCGCTTGTGGTCGACCGCGCTGAACGGCCTGGTCGACACACCGTACGTCAAGGCCACCGGCCACAGCGTGCGCATCTCCCTGCCCAAGGGCGAGAAACTGCCGGAGACGACCCTGGAATGGCGCATCCCGCGGTGGAGCAACACCATCGAACGCGACCGCGCCCGGCCGTACTTCATCGCCTACGCGGCCGCCATGGCCCTCCAGTTCCTGGAAGAGGCCATGGGGCTCGTGCGCGCGGGCGAGACCAAGGTGTTCGAGAACTACGAGGTGCCCGACGAGGCGATCGGCTGCGGCTTCCACGAGGCGGTGCGCGGTGTCCTCTCCCACCACCTGGTGATCAAGGACAAGAAGATCGCCAACTACCACCCGTACCCGCCCACCCCGTGGAACGCCAGCCCCCGCGACATGTACGGCACCCCCGGCCCGTACGAGGACGCCGTCCAGGGCCAGCCCATCTTCGAGGAGAACGGGCCGGACGACTTCAAGGGCGTCGACATCATGCGCACCGTCCGCAGCTTCGACCCCTGTCTGCCGTGCGGCGTGCACATGTACGTCGGCAAGGGCAAGACGCTCACCACCCTGCACTCGCCGACGTACGGGGCGAACCATGGCTGAGTCCACCGGCACCGGCACCCGGCTGGCCGACCCGGACGTCGAGGCCCGGCTCGCCCGGCTCGACGAGGTGCTGGAAGGCCTCGAACCCCTGCCCGGCGCGGCCACGGAGGCGGTCCGGCTGCTGACCGAGGTCTACGGCGAGGCCCTGGCCCGCGTCCTGGACCAGGCGGACGAGCAACTGGCGGAACGCCTGGCCGACGACGAACTGCTGGGCCACCTGCTGGTGTTGCACGACATCCACCCCGAGCCCCCCGAACGCCGGGCGGCCCGCGCGGTCGAACGGCTGCGGCCCGCCGTACGGGAACGGGGCGGCGACGTGGAATGGGCCGGTGCGCAAGGGCAGGTCGGCAGGGTGCGTCTGACGACGGGCGGCGGCTGCGGCTCCGGCTGCGGTGGTGGAGGCTCCGAGGTCACCGACGCGGTCCGCGAGGCGGTGCTCGCCGTCGCTCCCGAACTGACGGCGGTGGAGCCGCTGCCGAGCACACCGGCTCCCGCGTTCGTCCCGCTGTCGACACTGACGCACCGAGGCGCGCGGTGACCACCGACGGGGCGCTGGCCCGCCTCATCCGCTCCTCGGCCGACCGTACGGCGGCGGCCGGGGTGGAGAGGTGTGACCTGTGCGCCGCGCCGGTCGCCGACGAGCACGCCCACCTGTACGACACCGGGCAGCAGGAGGTGCGCTGCGCCTGCGGCCCCTGCTCGGTGCTGTTCGCAGAGGCCGGGGCGGGCGCCGGGCACTACCGGCTCGTGCCCCGGCGCCGGGTCCGGCTGCCCAAGGTCGACACGGCCGCGCTGGGCGTACCCGTCGGCCTGGTCTTCTTCGTGCCCCGGGCGGACGGAACGGTCACGGCGGAGGGCCCGAGCCCGGCGGGGGCCATGCGGTGGGAGGTGGACGCGGCGGCCTGGCAGGAGCTGGCCCGGACGTGTCCGCAGCTCGCCGGCGTGGAACCCGAGGTGGAGGCCCTGCTGGTCAACACCGTCCACGGCCTCGACCACCACTGGATCGTGCCGGTCGACGACTGCTACCGGATGGTCGCCGTCGTACGCCGGGAGTGGCGCGGCCTGTCCGGCGGTGGCCGGGTCTGGCCGGCCGTCGAGCGGTTCTTCGAGGAGCTCACCGAGCGGCCGTGAACACGTCTCCGCAGGTCGGAGGCGAGGAAGGAGAGCACCCCATGGGCAGCATCAGAGTAGGCCGGGCGCAGGCGAAGCCCGACACGCCCACGCATGTCGCCGGCATGCACCAGGGCAACAAGGGGCGGTACGACGAGCAGAAGGGGCACCACGAGGACGGCACCGCCGACGCGCGCCGCTCCACGGGGATCCACTGGAAGCGGCATGACGCCCTCGCGAAGACCATGCCGAACATCTCGCCGGGATGAGAGCCGGAATGGGAACCGGGATGAGAGCCGGAATGGCAACCGGGATGAGAGCCGTCATGAGAGAGCAGGGAGTCGCCGCAATGAAGGTCCGACGAGCACGCAGACCCGTCGCGCGAAGGCGAGGCGGGATGAGCGGACAGCGGATGCTGAAGGCCGAGGCCGTCCTGGCGGGCGGTGTGGCCCTGGCACTGCTGTGCTGGGAGTTTCCCAGCCTGAGGCGGGAGATGCGGATCTGGCGGATGGCCGGCGGTTTCCGCGCCGGCCACCGCTACCCGTGAGCCGGCCGTGCACGAGCTGTCGATCGCGGCCGCGATCATCGAGCGGGCCGGCGAGCTGGCCCGGGCGGACGGGACGGACGCCGTCTCGGCGGTGACCGTCCGGGTCGGCGAACTGGCGGGCGTCGTCCCCGACGCCCTCGACTTCGCCTTCGAGGTGGCCCGCGACGGCACGGCCCTCGCCGGGGCCCGGCTCGTGGTCGAGCAGGTCCCCGCCAAGGCCTGGTGCGGCCCGTGCGCCGAGGAGTTCCCGGTGGGCATGCCCCCGTTCTTCTGGTGCCCGCGTTGCGACCAGCCCACCAACGATCTGCGCAGCGGCCGGGAACTGGAGATCACGGGGATCGAGCCGTCACCGGCCCCGGCATAGCGTGAAGGGGCCCCGCCGAGCAGGTCGGCTGGGCCCCCTCGCGTCCCAACCGGATCAGCAGATCCGCGGCAGCTGCTCCCCGAGCGGCAGATCCACCACTCGCGTCCCGCCCAGGCCGGTGGCGACGACCACCATCCCGGGGTGTTCGGCGACGCACTCGCCGATCAGCGTGGCTCCGGCGCCCTGCGGGTGGGCACGCATCGCGGCGAGCACCCTCTCCGCCTGTGCCGGCGGTACGAAGGCGACCAGCCTGCCCTCGTTCGCGACGTAGAGGGGATCGAGCCCCAGGAAGCCGCACGCGTTCGCCACCGCGTCCGGCACCGGAATGGCGCGCTCCTGAAGCCGGACCCCGGTCCCCGAGGCACGGGCGATCTCGTTGAGCGACGCCGCCAGGCCGCCCCGGGTGGGGTCGCGCAGCACATGGATGTCCGCAGTGACGGCCAGCATCGCCGCCACCAGATCCGCCAGTGGCGCGGTGTCGCTGGCGATCTCCACCCCGAACTCCAGCCCCTCCCGCACGCTCATGATCGCCACCCCGTGCAGACCGATCGGCCCGCTGACGATCACGGCGTCCCCGGGCCGCGCACGCTGGGGCCGGATGTCCACCCCGTCAGGGACGAGCCCGACACCGGCCGTGGTGACGTACACCCCGTCCCCGTGCCCGGACTCCACCACCTTGGTGTCACCCGTGGCGACGGTGACCCCCGCGGTCTCGGCGGCCGCACCCATCGCGCGGGCGATCCGCTCCACGACGGTCAGCTCGACGCCTTCCTCCAGCACGAACGCGGCGGAGAGATACGCGGGCCGCGCACCGCTCATCGCCAGGTCGTTCACGGTGCCGTTGACCGCGAGGTCGCCCAGGCTGCCGCCGGGGAAGAACAGCGGCCGGACCACGTAGGAGTCGGTGGAGAAGGCCAGCCGCGCGCCGCCCAGTTGGAGGACGGCGGAGTCGGCGAGACCGGCGAGCGTGGCGTTGCCGTAGGCGGGGGTGAAGACCTGCTCCATCAGCTCCGCCGACAGGGCTCCGCCGCCGCCGTGGCCCATCACCACGACACCCTGGTCGCGCAGCGGGGCGGGGCAGGTCCAGTTGGCCGGGTCGACGACCTCGGCGAGTTGCTCAGGCAACGGGAGCCACCCCTTCCTGCGTGGCCCGGCCGGCGCGCGGCGTCGGGGCGTTCATCCGGCGGTACAGGTAGTAGGCCGCGCAGGCGCCCTCGCTGGAGACCATGGTGGCGCCGAGCGGGGTGCGCGGGGTGCAGGTGGTGCCGAACGCGGCGCACTCGGTCGGCTTGATCAGCCCCTGGAGCACCTCACCGCTGCGGCACTCCGCGGGCTCCTCGGTACGGATCCCGGTGACGTCGAAGCGGTGCTCGGCGTCGTACGCGCGGAAGGCGTCGCGCAGCCGCCAGCCACTGGCCGGGATCCGTCCGATACCGCGCCAGGACCGGTCGGTGACCTCGAACACCTCCTCGATCATGCGCACGGCGGCCGGATTGCCCTCCTCGCGCACAGCACGCGGATACGCGTTCTCCACCCGGTGCTCGCCGCGTTCCAGCTGGCGGACCGCCCGGCGGATGCCCTCCAGGATGTCCAGCGGCTCGAACCCGGTCACCACCATCGGCACCTTGAACCGCTCGGCCAGCTCCGGGTACTCCGCCGTGCCCATCACGCTGCACACGTGCCCGGCGGCCAGGAAAGCCTGCACCCGGCAGGCCGGAGCCGTCATGATCGCCTCGACGGCCGGGGGCACCCGCACATGCGACACCAGCAGGCTGAAGTTGCTCAGACCCAGCCTGCGCGCCTGGTGCACGGCCATCGCGTTGGCCGGGGCCGTGGTCTCGAAGCCGATCGCGAAGAACACCACCTCCCGGTCCGGGTGGCGGCGGGCCAGCTCCAGGGCGTCGAGCGGCGAGTAGACCACGCGGACGTCGCCGCCCTCGCCCTTGACCCGGAACAGGTCACGGCCGGTGCCCGGCACCCGGAGCATGTCGCCGAAGGAACAGAAGATCACCCCGGGCCGCGAGGCGATCTCCAGCGCCTTGTCGATGACCTCCAGCGGCGTGACGCAGACGGGGCAGCCCGGGCCGTGGATCAACTCGACCTGCTCGGGGAGCAACTGGTCGATGCCGTGCCGGATGATCGAGTGGGTCTGTCCGCCGCACACCTCCATCAAGGCCCACGGCCGGGTCGCGGTGGTCCGGATCTCGTCCAGGAGCCGCCGGGCCAGATCCGGGTCGTTGAACTCGTCGATGTACTTCACGCCGTTCCCGCCTCCTTCGCCGCCTGCTCCCAGGCGTCACCGAACTCCTCCTCCAGCAGCCCCAGTTCCTCGAACAGCTTCAGCGAGGCCAGGGCCGACTCCTCGTCCAGGCGCTGGAGCGCGAAGCCGACGTGCACGATGACGTACTCGCCCACCCGCACCTCGGGCACGTACTCCAGACACGCCTGTTTCTGCACTCCGCCGAAGTCGATCAGCCCGGTGAGCGGATCCGCGCCGTCGTCGATGGCCACGACCTTGCCGGGCACTGCCAAACACATGGGTCACTCCTCCTGTCGTAGGTGCGCCGCGACCACCAGCTGGCCGAGGGCCAATCCGCCGTCGTTCGGCGGGACTTCGCCGTGACGGAGCACCACGAAGCCGTCGTCGTCCAGCAGCCGTGCGCACTCCTCCTCCAGCAGCGCGTTGGCGAAGACACCGCCGCTGAGGGCCACGGTGGCCAGGCCGGTGTCCCGGCGCGCTCGCCGGCAGATCTCCGCGACGGCCCGTGCCACCGCGCGGTGGAAGCGGGCGGCGAGCACAGGAGCCGGGGTGCCGCGCCGCAGATCGGCGACCAGTGCGCTGAGCACGGGCGCCGGGTCGAGATCGCCGGCGAAGGCGTACGCCGAGGTCTCGGCGTCCCAGGCCGAAGCGGCCGCCGCCTCCAGTTCCAGGGCGGCCTGGGCCTCGTACTCCGCGCGATGGCACACCCCGGCGAGCGACGACACGGCGTCGAAGAGCCGGCCCATGCTGGAGGTCGCCACACAGGCCACAGAGCGCTCCAACTGCCTGTGAAGCAAAATCCGTTCATCGGGTGTGCAGGCCTCGACGCAGGGCAGGCCCGCGTCCCACGGCAGGCCCGCCGCCCACAGCCGGGCCAGCGCAAGGCGGCGCGGATTGGCCACTCCCGCGTCGCCGCCGGGCAGCGGGGCGGGAGCGAGGTGCGCGTAGCGCCGGAAGCCGCTGTAACCGGCGAGCAGGATCTCGCCGCCCCAGACGGTGCCGTCGTCGCCGTAGCCCGTGCCGTCGAAGGCGACGCCGATCACGCGTGCGGTGCCGTCGAGACCGTGCTCGGCCATCGCGGAGGCGATGTGCGCGTGGTGGTGCTGGACCAGCACCGGGGGGCGACCGGCCGGCCGGGCGGCCCACCTCGCCGAGTGGTATCCGGGGTGCCGGTCCGCGGCGACGACCTCGGGGGCGACGCCGGTCAGGCTCCGCAGATGCGCCTCCGCCCGCCGGGCCGCCTCCAGAGTGGTCAGATCGCCCATGTCGCCGATGTGCGGGCCGAACCAGGCCTGGTCGCCCTCGCCGAGACACAGGGCGTTCTTCAGATCGCCGCCCACGGCGAGCGCGGGCCGCACCGGGACCGGCAGCCGCAGCGGGCGGGGCACATACCCCCGGGACCGGCGCAGCACCTGCTCGGTGCCGTCGGGCCGCACCCGCAGCAGGGAGTCGTCACAGGGCGAGGCGATGGGCCGGTCGTGGGCGAGCCACGCGTCGGCCAGCCCGGCGAGCCGGGTCAGCGCCTCGTCGTCGTCCGTGACGATCGGCTCCCCCGAGCGGTTGCCGCTCGTCATGACCAGCACACGCGGTCCCGGCGGATCGCCGGGCAGACCGAACAGCAGGGTGTGCACGGGCGTGTAGGGCAGCATGACGCCCAGGTGGGGACTGCCGGAGCAGACGCCGGGCGCGAGGCCCGGCTCCCCGGCTCGTCGGCGGAGCAGGACGATGGGGCGCCGGAGGCTGGTGAGGGCGGCCGGCTCGGCCGCGGAGAGCACGGCGATCCGCCGTAGGGTGTCCAGGTCCGCGCACATCACCGCGAACGGCTTGCCGCCGCGCGCCTTGCGGCTGCGCAGCGTCTCGACGGCCCGCGCGTCGGTCGCGTCGCACGCCAGGTGGTAGCCGCCGAGGCCCTTGACGGCGACGATCCGCCCGGCGGCCAGCAGCGCCCGTGCCGCCGCCAGGGCGTCGGCGTCCCGTGCCGGGCGGATGCCGCTCCCCGGCGCCGGCAGCAGGCGCAGCCGCGGGCCGCAGCGGGGGCACGCCACGGGCTGGGCGTGGAAGCGGCGGTCGAGGGGATCGCCGTACTCCCGGGCGCAGTCGGCGCACATCGGGAAGCCGGCCATGGTCGTCACCGCCCGGTCGTACGGCATGCCCGTGGCGATGGTGAAGCGGGGCCCGCAGTGGGTGCACGTGACGAACGGGTGCCGGTGCCGGCGGTCGGCCGGATCGGTCAGGTCCCGCAGGCAGTCCGCGCAGGTCGCCGTGTCGGGCGGGAGATGGGTGCGGCCGGGGGAGCGGTCGGTGGAACGGATGGCGAAGCCGCCGTCGGCGCCGCTGACGGGCAGGTCCTCGACCCCGACGCCGGTGACGGTGGCCAACGGCGGCGGCTGGGCGGCCAGCCGGTCGCAGAAGTCGGCTACACGGTCCGGCGGGCCCTCCACCTCGATGAGGACTCCGTTCGCCGTGTTGCTCACGAACCCCGCGAGCGAGAGAGCGGTGGCCAGACGGTGCACGAAGGGCCGGAAGCCCACGCCCTGCACGGTGCCGCGCACGGTGACCCGGCGGCGCACCGCCTGCGTGGCGGGCGCCGTCACGAGACGAGGCCGGTTTCGGCACCCTCGGGGGTGTGGGTGTGCGGGCGGGGCGTCAGCGGAGGCCGGTGCACCGGTGCCCCGTCCCGTACGGCGAGCACCCGCTCCAGCAGGGCGTCGACGCCGGCGCCGGTTCGGGCGCAGGACCGCAGCACCTCCACCCCGGGGTTGACCCGCTGCACGTGCGCCTCGAAGGCGGACTCGTCGAACCCCGCGGGCCCGGCCAGGTCGGTCTTGGTCAGCACCACCAGCTGGGCGGACCCGAAGGCCGTCGGGTACTTCAGCGGCTTGTCCTCGCCCTCCGTCACCGCCATGAGCACGACGCGCAGACTCTCGCCGAGGTCGTAGGACGCCGGGCAGACGAGGTTGCCGACGTTCTCCACGAACAGCAGCGAGGTATCCCCGGGCAGCCAGCTCTCCACATGGCCGCGCAGCTGCCGCGCCTCCAGATGGCACAGCCCGTCCGTCAGCAGCTGCTTCACCGGGGCTCCCGAACGGGCCAGCCGGTCGGCGTCGTTCTCGGTCGCCAGGTCGGCGGTGAGCGCGGCCACCGGAAGACCCCGCTCCACCGCCCTGGCGAGCACCCGCCCGAGCAGTTCCGTCTTGCCGCTGCCCGGGCTGGACAGCAGATTGACCACGCTCACTCCGCGCCGGGCCAGCTCGTCGCGCAGGCCCGCGGCCAGACCGTCGTTCTTCGCCAGGACGGCCTGAGTGACCTCGTCCACGGAATCGCACATGGGCGCCGCTCCTCGCGGTCGGTGGGGAAATCGGTCCGCCACCGATCCTCGGCGCCGTCTCTCACGGCGCCCGGCAGCCCGGCGGGGACAGGGCGGGGGATTCGTCCGGGCGGCTCAACGGCGGCGTGGCCGCCGGGTCGGCCAGCAGCACCGGAACCAGGGCGTGCAGCGCGGCGACGGCCCGCCCGACCGCCTCGCGCACGGTCGTGCTGATGCCCGGGGCGATGTCCTCGTCGGCGGGTGCCCGCAGCTCCGGCTCGCAGGCCAGGACGAGGACGCGCGGGAGCGGCTCGTCACCCAGGTGGGCTGCCAGGGCGAGGACCTTCGCCGGGTCCATGCCGTGCGCCTCGGGCGGGGCGCCGGCCGTGGCGCGGTCGGGCAGGTCCGGCTCGATCAGCGACAGGGTGCCCGGCTCGTGTCCCCCTACGGCGGCGTCGACCAGGACGGCCGTGTCGTAGCCGTCGAGCAGTGCGTACGCGAGGTCCATGCCGCGGATGCCGAAGTCCCGGACCCGCACCTCGGGCGGCAGCGGACGCTGCTCCAGGGCGCGGATCACCTCGGGGCCGAAGGCGTCGTCCGCGAGGAAGATGTTGCCGACGCCCGCCACGAGCAGCCGCGCGCTCATACCGCGCCTTCGCAGGCCAGAGGCCGGGCGGAGCCGGTCGGGTTCTTGCGGACGAAGGCGGACCGCAGCTCGTGGTACGGGGCCTGCGGATCGAAGAAGACGGCGCGCATGCGGGCGAGTTCGCTCCGCCGGTATTCGGTGAGGGGACGCTGGAGCTCGTCCGCGTGACGTGCCGTGGCCTTGGCGGTGATCCGGCGTGCGAGATCCGGGTCGCCGGCCACCTCGGCAGCCAGGCGCTCGACCTCCCCGGTGAACTCCTGGGAAGCAACCGGCACCAGACGATCCACCAGCCCGATCCGCTCGGCCGTCGCGGCGCTCACCGGCAGCGCCTCGCTCGTCAGCCGCTCGGCCGTCTCGGCTCCCACACGCCGCGGCAGCGAGTACGTCCAGAACTCCGATCCGTACAGGCCCATGTTCCGGTAGTGCGGGTTGAGGACGCTGCCCGTGCGGCACCAGACCTCGTCGGCGGCCAGTGCCAGCATGACACCACCGGCCGCCGCGTTGCCGCCGAGCGCCGCCACCACCAGCCGGTCGGTGGTGCGCAGCACGGCCTCGACGAGGTCGTTCATGGCGATGAGGTTGGACCAGGACTCGCCCGCCGGGTCGCTCGACGCCTCGATGACGTTCAGGTGGATGCCGTTGGAGAAGAAGTCCCGGGCGCCGCCGAGCACCAGCACCGAGGTGGAGCGGGTGAGCGCGTACCGGTAGGCGGCGAGCAGCCTGCGGCAGTGGTTGGTGCTCATCGCCCCGCCTGGGAACGAGAAGGACAGGAAGCCGATGTCACCCCGCTGCCGGTAGCGGATGTCGGACCAGGTGGTGCGCTTCGGCGGCAGTTCGAGCGGGACGGCGATCTCCGGCAGCCAGTACGGGCGGTCGTTCGAACCCGGCATGCCCGGGCCGCTGCCGGGCGGCGCGGGGAAGGAGGAGAGCACCGAGGCCGCCGGACGGCGGAAGGGGGCCGGGTCGCCGGAGCTCTTGCGGGGGCGCAGTTCCGGGATCCACACCGCGCCGTCCCGGGTGGCCCGGCACAGGGCGCCGGACCGGGTCGCGAGCAGCTCGCCCGGCCGTCCGCGCAGCCGGTCCTCCGGATGCCCGCCGTGCAGGAACACCTCCCGGCCGCAGAGTTCGTCCAGGACGCCCGGCTGCGAGTCGGCCCCGCGGAGCTTGCGCAGCACCGTTTCCGCGCTGTCGTTCTCCCAGTCGATCCGCCGCTGCTCCTGGCGGAAGAAGTCCCGCCACACCACACGGATCCCGGGATCGCTCTGCGGCCGCGGTTTGAACGATCCGTCCGCGTACCGCCGCACGGCCAGCAGCACGGCGGCCACGGCGGCGTCGGACAGTTCGCCCCGGTACACGTCGCTCTTGCCGGCCGGCGGCACCGGGAAGGACCCGTCCGCCCAGATGTCTCCCGCGTCCATCGCCGCCTCGGCCTGGAGCACGGTCACGCCCCACTCGGGCGCCTCCTCGGCGATCGCCCAGTCCAGCGACGACGGGCCCCGGTCGCCGGGCGGCCCAGGGTGCACGACCAGACAGGTGTGTTCCTGCCACACGTCCTCCGGAAGGGCGGACTTCAGCATCGGGGCGACGATCAGTTCCGGGCGCACCTCGCGCACGGCGGCCCGGACGGCGTCGGGCCCGTGGGAGGCGAGGACGACGTCCACGCGGTGCCCGTGGTCCGACAGTTCCGCGTACACACGCTGGGACAGGCTGTTGAACGCGCTGGCGACGAGCAAGATGTCCATGACATCGCATGGTCGCCGGTCCGGGGAGGCCTGCGAAGGACCACGGCGGCGTTTCGCCTGTCTTCGCGGGCCTCTTGCTCCATCCGGATCGCCCGCTGTCCGTTCTCGACGCCCGGGCGGTCCTCAGGCCGCTCGGCTAGGCTGTGCCGCCATGAATACCGGGACGGCATCGCGCCACACACGGATCGGTGACCCGGTGCTCTTCTGAGCGCCGTACGGGCCGGTGCGGGCCCGCTGTGTGAACGAGGGGCTTGCGCTGCCGCGCGGGCTCCGCCTCCGTCGTGTTGATCACAGGCTCGGCACATCAACCACGACAGGAGAGCGGAACATGCCCGTCAAGACGCTGCAGATCCCCACCACGGACGGCCTGGCCGACGCCATCGCCGCCTTCCCCGACGACGGCGAGCGGCACCCGGGGGTGCTGATGTACGCGGACGGCTTCGGCATCCGGCCCGTGCTGCGGGAGATGGCCCGCGAACTGGCCGGGCACGGGTACTACGTGCTCGTCCCCAACCTTTTTTACCGGCACGGCCCGGCACCGGTGATCGACCTTCCCGAGCACATCGGAGAAGAGGCCCGGCCCGCGCTCATGGCCCAGGTGCTGCCCTTGATCGAGGCGCACACCGCCGCACGGGCCCTGAGCGACGCCGACGCCTACCTCAGGTTCCTCACCACCCGGCCCGAGGCCGGCGCCGGACCGGTCGCGGTGACCGGCTACTGCATAGGCGGCCTCCTCGCGGTGCGCACCGCCGCGGCCCACCCCGGCCGAGTGGCCGCCGTCGCCGCCTTCCACGGCCCCGTGGCCGCGGCCGGAACCGACGTCCTCGCCGGGATCACCGCCGAGGCCCACTTCGGCCACGCCGAAAGCGACCTGACGCCCGAGGCCCTCGGCGAACTCAACCGGGCCCTGGACGCCGCCGGTGTCCGCCACACCTCCGAGATCTACCCCGGCACCGTCCACGGCTTCACCATGTCCGACACCGACGCCTTCGACCCCGCCGGACTGCAGCGCCACTGGGACCGCCTGCTGCCCCTCCTCGACCGCACCCTCGCCGGCAGGTGAGGCTCCGACGGTACGTTCAGCGGACATGATCGACGCGGCCCGGGCGCTGGCCTCCGAGCGGACCCGTTCCATCGGCATGGTCACGCTCGGGACCGCCCTCTGCGGGCCCGCGTCACTCCTGATCGGCGTCGAGCATGCAGCGGTCTCGTCGCCGTCCTGCCCGGGCCGTACCCTGGTCCCATGGGTGCGCAAGACGGCCCTACGCTCATCACCTCCGTCCAGCGGGCCATGCGGCTGCTGGAGGCGGTGAGCGCACACCAGAACGGCGCGCCGGCCAAGCAGCTGGCGCGTGAGACCGGGTTGCCTCTGGCCACCGCCTATCACCTGCTGCGGACGCTGGTGCACGACGGCTACGTGCGGAAGCTGGACGACGGTGGGTTCGTCCTCGGTGACAAGCTGCAGAACCTCCGGACCACGGGCCGTGCGCAGGCGCTGCTCAGCCGCGTCCGGCCCACGCTCGCCGCGCTGCGGGACGAACTCGCGACCCCCGCCTATCTCACCTTCTACGAGGAGGGCGAGATCCGGGTCAGCGAGATCGTCGACGGCCCCGGGACGCCCCGCGTCGACCTCTGGGTGGGCTTCGAGGACGCGGGACACGCGACCGCCCTGGGCAAGTCCGTGCTCAGGGAACTGGACGAGGAGTCCCGCAAGGACTACCTCTCCCGCCACCACCTCGCCGACCTCACCCCGCGGACGATCACCAGCCCGCCGGAACTGCTCCGGAGGCTGGAGACCTCGCCCCTGGCTCCGGCCGTCACGGACCTGGAGGAGTACGCCCTCGGCACCGTCTGCGTCGCCGTCCCGGTCTACAGCGGGGACACCCTCGGCTCCCTCGGCGTCTCACTGCCGGCGAACCGGCTCTCCCAGCTGCCGGAGATCAGCGCGCGGCTGCTGCCGACCGCGAGCCGCGTGACGCGGAGCCTCTCGCTCACTATCTGAAAATCCGCTCCTTGCCGGTGCCCCGCTCGCCCCGTTTTCTGGATGAAACAGACATTTCAGGGGTGCGTGCGTCCCAGGCCGGCGCCCCGCTCACAGGTGAGGATCACGGATACCGACATGAGCTGGACCCGAGACCTTGGTGACGACCACTGGGCCGTACGGCCGTTCAGCAAGCGGGTGGCCGGTGCCGGGGGCCCGGCGCGCAGACGCGTTCTCGCACAGCTGGCCGCCGGTACGCCCGTCCTGCCGGTACTGATCGTCACCGTCATCGTGCTCGTCGATCTCGCCGGCGGAGGCGGGATGATCTGGCTGCCCCTGCTCGCGGCCGGTCCCGCCCTCGCCGCCACGACCAACGGCCCGCGCGGAGTCCTCTGGGTCGGCCTGCTCGCCGTCGTGTGCGGCCTGACGCTCGGCATGCGGGACGGTATGCCGGGGCGGGAACTGACCGCCGTGCTGGCGGCCCTGACGGCCGTCACCCTCGCGAGCGGCCTGGCCGGTGTGCTGCGGGTGCGCCGCGAGCGCGTGCTCGCGGCCGTCCGCTCGGTCGCGGAGACCGCCCAGCACGCGCTGCTCAAGCCCGTGCCGCCGACCGTCGGACCGTTCCAGGCGGCCGTGCGCTACAGCGCCGCCGCGGCCGAGGCCCGGATCGGCGGGGACCTCTACGCCCTGATACCCACACCGCACGGGGTGCGGCTGATCGTCGGCGATGTGCGCGGCAAGGGCCTGCCCGCCGTGGGCACCGCCGCGCTGGTGCTCGGTGTCTTCCGCGAGGCCGCCCACGACGAGCCCGACCTCCTCGCCGTGGTCGACCGGATCGAGCGGAGTCTGGCGCGCAACCTCGGTCACGACGACTTCGTCACCGCGGTGGTCGCCGGATATCCGCGGGACGGGCACCTGGAAGTGGTGAACTGCGGGCACGCGCCGCCGCTGCTGGTGCGCTCCTGCGGGAGGGTCACGCCGGTGGAGCCCGCTCATCCGTCCCCGCCGCTCGGGCTGCGCGCCCTCGCCGGTCACGGGCCCAGCCTTCACGAGCTGCCCTTCGCCGACGGCGACCAGCTGCTGCTCTACACCGACGGGGTCACCGAGGCCCGGGACCAGGAGCGGTCCTTCTATCGGCTCGCCGAAGGACTGGAGCGACACGTGTCCCACGAACCGGCCCGCACCCTCGGCGCGCTCCACGACGAGTTGCTGGACCATGTGGGCGGCCGGCTGCACGACGACGCGGCCCTGCTGCTGATCCGCAAACCGGCCGCGTCCGAACATGGCACCTCCGAGAAGGTGACCGCTCCCCAGGCGCGGTGCCGCCCGTGAGGGCAGGGTCACGGCTTGCCGCGCAGGTCCTTGACCCGCCGGAGTTTGCCGAGGGAGCGTTCCAGGGTCTCCGGTTCGACGATCGACACGTCGACGGTGACACCGACGCCGTCCTTGACGTCCTTCGCGATCGCGCGGGCGGCGGCGTCGCGCAGGCCGGCGGGTGTGCCGGGCCGGGTTTCGACGCGGACGGTCATGTGGTCCATCCGTCCGCGCCGGGTCAGCTCGATCTGGAAGTGCGGAGCGACGCCGGGCGTGCGGAGCACGACCTCCTCGATCTGGCTGGGGAAGACGTTCACCCCCCGCAGGATGATCATGTCGTCGCAGCGGCCGGTGATCTTCTCGATGCGGCGGAAGGCGGGCCGGGCGGTGCCGGGCAGCAGCCGGGTCAGGTCGCGGGTGCGGTAGCGGACGACCGGCAGGGCCTCCTTGGTGAGGGAGGTGAAGACCAGTTCGCCCTCCTCGCCGTCGTCCAGCACCTCGCCCGTGAGCGGGTCGACGACCTCGGGGTAGAAGTGGTCCTCCCACACGTGCAGGCCGTCCTTGGTCTCCACGCACTCCTGGGCGACACCCGGGCCGATGACCTCGGACAGGCCGTATATGTCGACGGCGTGGATGTCCAGGCGCTCCTCGATCTCGCGGCGCATCTCCTCCGTCCACGGCTCGGCACCGAAGATCCCGACCCTCAGCGAGGTCGAGCGGGGGTCGACGCCCTGACGCTCGAACTCGTCGAGGAGCGTGAGCATGTAGGAGGGGGTGACCATGATGATCTCGGGCTGGAAGTCCTGGATGATCTGCACCTGGCGTGCGGTCATGCCTCCCGAGGCGGGGATGACGGTGCACCCGGCCCGCTCGGCCCCGTAGTGCGCGCCGAGGCCGCCCGTGAACAGGCCGTAACCGTAGGAGATGTGCACCTTGTGCCCGGGCCGCCCGCCGGCGGCGCGGATCGAGCGGGCGACCAGGTCCGCCCACGTCGACAGGTCGTTCTCCGTGTAGCCGACGACGGTGGGGCGGCCGGTGGTGCCGCTGGAGGCGTGGACGCGGCGGACCTGGTCCATGGGGACGGCGAACATGCCGAACGGGTAGGTGTCGCGCAGATCCGCCTTGGTCGTGAAGGGGAAGCGGGACAGGTCCGCCAGGGTCCGGCAGTCGTCGGGTCCGACACCGGCCTCGTCGAACTTCCTCCGGTACGTCTCCACGTGGTCGTAGGCGTGGCGCAGGCTCCGGCGCAGCCGGCCGAGCTGGAGTTCACGCAGCTCCTCGCGCGTCAGGCGCTCGGCGTCGTCCAGCAGCTCGTGGGGGAGGGGCTCGCCCCGCCGCTGCCCGGCCGCCGCCGGGGCCGTCGCGGCCGTCGTCTCGCTGGTCATCCCGACTCCTTCGACGTCGTGCTCCGGATGCCGCGGCTGCGGCCCCGGAACTCCGCGATCACCTCGTCACCCCACAGGACGGTCACGTCGTGGAGGCCGCTGCGGCCGTACCGGGTGCGTTCCCCGGCCCGCGCCACCACGAGGACGCCGCCTGGTACGCCGGAGCCACGGCCTCGTCCGCGGCGAACATCGCCGTGGACGGCGTCACGTCAGCGGTATGGGGCACTTCGCACCACCCTGTAGTTCGATCGCATCGTCCCGTGACCCGACCGACCATTCGGTCAGCTTCGGCGTTGCCAAGTAATCCAGCAGCCCCGGGGCCTGTCAAGAGCGGGTGGGGTCTTACCAAGGCGCGCACGGTCGTTCTATGATGGACCGAACGAATGGTCGGTTGGGAAGTGGGACGGATGGACACGACACACTCCAGCCCCCCGGGGGCGGACGAGACCGAGCCGGTTCTCCAGGAGCACTTCGACGCGACGATCGCGCGGGATCAGCGGATCGAGCCGCGTGACTGGATGCCGGAGGGCTACCGGAAGACGCTGGTGCGGCAGATCGCGCAGCACGCGCACTCGGAGATCATCGGCATGCAGCCGGAGGGCGAGTGGATCACGCGCGCGCCGTCACTGCGCCGCAAGGCCATTCTGTTCGCGAAGGTCCAGGACGAGGCCGGACACGGGCTGTATCTGTACTCGGCGGCGGAGACGCTGGGCGCCGATCGCGCGGATCTGACCGAGCGGCTGATCGAGGGCCGCCAGAAGTACTCCTCGATCTTCAACTACCCCACGCTGTCCTTCGCGGACGTCGGGGTGATCGGCTGGTTCGTGGACGGCGCGGCGATCTGCAACCAGGTGCCGCTGTGCCGGTCGTCGTACGGGCCGTACGCGCGGGCGATGGTGCGGATCTGCAAGGAGGAGTCGTTCCACCAGCGGCAGGGCTACGAACTGCTGATGACGATGATGCGGGGCACCCAGGAGCAGCGGGAGATGGTGCAGGACGCGGTGGACCGCTGGTGGTGGCCGTCGCTGATGATGTTCGGCCCGCCCGACGACGCCTCGCCCAACTCCGCCCAGTCGATGGCCTGGAAGATCAAGCGGCACAGCAACGACGAGCTGCGTCAGCGGTTCGTCGACATGACCGTCCCGCAGGCCGAGAAGCTCGGCGTGACGCTGCCCGACCCGGAGCTGCGCTGGAACGAGGAGCGCGGGCACCACGACTTCGGCACGCCCGACTGGGACGAGCTGATGCGGGTCATCAAGGGCGACGGCCCGTGCAACGCCCAGCGGATGGAGCGGCGCCGCGCCGCTCACGAGGAGGGCGCCTGGGTGCGCGAGGCGGCCACCGCCCACGCCGCCAAACAGGCCGCCCGCGCGCGGAAGGGAGCGGTGGCATGACCGACGGGAAGCAGAACTGGCCGCTGTACGAGGTGTTCGTACGCGGCAAGCGCGGGCTGAACCACGTGCACGTGGGCTCGCTGCACGCCGCCGACGACCGCATGGCGCTCACGCACGCCCGCGACCTGTACACGCGGCGCAACGAGGGCGTGAGCATCTGGGTCGTGCGCTCCGAGCACATCGCCGCGTCCACGCGCGACGAGAAGGACCCGTTCTTCGAGCCCAGCGCGGACAAGGTCTACCGGCACCCGACCTTCTACGACATCCCCGACGACGTCCCGCACATCTGAGGAGAGGGCATGAGCGACGACCACGTCTACATGACCCTCGCCGAGGGACACGAGGACGACACCCGCTGGGCCTACGGCACCGGCTTCGAGGACCCCCTGCACGGCGTCGACACCGCCGTCCCCGACGGTGTGGACGCCGGGGAACTGGCCGCCCTCTGCGTCACCCTGGCCGACGACGCCCTGGTCTCGGCCCAGCGGCTGGCCGAGTGGACCACCCGGGCGCCCGAGCTGGAGGAGGAGGTGGCGCTGGCCAACATCGGCCTCGATCTGCTCGGCCAGGCCCGCCTGCTGTACTCCCGCGCCGGGCAGGTCGACGGGACCGGGCGCGGAGAGGACGCCTACGCCTACTTCCGCGACGCCGGCGAGTTCCGCAACGTACGCCTGGCCGAAGTACCCAACGGGGACTTCGCGTTCTCGATCATGCGGCTGCTGGTGCTCTCCAGCTGGCGCCTCGCGCACTTCGAGCGGCTCACCGCCCACCGCGACCCGGTGCTCGCGGCGATCGCCGCCAAGGGCGTGAAGGAACTGGCCTACCACCGGCAGTACGCGGCCGAGTGGGTGGTGCGGCTGGGCGACGGCACCGAGGAGTCCCACCGCCGGACGCGCAGGGCGCTGGAGCAGGTGGCGCCCTACCTGGGCGAGCTGTTCACGGCGTACGACGTCCGGGACGAGGTCGTCGCCGTCCTGCACCAGGTCACCGAGGCGGCCGGGCTGCCCATGCCCGTCTACCGGCCGCTGCCCGGCTCGGGCCGCGCCGGCGAGCACACCGAGCATCTCGCCCCGCTGCTGGCCGAGTTGCAGGGCGTGGCCCGCGCCCACCCGGAGGCGACATGGTGACGACGGCCCTGGACGCGCGACGGGCCCGGCGCATCGCCGAGCAGGTGCCCGACCCCGAGCTGCCCATGCTCACGCTGGCCGACCTCGGGGTGCTGCGCGAGGTGTCCCTGGAGCCGGACGGGACGGTCGTCGCGAGCCTGACCCCGACCTACTCGGGCTGCCCCGCCATGGCCGAGATGCGCGCCGGCGTGGCCGCCCGGCTCAAGGACGCCGGCTATCCGCGCGTGGAGATCCGCACCGTCCTCGACCCGCCGTGGACCAGCGACTGGATCACCCCACAAGGCCGCCGCAGGCTCGCCGAGCACGGCATAGCCCCGCCCGGCGCCGCGCCCGTGCGCGCCGCCGGACCGGTCCCGCTCGTGCTGTCGCCGACCCGCCGCTCCGTGCCCTGCCCTCGCTGCGGCAGCGCGGACACCGAGGAGACCTCCCGCTTCGCCGCCACGTCCTGCAAGGCGCTGTGGCGCTGCCTCGCCTGCCGCGAGCCGTTCGAGTACGTCAAGGAGATCTGATGGAGGACCTGATGCAGCCGGCCCCCGCCCCGGCGCCGCGCGCGCGAGCCCGCCGGCGTCCGGTCTTCCACCCCCTGCGGGTCGCCGCCGTGCAGCCGCTGTGCGAGGACGCGGCGGCCGTCAGTTTCGACATCCCGGCCGACCTGGCCGAGGAGTTCGCCTTCGCACCCGGCCAGTCGCTCACCCTGAGGCGTGAGATCGACGGCCGGGACGAGCGCCGCTCCTACTCGATCTGCTCACCCGCCGGCACGACACCGCGCATCGGCGTCCGGGTCGTACCCGGCGGCCTGTTCTCCTCCTGGCTGGTGCACGAGGTGCGCCCCGGCGACACCGTCGAGGTGATGGCCCCCACCGGCGCCTTCACGCCCGACCTCACCACACCCGGCCACCACGTCCTGATCGCGGCCGGCTCCGGCATCACGCCCATGGTCTCCATCGCCGAGTCCGTCCTGGCCGCCGACTCCCGCTCGACGGTCACCCTCCTCTACGGCAACCGCCGCACGGGCACGGTGATGTTCGCCGACGAACTGGCCGACCTGAAGGACCTCTACCCGACGCGGTTCCAGCTCGCCCACGTCCTCTCCCGCGAGCCACGCGAGGCCGAGGTGCTCTCCGGCCGACTCGACGCCGACCGGCTCTCGGCGCTCCTCGACGCGCTGGTCGACGTGGACTCCGCCGACCACTGGTGGCTGTGCGGCCCGCACGGCATGGTCCGCGCCGCCCAGGAGGTCCTCGCCGGCCTCGGCGTGCCCGGCGACCACGTCCACCAGGAGCTGTTCTACGCCGACGACGAACCCGTGCGCGAGGTCCACCACGCCGAGACCGGCCCCTCCGGCCCGGTCAGCCAGGTCACCGTCACCCTCGACGGCCGTTCCACCACCTCCGCCCTGCCCCGCGAGCGGACCATCCTCGAAGGCGCCCAGCAGACCCGCCCCGACCTCCCGTTCGCCTGCAAGGGCGGGGTCTGCGGCACCTGCCGCGCCCTGGTCACCGACGGCAAGGCCGACATGCGCCGCAACTTCGCCCTCGAACCGGCCGAGGTCGACGCGGGCTACGTCCTCACCTGCCAGTCGTTCCCGGTCTCCGACGCCCTGACGGTGGACTTCGACACCTGAGCCCGGGTCAGGCCGGCCGCCCAGGCCCTCAGCGGACGGCAGCGCATCGGTCAGTGGGCCGACGACAACGCCACCGGCGACCGAACCTCATCAGGAGCGAGGACGGCTCCTACAGATCCAGGTGGCGAAGAACCCGGACCCGTACCGGACCGGCGCGTCCCGAGCCGTCCCGATCGAGGCCGCGGACGGCTCACCGGAATGGCGGCCGGTCCGGCGGCCGGGGCCTCGGCCCGAGTGACGCTCACTCGTCACGCAGGACGCGCAACGCCGTCAGCGCCACGTGGAGTTCGGTGCGCCGCTCACCGGATTCGAGGTCGGTGTCGAGGAGGCGTTCGATGGTGCGCAGACGCTGGTACATGGTCTCCCTGGACAGGCCGCCGCGGCGGGCCGCGGTGGTCTTGTTGCCGGCGGCGTCGAGGTAGTGGCCCAGCGTTGTCAGCAGGTCCGTGCCGTGCCGGTTGTCGTGGTCGATGAGCCGGCCGAGCCGCCGGTCGGTGTAGTCCTGGACGCGGGTGTCCGCACGCAGGGCGTACAGCAGGCGGCGCAGGTCGATGTCCGGCAGCTCGTGGAAGGAACGGTCCGCGGGGAGGGGCTGGCCCGGCGGGGTGGCCTCGGTGACCCGGGCCGCCTCCCGGAAGGAGCGTGCGGTGTCGGCGAGTTCAGCCACTTCCGAGCCGACGCTCACGATCGCCTTTGGGACCAGGCTCAGCGCGGTGCGGCTCAGACGTTCGGCCACGGGGCGCCACGGCTGGGAGGGGCGCAGGGCCAGCAGCACGCCGAGGCGGCCGGGGGAGAGCTCTCCGACCAGCGCCGCAACCCCCGCCGATCGGAGCTCCCCGTGCAGCCGGGCCTCGTGCTCGCTCCCCCCGGCACCGGTGCCCAGGTCGACGAGGATCGCCAGGAAGCGGCTGTCCCGCGTGGGCAGGCCGAGCGCGGCACAACGGGCGCGGGCGTCCTCGGGGGAGTGGTGGCGCTGCTCCGCCAGCTCCCGCAGGGCGGAGCGGTGCGCCGTGTGCTCCCACGGCGTGGAGTGGATGAGCCGGGCGACGGTCAGAGCCATCGCCGTTCTCTCCAGGACGGTGACATGCTCCGGCCCAAAACCCCGCCCCTCCCCGGAGGAAGGGAGCATCGCCAGGCGGCCCCAGCGTTCCCCCTGGTAGGAGACCGGTGCCGTGAGCCAGCCCTCCGGGCCGCCCACCTCCGTGTGGTCGCCGGGCGCGGTGGCCCGGGAGCGCTCCTCCCAGCCGGTGAGCGCCTCGTCCACCGTGCTCCCCGACGGTTCACAGATCAGCGCCTGGTGCACCAGGTTCTCCAGGACGACCGTCCGGCCGCTCATCTCCGCCGCCGCGCGCACCACGTCCTCCGGGCCCGCGCCCCGCAACGTCAGGGCCGTGAACGCCTCGTGGACACGTTGCGTCCGGCGCATCGCATCGGCCTGGTTGCCGAGGATGAGGGCGTGGACGACCTGGGTGACCTCCAGGAAGTTGACGTCCCGGGCCAGGGTCACCAGGGGCAGCCCCCGGGCCCGGCAGGCCTGGACGAGGGCGTCGGGCGGACGGTGATAGCGCCGCACCAGCTCGATGACCAGGGCGGCCGCTCCCACCTCCGTGAGTTCGTCGACGTACCGCCGGACACCCGCGGCGTCCTCGGGCAACGGCATCCCCGTGGTCAGGACCAGCTCGCCGCCCTTGAGGAAGGAGGCCGGATCCGTCAGCTCGGTGATGTGCACCCAGCGCACCGGCCGGTCCAGCTGGGCCAGCCCGGTGACGACCTGGGGCTGTCCGGCGGCCAGGACGGGCAGGGCCAGGACGTCGGCGACGGTCGGCGCGCGACCGGCCGGGGCCGTCGGGTGGTTCTCGTTCACGGTGTCTCCCTGCTCGCCCGGTCACTCTGACAAGCGGCACTGACCTGCGCAAGAGCTGCCCACGGGAGGGGCGGGCGGGAGCCGAGGGGTCCGGCGGTTGACACAACGTCCGAACAACGCGTTCCGGCTGGACAGATCACGCGTTGTCGCCTTTCGCGGCGGCTTGGATGCTCGGATACCGGAGCTGAGCAACCCATCAGACCTCGACGCACGGCCGGGAGACGAAATGACCGCACTGTCGCCGCACCTTCGCCAGGCCACGCCCGTGGTGGCGGCCCGGGGCGAGGGCGTCCACCTCTACGGTGAGGACGGCCGCCGCTATCTCGACTTCACCGCCGGTATCGGCGTCACCAGCACCGGGCACTGCCACCCCAAGGTCGTGGCGGCGGCGCAGGAGCAGGTGGGCACACTGATCCACGGCCAGTACACGACCGTCATGCACCAGCCGCTGCGCCGCCTCGTGGACAAGCTGGGCGAGGTGCTGCCGGCCGGTCTGGACAGTCTGTTCTTCACCAACTCCGGCAGCGAGGCCGTCGAGGCGGCACTGCGGCTCGCCCGCCAGGCCACCGGCCGGCCCAACGTCATCGTCTGCCACGGCGGTTTCCACGGCCGTACGGTCGCCGCCGCGTCCATGACCACCTCCGGGACCCGCTTCCGGTCCGGTTTCTCCCCGCTGATGAGCGGTGTCGTCGTCACCCCGTTCCCGACGGCCTTCCGCTACGGCTGGGACGAGGAGACCGCCACCCGCTTCGCGCTGAAGGAGCTCGACTACACCCTCCAGACGATCTCCTCGCCCGCCGACACGGCCGCGATCATCGTCGAGCCGGTGCTCGGCGAGGGCGGGTACGTGCCCGCGAACAGCGCCTTCATGGAAGGGCTGCGGGAGCGGGCCGACCGGCACGGCTTCCTGCTGATCCTCGACGAGGTGCAGACCGGCGTCGGCCGCACCGGACGCTTCTGGGGACACGACCACTTCGGCGTCACCCCGGACATCCTCGTCACCGCCAAGGGCCTGGCCAGCGGCTTCCCCCTCTCCGGCATCGCCGCCTCCGAGGAACTGATGACCAAGGCCTGGCCCGGGTCGCAGGGCGGCACGTACGGCGCCAACGCCGTCGCCTGCGCCGCCGCCTGCGCGACCCTCGACGTCGTCCGCGACGAGAAGCTCGTCGAGAACGCCGAGGCGATGGGCAAGCGGCTGCGCCACGGCCTGGAGGCGGTGGCCGACCGGACCCCGGGCATCGGCGACGTCCGCGGCCTCGGCCTGATGCTGGCCACCGAGTTCGTCACCGAGGACGGCAGCCCCGATCCCGAGACCGCCGCCCGCGTGCAGCGCGCGGCCATCGACGAGGGCCTTCTCCTGCTGCTGTGCGGTGCGTGGAACCAGGTCGTCCGCATGATCCCCGCGCTCGTGATCGACGAGGCGGGCGTGGACGAGGGCCTCCAGGCCTGGACGAACGCCGTCGCGGCCGGCACCTCTGGAGCGGCGGAGCGATGACCACCGCCACCCGCGACCTGGCCGGTCTGGTGGCCCGCATCGCCGAGATCGCGCCCGGCCTGCGGGTGGAGACCGGCCCGGGGGCGACGGGACCCTACGCCTACGACGCCTCCAACTACCGTCTGCCGCCCCGGGCCGTGGCCTTCCCGCGTACTGCCGACGACGTGGTCGCGGTGCTGCGGGCCTGCCGTGAGGCGGGCGTCCCGGTCACGGCCCGGGGCGGCGGCACCAGCATGGCCGGCAACGCCGTGGGGCCCGGGGTCGTCCTGGACTTCTCGCGGTACATGAACCGGATCCTGGACATCGACGTCGAGGGCCGTACCGCGCGCGTCGAGGCCGGTGTCGTCCTCGACGCGCTGCGCGGGGCCACCGCCCTGCACGGGCTCGACTTCGGACCCGACCCGTCCTCGCACAGCCGCTGCACCCTCGGCGGCATGATCGGCAACGACGCCTGCGGGAACCGGTCCGTGCGGGACGGGCGGACCAGCGGGCACGTCGAGGCCCTGGAGATCGTGACGGCCGACGGCGTGCGGGCCGTGGCCGACCACTCCGGGCTGCGTGCCGCAGAGCCGGGCGACGCGGAGGCTGTGCGGCGCGTCGCCCGGCTCGAATCCGGCCTCAGGCGGCTGGTCGAGGACAATCTGGCGCTGATCCGCACCGAACTGGGCCGCATCCCGCGTCAGGTCTCCGGCTTCCAGCTGCAGCACCTGCTGCCCGAGAACGGCTTCGACCTGGCCCGCGCCCTCGTGGGCACCGAAGGCACCTGTGCGGTCGTCACCGCCGCGACGGTCCGCCTGGTGGCGACCGCACAGGCATCCACACTGCTGACGCTCGGCTACGAGGATGTGGTCGAGGCGGCCGAGGACGTGCCGGAGATCCTGCGCTGGTCACCCAGCGCCGTGGAGGGCATGGACGAGGCGATCGTCGCCACCATGCGCGCCCGGCGCGGCCCGGACTCCGTCACCGGGCTGCCGGAGGGACGGGCCTGGCTGTACGTCGAGCTCGAAGGCGATGACCAGGCGTCGGTGAACGCCCGCGCCGCTGAGCTCCTCGAGGCTCTCAGGGCCCGGGGGCGGATGACCGGCGGACGGGTCGTCGAGGCCCCGGCCGAGCGGCGCTCGCTGTGGCGGGTCCGCGAGGACGGGGCCGGGCTCGCCGCCCGCCTCGTCGAGGGCGGGGAATCCTGGCCGGGCTGGGAGGACGCGGCGGTCGCGCCCGAGAACCTGGCCGCCTACCTGCGCGACTTCCGCAAGCTGCTGACCTCGTACGAACTGACCGGTGTGCTGTACGGGCACTTCGGCGCGGGCTGCGTCCACGTGCGCATCGACTTCGATCCGGCCACCGAGTCCGGCCGGACGGTGATGCGGCGCTTCCTGAGCGAGGCGGCCGCGCTGGTCGTCGGGCACGGCGGCACGCTGTCGGGCGAGCATGGCGACGGACGCGCGCGGAGTGAGCTGCTGGAGGTCATGTACAGCCACCGCATGATCGCCGCGTTCGCCGCGTTCAAGAAGACCTTCGATCCCGACGGGCTGCTCAACCCCGGCGTGATCGTCGACCCGGCTCCCTTGGACGCCGACCTCGCGCTGCGGGAACTCCCGCTGCTGGACACGGCCTTCGGCTTCCCCCATGACGAGGACGGTTTCGCGGGCGCCGTGCGCCGGTGCGTCGGTGTCGGCCGCTGCCGCAGTGACGCGGGCGGGGTGATGTGCCCGAGCTACCGGGCCACGGGCGAGGAGAACGCCTCCACCCGCGGCCGGGCTCGCCTGCTCCAGGAGATGGTGCGCGGTGAGGCCGTGCAGGACGGCTGGCGCTCGACCGAGGTCAAGGACGCCCTCGATCTGTGTCTGTCGTGCAAGGCCTGCTCCAGTGACTGTCCGGTCGGCGTCGACATGGCCACGTACAAGGCGGAGTTCCTCCACCAGCACTACAAGGGCCGCCTGCGCCCTCGTTCCCACTACTCCCTCGGCTGGCTGCCCTGGACCTCCGCCCTGGCCGGTCACGCCGCCCGTCCGGTCAACGCACTGCTGCGCGGGCCGGTCGGCAAGCTCCTCGCCCGTCTCGGCGGCGTCACGACCAAGCGGAGGATCCCCGCCTTCGCCTCCCGCCGCACCCTGCGCAAGACCCTGCGCGCCGCCGGAACCGCGGAGCCGGCGAAGGCCGTGCTCTTCGTCGACAGCTTCACCCGCGCCTTCCGCCCCGAGGTCGCGGGAGCGGCGAGCCGTGTGCTGGCCGACGCCGGCATCCCCTGCGCGCCGCGGGACGGACTGTGTTGCGGGCTGACCTGGGTCAGCACCGGACAGCTGAACGTCGCCCGCAAGATCATGGCCCGCACGGTCGCCGCGCTCGACGACGGTGACGACCGGCCGATCATCGTGGCGGAGCCGAGCTGTGCGGCCGCGTTGAAGCGTGACGTCCCCGAACTGCTCGGCACCGAGGCCGCCCAGCGCGTGGCGAGCCGCGTCCACACCTTCACCGGGGCCCTCACCGACCTCGCCGACCAGGGCTGGAGCCCGCCGCCGCTGCCCGAGAACGTCGTGCTCCAGACCCACTGTCACGAGTACGCCACCTTCAAGGGCCGCCGCCCCGCCGACCTGCTGCGCCGGCTCGGCGTAGGCGGCGTCGACGAGGCCGAGGGCTGCTGCGGACTCGCCGGGAACTTCGGCTTCGAGGCAGAGCACTACGACACCTCGATGGCCGTCGCCGATCTCGCCCTCAAACCGCGCATCGACCACCTCGACGGACGCACCGTCGTGGCCGACGGTTTCAGCTGCGCCACCCAGATCGACCATCTCGCCGGAGACCGGGGCGTCCGCGCCCTGCACCTCGCGGAACTGCTCGACCCCGCCGCCGACCGACCAGGAGAGACGACATGACCGAGGTACTGACGCAGTTGTTCATCGGCGGTGCCTGGGTGGACGCCGCAGACGGCGCCACCATGCCCGTCGACGACCCCGCGACCGGCGAGATCCTCTGCGAGGTCGCCGACGCGGGCCCCAAGGACGCCCGGCTCGCGGAGGAGGCGGCCGTCCAGGCACAGCAGGAGTGGGCCCGTACGGCGCCCCGGGCGCGCAGCGAGATCCTGCGCCGCGCCTACGAGCTCATCCTCGAGCGCACCGACGAGCTGGCCCACCTGATGACGTCCGAGATGGGCAAGCCGCTCGCCGAGGCCAGGGGAGAGGTGGCGTACGCCGCCGAGTTCTTCCGCTGGTTCTCCGAGGAGGCCGTCCGCATCGACGGCGGCTGCGGCACACTGCCCGACGGGCGCAACCGCATGCTGCTCTCCCGCCGCCCGGTCGGGCCCTGCCTGCTGATCACGCCGTGGAACTTCCCGCTGGCCATGGGCACCCGCAAGATCGGCCCGGCCATCGCGGCGGGCTGCACGATGGTCCTCAAGCCGGCCCCGCAGACCCCGCTGTCCAGCCTCGCCCTGGCCGGCATCCTAAAGGAGGCCGGCCTGCCGGACGGCGTGCTGAACGTCGTCACCACGTCCCGCGCCGGAGAGGTCTGCGAGCCGCTGCTGCGCGGCGGCCGGATCCGCAAGCTCTCCTTCACCGGCTCCACCGGCGTCGGCCGCATCCTGCTCGCCCAGTGCGCCGACACGGTCGTCCGCGCCTCGATGGAGCTGGGCGGCAACGCGCCGTTCATCGTCTTCGACGA
This sequence comes from Streptomyces sp. NPDC045955, assembly GCF_056430805.1. Lineage (NCBI taxonomy): Bacteria > Bacillati > Actinomycetota > Actinomycetes > Kitasatosporales > Streptomycetaceae > Streptomyces > Streptomyces sp. NPDC045955. The sequence continues at coordinate 47,542 of NZ_JBWKKY010000029.1, forward strand.
CGCCGACCTCGACGTGGCCGTGGACGGCGCGATGGTCGCCAAGATGCGCAACATGGGCGAGGCGTGCACCGCCGCGAACCGCTTCTTCGTCCACCGGTCGGTCGCGGCCGAGTTCGGCCGCCGGCTCGCCGAGCGGATGGGCGCGCTCGTGGTCGGGCCCGGCACCCGGGACGGAGTCGACGTCGGCCCGCTGATCGACAGGACCGGACGCGGCAAGGTCGAGGAACTCGTCGCCGACGCGGTGGAGCGCGGCGCCCGGGTACTGGTCGGGGGCCGTACGCCGGAGGGGCCGGGCTGCTTCTACCCGCCGACCGTGCTCACGGACGTCTCTCCCGAGAGCCGCCTGATGGACACGGAGATCTTCGGCCCCGTGGCCGCGATCCTCACCTTCGACGACGAGGACGAGGTGCTGCGCCGCGCCAACGACACGCCCTGGGGTCTCGTCGGTTACGTCTTCACCGAGGGCCTGGACCGCGGCCTGCGCGTCAGCGAACGCCTGGAGGTCGGCATGGTGGGCCTCAACACCGGCCTCGTCTCCAACCCGGCCGCGCCCTTCGGCGGGGTCAAGCAGTCCGGTCTCGGCCGTGAGGGCGGCCGGGTCGGCATCGAGGAGTTCCTGGAGTACCAGTACGTCGCGGTGCCCGTGCGCTGACGGTGTCGCGCCCCCTGGTGCCGGTCGCACCAGGGGTTCGCGCTGCGCCCGCGGCGGCGATCCGATGACCCGTCAGTAGGTCATCGGTCACGGGCTCTTGACTCGTGACGCGGCAGTGGCCATCCTCGTCGGATCCTTGGATGAGGTCATGACAACCCGGCCCTCGGTCCGGGCCTTCGGGGCCCGGGCCGCCGGTGTGTCGACCCCGCCACCCCCCGACCGAGGACGTGGGCCGTGACCAGTGCAGGACGCCCGTACCGCCGACGCAAGAACGTCACCGTCGTGTCGCTCCTTTTGTTCGTGCTGGCCGTCGCGTTGGGCCCGACGCCCAGTTCGGCGGCCGGATCCGGCTGGTGGAACCCGACCGCACGGCCCGCGCCGGACTCCCGGATCAACGTCACGGGCGAGCCTTTCACCGGCACCGACGTCAAGGGCGAAGTGCGCGGCTTCGTCGACGCGCACGACCACATTTTCGCCAACGAGGGCTTCGGCGGCCGTCTGATCTGCGGAAAGCCCTTCTCCGAGCAGGGTGTCGCCGACGCGCTCAAGGACTGTCCCGAGCACTACCCGGACGGCTCGCTCGCGATCTTCGACTTCATCACCAACGGGGGTGACGGCAAGCATGACCCGGTGGGCTGGCCCACCTTCAAGGACTGGCCGGCCCACGACTCGCTGACCCACCAGCAGAACTACTACGCCTGGGTGGAGCGGGCCTGGCGCGGCGGTCAGCGGGTGCTGGTGAACGACCTCGTCACCAACGGCGTCATCTGCTCGGTGTACTTCTTCAAGGACCGCGGCTGCGACGAGATGACGTCGATCCGGCTCCAGGCCAAACTGACGTACGACATGCAGGCCTTCGTGGACAAGATGTACGGCGGGCCCGGCAAGGGCTGGTTCCGGATCGTCACCGACAGCGCGCAGGCCCGTGAGGTGATCGAGCAGGGCAAGCTGGCGGTCGTCCTCGGCGTCGAGACCTCCGAGCCCTTCGGGTGCAAGCAGGTCCTCGACATCCCGCAGTGCAGCAGGGCCGACATCGACAAGGGACTGGACGAGTTGTACGCGCTGGGCGTGCGCAGCATGTTCCTGTGCCACAAGTTCGACAACGCGCTCTGCGGTGTCCGCTTCGACTCGGGCACGCTCGGAACGGCCATCAACGTCGGGCAGTTCCTGTCGACGGGCACCTTCTGGAAGACGGAGACGTGCAAGGGCCCGCAGCACGACAACCCCATCGGCGACGCGACGGCGGCCACGGCCGAGAAGAAGCTCCCGGCGGGCGTGCGGGTTCCCTCGTACAAGGCGGACGCCCAGTGCAACGTCCGAGGACTCACCGGACTCGGCGAGTACGCCGTCCGCGGCATGATGCAACGCGGGATGATGCTGGAGATCGACCACATGAGCGTCAAGGCCACCGGCCGGGTGCTCGACATCTTCGAGGCCGAGTCCTACCCCGGCGTGCTCTCCTCGCACAGCTGGATGGACCTGAACTGGACCGAACGGGTCTACGGCCTCGGCGGGTTCATCGCCCAGTACATGCACGGCTCCGAGGGCTTCGTCGCGGAAGCGAAGCGCACGAAGGCCCTGCGCGACAAGTACGGCGTGGGCTACGGCTACGGCACCGACATGAACGGCGTCGGCGGCTGGCCGGCCCCACGTGGCGCGGACGCCCCGAACAAGGTCACCTACCCCTTCAAGAGCGTCGACGGCGGCTCCGTCATCGACCGGCAGACCACCGGCGAACGCACCTGGGACCTGAACACCGACGGCGCCGCCCACTACGGCCTCGTCCCGGACTGGATCGAGGACATCCGCCGGGTCGGCGGCCAGGACGTGGTGGACGACCTGTTCCGCGGCGCCGAGTCCTACCTCGACACGTGGGGGGCCACCGAGAAGCACTAGGTGTGCTGTTCCGGGCAGGCTGGTGACGCGCGTGCCGGGTGCCTGAACGGGTGAGGGCCTTCTGAGTTCGGTGTGGATCGCGACATCCACGCCCGACCGCAGGGGGCCCTCGTGTCCCACACCTCCGCACGCTGGGCCGGCCGCTACCGGCACGTGGGCGCCGAGGGCGTGCAACGGCTGAGTCCGGTCATCGATGAAGACATGAATCAGTCTTCATGTGTTCCTGTATGGTGGGAAGGCATGCCCCCGCCCGAAGGACTCCTCTGATGACCTCCACCCTCACGCCGCAGCCGGTCGACCGGGCGGAGCCCGCGCGCACCGGGACCGTCCCCCGGCGGCGTACCCGTGTCCTCGCGCTCCCCGAGGCGCGCTGGGCCGCGGCGGCCACCGTCCTCTTCCTGCTCGCGCTGCCCTTGCAGCTCACCGGCGCACCCTCCTGGACCTGGGGCCCGCTCTACGCCCTGTCGTACGTCACGGGCGGCTGGGAGCCGGGCTGGGAGGGGCTCAAGGCGCTCAAGGAGCGCACGCTCGACGTCGACCTGCTGATGGTCGTCGCCGCACTGGGCGCGGCGGCGATCGGGCAGGTCATGGACGGTGCCCTGCTGATCGTCATCTTCGCCACCTCCGGCGCGCTGGAGGCGCTGGCCACCGCCCGTACCGCCGACTCCGTCCGCGGCCTGCTCGATCTCGCCCCCGCTACGGCCACCCGGCTGTCTCCGGACGACGGCGAACAGACCGTGCCCGTCGAGGAGCTGGCGGTCGGTGACACCGTCCTCGTCCGCCCCGGTGAGCGCGTCGGCGCCGACGGCCGTGTGCTGGACGGGGCGAGCGACGTGGACCAGGCGACCATCACCGGCGAGCCGCTCCCCGTGGCGAAGGAACCGGGTGACGAGGTCTTCGCGGGCACCCTCAACGGCACCGGCGCCCTGCGGATCAGGGTCGAGCGCGACGCGTCCGACTCGGTGATCGCCCGGATCGTCCGGATGGTGGAGGAAGCGTCCGAGACGAAGGCGCCCACCCAGCTGTTCATCGAGAAGGTCGAACAGCGTTACTCGCTGGGCATGGTGGCCGCGACCCTGGCCGTGTTCCTGGTGCCCCTCGCCTTCGGCGCACAGCTCACCGAAGCGCTGCTGCGCGCCATGACGTTCATGATCGTGGCGTCGCCGTGCGCGGTCGTGCTGGCGACCATGCCGCCCCTGCTGTCGGCCATCGCCAACGCCGGACGGCACGGAGTGCTGGTGAAGTCGGCCGTGGTGATGGAGCGGCTCGGCCAGGTCGACGCCGTCGCGCTGGACAAGACCGGCACGCTGACCGAGGGCAGCCCGCGCGTCACCGACGTCCGGCCGCTGCCCGGATCCGTTCTGGATGACGGCGAGTTGCTGACGCTGGCGGCAGCCGCCGAGCGGCCCAGTGAGCATCCGCTGGCCCGGGCGGTCGTGGACGCGGCCCGCGAGCGCGGTCTCAACCTGCCCGGTGCGCAGGACTTCACCTCCGCGCCCGGCGTGGGAGTGACCGCCGTCGTGAGCGGCCGTGCGGTCGCCGTCGGCGCCCCGTCCCGCCTCCTGGACGGCACCGGCAGCGCGGTCACCGCCGTCGCCGGGGAACTGGAGGAGTCCGGCCGTACCGCCGTCCTGGTCCTCGTCGACGGCGCCCCCGCCGGGCTGCTCGGCATCGCCGACCGGCTGCGCCCGGACGCCGCCGCCACCGTCGCCGCGCTCACCGCGCTCACCGGCACCGCCCCGACGCTCCTCACCGGCGACAACCCCCGGGCCGCCGCACACCTCGCCGCCGAGGCAGGCATCGACGACGTGCGTGCCGGGCTGCTGCCCCAGGACAAGCTGACGGCCGTTCAGGAGATGGAGCGCGCGGGCCGCAAGGTGCTGGTCGTCGGGGACGGCGTCAACGACGCACCCGCCCTGGCCGCCGCCCACACCGGGGTCGCCATGGGCCGGGCGGGTTCCGACCTCGCCCTGGAGACCGCCGACGCCGTGATCGTGCGCGACGAACTCGCGGCGGTCCCCGCCACCGTCGCCCTCTCGCGCCGTGCGCGCAGGCTGGTCGTGCAGAACCTCGTCATCGCCGGGGTGTTCATCGCCGGTCTCGTCGTCTGGGACCTGGCCGGAAACCTGCCGCTGCCGCTGGGCGTCGCGGGCCACGAGGGCTCCACGGTCCTGGTCGGCCTGAACGGTCTGCGTCTGCTGCGGGAGACGGCCTGGCAGCGGGCCTGCGCCGAGGGAAGCGACTGACGAACGCCGTCAGCCCACCGGCGGCGGGCCGGTGCTGGCCCGCACCACGAGATCCACGGGGACGAGCGTGTCGACGCGAGGCTGCCCCCCGGGGCCGTCGATGCGGTCCAGGAGAAGCCGCAGGGAACGGGTGCCGATCTCGGCGAAGTCGGTGCGGACGGTGGTCAGCGGCGGCAGGAGATGCCCGGCCTCGGGGATGTCGTCGTAGCCGACGACGCTGACGTCCCCGGGGACGGAGCGCCCGGACTCGTGCAGGGCGTGCAGCAGGCCCAGTGCCATCTGGTCGTTCGAGGCGAACACCGCCGTCACCTCCGGGCGCCGCGCCAGCCGGCGGCCCAGGTCGTAACCGGAGTCGGCGCTCCAGTCCCCGGCGAGCGGGGCCGGGATGTCCGCACCGGCCGCCTGGAGCGTCTCCTGCCAGCTCGCCAGGCGGTGGTCGGCGGAGGTCCAGCCGGCGGGCCCCGCGATGTGCCAGACGGTGGCGTGCCCGAGGCCGAGGAGGTGCTCGGTGGCCTTGCGGGCCCCGGTGCGGGAGTCGCCGGTGACCAGGGGCGTGCTGTCGTCGAGGGCGCTCTCCAGCACCACCAGGGGAGTCCCGAGGTCGGTCTCGACCAGGGCCAGGCCCACCCACTGCTGCGGGGCGATCGCGATCACGCCGTCCGCGCCCTCGGCCGACAGCCGGTTCACGGCCTCCACGACGGTGTCGTGGTCGGCCGTGTCGAGCGCGATGGAGCTGACCAGGTAACCGGCCTCCTGGGCCGCGGTGTTGATGGCGGTCAGGATGGACGCGGGCCCGTACCGGGCGGCGTCGAAGGAGATGACCCCGAGCATCCGGGTCCGGCCGCTGGCCAGCGACCGCGCGCTGCGGCTGGGCCGGTAGCCGAGGGTGCGCATGGCGTCCAGGACCGCCTCGCGCGTCTCGGGGCGGACGGCGGGATGGTCGTTGAGCACCCGGGAGACGGTCTGCTTGGAAACGCCGGCCAGCCGGGCCACGTCGGCCATCACCGGCCGCGCCCCCGCGAAGTTGCGCCTGCTGCGGCCCTTGGGGACAGGGCTGTCGGTGGCGCTCGGTGTCATGGCGGGCGATTCCTCGACGTCGGTTACGGCGGTCCTGGCCCCGCCCGGCAGGAGCACAGCATAGGCCGGGCGGGGATCGTGGGGTTTCTCAGCGGGCCCGCATCGTCCACGCGCGCGTGACCACCCACTCGGCGCGGCGCACACCCGCCGCTCGCCACTCTTCGCCCACCTGTCCCGGCACATGAACCCGGGCGTCCGCCGCCAACGGCAGCACCTTCAGACGCAGGCCCTGCGTTCTCAGCGCCTCGACCGGCAGCCGGTCCAGGCCGATGTCCCAGACCCGGCCCGAGTAGAACTGGTCGGCGACCAGGACACCCCCCACGTAGGCCCGGCCCAGATCACCCGTCCACCGCAGCCGCAGCAGGACACCGGCGGGCGCCCGCAGCAGGTCCTCCGGGATGTCGACGCGGTACTCGGCGGCCACCGTCTCCACGTACTTGTCCGCCGGCACGCTCGCCCGGCCCTGCACGCCGGTCACCGGCTCGGGCGCCGGACCGGCAGGCCTGACCAGGGTGACGGGCACCGCGGTGTCCGGGAGGGGCGCGGCCTCGATCGTGTAGCGGGTGAACACACCGTCCGCCGCCTCCCGCACCCGTGTCCCCGCCACCACCGGGACGGAATCCGGCGCGGGCAGCACCGCGCACGACGGCTCGGCGGCCGGACTGTGCAGCCGTACCTCGTCACCTTGGAAGACGACACCGTCCCCGCACAGCACCAGCCGCTCGGCTCCCCAGGCGTCCCCCCGGTAGACGGTACGGGCCGTCGCCGCGTCCAGAACCAGCAACCCGACGCGTGAACCGTCGGCGGCGTCCACCTCGACCAGGGCGTCGGTGCCGGGCCGCACTCCGCTGACCAGGATCCGGCCGCCGACCGGCGTGACCTCCCCGGTCGGTGTCGCGACGGACGCCACCGTGTCCGCGTCCAGGGCCAGTTCGGGCGCGATGCCGTCGGCCGCGGCCAGCACCAGGACCGTACGGCCGCCCGCCTCGACGGCGCACACCGGCTGCGCGGTCGCCCAGTCCAGACGCAGCCCGGCCACGTCCAGCCGCAGGGGCCAGCAGAAGCACGCGCCGGAGGGCACGGTGACGGGAGTGCTGGGCAGGGTCAGCGCGGGCCCGTCCGGGAAGTCGACCGTGAAGGCCGTGTCCGGGTGGTCGGGCAGCGGCTCGTGCGGCTGGTGGTTGGTCACGAACAGGAAGCCGGACGTGCCGTCGGTACGGACCGCCCAGCGCAGCGTCTCCCGGTCGTGCTGCCCCGTCGGCAGCCGCTCGGGCAGCACGGACTCCATCGCAGCGATCCGGTGCCCGAAGTCGGCCAGCAGCAGGTGCTGGAGCCGCAGTTCGTGGTACGAGGCACGCACCTGGCCGTACTCGCCGAGCGGGGCCTGGAAGTCGTAGGTCAGGACCGGCAGGTCGTTGGGATAGCCGGTGGTGTGCGACTCCTGAAGGGTCGTCAGCTCGCCGGGCGGGTTCGTGCCGCCGTGGAACATGTAGTAGCCCTGCCAGACCGAACCGCAGCCGATCTTGGTGAGCCCCAGCGCGGCCACGTCGGCGGCCTCCACGCGGGGGCGCCGGTGGTAGGCCACCGCCATGCCGCCGCCCAGCTCACAGGTGGCCCAGGGGAACCGGTCCGCCGGTACCTGGTCGGCGCCGCGTACGGCCGTGGGCCGCAGATCGGCGCCGATGCCCTCGTCGTCGCGCTCGTGGGTGAGGAAGAAGTGCTTGCGGCAGGTGTCGGGCCAGCCGCCGTCCGCCTCCGTCCAGAACGCCTCCGGATAGCCGCCGTACAGCGGGAGCAGTTCCTCGCCCGGGAGCTGGACCCCGCCCCAGGCGGTCGACGTCCACAGCGGGGCGCTCAGCCCGGCCTCCTGGGCCAGGCGCTTCAGGGTGCGCAGATGGCCCGGCTGGTCGTAGAGCTCGTTCTCGATCTGGATCGCGACGATCGGGCCGCCGTGTGCCCGGTCCAGACCGCGCAGTTGCTCCGCGACGGCCGCGAACCAGGCGCGTACGGGCTCCAGATAGGCCGGATCGTCGGTGCGCGGCGCCCGGACGCGGGCGAGCAACCAGTCGGGCAGGCCGCCGTTGCGTACCTCCGCATGGCACCACGGGCCGATCCGCGGGATGAAGTCCAGGCCGTGGCGGGCGCACAGCTCGGCGAAGCGGCGCAGGTCCAGGTCCCCGTCGAAGCGGATCCGCCCCTCGGTCTCCTCGTGGTGGATCCAGATGACGTACGAGGCGACGGCGGTCAGTCCGCCCGCCTTCATCTTCAGCAGCTCCTCCTCCCATTCCCGGGCCGGGTAGCGGGAGTAGTGGAACTCGCCGGAGACCGGGAACCAGGGGCGGCCGCCGCGGGTGAGCCGGCGGCCGGTGACCTCGATCGGATCGGGCACGCCCGGCGCGTCCGCGAAGGGCAGGTGGCCGGTCGGCGGGGGAGCGGAGGGCGCGGGCACGCGCAGCCGGTGCGGGGTCACCAGGTGTTCTCCGGGCCGAGGTCGGGCGTGTCGGTCAACTGGGCGCGGGTGGCGGTGGTGCCGTGCAGTTCCAGCAGGACCAGCTCGTTGCCGCCCGGCCGCAGCACCGGCGCGGGGACGTAGAGCGTGTGCTGGGGGCCGCGGTTCCAGTAGCGGCCCAGGTGGAAGCCGTTGACCCAGGCCTGTCCCTTCGTCCAGCCGGGCAGGGCGAGGAAGGCGTCGGCGGGCGTGTCCACCTCGAACGTGCCGCGGTGGAAGGCGGGCACGGTGACCGCCGTCCCGTCGCCCGGTGCGAACGGCACCGCCTCCAGGTCGTCCAGTGGCAGCGCGTGGCAGTCCCAGCCACGCAGGGCCGTTCCGTTGAGGAAGACGGGCCCGAGCAGGCCCTTCGGGGCTCCGATGCGGGGCCCGTAATTGACGCCGCCCATGTTCTCGACGAGCACCTCCAGCCTGGCTCCCGGGTGTGGGACACGCACCGGCAGCGTCTCGTCGTGGCGTTCGCGCTCCAGCACACCGGCGGGTGCGCCGTCGACGAAGACCTGGGCACGGTCGCCGACCCCGCCGGCGAAGTGCAGCAGGCCGTCACCGGAGGAGGGCAGGACGGTGCGGTAGAGCGCGTAGCCGGTGTGCTGCCCGAGCTCGCCCATGGTCACCGGGTCATCGGTGCGGACGGGAGCGGCGAGCGCGCCGACGAGGGGGAGCAGGGGTGCCCGGCCGTCCAACTCGACTCCGGTCGGCGGCAGTTTGGGGCCGGGCGCCAAGGCGGGCTCGTCGGGGACGCCCGTATGGCGGGCGATGACCTCCCGGAAGGCGTGGTACTTCGGGCCGGGGTCGCCGCACTCGGTGAGCGCGGCGTCGTAGTCGTACGACGTGACGGTGGGCTGGTAGGCGTGCTTGTGATTGGCGCCGTTGGTGAAACCGAAGTTGGTGCCGCCGTGGAACATGTAGACGTTGACGGACGCCCCGGCGGACAGCAGCCGGTCCAGATCGGCGGCGGCGTCGGCCGCGTCCCGTACGTGGTGCGGCCCGCCCCAGTGGTCGAACCAGCCGATCCAGAACTCCGCGCAGAACAGCGGGCCTTCACTCCGGTGCTCGCGCAGCCGCCCGAGGTTCTGCTCGACGCGGCTGCCGAAGGTGCCGGCGGTCAGCACGCCCGGCAGGCTCCCGGCGGCCAGGTGCTCGGGGTCGGTCTGGTCGCAGGTGAACAGCAGCTCCTCGACGCCCCGGGAGCGGAACGCGTCGGCCAGGTGCTTCAGATACGCGCTGTCGTCGCCGTAGGCCCCGTACTCGTTCTCCACCTGTACGGCGATGACGGGGCCGCCCGCCGCGGCCAGGTGCGGCCGGAGCGCGGGCAGCAGCAGGTCCAGGTAGCGGTCGACGGCCCCGGTGAAACGCGGATCGCTGGACCGCAGCCGGATGTCCGGGTCCGAGGTCAGCCAGTCGGGCAGGCCGCCGCCGTCCCACTCGGCACAGATGAACGGGCCGGGACGCAGCAGCACGTACAGCCCCTCGTCCCGGGCGAGCTGGAGGAACCGGGGCAGGTCGAGGAGACCGTCGAACACGAGAGGGCCCTCGGGGTCGGGCTGGTGGTGGTTCCACGGGAGGTACGTCTCCACCGTGTTGAGGCCCATCAGCCGGGCCTTGCGCAGCCGGTCGGACCACAGGCCGGGGTGGACACGGAAGTAGTGCAGCGCACCGGAGATGATCCGGAACGGCTCGCCGTGCAGCAGGAATCCGTCGGACGTCGTCGTCAGGGCGGGCATGAGCAGGCTTCCCTTCGGGATGCGGGCGGACGTCGATGGACGTCGATGGACGTTTCAGTGGGAGCGGGTGACGCGGATCAGCCAGAGCGTCGCGGCCAGGCACAGCGCCGAGACACCGCACAGCAGCAGGGGCACCGCGCGGACGTCCGACCACTCGATGGCCTTGCCCAGCGCCGGACCTGCCACGACACCGCCGACCATGGACGCGGCGATGACGAGGGCACCGGCTCTGCGGGCCCGCGGGGCGGCCCGGTTCAGCCACGGCAGCCCGGTGGGGAAGATCGGCGCGATGAACAGACCGACACCGGCGTACGCGTACGGTGCCAGCGGCGGCACGGACGCGGCCAGCAGACACACCGTCATGCCCGCGCAGGAGACGGTGATGATCGCCTGGGCGGAGAAACGCAGCGCGAGCGGCGCGACCAGGAAGCGGCCGACGGTCATCATCAGCCAGTACACGGACGTGGCGGTGGCGGCCACGCCCGCGCCGTAGCCGACGGTCTCCAGGTGGGTGGGTTCCCAGCCGCCGACACCGGCCTCGATGCCCACGTGCAGGACGTAGAGCGCGACGAAGACGGCGAGTACCGAGGCGAGGCTCCGCCGGAGGACCCCACCACGGCTCGCCTCGTCGGCGGCCGGGGCGGGCGCGTCGTTCCGTACGCCCCTCAGACACAGCAGCAACGGCAGGTTGGCGAGGGCGAAACCGAGGAAGACGGCCGCGTAGTGCCCGGAGCCGACCACGCCGATCAGGGCGGGGCCGAGGATGGCACCGATGCCGAAGTGGGCGTGGAGGATGTTCAGCATCGCGGTCGAACGGTGGCCGAAGCCCACGGCGAACAGCTGGTTGAGGCCGTAGTCGATGCCGCCGAAACCGAGCCCGGCGAGCAGCGCCGCCGCCAGGGCGGTGGGCCAGCCGGGCGCCAGCGCGAAGCCCGCCGCGCCGACCGCCATCAGCAGGTAGGAGCTGCCGAGGAGGTGACGGTTGCCGACCCGCCCGTAGAGCCGGTCGAACAGCAGCACACCGGCCACGCCACCGACGAAGTGGGCACTGAGCCCCAGCCCGGCGGCGGACGGCGAGAGCCCGAACTCCGCGCGGAAGCCGGGGATCGCGGGCCCGTACAGGGCCTGCAACGCACCCATGAGCACGAAGCCCGCACAGGAGGCGACCGCGGCGGACCGACTGAAGACCGGGGCCGGCGGGTCGGGGGAGAGGCTGACCGCGCGCTGCGCGGTGGGCTGGTCGGTCAAGCGGACTCCAGGGGGCGGCCGGCCGGATGCGGCGGGCGGAGGACATGGCGCGTACGGCTCGAAGCGAGGGCGGGCGAGGGTGATGTTACCGGTAACATCAAGTTCGCCGACACCCCTTGACGGCACGAATGAGAAGCCCGCGCAACCTCCGGGCTGCCTCGCCCCCACCAGTAATCGCGTGGTCAAGCCGGTACGGCGGCTGATCTAATGCGCGCGTGGGCCATCCGCGCCCTCGGGCAGGAACAACGGACGGAAGGAAACCCTCGGCATGGCCGTCATCCACCGCACCACGGTCGAACCGACCAAGCTGGAACTGCTCACCTCCTGGCTGCCGTCCCGTCCGTGGTTCCGCGGTGGTGCTGCCGGACCGCAGCTGGCCAAGGCCGGCGGCTTCCGGCTGGACGACCCGCAGGGCGAGGTCGGGATCGAGTTCATGGTCGTCACCGACACCTCGGGTCCTCAGCCCGTCACCTACCAGGTGCCGCTCACCTATCGCGGTGCCGCGCTCGACGGGGCGGAACACGCCCTCGTGGGCACCATGGAGCACGGCGTGCTCGGGAAGCGCTGGGCCTACGACGGTTGCCACGACCCCGTGCTGGTCGCCCAGTTGGCCGCCTTGATCGAGGGCCGGGCGCTGGCCCAGGCCCAGAGCGTCAGCGATGCCCCCGACCGGGAGGTCGTCGCCTCCCACACCGGCGAAGGCCCCCTCCCCACGGACTTCGTCGCCACCGACGACCAGGACGGCACCCGGTTGACCGCCCGGCACGGCACCACCCTCCACCTGCACCGGATCCTGCGACCTGCCCCGGACGGCCCGCTTCCGCCCTCCCGTGGAGTGACCGGCCAGGTCGCCGGCGCCTGGCAGCTTCCGGACGGCACCCGTACCCGCGGGGTCTTCGCCGTTCTGCACACCGGCCCGCGCGACTAGGTGTGCTGAGGGGAGAGGGACCATGCGGCGATGAAGACGTCCGAGGCCCGGCGGGCGGTGGCCGCGGCCCTGTCGACCGCCTCGTCACTCGGCCTGACAGCCGACGACGCGCTCGTTCTTCATGACTCGAACAAGCTCACTCTGCGTCTGCTGCCGTGCGATGTCCTGGCCCGGGTGGCACCCGCAGCGCATCAGGTCGCCCAGTTCGAAGTCGACCTCGCCCAGCGGCTCGCCGAAGCCGGATGCCCCGTGGCTGCCCTGGAGCCTCGAGTGGAGCCACGTGTCCATGAGCGTGACGGCTACGAGATCACGTTGTGGACCTACTACGAACCCGTGACCCCGCGGGAGATCTCACCGGCCGACTACGCCACCACGCTCAAGCTGCTGCATACCGGCATGCGCGAACTCGCCTTCCCGGCGCCGCACTTCACGGACCGAGTCGAGCAGGCGCAACGACTCGTGGCGAACCACGATCGCACACCGGCGCTCGCCGGCGCCGACCGGAAGCTGCTCGGGGACACGCTGCGGAGCCTGAGACGGGCGATCGGCGAGCGCGGCGGCGCCGAGCAGCTGCTGCACGGCGAGCCACACCCGGGCAACCTGCTCACCACGAGGAACGGGCTGCTGTTCATCGACCTTGAGACGTGCTGCCGCGGGCCCGTCGCATTCGACCTCGCCCATGCGCCCGAAGAAGTCGGCGAGCACTATCCGGGCGTCGATCAGGCAGTGCTGCGCGAGTGCCGGCTCCTTGTGCTGGCGATGATCACGACATGGCGCTGGGACCGAGACGACCAACTCCCCGACGGGCGCAGGCTGGCCGGGCAGTGGCTCGGCCGGATCCGGGCGGCGGGCGATCGGAACGGCCTGCGTGCGCAGGGTTGATCGCGGGTGGCAGATGGGTTCCTCTGCCCGGCTCCGTCTGCCCGCGCTACGACAGTGAACCGGGCCGCCGCCCCTCCTGCCGCGCGGCCGTGGCAGCGGGGCGGTTGCCGACAGGCCGGGCGGTGGAGGACGGGGCCGCGGCACTGGTCACGGACGGCGTGCTGACGGAGGCCGTCAGCCGGGCGAGGGGAGCCGGGGGGTACTGGGTGGGGGGAGCCGGCCGAGGGGGCGCACCCCTGAACCTCAAAGATCAAGCAGGATTGCCCCGGGCGCGATCGGGTACGCGAGCAACACCGCGTCCGGGGCGGATCATGCCCCGGACGGGCCGCACGACCGCCGCTACCAGGGAATCTGCCATGGAGACACCCGCAAACGACCCCACGCCCACGCCCGCCCAGCGGGCTCTGGACGTCCTCACCGAGAACACCGAGGACGCGGCGGCTCTGGACGCGCTCGCCAACAGCGACGTGCTCATCCCCGTGCCCGACGACGCGAACGACGCCGACGCCGCGAACCCCTCGGCGGTGGCACTGCCGGTGCTGGAGCAGCCCGGCGGCGAGCCGGTGGTGCCCGTGTTCACCTCCGAGGTGGAGATGGCCGGGCTGCTGCCGTTCGTCTCCCGCTACCGTCTGGTGCCGCTCGGCGCCCTGGCCGCCCAGTGGCCGGCCGACGACCTGTCGCTCACCATAGACGGCAGCTCGGAGCACCGCCTGACGCTCACCTCGGAGGGAGTACGCACCCTGCTGGCACGTCCCTAGGACCGAGTACGCCGGCCCGGGCCGGGCGGTCTACTCGCCCAGAGTCCGGGCCAGCGCGGCCCGCTGCAGCGGCAGCACCTCTGCGTGCAGGTCACGGCCCTTGGAGGTCAGGGCCACCCACACGCCGCGCCGGTCCTCCACGCACACCGAACGCGTCACCAGCCCGTCCTTCTCCAGCCGGGCGATGAGCCGGGACAGCGCGCTCTGGCTGAGATGGACCCGTCCGACGAGGTTCTGCACCCGGCACTGCTCGCCCTCCTCGGGTGCCGCCGTGGCGAGGATGTCCAGGACCTCGAAGTCGGACGCGCCGAGGCCGTGCGGATGCAGCACCCGGTCGATCTCGCACATCGTGCGCGCGTGCGCCGACAGGATGTCCCGCCACCGTTCCTCGAGCCGCGCACCAGCCGTTTTCGACGCCATATGTGAACGGTAACACCGGCCCGGCATTCGATGACCATGCATGCAGTGTGCGCGGTACGCGTCCCTCGCCGGACGGCGGGAGCCTACGTCGACTCCCGCTTGACCAGCTCCGTCGGCAGGATCACCGCCGCCGGATCGTCGCCCCCGATCTGCGCGAGCAGCACCCGCACCATCTCCGTGCTGATCCGGTCCCACGGCTGCCGGATGGTCGTGAGCTCTGGGCTGGAGGCCAGGGCGGCCGGGGAGTCGTCGAAGCCGCCGACCGCGACGTCCTGCGGCACGCGCCGCCCAGCCCGCTGGAGGGCGGCCAGCACGCCCTGCGCCATGAGGTCCGAGGCGACGAACACCGCGTCCAGGTCCGGGGCCTGTGCCAGCAGCCGCTCGGCGCCCGCCTCGCCGCTGGCCCGGCCCCAGTCGCCGGAGACGATGAGCCGCTCGTCGATCTCCAGGCCCGCTTCGGTGAGCACCTCCTTGTAGCCGGCGAGGCGATCGACACCGCCCGGGGTGTCCATCGGGCCGTTCACCACGCCGATGCGGCGGCGGCCCAGCGACAGCAGGTGGCGCATCATGTCGCGGGCGCCGTCCCGGTCGTCCGCCGCCACGTAGCTCACCTTGGAGCCGCGCCCCATGGGCTTGCCGCACTGCACGAGGGGCACCCCCGCCTCGTGCAGTTGCTCGGCGACCGGGTCGGCGGAGTGGCTGGAGACGAGCAGCACGCCGTCGACGTGGCCCGCGGTGATGTACCGGGTGATCCGCCGCCGTTCGTCCTGCGTGCCGGCCAGCATCAGCAGCAGGGGGATGTCGTGCGCGGCCAGCGCCTGGGTGCAGCAGCGCAGCAGGACGTTGAAGTTGGGGTCCTCGAACAGCTTCTCCTGCGGTTCGGTCAGCAGGAAGCCGATCGAGTCGGACCGCCCGGTGATCAGGGAGCGGGCGTGCCGGTTGACGACGTACCCCGTCCTTCGGATGGCCGCGTTGACCGCTTCCTGGGCGGCCGGGCTGACGTAGTGGCCGCCGTTGAGCACACGCGAGACCGTGCCGCGCGAGACCCCCGCCTCGCGCGCCACGTCGTGGATCGTGGGCGGCCTGCGCCTGCCCCCCGCAGCGTTCATGGTCATGACTTTACGGCTCCGGAGAGCAGATCCAGACTCCAGAAGCGCTGGATGACCAGGAAGAGAGCGACCAGCGGGAGCACCGCCAGGAAGGCGCCCGTGATCACCAGCGTGTACAGCGCCGGGGTGTTGGCGCCCTGCTCCAGCAAGGTGAACAGACCGAGGGTGATCGGGAACTTCTCGTCGTCGCTGATCATGATGTACGGCAGCAGGAAGTTGTTCCAGATCGCCACGAACTGGAACAGGAACACCGTCACCATGCCCGGGATCATCATCGGCAGCGCGATCCGCGTGAAGATCCGCCACTCGCTCGCCCCGTCCATCCGGCCGGCCTCGACCACGTCGGCCGGCACCGCGGCGGCGGCGTAGATCCGGGCGAGGTAGACGCCGTACGGCGACAGGATCTGCGGCAGCAGGACGGACAGGTAGGAGTCCGTGAGGTCGGCCTTCGCCAGCAGCAGGTACTGCGGGATGGCCAGGATCACCGGCGGCATCAGCACACCGGCGAGCAGCACGTTGAAGATCGTCTCGCGGGCCCGGAAGCGGTAGGTCGCCAGCGCGAAGCCGCTGAACGCCGACACGCATGTCGACAGCAGGGCGCCGAGCCCGGCGTACAGGGCGGAGTTGCCCATCCACGACCAGTAGACGCCGTCGCGGTAGGCGCTCAGATCCTGGAAGTTGTCGGCGAAGCCCGTGCCCGGCAGGAACGTGAACGTGGAGAACAGCTCACTGCCGGACTTCGTGGCCGCGATGACCACCCAGGCCACCGGGAGCAGGCAGTAGACCGCCCCGAGGAACAGCGTGACCGTCGGGATCAGGGCGATCCGGCGGCGCAGCGGCGGGCGGCTCCGGGCGGTACCGGGCGCGGTGCCCGCCACCGGCTCGGCCTGGGAAACGGCAAGGGAGCTCATCGGGCTGCCTCCTGCTTCTGACGACGGTTCGCGGCCCGCAGGAAGCCGAAGGACAGCAGGAGCGTGACGACCGCGATGATCACGGCCTGCGCCGCGGCGCCGTAGATGTCACCCTCGCCGAACGCGTCCCGGTGCACGTTCATCAGCGGACTCCACGTCGTGGACACCGAGTTGGTGAGGGGCTTGAGAGTGGTCGGTTCGCTGAACACCTGGAGCGTCGCGATGATCGAGAAGAAGAAGGTCAGCACCAGCGAGGGCGCCACCATCGGGATCTTGATCCGCAGCGCGATCTGCGCCGGGGTGGCGCCGTCCAGCTTCGCCGCCTCGTACACCTCCGCCGGGATCGACTGGAGCGAGGTGTAGATGACGATCATGTTGAAGCCGGTGCCGCCCCAGACCGCGATGTTCGACAGGGCCAGGTACAGCGGCCCGCCGTCCAGCAGGTCCGGCTGCGGCAGGCCCAGCTTGTCGAGCACGAAGTAGAAGGGGCTGACGTCCGGCAGGTACAGGAAGCCCCACAGCAGCGCCGCCACCACACCGGGGATGGCGTACGGCAGGAAGATCGCGAGCCGGGTGAAGGGGGCCAGCCGCACCTTCTCCGAGTCCAGCATCAGCGCGAACAGCAGGGCGAGGCCGAGCATGACCGGGACGACGATGCAGCCGTAGCCCAGTACGCGCAGCGCCCCGTTCACCAGCTCGCTGTCGGTGAGGGCGTCGGTGTAGTTCTCCAGCCCGGCCCAGACCTCCTTGCGGGCGCCGGAGCCCAGGCCGAGGCCGGAGACCTTCACCTTGCGGAGGCTGAGCCAGACCGCGTAGCCGATCGGCAGCGCGAAGAAGAGCGCGAAGAGGATCGTCGCGGGGAGGAGGAAGAAGTAGGGGGCGCTTCGTGCTCGTCTGAGGGTGGTGGTGGGAGACGGGTGGTCGTACGGGGCCCCCTTGACCCCGTACGACCGCCGGTGTGCCGTGCTTTTCACTCCGCGACCTCGAAGCCCTGCTTCTTCATGTCGGCGACGGTGTCGTCCTGCATCTCCTCCAGCGCGGCGCCGAAGTCCGACTTGTTCTTCGCGGCGGCGCCGAAGGCGTCCTTGAAGGTGGTGTAGGCGACGTTCACGTTGGGGCCCCAGGCGGCCGGCGCCGTGGTCTCCGCGATGTCGGCGGCCTTGCTGTAGAAGTCGGCCTGGTTGGAGAAGTAGGCCGGCGGCTTGAGGAAGGCGCCGCTGGTCTGGGCGTTCTTGGCGGCCGGGTAGATGCCGCTCTCCTTGGCCAGGGCGTTGAGGGCGTCGCCGTCGGTGTTCAGCCAGGTGGCGAACTTGGCGGCGGCCTGCTGGTGCTTGGAGTCCGTGGTGACGGCGGTGGAGGAGCCGCCCCAGCTGCCCGTGCTGTTCTCGTTCGCGGACCACTGGGGGAGCGGGGCCATGGCCCACTTGCCCTTGGTGGCGGGGGCGGCCGTGGTGAGCGTGCCCGGTGCCCACACGGCGCTGACCCAGGCGATCTGCTTGCCGGTGTTGAGCGCCTTGTTCCAGGACGGGGTGTACATCGGCTGGTTGTCGATGGCGCCCTCCTTGACCAGGCCGCCCCAGAACTTCGCGACCTTCTGCGTCGCCGCGTCGTTGATGGCGACCTTCCACTGGTCACCGGAAGTCGTCCACCACTTGGCGCCCGCCTGCTGGGCGAGGCCCGCGAAGAGGCCGGAGTCGTTGGCCGAGAAGGTGGTGAGGTCCTTGTCGGGGGCGGCCTGCTTCAGCTTGCGCGCGGTCTTCGCGAACTCGTCCCAGGTCGTCGGCACCGTCAGGCCGTACTCCCTGAACAGGTCCTCGCGGTAGTAGAACATCATCGGCCCGATGTCCTGCGGGACCGCGTAGACGGCGTCGGTTCCCAGCGTCGTCTGCTGCCAGACACCGTCGGCGAACCTGTCCTTCGCGTCGCCCACGTTCTTCGCTATGTCCACCAGGGCGTCGTTGCTGACCAGCGTGGGCAGCGCCTGGTACTCCGCCTGCACCAGGTCGGGCGCCTTGCCCGCCTTGTGCGCGGTGAGGATCTTGGTGATGAGCGTGTCGCCGGACGCCTGCTTCTTCACCGTGACGGTGATCTGGTCCTTCTTGCCCGGCCCCTTGTTCCACAGGTCCACGACCTTGTCCATGCCGGGTGTCCAGGTCCAGTACGTCAGCGAGGCCGGCCCCGACTCGGTCTCGCTGTCCGCGGATTCCGAGCCGCAGGCGGCGAGGGCGGTGGCGCCGAGCGCGAGGGCGACGGCGGATGTCACGAGGCGGCGGCGCTTCGTGTACGGCATGGATCTCTCCCCTGACCTGGGGTCCTCGCCTGCTGCGAGAACCTGCCATGCTTCTGTGAGCGTTCACAGTAGAGAAACATCCCGGACACTTGTCAATGGTTGTTGCTGTGCGGTTATGTTGGGCTCCGCACACCACCGCCGTGTGTGCACGTTCCCAATTGATCGACCGACCGGGAGACCATCCATGCCGGAGACCACCCCCAGGGGCCTCACCAGGCTCGCCTTCGGTGGGGACTACAACCCCGAGCAGTGGCCGGAGAGCGTCTGGCAGGAGGACGTCCGGCTGATGCGGGAGGCCGGCGTCACCATGGTGAGTGTCGGGATCTTCTCCTGGGCGCTGCTGGAGCCCTCACCCGGCCGTCACGACTTCGGCTGGCTCGACCGGCTCCTCGACCTGCTGCACGAGCACGGCATCCGCGTCGACCTCGGCACCCCCACCGTCGTACCGCCCGCCTGGTTCTACCGGGCCCACCCGGACGCCCTGCCGGTGACCGCCGAGGGCGTGCGCTACGAGTTCGGCTCCCGCGCGGCGATCTGCCACAGCAACGCGGACTACCGTGTGGCCGCCGCTGCCATCACCACGAAGCTCGCCGAGCGCTACGGCGACCACCCGGCGCTGGCGATGTGGCACGTGCACAACGAGTACGGCGTCCCCGTCTCGGCCTGCTACTGCGACTCGTGCGCCGCACACTTCCGCCGCTGGCTGGCGACCACGTACGGCACCGTCGACGCGGTCAACGAGGCCTGGGGCACGGCCTTCTGGGGCCAGCGCTACACGGACCTCGACGAGATCAACCCGCCCCGGCTCACCCCCGCGGCCGTCAATCCGAGCCAGGCGCTGGACTACAAGCGGTTCGCCGACGCCACCATGCGCGAGAACTTCGTGACGGAGCGGGACATCCTGCACCGCCTCTCTCCCGGCGTCCCGGTCACCACCAACTTCATGACGGCGCTGAGCCAGTGCGACTCCGTCGACTACTGGGCCTGGGGCCGCGAGGTCGACATCGTCACCAACGACCACTACCTGATCACCGACGGCCGCCGCACCCACGTCAACCTGGCCATGGCCGCCGACCTCACCCGCTCTGTCGCGGGCGGCGCCCCCTGGCTGCTGCTGGAGCACTCCACCTCGGGCGTCAACTGGCAGCCCCGCAACCCGGCCAAGGCCCCCGGCCAGATGGCCCGCAACTCCCTCACCCACGTGGCGCGCGGCTCCGACGGCGCCATGTTCTTCCAGTGGCGCCAGTCCCGGCGCGGCGCCGAGAAGTTCCACTCGGCGATGGTCCCGCACGGCGGCACCGACACCCGTGTGTGGCGTGAGGTCGTCGCACTCGGCTCGGCGGTCGACGCGTTGAGCGAGATCCGCGGCACCCGCACCGAGGCCGACGTGGCCGTGCTGTGGGACTGGCACTCCTGGTGGGCGCAGAACCTCGAGTGGCGCCCCAGCGTCGACCACGATGCCCGCGAACGCGCCGACGCCTTCTACGAGGCCCTCTACGACCGCCACCTCACCGTCGACTTCGCCCACCCGGAAGCCGACTTGTCGAGGTATCCCCTTGTCGTCGTACCGGCCCTGTACCTGATGACGGAAGCGGCCGGGACCAACCTCAGGGCCTACGTCGAGAACGGCGGCACACTGGTCGTCTCGTACTTCTCCGGCATCGTCGACGAGCACGACGCCGTCCACGAGGGCGCCTACCCGGGGCCGTTGCGGGACGTCCTCGGCCTCACCGTCGAGGAGTTCTCACCACTGCTGCCCGGCGAGCGGGTGAGCGTCACCGGCCCCGACGGATCCGCGCTGGGCGCCGACGTGTGGACGGAGTTCGTGGTGCCGCGCGGCGCCGAGACCGTCCTGACGTACGCCGACGGACTGACCGCCGGGCGGCCCGCCGTCACCCGGCACCGCCGCGGCGACGGCACCGCCTGGTACGTCTCCACCCGGCTGGGCGCCGACGGCCTGGACGCGCTGCTGGGCTGGGCGGTCGAGGACGCGCGGCTCGCCCCGCGCGCCGACCTGCCCCGGGACGTCGAAGTGGTGCGCCGCACCGGCGAGTCGGGCACCTACCTGTTCGCCGTCAACCACACCGGCTCGGAGGCCAAGGTGCCGCTGGAGGTTCCCGGCACCGAGCTGCTGACCGGTGAACGCGCCGTGGGCCGGCTGCCGGTCCCGGCCGGAGCCGTCCGGGTCGTCCGGCTCGACGGCTGAACCGACTCCCCTCCGCCCGTGCGAGCCACCGGAGCCGCGGACGGAGGGGCTCTCTCGCCTCACCTCCGGGCGAGGGGCACCCCAACCCCCACGTCGAAGGGACGACGGACGACGATGTTCCATCCCAGACGCACGCTCAGAACCCTGCTGCTCCCGCTCGCGGCGGGGCTCGCGCTCACCGCCCTGCCCGCCACGTCCGCCCACGCCGCGAGCACGCTGACCAACGGCGGCTTCGAGGCCGACGGCGCGGGCGCGGCCACACCGGGCGGCTGGTCCGAGTACGGCGACACCGGCGCCTCGTTCACCGAGGCCGGCGGCCACGGCGGCAGCTACCGCCTGAGCCACTGGGCCTCCACCGCCTACAAGGTGGAGACGTACCAGTACCTGTCCGGACTCACCAACGGCGCCTACAAACTCACCGCCTGGGTGCGCTCCGGCGGCGGGCAGAAGTCCGCGTACATAGCGCTGAAGAACTGCGGCGGCGCCGAGCAGCGCACCGATCTGCCGGTCTCGTCCAGTGGGTGGATCCGGATCGTCGTGCCGGTCAATGTGACCAGCAACCAGTGCACGATCAGCGTCAACAGCGACGCCAACGCGGGTAACTGGATCAATGTTGACGACCTGACCTTCACGCCGGGCACGTCCAGTACGCCGATCAAGGGTGCCGACATCTCGTCCCTGGCCAAGAGCGAGGCCAAGGGCGGCGTCTACCGGAACAGCTCCGGCGCGGCCGGCGACCCGCTGGCGATCCTCAAGTCGTCCGGCATGAACTACGCGCGCCTCAAGGTCTGGGTGAACCCGGCCGACGGCTACAACAACAAGGCGCGCGTCCTCGCCACGGCCAAGCGCGTCAAGGCGCAGGGCATGAAGCTGCTGGTCGACTTCCACTACTCGGACTTCTGGGCCGACCCGGGCCGCCAGGACAAGCCCGCCGCCTGGGCCGGACACTCGTACAGTCAACTCAAGACCGATGTGTACAACCACACGTACGACGTGTTGAACGCGTTGAAGGCGCAGGGCACCAGCGCCGACATGGTCCAGGTCGGCAACGAGATCAACGGCGGCATGCTGTGGAACGAGGGATCGACCTCCAACTGGCCGCAGCTGGCCGGTCTGCTCAACTCCGGCTACGACGCGGTCAAGACGGTCAACTCCAGCACGACCGTCGCCCTGCACCTCGCCAAGGGCGGTGACCTGGCCGGAACCCGCTGGTGGTTCGACAGCGCGCGCTCCAACGGCGTGAAGTTCGACGCGATCGGCCTGTCGTACTACGGCTACTGGCACGGCACGCTGGCCGACTTCCAGACCACCCTCGACGACACGGCCTCCCGCTACGGCAAGCCGGTCTTCGTCGCCGAGACCGCCTACCCGTTCCGCCTGGACAGCGAGGACTCGCACGAGAACATCATCGACACCGGCGCCGAGCTGGTCTCCGGCTACCCGGCGAGCGTGTCCGGCCAGACCCGGTGGATGAACGACGTGGCGAGCATCGTGGAGGCCGTCCCGAACGGCCGTGGCCTCGGCATCTTCTACTGGGAGGCGACCTGGACCGCGGTGAACGGCAACGGCTGGGATCCGACCGACGCCTCCTCCGGCAACGCCTGGGAGAACCAGGCGCTGTTCGGCTACGACGATCTGGCACTGTCGTCGATGTCCTGGTTCCGCCACCGCTGACCCACGGGGGAGGGGGCCCGGCCGCACACACGCGGCCGGGCCCTTATTCGCCCCGAACTGACGTGTGACATGGGGCAGTTCACTATCGGTCAAGGATGCCGAGTCCCGGGCGCGCCGGCTTCGACTGCGGGACAGTGGGAAGACGTGGTAAGAGGACCAGAGCCGCGAGGCAGGGGCACGACATGCTGAGGACTCCCACGGGCGAGACGCGCCTGCGCATCCTGGACTGGCTGAAGGAACCCGGCCCCGCCGCACACGGCGTCACCGCGGACGCCGTCGCCGAGAGGTTCTCGATGCCCCGCCCGGCCGCCGTCACCCACCTCCGGCTGCTCCAGGCCACCGGCATGCTGCGCACCAGCCGGTCCGCGGGCCGCGTGTACTACCACCGCGACGAGATGCGGATCGCCGAGGTCGCCCGGATGTTTGAAAAGGGCTGGTAGGCGACCCGGTACCGAGGAATCTCCCCCGACGGTGAAGGAAACGCAGGATGAACCGTCCCACGGCACTCGTCCCACGCCACTACGTCGCGGTGGGGCACGGCCCCGAGGACGTGGTCGCCGACCCGCGCGGCCGCGTGCTGACCGGCCTGGCGGACGGCCGCATCCTGCGTCTGGACGGCCTGGGGAACCCGGTGACGGCCCGTAGCGAGGTCATCGCGGAGACCGGCGGCAGGCCGCTCGGGCTCGAACTCCTCCCGGACGGCGACCTGCTGGTGTGCGACGCCGAACGCGGACTGCTGCGCGTCGGCACCGGCGACGGCACGGTCCGCGTCCTCGCCGACTCGGTGGCGGGGGAGCGGCTGCGGTTCGCCAGCAACGTCGTGTCCCTCTCCGACGGCAGTGTGTACTTCACCGTCTCCAGCCGCCGCCACTCCCTGGACCACTGGATCGGCGACATCGTCGAACACACCGGGACGGGACGCCTGCTGCGCCTGACCCCCGGCGCGGACACCCCCGAGGTGGTGCTGGACGGCCTCCAGTTCGCCAACGGGCTTGCCGCTGGGGCCGACGAGTCGTTCCTCGTCGTCGCCGAGACCGGCGCCCGCCGGCTCATCCGCTACCGGCTCACCGGCCCCGGCGCCGGCCGGATCGAACCCTTCGCCGAGAACCTCCCGGGCATGCCCGACAACCTCTGGCGCGGCGCCCCGGACGGACCGGTCTGGGTCGCGCTGGCCGGGCCCCGCGTCCCAGCCCTCGACCTGTGCCACCGCAGCGCGCCCGCGGTCCGCCGGGCCGCCGCCCGCGCGGCCGTACGCGCTCCCTTCCGTCCCACCGGCACGATCGCCGTCCTGTCCTTCGACGACGAGGGCCGCGTCCTTCACCACCTCGCCCACCGCCACTCCGGGTACCGGATGGTCACCAGCGTGTGCGAAGCGGGCGGACACCTCGTGCTGGGCAGCCTCTGGGAGCCGGGCGTGGCGGTCTGCGAGTCACCCGGCCCGAAATGACGCCGGTTCGCCACCGGGGTTAACCTGAACCCCGGCCGCGACACCTCTCGCGGCGCGGCGGTGGGGCCCGCCGTACCCGAACCGCGGCACGGACGCCGCCAACGGTCCCTACTTGCGACGGCACGCGCCCGCACGATCCCGGGCCCCGGCGAGTAGGAGACGTACGACCATGACGGCCCCCGAGACGGAAAGCCTCCGCATCCGGCCCGCTGCCCCGCACCCGCCCGCCTGGCGCGCCCAGGCGCCCGTCGTCGCGGCGGTGGCGCTCGGCGGGGGAGCGGGGGCCGCCGCCCGCTACGCGGCGTCCCTGTGGTGGCCCTCGCACACGGGCGGCTTCCCCTGGACGACCTTCTGGATCAATGTCGCCGGATGTGCCGTGATCGGCGTGTTCATGGTGGTCATCACGGAGTTCCGGGCTGCACACCGCCTGGTCCGTCCCTTCGTCGGCACCGGCGTGCTCGGGGGGTTCACGACCTTCTCGACCTACGCCGTCGACATCCAGAAGCTGGCCGACGGCGGCCACCTCCGCACCGGCCTGACCTACCTCGCCGTGACCCCGATCGCGGCGCTCACGGCGGTGTGGTTCGCGGCCTGGTCGACCCGCCGTGTCCTGAAGTGGAGGCAGCCATGACAGAGCTGACCGGCCGGGCCCTGCGCCTGACCGTCTTCGTCGGCGAGAACGACACCTGGCACCACAAGCCGCTCTACTCGGAGATCGTCCACCGGGCCCACGCGGCGGGCCTCGCGGGCGCCAGCGTCTTCCGGGGCGTCGAGGGTTTCGGGGCCTCCTCGCTGATCCACACCTCGCGGCTGCTGTCCCTGAGCGAGGACCTGCCGGTCGCCGTCGTGATCGTCGACACCGAGCCACGCGTGCGGGCCTTCCTGCCCCAGCTCGACGAACTCGTCACCGAGGGCCTGGTGACCCTCGACGACTGCGAGGTCATCCTCCCCCGGTCTGGGCTTCGCTCGACCGGGGGCACCCCCACCACCGGCCGGGCGGATGTACCGGGCGAAACGGACGCGAAGGGTAAGAGGTCGTTGTGAACTGGCTGCTGGTCGTCGGGGGTGCGATGGTCGGCGCCCCGCTGCGCTACCTCACCGACCGTGCGGTGCAGTCCCGGCACGACTCCCTCTTCCCCTGGGGCACCTTCGCGGTGAACGTCACCGGCTGCCTGGTCCTCGGCCTGCTCACCGGCGTCGCCGGACACGTCCAGCTGCTGCTCGGCACGGGTCTGTGCGGGGCTCTGACGACGTACTCGACGTTCTCCTACGAGACGCTGCGGCTGGTGGAGACGGGGGCCCGCGGCTACGCCGCCCTCAATGTGACGGCGAGCCTGGCGGCCGGACTCGGGGCGGCGTTCGCGGGGGTGGCGCTCGCGCGTCTGTGAGATCCGTTCTCGCCCGCGTGTAGTAAGACGGTCCTCTCCGCGCCCGTCCCACCCCGCACAGAACTGGATCCCATGAGCGTCATCAACGTCGGTCAGGCCGTCGTCCTCGGAGCCGTCGAGGGGGTGACCGAGTTCCTGCCCGTCTCCTCCACCGGCCATCTGAAGATCGTCGAAGGGCTCATGGGCATCCCCGTCGACGACAGCGCCGTGGTCGGGTTCTCGGCCGTCATCCAGGTCGGCGCGATCGCCGCGGTGCTCGTGTACTTCTTCAAGGACATCGTGCGGATCGTCTCCGCGTGGGGGAGGGGCCTGCGCGACCGCGAGGAGCGCTACCACCACGACTACAAGTTCGCCTGGTGGGTCATCTGCGCGACGATCCCGATCGTCGCCGTGGGACTCGCCGCCAAGCCGCTCATCGAGGGCCCGCTGGCCTCGCTGTGGGTGGTGGCCGGCTCGCTGATCGCCGGCAGCGGGGTGATGTGGGCGGCGGACCAGATGGGTCGGCACAAGCGCGGCGAGGACGACACCTCCTTCAAGGACGCCATGCTCGTCGGCAGTTCCCAGATCCTCGCCCTGCTCTTCCCCGGCTTCTCCCGCTCAGGCGCCACCATGTCCACGGCGCTCATCCTCGACCTGGACCGGGTCGCCGCCACCCGGCTCTCCTTCTTCCTCGGCATCCCCGCCCTGACCGGCGCCGGCCTCTACGAACTCAAGGACGCCCTGGGTGCCGGCGTGGGCGCGGCCCCGCTCGCCGTCGGCACGATCGTGTCCTTCGTGGTGGCCTACGGCTCCATCGCCTGGTTGCTGAAGTTCGTCGCCAAGCACTCCTTCAACGCCTTCGTGATCTACCGGATCGTCGTGGGGGTGCTGCTGTTCGGCCTGCTCGGGGCGGGTGTGCTCACCGGCTGACCGGTCGCGACGGCGAGGGGGCCGGGTGCGTGAACGCGGGCTTCCGGCCCTCCGGACGTTTCGCTGCGACCCCTTGACAGGCGCCTCCCGTGACCCGCAGGATCGCCACCGTGAACCTGTCAGACAGCCGGACAGCCGGACAGCCCGTGCGGCGCGTCAGCGCCATGGAAGCGGTGCTGGCGTATCTGCGCGACGCCATCGAGCGCGGTGACTACGCGATCGGCGACAAGCTCCCCTCCGAGGCGGAGCTCTGCCGCACCCTGGAGGTCTCCCGGCCCGTGCTGCGCGAGGCGCTGCGCGCCCTGCAGACCATGGGCCTGACCGTCTCCAGGACCGGCAAGGGCACCTTCGTCGTCGCCAGCACCGTCGAGGACCCCACCTTCGGCGACTACTCGGCCAGCGACCTGCTGGAGGTGCGCCGCCACGTCGAGATCCCGGTCGCCGGGTACGCGGCACGGCGCCGCACCCCGGAGAACCTCGACCACCTGGCCCACCTCCTGGACCGGATGGAACGGGAGACGGACACCACCGCCTGGGTCGCGATGGACACGCTGTTCCACCTCGCCGTGGCCGAGGCCGCGCAGAACCCGGTCTTCCGCCGGGTCATCGAGGAGATCCGGGACGCACTGGCCCGCCAGTCCGCCTTCCTCAACGAGCTGGGCGGCCGCCGCGAGCAGTCCAACCGCGAGCACCGGGCGATCGTCGAGGCGCTGATCGACGGTTCCGAGAACGACGCGGTGGAGGCCATGGCCCACCACCTCGACCGGGTCGAGACGACCCTCACCGACATCGTGCGCCCCGCGCGCACCGACACCCCCACGGAAGGCGGACCCGAGGCGTGAGCGAGCAGTCCCTGCACGAAGGCGTGCAGAAACGTTCCGGCCATGTCGATGCCGGAGACGCCGGCTACAGCAAGTCCCTGAAGTCCCGGCACGTCAACATGATCGCCATCGGCGGCGCCATCGGCACCGGCCTCTTCCTCGGCGCCGGCGGCCGCCTCGCCGACGCCGGCCCCTCCCTCTTCATCGCCTACGCGGTCTGCGGCCTCTTCGCCTTCCTCGTCGTGCGCGCCCTCGGCGAACTCGTGCTGTACCGGCCCTCCTCCGGCGCCTTCGTGTCGTACGCCCGCGAGTTCATGGGGGAGAAGGGCGCCTACACCGCGGGCTGGATGTACTTCCTCAACTGGGCGACCACCGGCATCGCCGACATCACCGCCGTCGCCACCTACACCCACTACTGGGGCATGTTCTCGGACATCCCGCAGTGGGTGATCGCGCTCATCGCGCTGGCGGTCGTGCTCACCGTGAACCTGATCTCGGTGAAGATCTTCGGCGAGCTGGAGTTCTGGTTCGCGATCGTCAAGGTCGGCGCGCTCGTCGTCTTCATGTGCATAGGCATCTTCCTGCTGGTCACCCAGCACCCCGTCGACGGCCACAGCCCCGGCCCGTCCCTGATCAGCGACAGCGGCGGCATCTTCCCGCACGGCCTGCTGCCCATGTTGCTGATCATCCAGGGCGTCGTCTTCGCCTACGCCTCCGTGGAACTCGTCGGCGTCGCGGCCGGTGAGACCCGGAGCCCCGAGAAGATCATGCCCAAGGCGATCAACTCGATCATGTGGCGCGTGGGCGTGTTCTACGTCGGCTCCGTCGTCCTGCTGTCGATGCTGCTGCCCTGGAACAAGTACACGGCGGGGGAGAGCCCCTTCGTCACGGTGCTGTCCAACATCGGCGTCCCGGCGGCCGGCGGCGTGATGAACCTCGTGGTCCTCACCGCCGCGATGTCCTCCCTCAACTCCGGCCTGTACTCCACCGGCCGCATCCTGCGCTCCATGGCCATGGCCGGCTCCGCGCCGAAGTTCACGTCCGTGATGAGCCGCAGCCAGGTCCCCTACGGCGGCATCCTGCTCACCAGCGGCGTCTGTGTCCTGGGCGTCGGCCTCAACTTCGTCGTGCCCGCCGAGGCGTTCGAGATCGTGCTGAACTTCGCCGCGATCGGTATCCTCGCCACCTGGGGCATGATCATGATCTGTCACCTCTTCTTCTGGCAGAAGACCCAGAAGGGCGAGCTGACCCGCCCGGGCTACCGGCTGCCGGGCTCCCCCTGGACCGAGATCGTGACGCTGGCGTTCCTCGCCTCCGTCCTGGTCCTCATGTACGCCGACGGCGGCGCGGGACGCACCACCGTGCTGTGCC
Organism: Streptomyces sp. NPDC045955; assembly: GCF_056430805.1. Classification (NCBI taxonomy): domain Bacteria; kingdom Bacillati; phylum Actinomycetota; class Actinomycetes; order Kitasatosporales; family Streptomycetaceae; genus Streptomyces; species Streptomyces sp. NPDC045955. The sequence continues at coordinate 76,008 of NZ_JBWKKY010000029.1, forward strand.
TGCCGCTGATCGTCGGGGCACTGGTCGCCGGATGGTTCGCCGTCCGCGGCCGTGTCGCGCGCACATCCACCACCGGAGCCGACGCGTGAGGAACGCGCCGCTCCACGAGAAGCAGGCAGTGATGTACAGCAGTTCCCTCGCGGACGCACCCCTTGTCCGTGAACCCGTCCACGCCCCCGTCGCCCACCTCGCACGCGGCGGAATCGTCGAAGGCATCCACTACGGCTCCGTCGTCGTCCTCGGCGCCGACGGAGAGGTCCAGCTCCAGATCGGAGACATCGAGGCCGCCTTCTACCCCCGCTCCGCGATCAAGCCCGTCCAAGCCGTGGCCATGGCTCGGGCCGGGCTGCCGCTCGACGGCGACCTGCTGTCGCTGACCGCGGCCAGCCACTCCGGCGAGGAACGCCACCTCGCCGGTACCCGGCGCATCCTCGAACTCGCCGGGCTCACCGAGGACCACCTGTGCAACGTCCCGGACCTGCCGTTCGACCCGCTCGTCCGGGACGCGTGGGTGCGCGAGGGCCGGCTGCCCTCGCGGCTCGCGCAGAACTGCTCCGGCAAGCACGCGGCCATGCTCTACACCTGCGCCCTCAACGACTGGCCGCTGGAGAACTACCTCGACCCCGGCCACCCGCTCCAGCAGGCCATCGCCGAGATCGTCGAGGACCTCACCGGGCAGCGCATCGCCCGGGTCACCGTCGACGGCTGCGGCGCGCCCCTGTTCTCCATCTCCCTGCACGGTCTCGCCCGGGCCACCGCGCGGATCGTCACCGCCGCGCCGGGCACGCCCGAGGCCCGCGTCGCCGACGCGATGCGCGAGCACGCCGAGATGGCCTCCGGCTCCGGCCGGGACGTCGCCGCGATGATGCGGGCGGTGCCCGGGCTGCTCACCAAGGACGGCTTCGAGGGCGTCCAGGTCGCCGCGTTGCCCGACGGCCGGGCTGTAGCGGTGAAGATCGCCGATGGTGCGAATCGGGCGCGTGTGCCCGTCGCTGCCGCGGCGTTGGCCCGGGCGGGTGTCGACCCGGAGCTGCTTGCCGAGTTCGCGGGTGAGCCGCTGCTCGGAGGCGGCCGGGAGGTCGGGCGTGTGCGGCCGGTTCGCTCGCTGGAGCCTGTTGTCGGATCGACTCGCGCCTGACAGCGTGCAGGTCTCGCCGTCCGTGTGCGACTGCGGGGCCTCCTGTGGCTGGTCGCGCAGTTCCCCGCGCCCCTTAGGGCATTTACCCTCACCCCCTTAGCAAAAGAGGACCCTCAACCTCATGAACGCCTCCACCCGCTCCGAACACGACCTACTGGGCGACCGTGACGTTCCCGCCGAGGCCTACTGGGGTGTGCACACCCTGCGGGCCACGGAGAACTTCCCCATCACGGGCATGACCATCTCCGCCTACCCGCACCTGATCGACGCGCTGGCCGCCGTCAAGGAGGCCGCCGCCCTCGCCAACGAGGAACTCGGGCTGCTGGACCCGAAGAAGGCCGCCGCGATCGTCGAGGCCTGCCGGGAGATCCGTGACGGCAAGCTGCACGAGCAGTTCGTCGTCGACGTCGTCCAGGGCGGCGCCGGCACCTCCACCAACATGAACGCCAACGAGGTCGTGGCGAACCGGGCGCTGGAACTGCTGGGTCACGCCAAGGGCGAGTACCGGTACCTGCACCCCAACGAGGACGTCAACCTCGGCCAGTCCACCAACGACGTCTACCCGACCGCCGTCAAGATCGCGACAGTGTTCGCGGTACGCGGGCTGCTCGACGCGATGGCGGTCCTCCAGGACACCTTCGCCCGCAAGGCCGTCGAGTTCCGCGACGTGCTCAAGATGGGCCGTACACAGTTGCAGGACGCGGTGCCGATGACGCTCGGCCAGGAGTTCTCCGCGTACGCCGTCATGATGGACGAGGACGGGTCCCGTCTTGCCGAGGCCGTCGAGCTGATCCATGAGATCAACCTCGGTGCCACGGCGATCGGCACCGGCCTCAACGCCCCCGCCGGATACGCCGAGTCGGCCCGCCGCCACCTCGCGGCCATCACCGGCCTGCCGTTGGTGACGGCGGCCAACCTGGTGGAGGCCACCCAGGACTGCGGCGCCTTCGTCCAGATGTCCGGTGTGCTCAAGCGCATCGCGGTCAAGCTCTCCAAGAGCTGCAACGACCTCAGGCTGCTGTCCTCCGGGCCGCGCGCCGGGCTCGGCGAGATCAACCTGCCGCCGGTGCAGGCCGGTTCGTCCATCATGCCCGGCAAGGTCAACCCGGTGATCCCCGAGGTCGTCAACCAGGTCGCCTTCGAGGTGATCGGCAACGACGTCACCATCACCATGGCCGCCGAGGCCGGCCAGCTCCAGCTCAACGCCTTCGAGCCGATCATCCTGCACTCGCTGTCGGAGTCCATCACACACCTGCGTGCCGCCTGCCTCACCCTCGCGGAGCGCTGCGTGGCCGGCATCACCGCCAACACCGAGGCGCTGCGCGCGACCGTCGAGAACTCCATCGGCCTCGTCACCGCGCTCAACCCGCACATCGGCTACACGGCCGCCACCGACATCGCCAAGGAGGCCCTCGCCACCGGCCGGGGCGTGGCGGAACTCGTGCTGGAGAAGGGCCTGCTGCCCGCCGAGACGCTCGCCGGGCTGCTGCGCCCGGAGGTCCTGGCGGGCAGCGGTCCGGCTCCGGTGGCCTGACGGACGCGAGCGCACCGGGGACCGGCAGGAGGGACAATCGGATCATGACGTCGTCGACGACCTTCCAGCCGGTCCTGGAGCGCATCGCCGAGGAGATCGAGCGGACGCCCGGCCGGGGTCGGCCCGCCGACTACATCCCCGCGCTCGCCGCCCGCGACCCGCGCAGCTTCGGCATGGCCGTCGCCGAGCCGGACGGCACGGTGTACGGCGTGGGGGACTGGCGGCGGCCCTTCTCCGCGCAGTCCATCACCAAGGTCTTCACCCTCGCCCTCGTCCTGGCCCGCGAGGGCGACGCCCTGTGGGAACACGTCGGCCGCGAGCCCTCCGGCAACCCCTTCAACTCCCTGATCCAGCTGGAGTACGAGAACGGCATCCCGCGCAACCCGTTCATCAACGCGGGCGCCCTCGTCGTCACCGACCGGCTGCACACCCGTACCGGCGACGCGTCGGGGGAACTGCTGGCGTTCCTGCGGGCGGAGAGCGGCAACGCGGACCTGACCTTCGATCAGGAGGTCGCCGCGTCCGAGTCGTCGCACGGCGACCGCAACGCCGCGCTCGGCCACTTCATGGCGTCCTACGGCAACATCGACAACCCGGTGCCTGTCCTGCTCGACGAGTACTTCCGGCAGTGCTCGATCGCGGCGTCCTGCGCCGATCTCGCCCTCGCCACCGCCTTCCTCGCCCGGCACGGCATACGCGCCGACGGCACCCGTCTGCTCACCCTCAGCCAGGCCAAGCAGATCAACGCGATCATGCTGACCTGCGGCACGTACGACGCGGCGGGCGACTTCGCCTACCGCGTGGGCCTGCCCGGCAAGAGCGGCGTGGGCGGCGGCATCATCGCGGTCGTCCCGGGCCGCTGCACGCTCTGCGTGTGGAGCCCCGGCCTGGACGAACGGGGCAACTCGGTGGCCGGCGTGGCGGCCCTGGACAGATTCACGACGCTGACGGGCCTGTCGGTGTTCTGACGGAACAGCTCGGCGGGCGTCGTGGTCATGCCGTCACATCTCGGCGGGTGTCGGGTCATGCCTTCAAGGGCGCGGGGAACTGCGCGGCAAGCCACGACGAGCCCGCACTGCGCACACCACCGCACGCGGCAGATGCTCCCCGCCCCATCGCCCCACACCTGATCACCGGCCGGTCACACTCCCGCTCCCCTCCAGAGGGCTCCACGTCGCCGCGACGCCACCCCGCGTTGACACGCTGCCCGAGTGTTGGCCATGGCTTTCCCCGTCGATCTCCGCCGCTGCCAGATACTCGGTCTGGCCGGCACCGCCTTCCTCGCGGCAGGAGGTGAGACGGCCGGAGCCCTGCCCGTACGCGACCTCCTGCACCCGGCATCCGCGCGGGCGGTCCTCGGCCTGGTGGCGGTGTACTTCGGACTGGTCCTGCTGATCGCGGCCTGGGCGCTGCTGGGCCGGCTGGTCCGAGGGCCGAGACCGCCCGCTCCCCGCGCCCTGCTGCTCGTCCTCGCCGTCTGGGCCGCCCCGCTGCTGCTCGCCCCGCCGCTGTTCAGCCGCGACGTCTACAGCTACCTCGCCCAAGGGGCGATGGCCGACGCGCACATGGACGTCTACGCGCACGGGCCGTCGCGACTCGGCGGCCCCCTCGCCGGCGAGGTCGCCCCGCTCTGGCGTCACACCGGCGCCCCGTACGGCCCGGTGTTCCTCGCCGTCGCCGCGGCCCTGTCGGCGCTGACGCGCGGTGAACTGCCCGCCGGACTGTTCGGGATGCGGCTCGTCGCGCTCGCCGGCGTGGCCCTCATGGCCGCCGCGCTGCCCCGACTCGCACGCCACAGCGGCGCCGACCCCGCCGCCGCGCTGTGGCTGGGAGCCCTCAACCCGCTCGTCCTGCTGCACCTGGTCGCGGGCGCGCACAACGACGCCGTCATGCTGGGCCTGCTCGGCACCGGCCTGGTGGCGGCGCTCGGCCGGTGGCCGTTGCTCGGCGCCGTCCTCGTCACGCTCGCCGCACTGGTCAAGGCACCCGCCGCGCTCGGTCTCGCCGCCGTCGTCGTCCTCCAGGTGCGTGCGGGCCGCGGTACGGCCCAGGCCCTCGTGACGACCGCCGTCGCGGCCGCGGGGACGACCGTCGCGGCCACGGCCGCGGCGGGCACCGGATACGGCTGGATCGGTGCCCTGAACACGCCCGTCTCGCCGCAGAACTGGGCCCTGACCACCCTGCTCGGCCGCGCCACCCGCGCCCTGCTGGAACACTTCGGCAGCGATCTCGCGCCCCTGACGATCCCCGCCTGGCACGCGCTGGGCGTCGTGGCGGCCGGGGCCGCGATCGTGGTGATCTGGCTCCGGCTGCGGCCGCGACCGGTGTACGCGCTGGGCCTGAGCCTGGCGGCGGTGGCCGCGCTCGGCCCGGCGATCCGCCCCTGGTACGCGCTGTGGGGCCTGTTCCTCATCGCCGCCGCCGCACCCAGCACCTCCGTACGCCACCGCACGGCGGCGGTGACCGGCGTGCTGGCGCTCTGCGTCCTGCCCGGCGGCGGCCCGGCCGACACCGGGCAACTCGTGCTGGCCGTCTCCGGCGGGGCACTCGCGGTCGTCGTGCTGTGGCAGGCCCACCAGGCGGAGTCGGCACCGGCGCTGGGACACACGGCATGACCCCGAGCGTGCCGCGCACCGACCGCGGACGACTGCTGCTCGTGCTCGCCCTCGCCACGGTGGTGACGGTCTTCACCGCGACCGTGCCCCTGCTGCGCGACTGGTTCGACCTGCGCGTCTACTACGGAACCATCGACAACTGGGTCCACCGCGGCGGCCGGATCTACGACTACCGGGTCCCCGGCACGGTGTACGGCTTCACCTACCCGCCGTTCGCAGCCGTCGTCATGCTGCCGATGGCCCTGCTGGACCTGCGCACCGCGGTCGGCGCCGCCCTGCTGCTCAACGCGGCGGCCCTGGCCCTGATCCTGCGGCTGCTCACCGGCCCTGCCTGGCGGCGCCACGGCTGGTACGGATGGGCCCTGACCGCCTGCGTCCTCGCGCTGTTCGAGCCGCTGCGCGACACCTTCAGCTTCGGCCAGGTGAATCTGCTGCTGCTGGCGCTCGTGCTCACCGACGCGGCGCTGCTGGCCGGCGGACGCACACGCTGGGCGGGCATCGGCATCGGGCTGGCGGCCGCGATCAAGCTCACGCCGGCGTTGTTCATCGGTCTGCTGCTGGTGGCCCGGAGGTGGCGCGCGGCGGCGTTCGCCACGGCCGTCGCCCTCGGTGCCACGGCTCTCGCGGCAACGGCGGACCCCGACGCCTCTCGCTTCTACTGGACCGAGGCGCTGTGGGACACCAACCGGGTGGGCCGCCTCGGCTACGTCTCGAATCAGTCGGTGCAGGGCGTTCTGGCCCGGCTGGGCGAGACGGACCGGGCTTTGTGGGCGGCGGCGGTCCTGCTGGTCCTCGGCGTGTGGGCGCTGCGAGCCCGCCGGGCGGTCACCGCGGGGGACTGGGCGGCGGCGTTCGCCCTGACCGGCCTCGCCGCCTGTCTCGTCAGCCCGGTCACCTGGGTGCACCATCTGGTGTGGCTGCTGCCGTCCTTCGCCGTGCTGATCCGTACCGGGCGCATCCGGATCGCGGGGGCCCTGTACGCGGTGCTGTGTACGAGCGTGGTGTGGCTGTGGTTCGACGACGCGTCCGGCGTCGACGGCTTCCTGGGCAGCAACACCTACGCCTGGATCACCCTGGGCCTGCTGCTGTGGCTGCCGACCGGTCAGCAGTCTCCGGAACGGCGGACCGGCAGCCGCAGCACCAGCACCACGACCACCGCGCCCAGCCCTGCGGCACCCGCGATCAGCCCCGCTTCCGTCCAGCCGGAGCCGGCCTCCTTCGGCACGGCGGCCGCGACGGCGGGCGCAGTCGCCGCGGCCGGTCGCTCCGCAGGCCTCGACGTGTCGAGCGAACCCACGGGTTCGACCCGGCCGCCCGCCTCGAAGCCCCAGTCGAGCAGTGAGCGGGCCTCCTCGTACACCGCGGAGCCGCCGCCCTCCTGAGGGTTCATCACCGTCACGACGAGGGTGCGCCCGTCGCGCCGCGCCGCCGCGACGAGGGTGTTGCCCGCCTTGCTGGTGTAGCCGTTCTTGATGCCGATCAGCCCCCGGTACGGCTTCACACCGCGGGCGCCGCTCAGCAGCCGGTTGGTGTTGAGGATCGGGTACGACGAGTGTGAGCCGTCCGGGAACCTGGCCTCGACGGTGGCGCAGTACCGCGCGAAGTCGGGATTGCGCAGCCCGACGCGGCCGAAGACCGCCAGATCGAACGCCGACGACACCTGGCCCGGCGCGTCGTAGCCGTCCGGGGAGACCACATGCGTGTCGCGGGCGCCGAGGGACCGGGCCTTGGCCTGCATGCGCTGCGCCGTGGCCCGCCAGCCGCCGTTGAGTTCGGCCAGGACGTGCACGGCGTCGTTGCCGGAGTTGAGGAAGACGCCCCGCCACAGGTCGGCGACCCGGTAGGTACGGCCCTCGGCGACCCCGACCATGCTGCTGCCGGCCCCGATGCCCCGGAGTTCCCGCGCGCGGACCGTGTGCCGGATGCCGGCCGGCAGCGTGGGCAGCACGGTGAGAGCGAACAGGGTCTTCAGGGTGCTGGCCGGGGGCAGCCTGCGGTGCGCGTTGTGGGCGGCGAGCACCTCGCCGGTGCGGGCGTCGGCCACCAGCCAGGACAGCGCGGAAGTCTCCGGGAGGCGGGGCGCCCCGGCGCGCGGGCGGACCTGGGTGCCGGGGCGGTACAGCAGCGAAGGGTGCGGTTCCGCCGACCTCGGCCCGGCCGGTGGACTGGGCTCCGCCCCGCCGGAGCGGGCCGCAGCGGCGGGCATCACGGCCAGCAGTCCCGCCGCGCAGAGCGCACACGTCGACGCGGCCACCCGGGAAGAGAATCCGTGGATCATCTGATCAACGTAGGAACGGATGTCCTCCGCACCGCGACGACCGGGCCGGACATCACGCGCGAGCACCCGGATGCCGCACGTACGGCGCCGAACCCCACCGGGCACGGGGAGGGAATTCCCCCACGCGGGACGATCTTGGTTGATATACGCTGCGTCTGACTTGTTCGAACAGTTCGGCGAATCCGTGCCAACCGATTCGCCCTGCCCGGGGGGGCATTCCCATGACTTCGCACTCCCGCGCGGTGCTCGGCATCGCGCTCACTCCCGTCTTCGCTCTGGCGGCCACCGACCCGGCCGCCGCCCACACCACCGACCCGGCCGCCGCCGACACCACCGCCACGGCCGCCGCCACCACCGCCATGGCCACCACCGGAGGCACCGCTGTGGCCGCGGTCGAGACGCGTGCGCCGGGCCCGTGGGGCACCCGAGCCCTCCACGCCCCGGCCCCCAACCCAGGTGACGCCGCGGGTGGGCTGAGCGCCCTGGTGTCGGCCGGGGACGGCGCCCTCGTCTCCCTCACCCACGACGGGCGTTCCACCCGGATCCGGCCCGCCGGCGGCACCCGCTGGCTCACCCCGCAGACCTGGCCGGACGCCGGCTCGTACAGCACCGAGTTGGTCTCGCTCGCGGACGGCACGGTGCGCCTGGCCTGGCGGGCCAAGCGCGCCGACGACCACGGCAACCACTGGCTCAAGGTCGCCACCCTCACGCCCGGCGCGACCGCCTTCTCCGAGCCCGAGTACGTCGCCGCGGTCCCCGAGAAGGGCTACCACCACCTGGCGGCGGCCCCCGACGGCCGGTTGGTGGCCGTGTGGTCGGTCTCCGGTGTCGTGAGGGCCGTCGAGAAGACCGGCCCGCAGGCCGCGTGGACCGCTCCGGCCGACCTCAACGAGCAGCCGCCGTCCGGCAGCCGCGACATCGCCAACATGGATCTCGCGGTCGCCGAGGACGGCACCGCCCTGCTGGTGTGGCAGTGGCAGGCGAGCAAGGCCGTCGTCGCCCTGGAGAAGGCCCCCGGCGCGTCCGCCTGGACCGCGGTCCAGGGCTTCCCGGTCCCGGGCAAGGATCTCGCGCGCCCGAAGGTGTTCGCCGTTCCGCAGGGCGGCTTCGACGTCTTCTACGACGACCTCGCGCACCTCATGCACTCCCGCCGACCCGCCGGCGCCACGCAGTGGAGCACCCCGCAGTCCGCCGACAGCCGTGGCAGCACGTACAGGATGACGGCGCCCGTCCACCTGCCCAACGGCGATCTCTTCGTGGCCGGCGGGCCCACCACCCCCTGGTACGCGGTGCGTTCGGCGGCCACCGGCCTCTGGCGGTCGTACGCGCAGCGCTTCTCCAGCCACCAGAAGGTGCGCAATGTCGCCGCGGTCGCCACCTCCGGCGACACGGTCACGGTGACGTGGCGGGAGGGCTACTCGTACGAGGAGTACACGATGGCCGCCGTCTTCAAGGGCGGCACCTGGTCCACCCCGCGGCGGCTGAGTGCGAAGAGCGCCCAGTTCGCCGGGCCGCCGCAGGTGGCCGCCGACGCCCTCGGCCGGCCCGTCGTGCTGTGGGACGAGTACCTGCGGAGCGAGACGAACGGCACCGTCCTGGACGGCGTGTACGAGGCCACCACCACCGGCCGCGCGCTGCCCAAGTGGCGTGACTACACGGACGACGGCAAGGCCGACCTGTTCGGCCGGGGCAGCGCCGGGCTGAAGGTGTACGCGGGTGACGCGACGAAGCTGACCGCGGGGCAGCGCGCGAGCGGCTGGCCGACAGGCACGCTCGTCCTGCCCTTCGGCGACCTCGACGGCGACCGCTGCAACGACGTGTTCGTCCGCTCCCCGAAGGGCGAGGCCCGCGTCCACCCGACGATCTGCGGCGGCGGGCTGCCCGACCAGCAGTCGTTCTCCGTGAAGGTCTCCTCGGACTGGAGCGCGTACAACGCGGTCGTCTCGCCCGGCGACGTGACGGGAGACGGCAGGGCCGACCTGCTGACCCGGTCCGCCTCGACCGGGAAGCTGTACGTGTACGCGAACAACGGCGCGGGCGGCTTCAAGGCCCGAGCGCTCGCCGGGTCCGGCTTCGGCGGCTACAAGAGGCTGATCGCCGCGGGAGACCTGGGCGGCGACGGCAGGAACGACCTGCTGGCCATCGACGCGTCGAACGAGCTGTGGCGGTTCGACGGGACCGGCGCCGGCACCTTCAAGCCGCGGTCGCTGGTCTTCAAGGACTGGGGCACCTCCTACAAGGACGTGGTCGGCGGACTCGACCTGTCCGGCGACGGCCGGTCCGACCTGGTCTCACTCGACAAGGACGGCCGAGCCTGGCTGAACCGGGGCGACGGAAAGGGCGGTTTCGACAACCGGTCCCAGGTCGGCAGGACCACGAACTGGTCGGACATCCGCATCTCCTGACGGCACGGATCCGTGCGCGGTCCGGGACCGTGGGGCCCCGGAGGTGGGTTCGTCTCTGATCCCGCCTCCGGGGGCGTGGCCGGGCCCGCCCGGCCACGTGGTCCCGTTCAGTGGCTCGACCAGTGATCGACAAGACGCTCCCTAGTAGTGCTTTGTTAGGTCGTGTCGTAGGGCTGCCATGGGGTGGGTTGTCGGCAGGTGGGACATGTGCCGGTCCAGGTGGCCAGGAGGTGT
>NZ_JBWKKY010000030.1:0-83966 GCF_056430805.1 Streptomyces sp. NPDC045955
CTACTTCGTGGTCACCAACCCAGTTCTGCAGTGGCTCTGCTGGCCCACAGAATCACTCGCCCGTCTCATCGAGAGCCGAGGTTAAACGACAAGCTCAGTGCGTGTTTCTCATCCCATGGTTCGTAACGGGCCTGGTGGGGGCTCGTCCGGGTGCCCTGGCGGTGCCGGTTGGGTTACGAACCGTCACACGGCGCCCGGCAGGTCAGCGTCAGACTGGTGACGGCCCGCACCGGGGGTTATCCCCCGTTCTGATCTTGGGGTGCGCCGGATCGCGCCCCCGTTGGGGCGAAACTAGCGTTCGGCCATGACCTCGACTCTGCGAAAGCACCTCGCCATGGCAATCGGTGTCGCTACGCTGCTCGCCGCAGAGGCGGGCACGGCCGTCGCCCAGCCTGCCGGTCCCTCCCTCGTGGAGCAGTTACGCCAGGATGCCGCAACGATCCACGCCCTCGGTGTCAGCGGTGTGCAGGCCCGCGTCATTGGGCCTGACGGTCGGCAGTCGGTCGCCACCAGCGGCACCGCCGACCTGACCACCGGTCGTCCGGTCTCTTCCAGCGGCTACTTCCGCATGGCCAGCACGTCCAAGACGCTGGTCGCCACCGTGGTCCTCCAACTGGAGGCCGAGAGCAAGCTGTCCCTGGACGACACGGTCGACCACTGGCTGCCAGGAGTGGTGCAGGGTAACGGCAACGACGGCACTCGAATCATCATCCGCCAACTCCTCCAGCACACCAGCGGCATCCGCGACAACCTGCCGGGATATACCACGCCGGAGGAGTACTACCAGCAGCGCCACAACGTCTACGAACCCAAGCAACTGGTCGACCTCGCCATGGCCCACGAGCCGGAGGAATTCGAGCCCGGTGAGGGTTGGGCGTACTCCAACACCGGCTACGTCCTGCTCGACATGATCATCCAGAAGGCCACCGGTCGACCGGCCCACCAAGAGATAGAGAACCGCATCCTGCGTCCGCTGGGCCTCGACCAGACCCGGTGGATGGGCACCTCGTCCACCCTGCCCCGGCCCCACGCCCAGGCCTACCAATTCTTCGGCCCCGGTTCCCGGGTGGACGTCACCGATCAGATACCGGTGGACTACGCGAACCTTTCGTGGGTCACGACCACTCGGGATGAGAACCGCTTCCTCCGCGCGCTGCTCGGCGGCCGCCTGCTACCGGCACAGCAGTTGGCCAAGATGAAGCAGACCGTCGAGGTGAGCGCGGCGGTCCAAGAGCTGTGGCCCGACGGCCGGTACGGACTCGGCCTGGTCGAACGCCCCCTGAACTGTGGAGGAACCTACTGGAGCCACGAGGGAGGGGACGGCGGCTACATCACCCTCAACGGCGTCACCGATGACGGGCGTCGAAGCGCTGTGGTCTCCATGTCCGAGGCCCGCGGCGACACCAAAGACCACATACTGGAGCAGGAGAACGCGGCTAGCGCCCTGATCGACCACGCACTGTGCGCCGGCGGCCCCAGCACCCGGTGAGCGGGCGCGTCGTCGCGGTGAGCTCGGCGCGACGCTCGCTGGTGCCGCAGATGAACGTCGCGCACCACCTCGCCCCAGTCCCCTCTTGGGCTCACCTCGGCGATACCCCTAGGAACGTAGGGCGGTCAGCCCCCGGCAGACGCCGGTTTCCTCGGCCAGCTGGGGGTGGCGCCTTTGCGCGCCAGGCGCCTGGTCATGAGGGTGATGGCGGCCCAGGTGATCAAAGTTTCGGAGTGCTGGACGAGCCGTTCATAGTCCCGTGCATGCCGGCGGGCGTGCATCATCCACGCAAGACTGCGTTCGACGACCCAACGACGTGGGAGTACGACGAAGCCGGATGCGTCCTTGCGGCGGATCGGCGGCGTCAACTACGACCAGGTCGTCACCGAGAGGTTGGAGCGGTCGCCGCAGTCGGCGGTCCGGGAGGTCCTCGGGGAACGCCGACCTTCGGGATGGGTACTGCAGAAGGTGAGCGGTGGGCGCGGTCCCCCAGGCGGTCCTGCCCGCCCGGAGCTGCGGTGTGCACGGGCGCGTCCGGGTCGGTGTCAAGGCTATGGGCCAGGTCCTCGCCGACCACGACCCCAGCACCCCGCAGCGGTCACCAGTACAGCGTCGAAGCCGGGGTCATTGACCGCGAAGGTGCCGATCAGCACCTTGCGTCAGCCCTTCAGACGACGCTTCCCTGTCACGATCTGGTCGATCCAAAGGCGTCCGATCCGGTGCGCTGACTTGTAGGTCGGTGCGTACGCGACCTTCTGGGGAACGCCGGTCTCGGTGTCGGTGACGACGACCCGGTACGCAGACATTGTCGGGAATGCGGCCTTCTTCTGACCGTAGCCGCCGAAGCGACCGCCGCTGCCGGTGAGGTTTTCGGTGACCGAGACCTCGAAACGGTCGGGACTCAGGCTCCCGTCCGTGACCTTGGAGCCGAAGACGGCGTTCATGGCCTCATGCCGACGGGCCTTCGCGGCGGCGCGCTCGCGCTCGGTTGCGTCCTTGATCGCGGTCTTCTTGGCGATTTTGTCAGCCTTGGCAGCGGACTTCTCGGTGAGCTTCTGGGCCTTGGCCCTTCCGTCAGCCATCTGCTCGGCCAACTTGTCGCTCTCCGTCTTCTTAGACTTGAGCACCCTCATCATGTCCTCCTGCTCAGCGGCAGGTGATGTCTTCTTCGAGCATCTCACCGTCTGCAGCGGAAAGCTCGGGCCAAGCTGCAGGCGGCAGCGACGATCTGGGCGACTCACTGCCCGCCCCGACCACATCAGACAGCTGACGCGCGCTGATGACCCGCCGCCTGACCCGGAAACCCGCCCGGCGGCGGGACGCGGCCACCCTGGTCGCGATGCCGGCCCCGCTGGTTTCGCGGTAGGTCCTCAACAAGCAGGCGTCAGTGGTCGGTGGTGACGAGGTCTTCGAGTTGGTGGGCGAGGTCGGCGTTGGGCTGGGGAATGGGGCCGAACCCGTCGATGCGGTCGACATCCAGGTCCTCCACGGCGTGCTTGACGGCGTCCTCGGGGACGGCGGCCGCGTGGTCGGGCAGGTTGAGGAAGACGGTCAGGGCACCATCGTTCTGCTTGGCCAGTGGTGATCGTGGACCTGTTGTTTCCAGGGCTGCGCCCGGCCGGGCCGCCGGACGGGCGCAGCCCTGCCCGAGATCACCCGAGCGTTTCCTCCGTCACCGCGGCGGGCAGGGAGATTCGCCAGGCGACGCACCCGGCCGCGGCGAGCCCGGCGACGGCCAGGAAGCTACTGGCCAGGAACGGGTCGGTGCCGTCCAGGGCGGGAGCGAACCCGATGCCGACGTAGAGCGTGACACCGGTGGAACCGCCCAGCTGGTCGGCGGCTCGCTGGACGCCGGAGGCGATGCCGGCGTCTTTCTCGGTCACGCCGGTCACCGCGACGTACTGCAGCCCGACGATCCCGAACCCCATCCCGGCCGCGATGAGCACCATGGCCGGAATCATCGCCGGGCCGGTGGCTCCCAGGGAGGAGACCAGGGCGATGGCGGTCATCGCCAGCACGGTGAAGCCGATCCCGGCCAGGACACAGGCCCGGGCACCCCACCCTCCGAGCAGCCGGGGAACCAGCACCGAGGCCGCGATCAGGGACACCGCCAGAGGCAGCATCATCAGACCGGCGCGGAGCGGGCCAGCGCCCCACCGGTCCTGCAGGTAGTAGGTGAACAGCAGGAACGAGGTGGACAGTGCCGCGCTCAGCAGAGCGGTGGCGAGGTTGGCCAGGACGCGCGGCCGGTTGCGGAAGAACCGCAGCGGCACGAGCGGGTTCCGTGAACGGCGCTCGACCCTGACGAACAGGGCTCCGACTGCCACCGCGCCGACCAGCGCCGCCGGCGGCAGCCATGGCAGCGTGCTGTCCGCCTGTCCTGCCTCGATGACGCCGAGGGTGAACAGCAGCGGAGCCGCGACCAGCAGGAGCGAACCGGGAAGGTCCAGCGGCGCGGGCCCGGTGGGCCGTTCGCTCGGCACGAGAATGGCCGCAGCAGCGAGCACGACCAGGATGAACGGCACGGACACCAGGAAGATCCACCGCCAGCCGAGCAGCTCGGTGATGATTCCAGAGACCACGAACCCAAGGACGAGGCCACAGCTCGCGACGGCCGCCCACACGCTCAGTGCCCGCGACCTGCGCGGCCCCTCGGGGAACATGAGCACGATCACTGCCATCGCCGCCGGAAGCGCGATCGCTTCTCCGGCACCCTGCAGCAACCGGGCTGTCACCAGCACGGCGAAGGATGGCGCGAGCCCGGCCAGCAAGGACGCGGCACCGAAGAGCGTGGTGCCGAGCAGGAGGATGCGGCGCCTGCCGAGCACGTCGCCCAGTCGGCCGCCGAGCATCAGCAGCCCGCCGCCGGTGATCGTGTACCCGACCACGACCCAGGTCAGGGCGTGCCCGTCGACCCCGAAGTCGGCGCCGATCGAGGGCAAGGCGACGTTGACCACAGTCACGTCCACCGCGATGAAGAACTGCAGCATGGCCATGCAGCACAGCACCAGCCACGCACGCACCGGGGACGACTCGTCCCGGCGCGAAGAGAGAATGCCTGAAAACACCGAGTGCTCCGTTGCCCAGAAGAAGTTCCGAGCAGCACGAACGTGCCGCTCCGGTTCAACCACGGAGCGACGGAACGTTCAACAGAAGTGAGAGGAACGCCCCGCCGCTAGCGGAGCGTCCTCGTCACCGCGGCACAAGCCGCGCACGAAGCACCAGACATGTCGCCGATGCTACCGGAGCCGACGGCAAGTGATCCTTGGACATCTCTCCACCGCACACCTATCAGCCACCCCCGCACCACACCCAGCCCCTGTCCCCCGTCGCGCCCGGCCGAGCCAGCGCTGTCGGACAGAACTCCCGCCTATCCGCGCGACCTCTAAGGCTTCGTCGATCGCCTGGGTAGTCAGCCTCGCCCGCGCGGGGTGAGACCCGGCGGGGCCGGCGGGCAAGCGGGTGCCTCGGGCTGTTCCGCGCGAGCCCAGCCGTGGGCGTGCATGGTCTCGGTCTCCCAGTCCTCGAACAGCTTGGGCAGCGCCTTCGGGTCACGGTCGGGGTCGCGGTGCCAGCGGATGAAGGCGCTGGCGGCGGGGCGGTCGGCGTCGCAGGCCGGGCAGAGCTCCATCCACACGCCGGTCCCCCACGGGCCGTTCCACTGCAGGAGAAGGTCGCCTTGGCAGCGGGAGCATGGCTGCAGCGGCCGTGCGTCTCGGCCGGATGTGGGCCTCAGGCGGAGGAGTTCTTCGTCGCTGACGTCATCGAGGTCGCCGTCAGCGTTGAAGGTGCGGAAGAAGGAGCCATCGGGGCGCACGACGTAACGCCAGGCGGAGGACTGTGACATGCGGGTCCCCTTTCGGGGTGGAGCGCGACGTAACGGCCACGATCCGCCCGCCTGCTGATCAACGTCAAGGGGGTGGTGGCTCGACGGTTTGAGTGGCGGGAGCGCGTTGGAGAACTGCTGCTGGCCAGCGAGCTGACGTATGCAGGTCAGGGTTACTGCTTTGCACTGGCCCGGTTCGGTGGTCAGACCGATGCGGAGATCTTGGTGTCCTACTTGGATCGGTACCTTCCTCGCTTGGAGTGCCGGTATGACCAAGGCCCCGCCCTGGGGGCTTTGCTGCGACTGGACTCTCGGTTGGGCACGAGCCATGCCGAGCGGTTCGTTGTCCGGGACGGTCTTTGGGAACGGTGGGTCGATGCGCTTCCGCATACCCGCGGAACGGCAGACGCGTGGGCTGATGCGTCCAGAAGCGCGATCGATGCTTGGTGCGACATCTGGGACGCTTGATCACCTTCGGAGTGAGTCCCGACGTCACTGATCTCCTTGTCTGTTACTTGTGACGGTGCGTCCGGTGATGCGGCTGAGGTCGGGCATGCCGAGCGTAACGGTCGTTCGCTGGTCGATCTGAACGCGGGGTCGGCGTGGTCGGCAAGGTGACCGGCTACGTGCATATCTGGGACAAGGGCGGACACCTCTGGGTCTTCTCCCGGATGACGTTCACCACTATCGACGGGCAGCGGATGCGGGACATCCCGTCGGTCGTCACCGTCTGGGGCCTCTCCGACCAGGCATACAGCGAGCAGGTGGAGCTCAGCTACGATCCCGAGCACCCCACCCGCGCCAGCCGCCCTCTCACCGTCGGCTTCGTCGTCCGCACCCTGCTCCTCGCCTCGGCGTCCACGATTCCGGCGACGGGCTTTGTGCTCTGCGTCCTGGGAAACCTGCCGTTCTGAACGACTCGGCCGACCAGGCCGTCAGCGGGCCAGCTGGCGACCGCCGTGCGCCATGGCTTCGAGCGGGTCGGTCCGTTGGGGATCTGGGTGCACGGCTAGACCGGCTCCATGGCGGCTCGAGCTGCCGTTCGCGAACCGACGTCCCCATGGGGAAGCATGACCGCGGGGGTGGGGAATTATCTGACGCCGAAAGTACGTGAGGTGGGGAATTGCATGACTGTCGACACCTCGCGGTGCGCACGCGACGCGCCGGCCTCGGCCTGCTCACCGAGAGCATCCTGCGCACTCGATGCACTGCCGTCGACGGCCCGGTGCGCACGCCGGCTCAGCGCGGCGAGGTGCTAGCGTCGACCGGCTCCTGGCCACCCTCGTGCACCTTCGACACGCGACGACACGACGTGCTCGCCTGCTGGTTCGGCGTGGACCGCTCCACCATCACCCGTGCCGTCGGCGAGGTGCGGCACCTGCTTGCCGAGCGCGGCTGCACCGTCAACCCGGGGGTGCGGCTGCGCACCCTGGCCGAGGTCGTCGACCACCTCGGCATCAGGAAGACCGGGATCATCGACGCCCTGTCGCTCAAGCGGACAGTCGCAGCTCGATTTTGCTCCGATCGGGTGGTACAGGCCACTGCCTGCGTCAGGCTCCTCTGGCGATGGACAGATCGGGGACTATGGTCGCCTGCTGACTGCATGGGCAGAACACGGTGAAGCACTGCGGGGAGACGGCATGCGGTACAGCCCTGGCTTGATGGCCCGCGTAAGTGTGTTTGCGGCGGTACTCGGGCTCGTCGCCGCGTGCGGTTCGGGAGGAGGGGCAGAGGACATTGAGGAGAGCCCCACTCCTTCGCGGCCAACCCGGACGTCGCCGTCGCCCTCGCCGTCACCGACGTCGCCGTCACCCTCGCCGTCGCCTTCCGGCAGTTCTTCTTCCTACAGTGGCGAGTCGATCCCTCCGCCCGACCCCGTGCCGTCGAATACGGGTCCGTCGGATGACGGAGGCGCGGGCATCACTCCGCCTCAAGACACTCCGCCTCCGGCCTGCCCCGGCGATCCGGCGTGCCCTCCGTCACCGGACGGTACGTGAACGAACCGGGGCCCCGTCCTTCAACGGGGCTCGAACGCACAGACCCGCCAGCCGGGACGCCCCCGACGGCGCTGATCAACATCGTGGTCGCGCAAGCGTCGTTCATCGCCGCGCTGATGTTCTACGTGGGGGTGATCTACACAGGCGCGTACTACGGTTACTTCCACCTCTCCCCGTTTGCGCTCGGCTTCGGCTTCGGTGAATTCGTTCTGCACAGCCTGCACTTGGTGACTTTTCCGGTTCTTGTGGGCGCCGCCGCGCTGTTCTTCGTCGTGGCGGTCGCCGGACATCAGCCGCAAAAGGGATCCCACGGTGCCCTGATGCGCAGCGCCGGACGGGGGGCGTCGGCTCTGGCCCGCCACTATCTGGTCGTCATGGCCGCCGGCTTGCTTCTGCTCGTGCTGTGGTGGCAGTGGCAGGTACTGCTGCCGTACCGCTGGGTGGGGCCCCTCCTCGTCGGTTTCGGCCTGGTGCTCGGAGTGGTACGACAGGCTGGCCTGCGCCGCCTTGGGAGCCCGTGGGAGACGGCTACGCTGCTTCTGGCCGCCGGAGTGTTCCTGCTCTGGGCAGTCACCCTTGTCTCCGGCCAACTCGGCGAAAGGAACGCCAGGAACGACGCGCGCAACGTAACTCTGCGCACCGGTCTGGTGGTCCACAGCGCCCAGTCACTCAGCCTCTCGTCGTGGGCGCCCGGCCTGCGCCACCGGGATCTCGGTGCGGGCGTCCACCTTCGCCACCGCTACGAGGGCCTGCGGCTCATCGTGGAACGCGCCGGGCGTTATTACGCCGTACCGACCGGCTGGCAGGCGCGGACCGACCACGTCTTCATCCTCAGGGAGAGCGAGGGCGTGCGCATCGAGCTCACGCCCGGTGTGCAGTAAAGAGGAGCTACTCCCCTTGCGCCCCGTGCAGGCAGCGCCCGCCGGCGGCCACAGGCACGCGGCGTACCTCAGCGGGTGTAGCGCATCCGCTCGCCGGCCGCCTTGGGGATGGGGCGGGTGAACACATGCAGTACGGCCCAGCTCAGGCCATCTCCGACTATGCCCATTCGGGGCCTCCGTTCATGATCGGTTGAGTGGGCCGTCACACCACAACAGCCATTTGCTCACTCATGACAGCAACAATCGCCGTGTTCACCGGCCCCAAGAACGGGACCGTCACTGCCGAATACGCCGCTGTCTTGCAGCAGATGAGGTCCGCCTCAGGCACGTCGTCCTCGTCGATGTCCTCGCCGAGGGCCTCGATGCGCGCTGCCTCTGTGCGGGTCAGGCCAACGGAGTGGAGGTCTTCGCCTCCCGCCCGTGCGAGAAGTTCAACGGGGGCGATGCCTCTCGCGAAAACGGCGCAGTACTTGCCGCCCGCGGCGTCACCGTCGAGCGGGTACTGACCGACAACGCCTGGGCCTACATCAAGAACACCTGGCGTCAGACCTGCCGCGACCTGGGCATCAGCCCGCGGTGGACCCGGCCCTGGCGACCTCAGACCAACGGCAAGGTCGAACGCTTCCACCTGATGCCGGCCTCGATGCGCATGCTGGGCCCGGTGGCGCTCTGCGGCAGGGGTCTGGTTGTCCAGGAGCTGGCAGGTACCCCATGCCGCGCGGACGGCTCCGGGCGCGGCGGCGTCACGGGTCATGGACCGACGGTAGCGATGGGACCGAGTGCCGTGCGTGTGTTCGGGGAAATTGGTGTCGGTATTTCGGACGGCTGTCGGGGTTCGTGACTCACACGGGTGGCGCCATATCAGAAGGACTGATTGTTACGGGCGGGTACGGGAATCTCCAGCAGAATCTATTGGCCTTAGATGGTGCGACCGCACCTTTTTACGCGATACGCCCGGTTTGAATTTCGACATATGCCAACCAGATGGACCGAAACGCCCTGGGGATTCTGTAGTTGGCAGCGCACTTTCCGTGAGGCTAGGGTCACGGGAGCGTGGGCTCCGAGGGGTTGCAGCCCCGTGGACGAAGCCCACGCCATCCATGAAATGCACGATCCAAGGAGATCTCATGAGGTCGTCCCCGAACCCTGGCGGACCCAAACCCCCACGTCGGAGGCTGCTCCGCGCTTTCGACACTAACAGCCGTGACGAAAATAGCCAACGTCACGGACGGATGGTTCACATTCCGTTCGTGGCAATGCCGGCGCTTCCAGTGATTGTCATCGCCACCCCTTCCCCCTACACGGGCGAGTCGCTTCTGGCGTCCCTCGCGGCGGCGTGTGCCGCCGGAATCGGGCGCCTGGTATGGAATTTCCTCGTCCACGAACGCCGCATGGCCTGATCTAGCCGCCGGGGGAACGCGCCCGCGTTCCCCCGGCGCACCACCGGCGATTGGTTCCCGACGAAACGGTTGTATCTGACCGCCGGTGTGACGCAATTCCATCACCCCTTTGGATGCGCCCCAGGGCCATGCCGTTCACGAAGAGGACCCTCGCTCATGATCCCCACCGGCGTCCCCGAACCTCAGTGTTTTCACTGCGGCACCCCGATGCCCCCTCCCAGCGCCAAGCGCGGCAGGCCGGCCGACTACTGCGGACGGGCTTGCCGCCAGGCCGCCTACCGCGAGCGGCAACGCCGGCGCGGCGACTCCGCCGACCCGGACACCGCCTCCAAGGCACTGCCTGAGCAGTCCCCCGAGCAACTGCAGCTGCTCGAGCTCGCCCAGGACACGCAGGAGGAATTGCGCCACCTGCTGCGGCTACTGTCGAACAGTCACCGGGCATCGGCCGCCGACATCCTGGAGCACTCCGTCAAAGTGCAGCGGCGTATGGAGGCGGTCACCGCCGGCGTCGTCCTGATGGCCCGCCGCCGCCGCATCCCCTGGGAGTCCCTCGGAAGGATCCTCAGCATCAGCCCGGAAACCGCCCGGCACGCCTACCACGAGCGTCTCGTGCAGCGCCGCCTGGACGACTACGCCCCCCACCTCGCCCCCGCCCCACCGCAGGCGGCCACCGCCCCGGCCTCGGAAGACGCCGACGAACCCCTTCCCGCCCAGCAGCCCGACCAGCCCTCCCTGCGCGCCACCAACCAGCTCTCCCCCATCCTGTCCCGGCTGCAGATCGCCAGCGGCATCCCGCTGCGCCAGCTGGGCTTGCGCGTCCAGGTCTCCGCGAGCTACCTCTCCCGCGTGCTCAGCGGTGAGAAGTTCCCCACCTGGGAACTCACCGAGAAGATCGCCCTGGTCCTCGGAGCCGACACCGACGCCGTACTAAAGGTCTGGCAGGACGAACGCGACCGCCACGGCATCCGCCCCCGCCGCTCCCGCCAGCCCTCGCCGCCCGAAGAACCAGACGCCGGCACCACACTTGCCGCGGCGCTGCGCACCCTCTACCAACGGGCAGCCTGCCCCTCCCCACACAGCCTCGCCGTGGCTACGGGACAACTCGTCAGCGCCCACGACGTCCGCCGGATCCTTCACGGTGAAAGGCCCGGAAGCTGGGAAGAGGTCAGTGCTCTCATCCGCGCTCTGGACGGGGAGCCGTCGTTCTTCCGGCCGCACTGGCAAGAAGCACACGAGTCCTCCCCGCCCCCCCTGCCAGCGATCGCGGAGACCCCCACCAACCGCCTCAACCGTCTACTGAGCGCCTTCGGCGACAGCCTCCACGACGCGCGTACCCTCGCCCCCTCACCCGGACTGTCGGTCCGGCGCCGCGCACTGCGCCGCCGCATGGCAGCGCAGAACACTCGCCCCACCCTCTAGATGTGCTGATCGGACAGGTTGGTGACGCGGCGGCTGGGGTGTGGCCGCCGATGCCGGTGTGGGGTCGGTGGTGGTTGTACAAGTCCAGCCAGTCGGGGAACGCTGCCTGTCGTTCGGCGTCTGAGGTGCAGGGCCGGTGGTAGGCCCATTCGTCGAGCAGGGTGCGGTGGAAGCGTTCAACAACACGCCACTGACGCTGGGGCCGAGCGCGGCATAGGACCAGCCGGTCTCCTCCTCCCAGGTGAACCGGACACCGCCACGGGCGCCGGTGCGGCTGACGTCCCAGACCAGGTCCGGCCCCGCCAGGCCGGAGCGGATCGTCCAGCTCGGCATCAGCACCGGGCGCCCGCCCGTCCAGGCTCACGCCGACAACTGCCACGCCGCAGGCAACCACCGCCGCCCCGTCGACCGCGATGAAGCCCGCCGGCTTCTGGCCTCCGGGCTGCCCGCCTGCCCCCACTGCCAGCCCGACATCGAGCTCCGCATCCTCGACTGACCACTGGTGATCGCTCGCGGACGTGCTGGTTACGGGGGAACGTCTACTGCTGGTGGCCTTGGCGTCTGACTTACCGCTCGTCAGGGTGACGGTGCTCGCTGGACACCACGTGGGCTGGGTCACCGGGGATGAGGTCTACGGCGGCAACCCGAAACTGCGCCCTGCTCTGGCAGAACGCGGTATCGCTACGTCCTCGCGGTGGCCTGCTCCGCAGAAGTCCCCACCCCAGCAGGCAAGTTCCGGGCCGACCATCTGGTCAATCGGCTGCCGAAGCGGGCCTGGCAGAAGCTGTCGGCCGGAAACGGTGTGAAAGGACACCGCTTCTACGACTGGGCCGTCATCGACCTGACCGGCCGTGACCGCTCCTTGTCGGTCTTGGACGGGGCGATCTGAAACAGCGGGGCCCGGGGGACGGCACCCCGGAGGTGATTGAGCAGCACGACGGCGAGGCCCGGCCCACAGGCGGTCTGGACCTCGCCGTTTCACGCGTGAGGGTCGTGTCGGCCCGGATGTCGGTACCGGCAGGCCGCCCGTTGTTGCCAGCCCACGGGTATCGCAGAAGCGGTGACAGAACTCGCGTTCCTCCTGTCACGCGAACATGCCCCTGTCAAGTAAGTGCTTTCAGCCTAACTGATCGAACGATCTAGCGATTCCCTGTCACTCTCTGGTTGAGTACTCCCGGCAACGACCTTGCAACCCAAAGTGAAGGAAAGCAACTTGCGTAAGAGACACACCAGGAGCATCGTCGCAGCGGTTATGGCCGGGGCGCTGATGGCGGCAGCCAGCCCTGCGATCGCTCACGCCCAGTCGTCGCAGCAGAGCGACCCGACGCCCCTGCCGATGTCGATCCTCAAGGCCTCCGCCTCTGCGGGGATTCAGAACTACAAGTCCAAGAAGGTACTGCAGCCGGCGGGGAGCAGTACGGCCAACGGGGCGAAGATCGTCCAGCAGCCCTGGGGTGCCAGCAGCGCGCAGTACTGGACCCCGGTCCCGGACGGCGATTACTACAGCTTCGAGAACTCCGGTTCGGGCAAGAACCTCGGCATCGACGGCGCCAGCACCTCGGCCGGTGCGGTGGCCATTCAGGCGAATGGGTCCGGCGACGCCAACCAGGACTGGTACCTCGCCACGGGCCCCTACCCCCCGGGTACCTTCTCCATGAAGAACCGCAAGAGCGGCCTGTGCCTGGGCATTTCCGGCGCCAGCACCGCCAACGGCGCACAGGCAGCCCAGTTCCGCTGCGACGGCAGCGCCAACCAGGGCTGGACCCTCGTCGGGGCATGACCGAACGGCTCTCATGAGATGGGTGCACCCACCCGGCCGTAGGTGAGGGGCTCTGGCCCTGCAGTCGTGACGGCCGTTGGCGTTGAGCAGGCAGGCCTGGACAGCGCAGGCGCCATCACCGCCAACGGCGCGGCGGCCGCCCAGCTCCCGTGCGACGACTCGGCCAACCAGGGCTTGTTGCTGCCCCACTGTCCCTGCTGGTTTACCCCCCCAAGAGTGCTCGCCCCTCACGTCGGCCGGTCCATTGAGGGCAGCCGAAGCGCACGGCAGGACACTTACCCCCTCCCCCAAGTGCTGAGGCTGCGCAGCAAACTAGATCGATCATTCAGGTTCAACGCGCGTCATCTGGCAGGCGCGTTGACCTGCTTCCGCACTGGGCGAGACCTCTTTGCCTGGCTCGCTGAGCACTCACCCACGGACCCACCAGGAGTATGTCATGCGCACTACACGTAGGGCGGCCGTCGCCACGATGCTGGTAGGGACTCTGCTGGCAGCGGCCAGTCCGGCTGTCGCACACGCCGAGTCGTTTCCGAGCAGTGACCCGGTGTCCCAGAAGGTAGCGGTGAGTACGGCTCGTCTCGTGAACCTTAAGTCCGGGAAGGTGTTGCAGGCTGTCAGTACCGCTAATGGTGCAAGGGTTGTCCAGCAGCCCACGACCAGTGGCCAGGGGTTGCAGATCTGGGAGGTCTACCTCTTCGGCGACTACTACACCTTCGAGAACCAGGGGGCGGGGCGGAACCTCGGCATCAACGGTGCGAGCACCTCTGCTGGCGCCGCGGCCATCACGGCAGCCCCGTCCGGTGACCTCAACCAGGACTGGTTCGCAGACTGGAACGGCTACGGCGGAGAGTATTTCGCCCTGGTGAACCGCAAGAGCGGCCTGTGCCTGGGCATCTCGGGCGGCAGCACCGCCAACGGCGCTGCCGCCGCCCAGTTCCCCTGCGATGACTCGGCCAACCAGGGTTGGGCGATGCACTAGCTCAGGCTCACGCATGTCGCCCGACGTCACTGCGTTAAGTAGCCGGAAGATATTCAAGAATCCCGGCACCAGGCCCTGGCGAACACGGTTGGCGGGTTCGGCACGCAGACCCGAATGGATCGTCCAAGTCGGCATCAGCACCGCACGCCCGTCCGTCCAGGGGCCACGCCGGCGACTGCTACGCCGCAGGCAACCGCGTCTGACGGAGCAGGGCGCTCGTTGATGTTCGCCAACATCGGCCTGGACTGTCGTTGGGCAGCATGACGCGCACCATCCGTCAAGAGAGCGCGTTCAGTCGATCTCTTCGAACGATCTAGCGATTCACTTTCTCTCTCTGGTTGAGTACTCCAGGTCATTCCGGCAACACAAAACGTAAGGGCACGTCTCATGGGTACATCGGGCGCCAGGAACACCGTCGCGGCGGTCGCGATCGGCGCGTTGATGGCGGGGGCCAGTCCGGCGATCGCTTCCGCACAGTCACCGAGCATCGACTGGAGCCCGAACCCTCTGCCGCTGTCGGCCTTCGCTGATCAGGGAGCGGCCGCCACAACCGTCGGGCTCAGGAACGCGAAGTCCGGGAAGTTCTTGCAGCCCACGGGCAGCAGCACGGCGAACGTGGCGAGAGTCGTCCAGCAGCCGGGCGACGACCAGAAGTCCTCGCAGTACTGGAGCATGATCCCTGACGGTGACTTCTTCAGCTTCGAAAACGGTCGCTCGCGCAAGAACCTGGGTGTCGACGGCGCCAGCACCTCGGCCAGCGCGGCAGCCATCATCGGGAATCCCTCCGGGGACGTCAACCAGGACTGGCTGATCGTCCCGGTCTCTGGAGTTTCGGACGTGGCTGTACTGCGGAACCGCAAAAGCCATCTGTGCCTGGGGATTTCAGGCGCGAGTACCGCCGACGGCGCGCAGGCCGCCCAGTTCACCTGTGATGGGTCGGCCAACCAGCGCTGGCACCTCTACGTGCTGTGATCGAGCGGCTTGCGCACCTGACCAGGCGTGGTCCGACCCCCTCGGCCTAACGGTCCGACTGCATTGAAACCCACCACAAGGAGAAATGTCATGCACGCAACACGAGTCAGCGCTACCGTCGCGGCCATGCTGGCGGGAGCGGTTCTGGCTGCTGCCAGCCCTGCGATCGCTCACACCCCCTCGCCGCAGAACAGTGACCCGGCGCCGAAACGAGTGACCGCTACCAAGAAGATCAAAAACATCAAGTCGGGGAAGTACCTGACGGCGGTGAGCTCCGCCAACGGTGCCAAGGTCGTCCAGAAGTCCAGCACCAGCAGCTATCTGCAACTGTGGGAAACGGTCCTGACCGAGGGCGGTACCGTCTACGGCTGGGAGAACTGGCAGTCGAAGTTGAACCTCGGCATCGACCGCGCCAGTACCGCAGCCGGCGCGGCGGCCATCACGGCGACTCCGTCCGGCGACCTCAACCAGGACTGGAAGCTCAGTTGGATCTACGCCGACGGTAACGGCTACCAGATCAAGAACCGCAAGAGCGGCCTGTGCCTGGGCGTCTCAGGCGCCAGCACCGCCGACGGCGCACAGGTAGCCCAGTTCCCCTGCGACGGATCCGCCAACCAGGGCTGGATAGACGACTTCAACTTCTGACGATCACGGTGGAATATCGCCGCGTCGCCTGATCGCGCGGTCTGCCCGTGAGTAAGTTGCACGACAGGTAACGTGCAATCAGGAGGTCCCGGTCCGTTGGACCGGGACCTCCTGCACTTGGACACCGCTCGACTCTTGAGCTACACATGACAGATCTGGTTGAACTACTACCCACTCGCGAACCGCAAGAGCCGCCTGCACCTGAGCAGCTCGGGCGCCGGCATCCCCAACAGGTCGCCTGCGACAGATCCGGCAACCAGGGCTGGGCAACCGTTCGTAGCGACCGCTCCTTCATGTGAAGAAGTCCCGGACCGTTTCGCTCCGCAACCTCCCGTGCTCCAGGCCGGAACGCCGGGCGTCGGCGGAGCGCCTATCCGAGCACGTCTCGCCCCGGCTGGAACGGACTCGCGTCACGGCCGCCGAACGCGCCGTGCCACCCTTCGCCCCAACGCCTGCCCTGGCGCTTCGATGTACCGGTAGCTCAGTACGCACAAGGGCAGCAGCACGGCGTAGAAGGCCAACTCGAGCCAGGGCTTGTTCTCCTGCCAGCGGCCGATCGTTCCGTCGGTGACCGCCAGCAGGACCGGATGCACCAAGTAGACCGAGTAGCTGATCGTCCCGAGCCACGTCAGCCAGCGCGGTATCTGGCGCCGGCGACACGCCAGACCGACTCCGAACGTGAACACGGCCAGGAGAAACGACGCGATCCAGGCGCGCCGCGTGAAGTGGGGCCCGTCGCCGTAGCTGTAGGCCGCCCATACCGCGCAGGCGACGACGATGATCGCGGTGCAGGCTGCATACCTCCAGGTGCTCTGACCGCTCTCGGCCCGGTACACAGCGGTGCCCAAGAACATGACGGCAAGGATCACCAGCCCCTCCCACATGGGAACCGTGCTGTTGAAGGCGACCAGCACGAGCCCCAGCACTCCACCCAGCACGCCACCCGTCACCCGTAGCGCGGCTGATGTGCCGCTCGCACAGCAGATAGCGACCGCCATGGCGGTCGCGGCGACGGCTACCAGCGGGCCGGTTCCGACCTCGTCGCTGAGAGCGGACACAGGCAGTGCACTCGCCACGGTCACGCTGACAGCCGCCAGCGCCGCCAGGGTCACGGCGACCGGTGCCGACCGCTGATGACGTCTCAGCGAGAAGAGCGCCACCACCAGGAGGTAGAAGGCCATCTCGTACGAGAGGGTCCATAGGACAAGCAGGAGGTTGGGCGTTCCCAGCAACTCCTGGAGCAAGGTGACATGGGCGGCGGCCACCGTGGCGAAGCTTTGCCCGTCGAAGTCACGGATCTGGGCGAATCCCAGCGCGTTGGCGGCAAGCACCGCGGTGACGACAGCAGCCCATAGCGGGTAGATGCGAAAGATTCGCCCAATCCAGAATGTCCGGACGCATCCCCGCCGCTCAAGCGAGGCGGGAATGATGTAGCCACTCACGAGAAAGAACACCATGATGCCGTACCGGCTGGTGTTGAACTCAGGCATCAACTCGTGCCGGAACTCGGCCATGAAGGCGTATGACGAGTGGTCAAACACTACGACGAGTGCCGCGATGCCGCGCAGCGCGTCCAACCAGCCCAGCCTTGATAAACGGGCAGACGGCACGGGTGAGGGTGATCGCACCGATGCAGAGGGTGAAGACACCAGCGCAGGATCGACACCGTGGGGGGCTTCCATACCCACCTTCACGTTCGACGCATCGCCGGTGTTCAACGCAAGCCGATCATCCATGACTTGGGATGAGCCCGAAGCCCCAACCATGCTGTGGCAAGCCACCGCCGCAAACCCGAGTGGGGTACCCCGGCCGTGCAGGACACGATGCCTCGTGCCGCAGCACCGGCACCCGTAACCCCCACCTCCTGACCCACTTGCGGTGGGTTGGTCCCCCCACCCGGAGGGCATGACAACTCACCCAAGGCGGCCGTAGACAAGCCCTCGCGCTGTCGGGAGTGGCTTGCCCGGGTCAGCTGCGTCAGCGTCTAAGAGGTCGTCTCGATTGGAGGCGACCAGGCGCACCATGCCGTCCCGGCCCTCAGTAGCCAGTAGTTGTAGTGCGTGATCAAAACCTGATGCGTGCCGCGGCGATCGCCGCCCTGGCCCTCGCCCCGATGGCCGTTCCGGCCTCCGCCTCCAGCACCCCCAGCGCGGTGAAGGCAGCAATCGACTGCCCCTCCGGCTACGTGTGCATCTACCCAGAGATCAACTTCGGTGGCCAGCCCTGGGTGCGGCGTGCCGTGGACGGCAGCGTGAAGGACCTGCCCTCCGCGATCCGTGACCGCGGCAGCTCGATCCGCAACAACTCCGACCGCACCGCCCGCGTGTACGAGAAGCGCAACCACAGCGGCAGGCACGTGTGCGTCACCCGCAGCGGCGGCTCCATCCACGACCTGCGCGACTACAACCTCAACGACCAGACCCGCTCCCTGAAAATCAACCGCAACGACTGCGGCTGACCATCCCCCACCCACCGCACCAAGGCGTGCACTGGCGCCCAGGGCGGTAGCTCAGGTACCGAACGTGTGCGGTGTACTAACCCACGAGCCGCGGCTGGGCGCCCTTGCACGTGCGCGGCTGCAGTTGCCCTCATAGCCTGGTATTGCTCGGGGTAGCTCCGGAGGTCTGTCATGCCCCGAAACATCTGGAGCGGCGCGATCAGCTTCGGGTTGGTCACCGTGCCGATCTCCGTGGCCAGCGCTACCGAGGACCACTCGATCAGGTTCCACCAGTACCACCTTCAGGACATGGGCCGGGTGCGGGTGCGCAAGTACTGCGAGATCGAGGACCGTGAGGTCGACCAGGGCGAGATCGGCAAGGGCTACCAGCTGACCAAGGAACAAGTCATCCCGATCAGCGACGAGGAGCTGCGTGACCTGCCCTTGCCGACGGCGAAGGCGATCGAGATCGTCGCTTTCGTGCCGCTGGAGTCCGTCGACCCTCTGAAGATCGGCGAGGGCTACTACCTGGCGCCGAATGGACAGGTCGCCGCGAAGCCGTACAAGCTGCTGCGCATGGCCCTGGCCAGGAGCAGCAAGGTGGCCGTCGCGAAGTACGCCTGGTCCGGACGGGAGAGGCTGGGCCTGCTGCGGGTGCGGGACGACGTGATCGTTCTGCACGCGATGCGCTGGCCGGATGAGATCAGGTCGCCGGAGGAGCTGCTGCCGCCGCCGGTCGAGCTGAGTGAGGAGGAGATCGACGGCGCGCTCGCGCTCATGGACACCATGACCCGCGAAGATCTTGAGGGTGAGGAGTTCCAGGACACCTACACCGAGGCCCTCTCGCAGATCATCGAGGCCAAGCGGGAGCACCGCGAGCCGCCGAAGCTTCAGGAGCCGGAGTCGGAGCCGGGGCAGATAGTCGACCTGATGGCCGCCCTGAACGAGTCCGTGCAGAAAGCGCGGGCCTCGCGCGGCGAGGACGCCGACGTGCACGAGCTGCCGAAGAAGACGGCGAAGAAGCAGCCCGCCAAGAAGACGGCGGCGAAGAAGACCACGAAGAGGGCCGCGGCCAAGAAAACCTCCGGGCGCCGGCCGCGCAGCGCCTAGACCTCGATGCCGAGCACTGTGTCCGGCCTGCACTTCGCGCACGCCGGCACCTGATGGCGCAGTGCCTCGATCGCCTGAGCCCTGGTCGCCGGCCTCACCCGCTTGCCCGGGTCCCAGCACTCACCTGCGTGTACGGCGACGATGTTGGTGCGGTCCAGGCCTCGCTCGATCAGCCACTCGGGCGCAGGTGGGCGCCGTTGTTCGCCGACGCGCCGCGCAGCCTCGCGGGCCTCCTCGTCGGCAATCCACCTGCGGGTGCGGGCCAGGTCGCGCTCCTGCACGCGCTCCAGGAAACGGAGCAGCGCGAGTCGCGACACCCCTGGATCGTCCATACGTTCGATTCTATGATCGCGGCGCACCACAGCCCACCCCGCCCCCTTGGAGTAGGCATGAACCACGAGGAGGCCGCCCGCAAGCTGGGCGTCGACCCGGCCTCCCTCACCCCTGCCCCGGCTGCGGCCAGCCGTCCCGCACCAGCGGCGTCGTCCGCGACCGGGCCCACAGCCCGCGCTGGCTCGACCGATGCCGGAACTGCTTCCTCGCCACCCCGCCGACCCTGCGCCGGCCGCTCAGCCAGGCCATCACCGACATCCGGGAAGCAGCGGCCGAAGTGGGCCTGCGCGCGGTCCTCTACACCGACGAGGACGGCTGGCAGGACGAGCAGAGTGGATGACCCCAAGCGTTTTCACCTCACCCTGCTCGTCGGCGGCCGGATGCTGATGACCGGCTGGTGGGCCCAGGCTCGGCGGTCGAGCGGCAACCACCGGCCACAGGCCCGAGGCCAACAAGCCGCCGATTCAGCTCAGAGACGTTGGCCGCCTGGGAGGTGGAACAGCCCGCAGCAGTTCCCACAGCGGCCGTGAGCCCGACGCCCAGACGGCCAGCGTCTGGCGGTCCACCACGTGCAGCCGCTGCTGCTTGGCGAAGTCCACGGCCGGCGCGGTCACCCTGCCGTTCGTCACGATCACCGCGACGTCCGCCCCATGCACCGGCCGGGCCGTCCCGTTGAGCACCTGCAGATCCGGGGTGCCCACCGCAGAGCCGCGGGCGCCGTGGCGGCGGTGCTTGCACTGGATCACCCAGCGCCGCCCGAGCGGATCCGTGGCCGTCACATCTGCGCCCAGGTCACCGCCCCCGCCGACCCGCTGCGCGTCCCGGCAACCGTCCCGGCGCATCAGGTCCCGGACCGCCTCCTCGAACTTGGCGTGATGCAGCACGTCCAGGTCCGACAGCCCGTAGCGCAGGCCCTGCGCGCGGACGGCCTCCCAGCGGGCCTGCTGCTGCCGCTTGTAGAGCCAGCCGGCGCCCGCCAGCACGGCGAGCACCAGGGCGACGAGGAGCACCCACCAGTGAGCCAGCAGCCAGTTGACCACCATCACCACCAGGCCGATGACCGCCGTAGCCACCACAGCGAAGGCGATCAGCTGAGCGTCGCGCTGCTGTTTCCGCTTGCTCGGGCGCCGCGTACGCCGCCGCATGGGCGGCTGCCGGCGCGTCACCGGTTCTGCTCCGCCTGCGGGAACCGGACGGGGTAGGACACCGTGGGCCGCGGCTGCTGAATCCGGGGCGGCGGGGCGTCGTCGAACCGGATCGGGTACTGCACGGTCGACTGCGGCCGCGGAGCTGTATCTCCGCTTCCCGCCGTCGCGTTGCCGTTGCCTAACGCCACCACGGCTAACGCGAACCCGGCGAAGATCGTCACCTCTCGTCTGGCGCCCGGGGCCCACCGCGAGTGGCCCCTAACCGGAGTGCCATCAGAGCGCACATAGTCCCGTACCCAAGGCATACAAGCCTCCCCCTCGAAGCCACATGACCAGGACCGCCCATGGTGACAGCAGGCACTGACAACCGGTCCCACCAGCACCACACACGGTGATCAAGGAAGCCTCTAACCAGTCAGAGGTTGATCGAACAGCCGTGTCATTCAGGTCATATCCTGCGGTGAGGCGACCGGTGCTGGTCGCTCAGAACAGGACACGTGACGATGACGACTTCCGTGCCGCCGGTCACTGAGCCAGACCCCTCCGCGCTGACCTGCCCGGGGGACCAGGTCGGCCGTGCGCCACGTGCCAGCGCAAGACCCACAAGTACGGCCGCGGCGGCTGTCCCCTGTGCCAGTGGTGCATGGCCCCGGTGATGGAGCGGTGGGGCCCGGGCGTGCGCTACGTCAGCACGCGCGTCTAGCCGCGCGCCCGGCGGCGTACCCGGTCGGGTGAAGACAC
Organism: Streptomyces sp. NPDC045955; assembly: GCF_056430805.1. Classification (NCBI taxonomy): domain Bacteria; kingdom Bacillati; phylum Actinomycetota; class Actinomycetes; order Kitasatosporales; family Streptomycetaceae; genus Streptomyces; species Streptomyces sp. NPDC045955. The sequence goes on from NZ_JBWKKY010000030.1 coordinate 21,158, forward strand.
CCACGCGAGAGAACCTCGTCGGGCACCTGCCGCGTAGTGCCAGGCATGAGGCACATCAACGAGGCGCATGTCGCAGCGCCGGGGCTGGCTGTAGTCGAGGTCGCGGCCGCCGATGACGAGACCGCCTTCGCCATCCAGGAGCTGCTCGGCCCCCACCTGGAGGAGGCGTACTGGTTCGGCGAGGGCGTCCTGCCGAAGCTTCAGGCGCAGGGCCTGTGGCCCCACCCGTCCGCACCGCCCACTGACCGGGCGTGCACGCGCCCCCGCCGCTCGACGGTTCGGCTCATGCTCGGGCCTGCGTTCGGGCTTCCAGGGCACGCAGGACGGCCACCATGTCCTCGCCGCCGTGGCCCTGCGCCACGGTCTCGTCGAACAGGGCGTGGCAGACGTCGAGGAGGGGAGAGGCCAGGCCCGCCTTCCGAGCGGCGTCCGCGATCAGCCGGTTGTTCTTCAGCACGTCGGTCGCCGCTGCCTGGACGGCGAAGTCGCGGGCAAGCAGTTTCGGCGCCTTCACCCGGGAGACGGCGCTGGCCATCGGGCCCGCGTCCAGGACGTCCCGGAGCAGGCGTTGGTCGAGCCCGTGCCGGTCGGCGAAGTGGAACGCCTCGGTCAGACCGGTGACCAGTGTGATCAGGAAGAGGTTCACCGAGAACTTCATCAACAGGGCGTCGGGGACGGCACCGCAGCCGAACGCCTCGCGGCACATCGGGCCGAGCAGGGGACGTACGGCCGCCACGGCGGCGTCGTCGCCCGCCAGCATCGCCACCAGCTGCCCCTGCTCCGCCGGCCCGCGCGAACCGGAGACCGGAGCCTCGACGTATCTGCCGCCCACGGCCCGGATGTCGTCCTGCAGACTGCCCGAGTACTCCGGCGAGGTCGTGCCCATGTGAACGACGGTGTGTCCGGCGACGCGCGCGGCGAAGGCCGGGTTGCCGCGCCCAAGAACCGCGTCGACGGCGGTCTCGTCGGCCAGCATGAGGATCACCGTGCCGGCCCGGTCGAAGACCTCCGCGGGGCTCGCCGCGACCTCGGCTCCGGCCGCGTGCAGGGGCTCGCACCTGGACGGACTGCGGTTCCACACCACCAGCGGTGTCCCCGCGCGGGCGAGGTTGAGCGCCATGGGCTGCCCCATAACCCCGAGACCGACGAAACCCACGTACGCCACGATGCACACCGCCGTTTCCGCCGGATCCGAGGGCGAGCTGCCGCCGCCGTCTGACTATGACAGCGGTCATAGTAGCTCGCCTTATGACGGCGGTCATAGGGTGGGCTCCGGAAAGACCGAGGAGTGGGAGGCGGGAATGGCAGCGCCCGAACGGGGGCCACGCGAGCGGATGGTCTTCAGCGCGGCCCAGCTCATCCGGCGCGACGGCGTCGCCTCCACGGGGATGCGCGACGTCGCCGCCCACGCCCGGGCGCCGCGCGGTTCGCTGCAGCACTACTTCCCCGGCGGCAAGGAGCAGCTCGTCAACGAGGCGGTGGGCTGGGCCGGGCGGTACGCCGGCAACCGCGTCGCCCGCTTTCTGGCCGCGTTGCCCGAGCCGACGCCCAGCGGGCTGTTCGCCGAGATGGTGCGGCAGTGGACCGACGAGTACGAGACGGCCGGTTTCGCGGGCGGCTGCCCGGTCGCGGCCGCCACGGTGGACTGCGCGGAGTCCACCGTGTCCACGCGGGAGGCCGCGGCCGCCGCGTTCGCCACCTGGACCGGGCCGGTGGCCCGGGCCCTGACGGACATGGGCGTACCGGACGAGCGGGCCGACGCGCTCGCCACGCTCATGATCAGCGCCCTGGAAGGGGCGATCCTGATCGCCCGGGCCGAGCGGGACGTCCGCGCTCTGACGACCGTGGTCCGCGAACTCGGCCCCCTCCTCGACGCGGCGGTAGGCAGATGCGCCATCGCGCCGGCGGACCGTACGACTCGGGAGCCCGGCGAGCCCGGTGTACGGCTGCGCTGCTTCCTAGACCTGCGTCAGGAGCCCGACGCGTAGCGCTGCGGGCGGCGGCCACACCCCGGCTGACCAGCCGTGGTCGGAGTCATGGTCACGGCGGCAGCGTGGTCGGTCTACTCGGTGGTGTGGTCAGGGTCGGGGAGCTCCGGCGGGAAGTGCCGCTCCAGGATCTCCGCCCACCGGCGAAGCAGCGGCGCAGGATCTCGGTGACCGCCCGGGCGGTTTCGGGAGAGGCCGCGACAATGCGGACTTCTGCCCGCCCGCTCGACGGCAGGTCCTCGGTATCGGTCTTGATCGTTCCCAAGAGGGTGCAGTCTTTCGGCGAGGGAAGGTCTGTGCCATCAGGTGGGGTCCGTGCGGCCGACCGGGGCGGCGGCCGTGGGCGCCCGCCTACCTGCGCCGACGCCTACCGACGCCGGGCAAGGCGTCGCTTCAGTGGTGGGCGGCGATGCGTGCGTCGTGCTGCGCGTTGAGCACATGGATCACGCGCATGCCCAAGGCGATTGCGATGAGGAACGCCGCGACGACGATGGTCTCCATGCCTGTCACCCCTCGGTGTTCCCGGGCACGGGCCTGGCGCGCAGCCCGATGTGCCCATAGGGCGACATGCACGCCCCGCCCTCGGCTTCCCAGGTGTCTTCCCAGTCCCGGCTGTCGCGCATGCCGCGCTCGGTGGCGGCCTCGTTGGCCATCAGGACGCCCGCCTTGAGGACGCTCCCGGGGATCGCGGCCGCGGCCATCAGCCGGGCCGCAGCGGCGGGCTCGGTCTCCGGCGGGATCACCAAGAGGTCCCAGCGGCCGACGGTAAAGGAGAGCAGAATGAGCTTGTCCGCGTCCTGTTCGGTGAACCATCCGACGTTCACACTGCGGCCGTCCACTGACACCTTGCGGGGGATGACGGGCCAGCGGCTGGGGTTACGGTGACGCGGGTGATGCGGCCCCATGGTCCGTCGAGGGCGGCCGCCAGTGGCGGAAGCTCGGCGGTCAGGTGGCGGGTATAGGGCCACCAGGCGCCGTCGAGCTGGCCTGCGAGTGTGGTCTTCGGTGTGAGCGACAAACGCACCGGAAGCCCTGGGGCGAGGTCGCGCGGTGTGGTGCGGTCGAGGATCGTGGTCATGACGCGGACCTGCCCCCGGGATGCCCGTCGGCAGCCCGGTGTTCGTTGCTCGCCGGGAACGGTACCTGCGTGGAAGCTGGTGCTCGAAATGCTCCCGGTACTTTGACGCTACTCCTGCACGAGGGCCCCGAACCGTTTCGTCACCAGGCACTTTTTGGCGTACGGCCACAGGCCCCAGCGCGCCATCGCCACCTCGACACCGGCGGCACGCTGTTCATCGACCACCACGACCCCGCCATGGTCGACTGGCTCGCCAAGCGGCGACTCGACGCCTGATCCACCCTCCGCCCTTCAGGGCACCCGGCGAGCGTGGGCGGCCGGCCGCCAGACGCAAGACCATCCACGCCGCTGAGCAAGCCTCCGGCCATCGTTCGCCGCAGGCCATATCGCTCGCGGCGACAAGCCGGGCTGCCGGGACGGGGCATACCGCTCGCTCGATCTGGGGATAGCACCACACCTGTTGCACAAGCTACGGTCACGCATACTGGCGCTGAGCTGCACAAAGACTTCGCGCTTCACTGTCCACCACACGATCAGCCCCAGAGAACCCTCTGTGTCAGTGGTGCATGGCACCGGCCATGGAGAAGTGGGGCCCGGGCGTGCGGTACATCAACACACGCGCGTGACCGCTACGCGCACCCAGGTCGGCGCGATGCGGCTCCGAACTCGGTCGGGTGAACACTGCCGGATCGGAGAACCTCGGCGGTCATCCCGCGCGTAGTGCCCTTCATGAGACCGATCAACGAAGCGCATGTGGCAGAACCGGGCCTGGCCGTAGTGGAGATCGCGGCCGCCGATGATGAAACCGCGCTCGCGGTCCAGGAGCTGCTCGCCGCACGGTACGCCATCGCGCCGGCGGACCGCACGACTCGGGAGCCCGGCGAGCCCGGTGTACGGCTGCGCTGCTTCCTGGACCTGCGTCAGGAGCCCGACGCGTAGCGCTGCGGGCGGCCGGCCATGCTCCGCTTACCAGCCGTCGTCGGCTTCATGGTCGGGGCTGGCGTCGGCAGCGTGTAGTCGGTCTACCTGGTTGTCTGCTCGGGGTCGGGCAGCTCCGGCCGGATCCGCCGAGGTGCGGCTGGACGGGGTGGGACCAGAAACTCCGCCACGTCAGAAACCTTCTGCGACGCCCTTAGTTCGATCGGCACCACCCTCCCGCGACTGACCCTCCGGCCAGTTCTGTCTCCGCCTCCATCAGGTTGTGATCCCTGGCGCGTGAGCATCGACCGGGCTGAGGTTTATCATGAAATCGAACATTTTGCCTAGAAATGCCCTATGCGTCTCACAGTCCCTAACGTCACTCAAGCTGGCCTCTCGCCAACGCACGCCCCTTGGGGGGATCATGCAAACCCGCGTAGGCACCACACTCGCCGCGGTCTGCCTCACTGCACTGGCCAGCCTCACCGCGTGTGGAGGCAACGGCACCAGCCAGGACAGCACTCCTGCCGACAAGCCCGCTACTACGCAGAACAACACCCCGACTGACAGGCCCACGGCTACCCGCGACACCACGACCGACGCTGCGACCGCTTCCCTTCCGGACATGATCGGTAAAGGGCTGCAGTCCGCACAGGACCAGGCACAAGATGCAGGCTTCTACAACCTGGCCTCGCACGACTCCCTCGGCCGCGGCCGAAACCAGATCTTGGACCGCGAATGGAAGGTCTGCTCCCAGACCCCGAAAGCTGGGGAGCACCCCACCGACACCAAGGTCGACTTCGCCGTAGTCAAGCTCGAAGAGACCTGCCCCGCCGTAGACCAGGGCGCCAAGACCGAGGCCCCCGGATCGACGATGCCCGACTTCAAGGGCAAGTCCGTCAAGGTCGCCCGCGAAGCCCTTGATCCCAGCACCAGCATCACCGTCAACGACGCCTCCGGACAAGGCCGCATCATCGTCATCGAGTCCAACTGGAAGGTCTGCTCCCAGAACCCCGCCGCGGGCACCAAGCTCGAAGGCCAGCCCGTGACGCTCAACGCGGTGAAGTTCGAAGAGTCTTGCTGATGCCCTGCAGGATGGCGCTGGAGATGACGATTACTCAGCACGATCCTTCATCGACCTGAATCCGCCAGCCGGAACCACTCCACGCGGTGGCTTGATTAGTGATCGTTGACAGCAAAACGCTTCTGCCCGGCTGGATTTCCGGCCTTGACCGGCCGAAGCCACATGACCAAGGCCGCCTATGGTGACAGCAGGCACTGACAACCGGTCCGCACTGCACCACACACGGTGATCAAGAGAGGCCTGGACAGGACGTTGCCGGTGCCGCGCTCGGGTCACAGCACTCGAACGGCGGCCGACCGCGGTGAAAGGCATCGTGCGTGACCTGGACGCTCCCACAGACATGTTGGTGCTGTTTGGGATCGGATGCGGAGGCGGATCTGCAACTGGCCAGGCGGCATGCCACGGAACTCATGCCGGAGGGGCCGGACCGCGAAGGTCCGGCCCCTCCGGCATGAGAATCCCGGGTCACGGGCGGCGATCGACGCTTGTATGGCTCGCTCAGCGTTAGGAATTGCGAGCTTCGCTGCGAGTACGCACCCCCCTCAGCATGCGAGCTCATCAGTCCGAGCACTGGGACGTGATCCAGGACATGCCGGAGACGTCGGCGAACGACAACGCAATGTTCTGAACGGCGTTCCGTGGGTCATGAATTGAGACAAGTCGTCGGAGGGACGTGTCTGTTGAGAAGCCGTGCGGTCGCGTGGGTTCTGGTGGTCATAGCCGGCCTGATCTGCACGCTGGTCACTCCGAGGCCCGCGCGAGCGGCGGAGCCGGTGGCCGATGGCGAGTGCCGGAGCGCCAGGTTGGCGGGGGCCGAGGTACGTACCTCGGTGCGGTTGGAGCACGACGACACGACGTACACCAAGATCGTCACCGAGCTGACGGTCGAACTTCCCAGCACGTGGCCGCCGGCGCGGGATCTGCTGCTCAGCGAGGACAGCCGGTCGTACGCGGCGGCCATGGCCTGTCTCACCGACGCCGAACGGGACGACCCGAACTGGCACGAACAGCGGACTGGGAACCCGGCCGTCACCTCCAAGGACGGGCGGGTCCATGTCGTCTACGTGGCGCACGGCTGGGTCGATGACCACCAGGGTTACACAGCCGTGGGGCTGTGGCGGGTCGCGCCCACCGGTGTGGACGAGTGGAAGGTGTCGTTGGCTCCGCCGGACGCCTTGCTGGGCGCTTGGTGGGACGAGATCACCGTGGATCCCGGGCGGCCCGGCGTCGAACGGGCGGAGCCCCAGCCAAGAGCGGGCGACGGGCCCACGGCCCTGGTGTGGCGGCCGGGGAAGGTGGACCAAAAGCGGCTGACGGCGGACGGGCTGCCCGAGCAACTGGCCGTGACCGCCGTGCTCCGGCCGCCCTGGCAACGTTCTTGGGCGGTGTGGAACGGCCATCTGACCGCCGTGGGGTTGGACTTTCTCGGCGCCGTGCTGTGGGCCTCCACTATGGGGGTCCTGCTGCTGACGGCGGCCCGGCGCTATCGACGGCACCTCGGCGCACCGAACTCTCCCTACGGGCCTCTGGGCAACCTCAGGACATGGGCCATAGCTGCTGTCGCCCTGTACGGGCTCGCCGTCGCGGACGGCCTGACAGAAGTGATCGTGCACCATGTGGTCGGCCAGCCGGACTTTGGCCTGCAACTCGTCGCCGAGCACACGGTTGCGTTGGCGTCCGTCGTCGTTCTGTTCGCCTTCGCCCGTCCGTCACGTCGGGTGTGGCTGTCGGCTGGTTCCGTGGCGTTATTGCCGCTTGCTGCGATCGGCTTCTACGCCGTTGACACGGCAACAGGAGTGAGCAAGGCCGTCGCCACGGACGGCTACGCCGGCCTGGAGTGGGCGATCGCCCGGCATGTCGCGGTTTCCTTCAGCCTCATCGCTCTCCTCATGCTGGCCTTCGCCGCGGCGGCCTGGCGGCTGGCCGCCGATGGGCAGTTGCTGCCGAAGAGCCGCCGTTTCCCTGGCCGGGACCGGCGGTTCCGGCTTCGTGTCGCCGCGCCGGCGGTCCTCGCGATCGCGCTTGCGATGGCCGTGTGCTTCGCGCTGGTGGAGGAACGCAACTGGCAGGGGGCCAGCTGGCTGATGGACCGGGCGGATCACGAGTTCGGCGTGGAGCACCGGCTGGACTTCGTCTGGGAGGCGATGTGGTCCGTCTCGTACGTCGAGGAGTTGTTGCTGATCGACCACGCCTGGTGGCTGACAGGCCTGGCTGTGATCGCCGTGCTCCACACCCGGCACCACTCCGCCGGAGTTTCCCCATTGGACCACCCGGCGGACCAAATCGCCTTCCTCGCCTTCTTCCCCCTCGTCGTCGGCCTGGACACCCAGAACCACATCGACAACGCGCTGCTGGAGTTCCTGTGGATCCCCCTCTACATGCTTGCCCTCTACGGGGTCACGGCGCTCCTCGCCCACCGTTCGGTCCTGGCCCAGCCCTTCGAAGTCTCCGGACGGCCGCTGTGGACGGCAGCCGGGCCGGTCGCACGTAGGCGGCTGCTGGCCAAGGCTCGTTCCTACCGTGAAATCCACGCCGAGCTGCGCCGTCTTGACCAGGGACTCTTCGGTGACGTACCGCCCAAACGCGACGCCCTCGAACGGCGGCTGAGCAGGCTGCACAACTGGCGGGTGAACAGCGCGCCCGGTGCCACCCCCGACCGGTTGCCCGCCAAGGTATCCGTGGTGGACGCCGTGCTGGCGCTGGGGCCGCGGGACGACTGGTGGGCCAACGGTGTCTGCGGTGCCCGCTTCGCGCTCGTGCCCGGGATCCCGGCCGCCGTCCTCAACACCTGGTCCCAGTGGGTACGGGGCGAGGGCTGGCAGAACACCCTCGCCGATCTGCTCGGCTTCGCCGGTCTGCTGACCACGTTCGTCTCCTGGACGGCCACGTTCGCCGGGGCTGGCTTCGTCCTCGGCGCGCTGTGGCGCGTGCTGCCCGGGCGGCGCGGAGCGGCCAAGGCGCTCCCTGTCGCCGTGGCCTTCGCGCTGCCCGTGGGGCTCGACGCCCTCGTGGTCGGGTTGCTAGATGAGAGCTCTGCCAACGTGGCGCTGTACGTATCGACGATGCTCTTCGTGCTCACCGTCACCGCGATCGAGCTGGACCTGGACACCTTCTCCGGTGAACGGCGTTACTGGCAGAGCCGGTTGGGGCTACTGCTGTCCATCTACCAGATGCGGTACTACTCCCTCCAGCTCGCGTATCTCATCGGCCAGGTCATCGCCATCATCACCATCTGGCAGTTCTTCGCAGAGCCGGACGCCCTACCGTCGCACGGGGGGACGCCGCCGAAGGGGAACGAAGGAGCGGGAGGCTGAGGTCCGTACGTGTTCGTCTTCCGGAGCCGGGGCGGCGGAGCCGCGGGATTGCAGGGCCGCGTACTCGTGCGTCGGCGACACCTACGCCCTTGGGGAAGCACCGGCGTCGGCCACGGTCCGGCGCCTACACATCCAGCTCTCGGGAAACACGCCCCGTTGGTACGCAGACGGCCCCACCCTTTGGAGGGTGGGGCCGTCTGCGTACCAACGGGGCAGGTGAGTCAGCCAGCGCGTGCGGCTGCTTGCTCAGCGAGGGATCGCGCCAGCTGACCAGCCCGCGCTGGGTCCCTGTCGAGTGCTTTGCTGTTCAGTAGTTCCAGGAGCGTGAAGAAGGCGTCGTCGTTTTCCACCCTCACGTCTAGCAGCAACGCGAGTTCGCCGGGCCTGTCGAACGGCACTCGGCGTGCCTGCTGTTCCAGGCTCGCGTTCTTGTCCTTCGGTGAGGAGGAGTCGGCACGAGGCTCGGGGATCGCGTCTGGTGTTGCCGAGCTCGTCGACGGCTCCCCGCCTGGCGTCGGCTCCTCGTTCGGGCTGTTGGTTGTCGAGCCCTCTTCCGTAGAGCCGGTGATTACGCCGTAATCACCGGCAGGCTTGTCCAGCGTTTCGTCTTTGCCATCAGCTGATGCCCTGTGCGTCGCACGGCGGTTGGATGTGCGAGCCGCCTCCTTGGCCGTGCGTTCCTCTTTGAGCTCTTCCAGGGCGGCTTTCTGCTGTTCAGCGGGCTTGTTGCCGACGGCGCGCAGCAGATCGATGGGCTCGTCGCCGATGAGCGCTTGGAGTTCCGGGGTCAGGTTGAGCAGGGCGAGGCGCTGGGAGACCCAGCCCTGGGAGCGGTGGAGCCGTTTGGCGAGGGCTCGCTGGCTGCCGTGGATTTCCAGGAGGCGCTGGAGGGCTCGGGCTTCGTCAAGTTCTTCGAGGTCTTGGCGGTGGATGTTGGCGACGAGGGCGGATTCGAGGAGTTCTTCGGGGGTGGAGCCCTGGTCGTCGCTGACCATGACTTTGAGCGTGTCTAGGCCGGCCTCGCGAGCTGCGGCGAGGCGGCTGCTGCCGTCCACGACGATGTGGGTGGTGTCCGGTTCGAGGTCGGCTTCGCGGTCCGGGTTGGCCTTGACGTAGGCGTCGCGGTTCATGACCGTGATGGCCTGCTTCTGGCCGTGGGTTTTCAGGCTGCCTGCGAGGTCGGTGAGGTCCCCGAGGGTGGAGCGGGGGTTGTCGGGGTTGAGGCTGATCCGGTGGACGGGGAGTTCTGTGGGCGGGGCGATTCCCTCGGTGGGGACGCCTGTGGCGGCAGCGACGGCTTGGCGGCGGGCGCTGACCGTGCGCACTCCCCCGCCGAACCGGCCGGATCCGAGCTGGTCGGCCTTGCTCACGAGACCTCCCTTGCCAGGGCCCGCATGCCGACGGCCTGCTGTGATTTGGGGGCGTAGGAGAGCAGAGGTTTCTTCACGCGGACTGCTTCCTTCTGCTCTTTGAGATCGCCGATGAGTCCCACGACCCTTGGATCCTTTATGTCCACCCATCCTTGGAGCGAGGAGGTGGCGATGTATCCGCGGCGGGAGTCGTAGAGGTTGACGACGATGCCGAGGTAGTCGATGTCGACTTGGAGGTCGCCGCGCAGGTCGTCGATCTGAGTGGTGAGGAGTTCGTAGGCGTCCGCGGAGCTGTCCTCGGCCTGGACGACGATGAGCGCTCCGGACTGTCCGGGCTTTTCGCCGTCGCGTCGGCGGCCGTAGTAGGCGGCGGCGTCCATGCTGAGGCCAAGGCTGGGTGGGCAGTCGACGATGATGACGTCGTAGTCGGCTTCGAGTGGGGAAAGGGCCCGCTCGAGCGCGGCTTCCCGGGCCCTGACGGCGGATAGCCGTACGTCGAGTAGGAAGGCGTCGTTGCAGGCGGGCAGGAGGTGGAGGCGGCCGCCGAAGGTGTCGTCGTCGACGGAGACGATGAGGTCGCGCAGGTCGCCCTTGGGGTCGCCGGCCATGTGGTTGGTGAGGCTGTCGCCGTTCAGCGGCAGCGGGCTGGCGCCCAACTGGTTGGTGAGGTGGCACTGCGGGTCGAAGTCGACGAGGAGTACCCGCAGGCCCAATCCGGGCAGGTTCTCGATGTCGAGCGGGTCTGATCCCGCTTCGGGGGTGTCATGTGTCTCGCTCGCGCGCAGCGCCTTGGTGAGGGCTTTGGCGACGCGTACTGGGTGCAGCCTGTTGGAATCTTCGGCCAGCGCCTCGCCAAGTCCGGCGGTGACAGCGGTCTTGCCGACTCCGCCCTTCTGGTTGCAGACGATGACTCGGCGTGTGATCGCGGGTCGCTCGATGTCTGGGGCTGGGTTGGCGTCGAGCCACAACTGGACGGACTGGGCCAGGCCCTGGATCAGGGAGACACCCCGGTCGGCTGCGATCTGCCGGAACTCCTCCCACTGCCCGGGGGGCAGGAAGGTGGAAAAGGAGTCAGCGCCGGCGGTGTCGACGGTGTCTGGGGTGGAGGCGAGGCTGCACCAGTCGGTGATGCCTTGTTCGACGGCGGCCTGGATCTCGATGCCGTGCTGGGCGGCTCTGATTTTGAGGTTCTGCCGGAGCCATCCCGGCAGCTTGGAGACGACCTTCTCGCGGTCGCTGGAGGTGGCTGGCGAACTCATGGAGGACACCATACTAACGTCGTAGATCATCTACACCATTGACACGTTAGTTAGACCAACTTGATGAGCTGCAAGCACTCCCCCAGCTGATTACGCCGTAATCACTCGACCGAGAAGCTGAACAAGTAGCAGCGCACGCCAGCAGTTAGCACAGCAGTATGACCTCCGACTGACACCCGCGACTCGCCTGGCAAGACCTGAACCACGCAAAGGCGCATACTCCCCCAGCGGTTCACAGCGCTCGCAGCGTTTGTCCTAACCGGGTACTGCGGCTTCAAGGCACGCACGTCACGCTCCCGCCTTCACCCTGGGCGGCAATGCTGGTGGCCATGGCGGGGGCGCCCGCGTCGTGTCTCGCGGTTACAGGGCGGCAACGGGCACGGCCGCCGACGTCAATTCAGACATCGCCACCCGACTCGGACATGAGGCGCTGGGGCAACGGCCGTCCGGAGCCCGTGTTGACGGCCCCCACCAGGACAGGCCGACAACACGGCGGGCGGCTTGGGAGTGAGTTGCACGCCTAGCGGGCGGCAAGGGCGGTCGGTCCGCTGGTGGAGAAGTGCATGCACTCACAAGGCAATGCCCGTTCCACGACCGCTGTGAGCGTCAGATCGCGTGGTGACGGAGGCGCCTGTCAGCGGCGTCTTGCATGATCAGGCGCATGATTCATGGATCTCCAGAAGCTCTGCGCTCTCTCGCTTCCGAGCACCTGCCTCCCGACATAGCCGAGAGGTGGTTGGAGCTGTTGCGACCGTCTGTACGACTGGGTGTAGCTACGGGCCCGGACAGTGCGGCCGGCCATCTCGGCGGTCGGGCGAAGCTTGCGACCGGTGTGGACTGGCCCGTGTGGGAGGGACACGGGCCCCTCTCGTTCATTGCATCGATCGATTGCGCGGCGCTTCCCGCCCAGACACTGGATATCGACCTGCCAAAGTCCGGATCTCTCTTGTTCTTCTACTTCGACGGTCAACTCGATGACGGCGATGCTCTCGTGCTGGCAGAGGACCGGGACCGCTGGGCCGGCGCTCGCGTGCTCTACGTACCGGAAGGCGCAGATGCGCCGGATCGGGAAACGCCGGGGGAGCTCCAGCCCTATCCGCTGGTGCCGCTGACAGCGCGGGTGGAGATGACGGCGCCTGAGCCCTGGCATCCGCGTATCCGGGAGACCTTCGCGCCGGGTGCTCCGCTGGGGCAGCGCTACGACCATCCCGTATGCGCTCAGGAGTTCCTCGACGCGCTGTGGGAGTTCGACGACACAGTGGGCCATCAAGTCGGCGGCTATGCGCACCCGGTGCAGAACCCGGTGGAGATGGAGATCGCAGAAGCTGTGCTGGAAGGGAGGGTGTCCTGGGAGGATCCCCGGCTGTCGGACGAGGCGGGCAGCTGGGTGCTGCTGGCGCAGTTCGACAGTGAGGATGCCGCGGGCATGATGTGGGGTGACTACGGTGCGCTGTACTGGCTGATCCGTCCGCAGGACCTGGCCGATCGGCGCTTTGACCGGGCGATGTTCACCTGGCAATGCAGCTGATGTCCGCAAACACCACCCCTGAGTGCTCGGCAGCCGTCCTGCCCGGCCCTTGTCTTGGACAACGTCGGGTCGACCACCAATCGCTGATGCGCCGTGGGCAGGGGCTGCAGCAGCTGCCATATCGATTCGTTGGTCAGACCAAATTGAGTGGACTGTTCGACCCGGGTTGATTACGACGTAATCACCTGCTCCCCAGGCGGCCTGTAGAAGCCGAGCTAACTCCCCCGCCGTCGACCGAGCCTGGTCCACCGGCCTGGGCGCAGGTGACGGGCGCGCTAATGAAGTGATTACGCCGTAATCACTTCAGACGCCAGTATCAGAGCTCGGCCATGTGGGCGCTGGCCGGGTGGGCGGGACCGGCTCCCGTGTGTCTCCTGACGAAGCCTTCCGGCGTTCGAGCGAGTCGAGCGACTGGAACCTTTTGTTTCCAACCCCTGAAACGCAAAAAGGCCCCGTCCCACCTGGCTTGGGTGGGACGGGGCCTCGTTGTGTCCACCGTCTTTGCAGTGGGGTGAGAGACAGTGAGCTGGAAGACGGCAGGGTTGGTGGTGGGGTCGGGCATCGGCTTCCCGGCGGCCGCGTGGGTGAGCGGCGCGTACACCGTGGACCAGGTGCCGACGATGCGTGTGCGGTTGGCGGTGATGCCGCCAGTGAGCGGGGTGCCGGTGGCTGGGTCGACGACGACCAGGCCCACGGTGTCGGGTGGCGGCTGGGAACGGTGCGGACCCGGGGGCGACGTGGCCGCCGATCTCGATCGCCACGTCGTCGCGAGGCTGCCACGGGCCGGGCTTCTTACGGGCGGCGAGCGGCGTGCGGAACGCGTCTACCACGGCTTGGTCGCCGGAGTGCATTGTGCCGGGCCCGTGCCCGCACCGCATTCACGCTGGCTGACTCACCGTCGGCCTGGAGGACGCGCGGGAGGGGGGCGTGGAGGTGTTCGACGGTGACCGGACGCCGTACTTCAGGATGCGCTGGGCGAGCAGTTCGACCAGTGCGCATGCCCTTTTCCGGACTAAGGGGACTGACCCTGGGGGCCGTTTGTAAGGCCAGGGGAGCCGTCTCCTCCTGTACCGCAGTGCCTGAATGGATAGGGTCCTGCGGATGGACATCACAGACCTGACGCCTCTGGAACGTCGCATCTGGCAGGCGTTCCCGCGTGGTGTAGCGATCGACGTTCGCCGAGACGAGTTTGAGGACCCCGCGACTATTCAGGGGGCGGAACGGACTGTGCGGGCTGACGTCATCCGAACCCTCATCCTGGGTGGTTCATCCGAATCCGGCGAGGCGCCCGCTCTACGCGTTGCCGGGGCGGCGATCACCGGCGTCCTCGACCTCCAGCACGCAGAGATACGCCATCCGATCCGTCTGACCTCTTGCCACTTCCAGCACGGTTTGGAGCTCGACGGGACGCAGGCCCGCCAGCTCGACTTCAGCGGGTCCTGCCTTCCCGCTCTGGCGGCCACCTCCCTTCGTGTCGACGGCGCACTTCGGCTCACGAACTGCCGGATAGCGGGGAGCGTCCGGCTGAGCAACGCCGAGATCTCCAGCGGGATCTTCCTGGACGGCGCGCATCTCGGGTCTGGTGATGGATGGGCGCTCCAACTTGATCACGCCTCTGTGGGCGCTGATGTATGGGCGCCCGGCCTCGTGGCGCAGGGTGGCATCCGCCTTGGTACGGCGCATGTCGAAGGGGCTGTCGACCTGGAAGATGGCCAGGTCAGAAACGCGAATGGTGATGCCCTCGATGCCGCGCGGCTCACCGTTGGGACAGTCCTCAACGCTGGTGGCCTCACGGCTGAGGGCCGGGTCAGACTTACCGGTGCCAAGGTCGCAGGATGGATCTCCTTCGTCGAAGCCAGGCTCAGCAACCCGGGCGGAGTCGCGCTGGGCATCAGCAGCTGTGAAGCCACCCAGCTGACGCTGCGGGATGCTCGATCAGTCTTCGGCGACGTCAAGATGCATTACGCCACCTTCAAGGTCATCGAGGCGGAACCACAGGTCTGGCCGACCAAGGTGCGCCTGGAGGGACTGACGTACGAGGCGCTTACTCCGCGCCTTCCTGCCGTAGACCGGCTCTCATTGCTACAGCGCGATATAGACGGTTTTGTCCCTCACAGCTATGAGCAGCTCGCGGCCTCCTACCGGCGCGTTGGTGACGACGCCGAGGCCCGCACAGTCCAACTCGCCAAGCAGCGTCGACGCCGGGCCGCTCTTCCCTGGTACGCCAAGCTATGGGGTTATCTCCAGGATGTGACCGTGGGTTACGGCTTCCGTCCCACGCGTGCTGGTGGCTGGCTTCTGGCCCTGCTCCTTCTGGGCTCAGTTGCGTTTGGCATGCACCATCCGCCCCCGGTCGAGCCCGGCAAAGGCCCAGGGTTCAATGCCCCCGTCTACACCCTGGACCTTCTGCTGCCCATCGTCGACTTCGGTCAGCGGAGCGCCTTCGCCCCTACCGGCCTCTATCAGTGGTTGTCCTACCTACTGATCGCCGTCGGCTGGGTTCTCGCAACGACCATCGCCGCCGGGATCACACGCACCCTCAGCCGCCAATAGCGGCTGTGTGCGGTTCATGCCCTCTGTCAGGAGGCACTCGGGGCCAGATCTGGTGAGTGGTCGGTGAAAACTGGCATGCCGAGGTCGACCAGTTGTGGCCGGCCGTCGGTGGAGGTCCGGTTGAGGTTAGTGAGCTTGGCCATGGCGGCGTTGCGGCTGACCTGGAGTCCTTCGACCTCTCCGAGCCAGCCGTTGGCACGGGCCTCCGTGATGCGTTCACGAAGGTTGCGGGTGATCTCGATGAGGCGGGGCCGCTGCTGCGGATCGATTTGGAGCACAGGGCAGCGGATGCAGGCGTGTTCATGCTTGCAGGGTGTTCCGTAGGGCCTTCCGCAGGTGCCCAGTGACACCTTGCGGAGCTCGAAGTGCTGCTGGAAGTCGTGCCACTCCTGCTCGGTGGGCTCGCGGTACTCGTCCTGCGGTCGGTCAGCCCTGCGCCGGTCGAGGAAGCCGCGGTAGGTCCGTACCAGGTCGTCCTGGAAGACCGCGAGGTATGCCTGAGTGGTGGTCAGCGTCTTGTGTCCGAGGATTCGGGCGGCGATGTGGACGGGCAGGCCGCCGGTGACGGCCTCGGTGGCAAACATCCTGCGAAAGTCGTGCGGTGTGTAGGTCAGCGGCTGGCCTGCCTGGTCACGCAGGCCTGTGGCTTCCAGCGTTCGATCGAGCCTGTGCTTGACTGCGGCCTCGCTCATGACCTGCGGCTGCCAGTAGGGCCGCCGCTGGAAGAGGTGGGGCAGCAGCGGGCCGGTAAGGCGCTCGTGGGAGTCGTAGCGGGCAACGAGCGGGATCTTGCCGCCGTTGGCGTCGCGAAGGCGCTTGATGATGGTGGCGAGGACGCTGGCGAGTTCAGGGCTGACCAACAGGAGCCGTTCCTCGTTGCTCTTGGACGGAATGATCTGAAGCAGCGGAACGACTTCTCCGGTCTCGGGCAACCGGTAGGAGACCAGAGCCAGATGCGTAAGTTCCGTCAGCTCCTCGGCTCGGACTCCGGTGTGGCGCAAGGTCTCGATGACCGCCCAGGACCAGAAGGCGTCGTCCTCCACAAGGCTCTGGTTGATCCGGCGGCCGGTGGCACCGACCGGCCGGACGTAGACGTGCGGCGATCCGTGGTCCAGCCGGCTGGGAACCTGGTTCACCTTGAGCAGTTCCCGCACGTAGCTCGTCCCCTCGTACTCGAAGATCCCATTAAGCGGGGTGGCACGAGCGGCATCCAGCAGGGCGACGGCCTCACGGTGGACTCGCTCGGCCGTCTGGACCAGCAACGGGAGATGGGGGAGCCGCTCGCGCACTCGCTGGTGCATGCGTGCGGTGGTCTCCTTGTAGATCTTGTGGTTCCCAGCCCCATCACCCCGGGTGATGGGGCTGGGGACGGCCCACTGCGCCCAGAACGGGTCCTCGTGCGCCCATTCCTGGATGTCGAGGTAGAAGCCTCGAACGCGCATCATCACGGCGATACGGCCCCGTCGCTCTTTGACCTCCCCGCTCTTGCTGTGGACGTAGGTCACGAGCCGCTGCTTCCAGCCGTCGACGACGTCGTCAGGGAGCCGGAGAGTGTCGATGCCGGGATGGTGGGCCTCGATGTCCGCCCAGAAGACACCGACCAGTTCGCGTACCAGTCCGCGGAAACTGCCGTAGTCGACACCAGGACGGCGTTCGTCGAGATACCGCACCAGCACGTTCCGGATCGCCGTCGACTGGATGTTGTAGGCGTCGACCAGTTCGGCGGTCGGCCGCTGGCCGAATCGCAGAGCGTCCTTGAGGGTCTCCTTGGACTGGATGACGCCGACGCCTCGCAGCAGTTCCCAGGCCGTGTGGGTCCCGATGAACGCCTCACCTCGCAGCCGGCGGCCCAGGGCCCGGACGTGGAAGATGTCCTCAGCACTCAATTCATGCAGGTCACGGCCCGTGTGCAGGACCATCGCGGAGATCAGGCGCAAGCCTTCATCGACGTGTCGGGGCGTCATGCCCAGCCCGGCACCGTGGTCGCGCATGGTGTCCAGGTCCCCGTCGGGAAACATCTGCTGGACGTCCTTGAACAGCCGCAATGCCTTGTAGCCGCGCAGGAAGGCGTATCCCGGCAGGACGATCCGGCTCATCATCAGGCAGTTGAGCCCTGCCACCAGCCCGTTGCGCTGGGACTCACTCTGGTCGCCGCCCAGCACGGCGGCGAGTACGAATTCCTTCCCGCTGTCGGCGCCGACCGCCCGCCAGCGTTCCTGCCACCCGTCGCCGGGGTGATCCGCGAGCCAGTCCAAGATCTTGGCCGCGTTCAGCAGCCGCATGTGCCCCCGGTCCCGGTCCGGTTTGGAATCGCGGGGCGGCCAGGACGGAGAGGTGGGCAGCAGCGCGAGCACTTCGGCGCGGGTCAGGTGATCGTGGGGCCCGACGCGTCCCTCGTCAGCTTTCAGTTCATGGTCGACGAACAATGGCCGCGGCGGAACCGGTCCGGTTCCCGCCAGCCGTACGGAGTTGGCCCGCCGCGATCCTTGCCGGGTCATGCGGGCTCACCGCCGAACAGCACGTCCAGGTCGCTCGCCTCGTAGCAGGTGGCCGGCGAAGGCGGCGGAAGGGCGGCGCGTTCCTTGACGTCGGCGAGGTACTCCTGGACGCGTGCGACCACCTGCTCCTCGTCCTCGACCAGGTAGATGTCGGCGGTGGTGCTCAGGTGTGCGTGTCCAAGGATGGTCTGCACGTCACGCAGCGAAAGACGCTTGTCGCGAGCCATGCGCAGGGCAGCGGTGTGCCGCAGGTCATGCATGGACCAGTTCGTCTCCAGCAGGGCGTTGGCGCGGCGGAACACCGCCCGCAGGGCCTCGTAGTTCATCGGCTGATGGATCCGGCCCGCCCCGTAATCACGTCGGCGCAGGGTCCACCACAGCGGGGCCTGTGGGTCCAGCGGCGTGCCCTCGCTCTGGTAGAGCCGGACCCAGATGAACGCCTCCGCGCTCGCGGGCAGCCACTGCTCGGCCTGGGCGCCTTTGCGTACCACGCGTACGAGCTGGTCGCCCCAGTCCACGTCGACCCCCTTCATGCCCAGGAGTTCCGAGGCGCGGGCGCCGTTGCTGATGGCGAGCGCGACGATCGCCCGGTCTCGGTTGGAGCGGAGCGCGGCGAACAACTCGTTCCACCGCTCGTCCGACATCTGCCGGGACCGACGGCGTGGGATTTTCGGGTTGTATCGGAGCCGGCCCTCGCCTCGATTCGGATCGAGCGGATTGTGGTGGGCGTGGGGACGGCGGCGCTCGGAGCGCGCCAGAGGCACCGGGTTGATCAGCGGGCCTTCGCCGGCCTCGATCCAGAAGGTGTAGAAGCTGCGGATCACCGCGTTGCTGTGCCGGATGGTGCGGGGCTTGTAGTGGTCATCCAGGTAGGGCTTCCTGGTGATCGGGTTGACGGTGCCCGCTGTCGCGGTGGAAATCGTCCGCGCAGCGTTGGGAACCTTGGCCGTCGCCCCCAGCCACAACGCGAAGTCCCGCCCTTCGGCAGGAGTGGCTTGGTTCCACGGAACATCCACCACTCGCAGCCACCGCCACCATCGCAACAGGTCGAAGGCGTAGCTGCGGACGCTGCCGGGCCGGTTGTAACGGGCGACGAAATCAATCAGGTACCGGCGTACCGGTTCGACAGCCCGCCCCTCCTCATCGAAGACCAGCCACGGCACCACGCCCGGGTTCGCGGCCACACGGCCCCATCGCGCTAGGCGAATCGATCGGAGATCACGCGAGTACTCGTCCAACTTCGTTGCGCTCCTTGCTCGTTTGGATGCGCAACATCTACCGAGTAGACCGACTGGGGGATGTGCCGTGGCCCGGCGAGTCGCTCGGTAGTCCGGTCAACACCTCGGTGCTCCCCACCGGCGCAGCCGATGGCGATGCGGCGGGGCCCGGCGGGGAGCTGGGCGTAGGCGGTCAGGTTATCGCGCAGCTCGGGGGCGCCGGCGTGGCAAGGACGACGGCCTGGACGCGGTGGTGGTGGCCGCCCAGGTCCAGGATTTCGCGGGCGGCGGCGGAGTCGCGTAGGCGCTCGCGTACGTCCTCGATGCGGTCGGCGGTGGGTGTGGGGTGTGGCGTGTCCGTCGGCGTCGGTCGGCTGGTGGAGGTAGCCGAACGACGTCAGTGTGACCGGGGCTGGTGGCACAGGCGTCTTTCCTTCGTGGTCGGTGGGGTGCCGGGGCGGCCGGTCTGGGCTCGACGGCCGCTCCGGGCTCTCACTTGGTGGTGGTGTTCGCGTCGGCCTTGGCCGACGGGGCGGCGCTAACTGCGGGTTCGGCGTGGCGCTGCTGGACGTACTCGGTGGCCGCGTCGTCGGTCAGGAGCTTCCTGACCAGGTCGGCCGATGTGGACGTGGACGCACTGCGGCGCGACTTTCCGGAGATCGGCTGGCAGCGCTTCGGCACCCGGGCGGCCAAGCGCACCTGGCCGGTCGGCTGATTCCACGCGGTCAGCACATAGCCGGACTCAGGCCACGAGCAGTTTGTGCAGGCGCTCGGCCGGGGTTTCCCAGCCGGGCGTTGCGTGGGCGGCCGTTGAGTTCGGCGGGCCAGCGGCCAGGTGCTCACGGGGTGGACGGACAGGTCGGTGCTCTTGGCCGGGGCACCGAGCTGGTCCGCGGCAAGCTGGTGGAGGCCGTGCAGACGCTGCCGTCCCACGGAAGCATTCGCTGCGTTAC
Source organism: Streptomyces sp. NPDC045955 (assembly GCF_056430805.1). Lineage (NCBI taxonomy): Bacteria > Bacillati > Actinomycetota > Actinomycetes > Kitasatosporales > Streptomycetaceae > Streptomyces > Streptomyces sp. NPDC045955. The sequence goes on from NZ_JBWKKY010000030.1 coordinate 40,918, forward strand.
GGGCTTTCGTGGTCAAACGGGTGTCAGGTTGCCCAGGGCGCGAACGTGGCCGCCAGCACACCAAGCCCGCACTGCCTCAGGCAGAGCCATCGGGCGAACTGTGCGGCGAAGCGACCTCCTGTTGATTACGGCGTAATCACTGCTGGGCCCGACGGAAGTCACCCGCTGCCCTGCCGACGACACTCACCTCCGACGCCGTGGGTGATTACGCCGTAATCACTTCACGGGGCCCGGGACTGGCGAAGCGACGCCGTTAAGCCGGGCAAGGACGAGTAGATCTGCTCGTTGTCCAGGCAAAGCAGCTGGCGGCGGATCTTGCACTGACCGACCGGTACGAGTATCGACGGCTCGCCTCTCGACAGCCGTGACACACCCTCCCAGCAAGCACCCGCTCTAGGAGGGCGGTTGCTGCAGTTTTTCCTGGGCCAGGAACGCAACTGCTGCAGACAGGACGAGGTGTGCTTCGTTCGTGGTTGCCGCGGGTCGGGCCAAACGCTTCTCCGCGTTGCTCAGGGCCCGCACCGCAGCACTCAGGTAGCGATGGAGACTGACCATCTGGGTGGGAGTGCTGCAGTCGGGCAGTACCTCGGCTACCTCGTCCAGCCAGTACTCGGCATCCTCATCGAGGACGAGACCATCTCGGTGTTCCAGCAGCCGACGTGCCACAGGCATCAGTGCATGATGCCTGCGCTGGGCAGCTTCCTGAGCTCGCCGTTCGGCTGTCCTTTCACGGATGAGTCGTTGTTCGGTTTCCGCTACGGCCTCGGGGGTGCGCCGCACAGGCTCTGCCCCAGGAATGGCATCTACCAAGGCTGCAGCCTGGAGCCGTTTGGCCTTGTTGTAGGCAGCACTGGCTGCCTTGACGGCGAGGGCAGGCGCAAGGTCTTGCCACTCGGTACCTGCGGCACGGGCATCGGCAACAGCTCGAGCCTGATGGATGTCAGCCCGCTCGCGCAGGTACTGCCACAGCTGCACGCGCTTGAGGGCAGCTTGCTGCTGCCTTTCCGGTGGGAGGTGGCGCAATGAGCTGGCATGTTTCTCGGCATAGAGCAGCGCGCCGTACGTCTCGTTGTCTGCAGGCATGCGTTCCACGGTGGGGTCTTCTGCATCTTCATGGAGTTGCCGCAGTTCCCCGACGACTGCTACAGCGTCCAGCTTTCCGATCTGGACTCGCTGCTTGACCAGGGGCTTTGTCGGGGGGGTGGGCTTTCGGGTGCGACCTGCCATGAGTTGAAGTGTGCCCGCCCGGAGGCGATTCACAGAATGTGAATCGTCTGACGGAGGGTCGGGGGAGTCCCCTGGGGGTGGTAGGCCCCGCCCTCACTACGACGGCCGTCTGAGCGACTACACACGTCGTAGTTACCCCGGCCTCGGCAACGCCGGCCCACCGGGAGTGATTACGGCGTAATCACCCCGCCGCACGAGCTGGGGGCCTGCGCAAGCCAGTTGTTGCAGGCGATCCGCATGGTGATTCCAGGATCTCAGCGGGCGGGCAAGGGCGACACTCGACGGTGTCCACGGCCGCCCCGGAGGCAAGCCCAACTCGGGGCCCACCCGCCCACGCCGCACTGCAACGCCTCACCACATCGCTCCACCACTGATCGAGCACTTCGGCGGGAGGTGAAAGACAAGCTGAGGCCTTCGAGGTCGAGGATGTCGCGGGCCGTGGCCGGGCGGCGGAGGCGGTCGCGGACGTGCTCTATGCGATCGGTCTGCGGCGGAACGGGGCGGCCCGCACCGTCCTGGGGAATGTGGAGGTAGCCGAACGACGTCAGCTTGATGACGGGCTTGGGCATGTGGAGGTCCATTCAACGAGGCGGGGTGGAGCGCTGGGGCGGCCGGATGGGAGGTCGACGGCCGCCCGGGGCGTCATGCGGTGACGGGGGTGCTCGCGTCGGCGGCCGCCGCCCGGGCTGCGGTCTCGTGGAGTTCGGCGTGGCGCTGCTGGAGGTACTCGGTGGCCACGTCGTCGGTCAGGAGCGTTTTGATCAGGTCGGCCTGGTAGGCCATGCCGTCGTAGGCGCCCTTGTGGAAGCGGCAGGAGTCTTGGGCTTCGGCGCAGGCCTCGCAGTCTTCCCAGGACTGGTCGTCGTATGGCGCGGTTTCCGCTCCGTGGAGCTCCGGTGTCACCGGGCGGGTGGGGCGGGGGAGAGGGAGCTGTGGGTGATGAGGTCCTCGCGCCAGGTGGGCGGCAGGTCGGTGAGTAAGTCGATTAGGGCGGCCGTGATGGTCGGGTAGTGGTCGTAGAGCGATGCCCAGATCCGTTTGGCCTCGGTGGTCGAGTCGAACTGCGGGGCAGTTCGGAGGCTCCGTGGGCGCGGATGTTCTCACGGCGTTCCTCCCAGTGGCTGGTGTCGATGCCGGCGTCCACGGCCGCGCCCAGGGTCTGGGCGTCGTGGAGGAATTCCGGGGCCAGCTGCCGCGCGGCGAGGTCTTGGGCGACGGCGGGGTCACGGCAGGCGAGCGCGGCCAGCGCATGGTCGGTGAGGAGGACCGTGCGCCGCATCCAGAAGTCCGCCTTGGTGTAGGCGGCGGCCAGCAGCCGGGTGCCCAGACGGGTGAGGTGGCTGGTGGTGTACGTCATGACTTTGACGTGGTGCGGTTCGCCGACGTCGCCGTGCTCGGAGCAGACGACGGCGAACTGTGTCCGGCCGGAGCGCGGGGAGGCGAGGACCAGGCAGAGCGGCCGGAGTTGTGGTGAACGCATTGAAAGCGGCGAAGCCTTGTGCGCTGTGGCGCATCAGGTCGTCAACAGGTCCGGAACGCGGAAAAGCCCCCGGGCGCGCCCTCAAGCGAGGGGGCGGCCGGGGGCCTCGTGTGTGGGGCTAGTCGACCAGCTCGATACCGATGGCCAGGCACCCGAGCCGTTCCTTGTCCGGCGGGTAGATGCGCCGGATGTTGGCCAGTTGCTCCTCACGGGTCGCCTCGGGGTTCACCTGGGACGGCCCTTCGGCGTCCAGGAGTTCCTCGAACGAGGCGTACTCGGCAACCCGTGTTACCCGCGTGATGCATGACCGGTCGGTGCCTTTCACGGCGAACCGGATCAGGTCACCGACCGCCAGGCCGTCGAACTTCGGGTACTTCACCCGGACTTCGCGGCTCTTGCGGCCGGTGGCCACGAGGTCGAAGTACTGGGGGTACAGGTTCAGCTCGAGGACGCGGGCTGAGGTGGTGCTCATGTAGTCGGGCTCCCTGTGGGTACGGACATCAGCCGCGACAGTTCCGCAGCCGAGTACGAGCGGAAGAAGTGCCGGGGGTGGGACAGCAGCAGTCCCGCCAGGTTCAGCAGGCGGTCCGCGAACTCCCCCACAGTGCCGGGCCACTTCCGGGTGTCGAGCATCCACGGTTCGGCGCCTGCGGGCAATGCCGCCTCCCCGGAGCGGATGAGGCTCTTGGAGAGCTTGGCGCCCGTCTCAGCGACGATCATCGGGCAGAACAGCCGAGCGGGCAGCTGACCCCGGGCCAGGCCCACCGCCTGGAGCGCGCCGTCAACCAGGAGGCTCCCGGGCATCCAGTCGGTGCCCTTGACCATCACCTGGAGGACGTCGGCCTCCGCTAACGCGGCGAGTTCCTTGACCATGTTCCGGTAGAGCGTGGCGAGGTCGAGGTAGCCGCCGCCGGTTGGGGTGATGGTGGCCGCGTAGGGGCCGTGGTGCAGGCAGACTGCCGACACGCGGGCGAAGCTGCGGCCGGCGAGTTCCACACGGGTGCGCTGCGCGTACTTCTCCGCCCACCCGCAGGAGTGCGGGCAGGGCACCCGCAGGTGTGGCACTCCCGTGGAGGGAGCCAGCCAGAGGCTCGCGGCGTCCAGGCGTGGCAGCACCCGCAGCCACGTCTCCCGGAACAGGCCGGTGGCCTGCTGCTGCGAGTAGGTCTCGACGCCGTAGGGCACGGCCAGCCGCTCCGAGAGGGCGTCGAACAGGGGTTGGTAGAGGGTGCCGACCAGGCGGGCGATGCCGTCCGTACCGAGGGCCTGGGCGTAGGCCCTCTGGTAGCGGTGCCCCGATACGGGGTCGGTGACCAGCTCGTGCGGCGCGTTGTCCAGTGCCGAGAACCGGACCTCCACGGGCAGGCCGTGGCGGTCGTGAAGCCGGGCGGCCGTGGCGAACGCCATCGACTGCACCAGCGAAGTTCCGACGTGCGGTGCGCCGTTGATCTGCGTGCCCACCACCAGGGCGATCCGCTGCGGCCTGTTGGCGCGGATGCGCGGGGCGAGGACGTCCTCCACGTTCGTCAGGGCGTTCGCGAGGACGGTGTTCGGGCTGATGAGCGTCATGCTGCTGCCTCATCTCATGTCGGTTGGCTGCTGTGGCTGCGTGGGCCGGGCCCGGGGGACAGCCGGGCCCGGGCGTGGGGTCACAGGAGGCGGAACCGGCCGCGTCGGCCGGGCGCTTCAGGGGATCAGCGGTCTGGCCAGTCGGTGACCAGGGCGGCCGCGGCGATCCATCCCTTGGCCAGGACTGATCCAGTAGGGGCCCGGCGCCCAGCTCGAATGCGAGAGGCGCACCCCGACGGGCGCGGCGCTCGGGCGTTGGGGGTGCTACTCGGTGGTGGTGTGGGTGACCACCAGGAACTGGTCGCTGGAGAGGTCCATCACGACCTGGGCGTCGGTGCCCTGGGCGCGCTGGACGGCGGCGTACTCTTCCGCCGGCCAGGAGCCGCGGGGGCCTCCGGCGGGGAACCGCTCCAGGATGGTGCGCTGGGGCTGGGTGGGCATCAAGGTCGCCTCCCTTGAGGCGTGGCGGGTGGTCACGGGTCGGTGTCCTCGGGGGCGGGGACGTCGCCGAACATGTCGTCCATTGCGCGGGTAACGGCGGGCTTGTGCTCGGGCCGGGTCGCGTTGAGGACCGCGTTGGTGAGGCCGATCAGATCGATGTCCTCGAACAGCTCAGTCAGGTCCGCGATGGTCTCGGGGTCCAGGACGACGCCGTCAGGGCGTTCGCTGTCCAGGTAGCAACTCATGGCGTCGACGTAGTCGGCGAGCCGGTGGGCCATGTCCGGGGTGATGTCGAAGCTGTGGCAATGCTCCAGGCCTGAACCGAGGGCCCCGGTGGGGCTGATGTTGATGCGGATGCTCTGCCCGGGGCCGGGTGCGGCCTGTCCGAAGCCAGTGAGGGCTTCGGCGAGAGCCGCGATCGCACGGTTGCAGTCCGCGTCCGTGTCTGTCGCGGTGTCTGCGTCATCCCGGTCCGCGTCCAGCAGCGGCGCTTCCCAGAGCACTTCGAGGCTTTCGGCGTGGAGCCGGATGATCCCGTCGGCGGTGTGCGGGAGCGTGAGGTGGCCGATGACGCGCAGCAGGTCACCGGGCTGCCGCTCGGTGAGCAACGCATGCGCGATCTCCGGCTCCATGGTCGTACAGGGAATGACCGCTTCTTCGACCAGGTGGTCGGTCCCGGCGGAGCAGGTCAGCCGCCAGGAGACGGTGCCCTCACGGTCGCCGGGTTCGGCTTCGGCGGCCAGGTAGCCGTCCAGAGCGAGGGGGATGGCGTCCATCAGCTCGCCTCCGCGAGGCCGTTGGTGCGGTGGGCGGCGTCGTAGGCGTCCAGGACGACCTTGGCCGGGGTGCCCCGGTCGGCGACCTGGTAGCCGTTGGCGCGCGCCCACGTCCGGATCGCGGCCAGCTCCTCCTTGCTGCGCTTGCCGGTGTGAGCTGCCGGGGCCGGGGCGGGAGCCAGGGGAGTGGTCTCCTGTACCGCCGTGATGGGACGGCCGCCGGCCTTCACCGCACGCAGCTGCGCCTGCGCGGCCTCGAGTTCGGCCTTGGCCTTAGCGACGCGCTGCTCTGCCTCCTGCTGGGCGGCGTCCGTGGCGCGGCGCTCGGTCAGCTCGGTGAGATCGCTGCGGACGCGGGCGGCCCGGTTGCGGATGCTGGCGGCGGGGTGGCTCTCCGCCCAGGAGAGCAGGGCCTCGATCCCGTCGGTGTCCGCCGTCCCCGCACGCGCCGGGACATCCGCCTCCGGTGTGCCGGCGTGGTCGTCCGGGACCGGGACCGGGACGGTGGCAGGGACGGGCAGGTCGGCGTGCTTCACGGCTTCGGCGAGTTCGCTTTCCGACAGTCCGAGGGTGCTGCAGACGTGCTCGGGGCTGTCGCCGTTCTTGAGCATGGAGGCGGCCGTGGCAATGAAGGCGTTGACGGTCATGGAATCTCCGGTGGAGGTGTCAGGGCTGGCGAGGTGCGGAAGCAGCCGCACCAGGTCGTCTTCGGTACAGGGCAGTCCAAGGGCGCCCAGCAGGTCGGTGAGGTCGTCCTTGTCGCGTGCGTGGCGGGCGACCACCACGGAGGCAGCGGCGGACTGGTCGCTGCCGAGCGGGGTGAGTTCGAGGGCCTCGGCTTCGAAGGCCTCACGCATGTCGGGGAACATGGCCGGCCCCTATGCCGCGGTCCTGCGGGGCTTGCGCTGGGCGACGTCCAACAGCTCGCGGTTGCGCTTCCGCTCGGCATCGGTCAGCGGCCGGGCCTTCGCGCCGTGGCGGTGCCAGAGCGGGGAGGCGGGCGGCTCGGGGTAGGCGAGGGCTTGGTCGACGTCGCGGTCGGTGCTGCTCATGGAGTCCTCCAGGTGGAGGTCAGGCGTGATCGCTTTGGCCCTTGGACTTGGGCTTCGGCGTGAGGTCAGAGGCGAACCGCCCGAGGCGGGCCTCCACGGGGTTGGCGGTGATCCACTCCTCAGCGCATGCCTTGTGCACGGGCTCGCCGGCGTGGGAGCGCATGGGCGTGGGCTGGCCGCACAGCGTGCAGGGGAGGTCCTGCCAGCGGTCGAAGTGCCGGCCGTCGCGCCAGACGAGAAGTTCGCCGGGAGCCGGGATCAGGCCCGGCTCGAAGGGCGGCTTCTGCTTCGTGCGTCCCCTGCGGGTCACGGCCGGAAGGCGGGCAGCTGCTGGAACACGCGGTCCAGCAGGTCCTCGGTCGGCTTCCAGGGCACGACCTGCCCGCGTGCGGGGACCGGCAGCGGCAGCTCCTGGACGTCGTCGAGGACCAGGTGCCAGGCACCCGGGTGCGCCCACTCCGAGCACAGCGGCGCTCCTTCGGGGTCCTGGTGGCAGTCGGTGATCCGGGCGACGCCGACCACCGCACCCGTGACTAGTTGGCGGCCGCGGATGGTGCGGCCGATCAGCGGGATGCGCAGGGCGGGCTGGTCGATGGTCTTGCTCGTGTGCAGCAGCACCCAGCCGGTCCGCCACCGGCCGGGCCGGTTCTCAATGGTTTTGGCACCGGCGAGGATGCAGGCCGCGTACGGCTGCCGGATGCTGATGCCGCGGATCCAGTCGCCGTCGGGCAGAGTCGCGATGCTCATGCGGCTCGCCCCCACAAACCGGTGCCCGGCCGTCCGGCACGGCGGCCGTTGATGGACGGGACCGTGGTGTGCGCGGCGGTGGCGAGGACCGCGCGGCCGGAGTGCTTGCCGTCGTACAGAGCGGCGTCGGCCGCCCTCTGCAGCGCCGTCAGGTCGTGGGTGCCGATCGCGTCCGGCGTCGCGGCGCCGACCGAGGCGGCGACGTCGACGGTGCGGCCGTCGTCCAGGACGACTGGCGTGCGCAGCATCCGGACCAGTTGCGCCAGGCGCTGTTCGCGGCGGGTGGCGGGCAGCTCCAGGAGGACCGCGAACTCATCGCCTCCGAGCCTGCCCACGGACGTGTGCGGGCCTGCCCAGGCGGTGAGCCGGGCTGCGATCGCCGTGAGGACGGCGTCGCCTGCCGGGTGGCCCATCGTGTCGTTGATCCGCTTGAAGTGGTCGGCGTCGACCATGACCAGGGCCGTGTCGTCGCCGTGGCGGGCCAGCAGCCGGCGGGCGCGAGCGGTGTAGGCATCGCGGCGCATCAGGCCGGTCAGCGGGTCCCGCTTCGTCGCGGCGAGCCGTTTGTGCAGCGCGACGGCGTGCACGGTCCAGCCGGCCAGTGGCAGGGCGGCGGTGGTGATCAGGAGGGTGCGCAGGCCAATCCGGCCCGAGGTGCGCAGGACGGAGTCCATACTGAGGATCTCCCTCTCGTCTCGTACGGGGTGGGTGGGCCCGGGACGGGCGGTTGGTTTGGACGCCGTGTCGTCCGTCCCGGGGCAGAGCTACAGCTCGAAGTCGCCGTCGTCGGCGCGGGTCCAGCTGTACGGGTCGTTCCAACGGCCGGCGGTCGCGGCCTTCCAGTCGAGCTCCCAGCCGGGCCGCTAGACGCAGGCACCCCAGCCGTCCGGCCGGTCGTGCGGGATCTCGAGTCCGGCCTCCCGCGCGGCGCGTGCCGCGTCGTAGACCTCGTGTGCGATCCGAACGGCGGCGCTGCGGCTGTCGGCCTGGCCGGTGAAGATGTGCACACCGCGCAGGCCGGGCTGGACGGTGCTCCGTATCGGGACGTCGACCTCGAAGAAGGGCAGCAGGGTCATGACGTCCAGCTCCTCTCGTGACTCGGTATTGAGGGACCACCGCAACCGCCCCGGCCTCCGTCGAGCGGGGAGGCCGGGGCGGCACGGAGCGTCCGTCAGGCAGCAGCCATCGGGGTGCGGAAGTCGCCGGTCAGGCGCGGTAGACGAGCGGGCGGGCTCCGGCACGGAGTTCGCGGATGATCGAGCAGGGGCCCTTGGTGGCGCAGTACGCGTCGTCGGTGTCCGGCAGGGCGTTGCCCGTGGTGCCCCACATGTCGCGGGCGACCGCGTTCACGGCGCGCAGCATCTCGCCGTTGTTGGGGCGGCAGGCGCTGTTCTTGTCGCCGACGCCGTGCCGGGCGGCGCTGATGATGTGCTGGCGGGCCTGGCGGGCGGCCCAGCGGCGGCTGTCGGGGCCGGTGTTCTCGTGCACGTGCCCGCAGTCGTGGAACGTGTCCATGTGGCAGGCGGTGCAGTGGTAGGTGACCAGCTGCTCCGACTTGCCGCCGGGACGCCACGTACCTTCGAACTCGTAGACGATGACCTCGGCACCCGGGGCCTCGGTGTGCGCGAAGGCGGTGACAAGGCCGACCCCGTCCGCGATCGCGCCGCGCTGCGCCTGGTTCCAGAAGACGCGGGGGAGGAAGTCGTCCCAGCCCTTGCCGTGGGGCCACTGGGCGTACAGGACGCCCTGCGAGGCGTCGAAGGTCGCCTTGCCGTCGACGCTCTCGCGCTTGTACTGCTCAATCTGCTCGATCGACCCGAAGTACGTCGCGCTGAACTCCTCGGACTCCAGGAAGATGACGCCATACCCCTCGGGGCGGGTGTCGTGGCCGTTGTCCCGCAGCATCTCGACCATGTCCTCGTAGCAGGGGTTCCCGGGGGCGATGGTGCCGACGAGGGGCAGCCGGTAGTAGTCGCAGCTCGTGACGTGGGCCGGGTTGGTCTCGCTGACGTTGTGCGCGGTGCCGTACGTGTTCGTGATCGTGATGCCCATGCGTGGGTGTCCTTCCCGGGTGAACAGCGGGCGCCCGGTGCGGCCGGGGCGCGGCGGGTTGTGGTTGTTCGGCGAGGCGTCGGCGGCACGACTCACGCGCGGACCGCGTCCGCGTACTGCGCCTCCAGGTCGACGCGGCCCTCGGGGTCGTCGCCCTGGAGGTCGTGGTCGTCGGCCTCTTGGTCGACGCCGTCGCCGTGGACGGTGCAGACGATGTCCGGGTCGTTGTCCATGGCGCCGGTCAGCGCCTTGTGCAGGTCGGTGACCGCGTCTTGCCGGCCGCGGGTGTCACTGACCACGCCGCGCAGACCATCGAGCGAGAGGACCTGGGAGGCCGGCCAGGTGCCGGCCAGCGTGGACTTGCCCGCGCCGGAGGCGCCGATCAGCACGATCAGCCCGTTCTCCGGCAGGTCCGGGTACAGCACCGAGGTCATTCGGGATCTCCTTGCGGGTCGAGGGATCGGGCTGCCCAGTTCAGGCGCTGCCCGGCGTTGTCGGTGATCAGGGCGGCGGCCTCGTGCAGGGGGCAGGAGGCGTCGCCGTCGCGGTCGGGCTCGATCTGCTCCGCCCGGCGTGCGGCGGTGCTGACCATCTGGGCGAGGGCGGGGAAGAGGCCGCCGGGGACGTCGATGTCCTCCTGGAGCTCGCGCAGGATCGCGGCGAGCTCGCGGGCGTCGATGTCGTCGGCGGTCAGGTCGTCCTCGATCTGCTGGACGGCGAGGGCTGCGATGCCGACCGAGGCGCGGATGCGTTGCAGGCGTGTGTGGGCCATCGCGGCCGCCGTCACAGGGCGAGGCCGGTGGTGGCCAGCGTGAGCAGTGCCAGGGCGATGAGCGACAGGTCGATCGCGCGCCGCAGCTGGGTGAACTTGGCCACGGCGAGGATGGACAGGACCCGGATCCGGGCGGCTCGGGTGTCACCGTCCATGCAGGCCTGGATCTCGTCTTCGTCCAGGCGTGCCCAGTACGGGAACGATGCGCGGTCGTGGCCGTGCAGGCGGGGCCGGACGACCAGGAGCAGCAGCACGGCGGCTGCGCCCAGGGCGAGGACGGCCGCCGTGCCGAACACTTTGGTCGGCAGAGGCAGGTCCTTGTCGGCGACGGACGCGAGGCCCGCCAGGACGGCGCCGTTGAAGGCAAGCAGTAAGGACGACTTGCCGTCCGTCCTGCTGATCTCGTGGGCGACCGAGGCGCAGGCGGCGTCCAGGTTCTTGTCGGTGTCGGTAGCCGTGGTGGTCATAGGCTGGTTTCCCGATCTCGAAGGGGTGAGGGAGTGGGCGGCCGGCCTTTGCCGGTGCTGCGGCCGCCCGGGTGGGCCCCGTCCCGGCCTGTGTCGCCGGGACGGGGTCCGCGCTACTCGGCCAGCCGGTGAGCGGCAGAGGCTGCGGGCGCGAGGTAGCTGCTGGGATCCACGGGCGTGCCGTCGAAGCACTCGATGCAACAGCCGAGCTTCTTCGAGAGGCAGAAAAAGAACCGCCTCCCGCAGTCCCCGCAGGTCTGGCGAGTTGCCATGGCCCGGTCCAGGGCCCATTCCTGAGCGAGCGTCGGCGTCCGCTTGGGCTTCGCCAGGTCGACCCGGAGCAGGAAGCCCCGGGTGGGGTGATTGCACGACCACTGCGGCCGGTACGAGCACCACTTGCAGCGCAGGATCGCCACCGGGCCGTCGTTGCCGCCGGGGCTGAGGCCCATGTCCCTCAGCTGACGCCGGGTGACGAGCCCTGCGGGGACCGCGCCGCGATCGAACTCGGGCAGGGTCGCCTCCGAGCGGGGCACGCGCTTGATCTCGCGGCGCCGCTTCCCGCGCCTCCTGGGCATCAGCGGCTCCAGGCGCCGGGCAGCCGGTCGGGGCGCTGCGGGTAGCGGGGGCCGGGACGCTGCGGGCGGGGTCGGCCGATCCGGCGGCGCGGGCGGGGGATGAGCACGAGTGATCTCCTCCAGTCGTCGGTGGACAGCGCTGCACGCCGCCGACGTCGTGCTGGGGTCGGCGGGGCGCAGCAAGGTGGTGCGTTCGGCCAGGCGGCCTGTCCGGTCCTCGCCCGGCCCCGGGGTGCGGGGAGGGGCGAGGACCGGGCAGGGCGTCAGGTCTTCATCGGGCGCGGCAGGTCCGGAGTGCCGTGGGTTAGCGCTGGAGCGGGCGGACGTTGTCGTCGTCGAAGTCGTCGCCCGCCGGGGTCGGGGCGGGGAGGGTGGCGTGGAGGTGGAGCGTGGGGTTGAACTGCGGCATGAACTGCGGCGGGTGGTTGTGGACGATGGGCCGCAGGGTCAGGCCGCGCAGCGCGAAGATGCTGGCCAGCGCCCACATGAGGGTGGCGAGGCCGGTGGCGGCGGCGCGGCCTCCGTCCGGGGTGGCGGACCAGATCATGGCGAGGCTGCCGATCCCGAACAGGAGCCACGCGATGCGGGCACCGGCGTTGCCGAAGAACCCGCCGATGAGCCCGAGCAGCCCGGTGAGCTGCCAGAACGCGTACAGGGCGGCGGGGGCGACGGGGAGGTGGGCAGCCTGGTCGGCGAGGAAAACCCGGATCGGGTGGTCGACCGTGCCCCACAGGCCGGTGCCGTCTGCGGCGTTGGAGGCCGGAACGTCGGACAGGCCCTTGAGGGCGGCGCTGGCGATGTCGCCGGCGGTGTCCACCATCATGATGATGAGGCTGATCCCGGCGAGCAGCCCGGCCGTTTTGATCCAGAGGGCGATCTCGTGCCATCCGGCGTGCCGGGCCTGGCCGACCTCTTCCCACCGCTGGTGGAGGAAGCCGCCATCCTCCCAGGACTCCCGCCATGCGGTGCGCAGCCGCGCCAGGCGCTGCTTGCCCTTGCGGCCGGGCGGCAGTTCGAACTCGTCGAGGATGCTGTTCGGGCGGTGCTGGCCGTTCATCTGCCTGTCGTTGTGGGACATGGTGCAGTCGCTCCTTCGGCTGGGAAGTCGGTGGTGCGCGTGGTGGGTGTCCGGCCGGGTGGCCTGCCCGCGCGTCCGGCCCCCGGGCAGGCGGGGTTCGGGCGCGAGGCAGGGGACCCGGAGCGGGCTACAGGCCGCGGGCGCCGGCGAGGCTGGCGGCCTGGTCGACCATGCGGATCGGGACGCGGCCCGTGCCGTGCGCGTCGTTGAAGGACGGCACGGAGTCGACGTCGCCGAACTTGCGGCGGATCGTGTCCAGGAGCACGGAGGCGGCGCTGGCTTCTAGGCCTCTGTCGCCGCGGGCCTCGGCGCGGATGGCTCCGAGCATGCAGCGGGCGCCGTCCTCGTCGACCAGGGCGCCGGAGCACCAGCCGCCGGTGAGCAGCCGGTGGTGGGCGCGCTGCAGAAGGGCGGCGACCGGGGTCGGGTAGGACTCCGGCGGCGGCTGGAGCGTCGGGGTCAGCGGGACGGTGACGACGTCGACCAGGTCCACGGGTTCGGTGGGGATGTGCGCGGTGTTGACCTCGTAGGCGACGGCCGCTTCGTCCAGGCGCGCGGTCATCGCCGCGTTCACCAGAGCGAGGCGTTCCTCGAGGCTCAGTTCCGCCGGCGGCGCGGCCGGGGTGGTCGGGGCGGGGTGGTCTATGGCGGGGGAGAGCGAAGCATGGGGCATCGGGACTCCAGGCAGGGGGCGCCGAAGGGCGCCGCCGGGATTGGTCTGCGGCGGCGCCCTTCGGCGTTGTGTAGCGGGGGGAGTGGGCGTTTGGGTGTCGGCGCACCCGTGTCCCGGGCATCCTCGGACCATCAGGCGCGGGGAAGGGGATGGAGTGGAGTTCGTCTTCGAGTGCGGATGGCGCGGCGGGGACAACTACTTCGTGGGCAAGCAGGTCGGCTTCTGGGTCGACAAGTGGGAGATCCCCTCGGAGTGGGACTGCCGTTTCTGCGACGGGCTCAACTACACCCCTGACCCGCCGTGGACGGAGGCGTAGTCAGAGGCTGGAGATCAGCCCGGCGAGCGAGGCGAGGCCGCTGTTGATGGTCGGGGCCAGGCCGGTCGCGGCGAGGGTGAAGCCGAACAGCGTGCAGGCCAGCGCGGAGCCGACGCGGACGTAGCCGCCCTTGACCAGGACGACGACGATGATGCCCAGCAGCACGGCGGCGGAGATGGACAGGGCCACGGTGGTGGTGCTCCTTCACAAGGGGTCGGGTGGGGCCGGCCGCGCTCGGGCAGGCCGGCCCCGGGGGTGGACGGGGTGTGATCAGGCGTCGGTGAGGCTCTTGATGGCCTCCAGCGCCTGGCGGGGAGAGGCGACCTGCTCGGAGCGGCGGTTGCCGCTCTTGGAGCCGCGCCCGCCTCCGCCCTTGCCGCCGCCTCCGCCGCCGCGCCGGCGGGAGCGGCCCTCGCCCTCGTCGTCCTCGTCGGGCTCGGGCCAGAACTCGCCGGGCCGTACGGGCTCGTTCCAGTCGAACCACAGGCCGCGCTTCTCCAACTCGCTGATCTCGTAATCGGTGAGCCGGTTGACCTCGTCGGGGAACAGCTCGGAGAGGTCGGTGTCGAAGTCGGCGTACAGCGACCGCATGAGCACGGCGCGGCCGTTGTCGAGGACGATGACCGCGACGCCGCCGGTGGAGACGCCGTTCTCCGGGTCGGCCTCGCCGCGCATGGCCCGCTCGATCGCGGAGCCTTCGCTGCGGGAGTAGCGGGCCGGGATGGTCGGCACGTCGTAGGCGTTCTCCATGGTGCCCTCCGCCGCCTTGCGGGTGGCGCCGGGCGAACCCATGTTGAAGATGACCGGGCGGCTGTTCTGCCGCAGGTTGTCCTTCATCTCCGTGGAGAAGCCGTTGTGCGCGAACGGCGACTGGCCGGCCGGGTTGAAGCCGATCCCGTACTTCAGCCCGGTGACCGTGAGGTCCTCGCCGTCCTTCTGGATGAACTCGCCGAAGTCCGAGTCCTGCGCGGCGGTCATGAACTCATCCGCGTACACGTTGAGCTGCCGGTACGGGCAGCGCGTGTCGCCCGGCTTGTAGTCGTGCGGCTGGCCGTCGTGCGGCCAGGGCATCTCCGCCCTGATCTCGCACAGCGCCTTCGCCGCCCGCAGGGAGCGGGCCATCCACAGGGCGTTCGAGCCCTGCCGGTCGATGTACCGGCCCAGGACGGTGGTCTTCTCGTCCTTGCGGACGGTGGACAGCCACACCACCTGACCGGCCAGCGACTGGGCGGCCATATGGATCGCGAAGAACTGGGTCTTGCCCGACCGGGACACCCCGAGCGTGAGGCCGTGGGCGGGGGCGTTCTTGTCGTGCTGGTACACCATCGTCTTCACCGGCTGACCGGTGATACCGAACCCGCACACGTACATCCCCTTGGCGTCCGGAGTGAGCAGCTCACGGGTGGCAGGGAAGATCGCACTGAGCGGCGGCTCATCGAACGCGCTGATGAGGAACTCGCTGCCGTCGATGAGGACGAACACGCAGGAGTCGTCCTCGGGCAGGCCCAGGGCGCGGCAGACCTTGGGCAGGTCGATGCGCGGGGTCTCGGTGGAGTCGGTCATCTTCGCCCGGTAGAAAGTCACGCCGCGTTCGTCGTCGCGGGTCTTGTGGACCAGCTCGGAGCCGGGGGCGCCGCCCTTGGGCCCGCCGACCCGGTCCGTCCAGCGCTCCTGAGCGGTCGGCTTGGTGCGGCGGCGCTGGTTGGCGTCGGGTGTGATGCGGGCCTCCATCCAGCCGGGCCCGCCCTGGCGGCCGGGCTGGATGGCGACCTCCGCCAGGACGACGTCGCTGGAGTGCACGCCGAACGGGGCGGCGACGGCGGCCTCGGTGAGACCGGTGATCGGCCGTCCGGTCTCCGAGGCGCGCAGCAGGATCGTCATGTCGTGCCGCTGACCGGGGTGCCGGGTGGCCTTGACGATGTGCGTGCGGCCGGGCATCCCGGCCTGCTCCCACAGCAGCCGCGCGTCGCGGGTGAGCGGGTCGGCTCCGTCGTCCGGCACGGCCGGGGACGCCTCGAGGACTTCGGCCGGCTGCAGCTGCGGGGCCGGGGCCGCGGCGGCGGGACGGTGGCGGCGGCGGGTGTGCCGGGAGAACGGCATCACCAGGTAGCCGGCCGCCGCCCATCCGGCGGCGAGCAGCCCGTCCATCCAGTACGGGCCGAAGCCGCCTGTGTGCCCGGCGGCGACGTCGACGGCGGCGGCCAGGACCAGCGGGGACGAGCGCAGGATCTTGCGCCCGGCGCCGGGCTCGTCGCTCTTTGCGGCCAGGACCCAACCGCCGATCCCGGCCGCGCCGGCGAGCTGCACAACCTGGTTGACGGGGCTGTCGGGGTAGAGGTTCGGGGCCACGGCCAGCACGGGCGCGGTGAGGGTGTAGGCGAGGCGTTCGAGCGCGACACTGCGCGGCGTGGGCACCGGTGTCTCCTTCGGGAACGAGCACGGGCGGCCCCGCGAGATCTGCGGGGCCGCCCGTGGCGGGGTGGGTGGGGGAGTGGTCAGCGGTTGAAGAACCCGGGCCTGGGGGTCTTCTCGCGCCGGTTGGATCGGATGTCGTCCAGCGCGCCGTACAGCCTCGAGTGGGTGTGCTTGGCCTGGTAGGTCTGGTCGACGATCTCCTCCGCGGTGGCACCGAGGTCCTTCACCTCGACGGCGGCGCCGCCCAGGGCGACAGCCACCTCGTTCGTGACCTCCACGAACTTCGCATCCAGGTCCGCGTTCTCGATGTCACCGGCCACGCCCTCGGTGTGGTCGGCATTGGCCTTCATGTCGCGGAACAAGGCATCGAGTTCGAGGACGGCGTCGTCCATCGCCTTGCCGAGCTTGTCCAGCTTGGCCTGGACGGCCTTGTACCGGTTGTCGTCGTCGGCCACGACGGGCGCCGTGCTGCTGCGGGGCGCCAGATCGCTGCTCATCAGCGGGTTCCTCCAGGGCTTAGTCGTGGTGGGCGGCGGCCGACGTGTGCTTCAGGTCCGCGTCTTCCTTGGCGGCCATGTCCTGGCCGTAGACCCGGGCGACCATGACGGCGGCGAGCCTGGCGGCCTCCTTGGCGATGCCGCACTGCTCGGCACACCGCTGAGCCAGGATCTTCATGCGGCTCGCGGAGTCGGCCAGGTCCGTGATCTGGTCGGTGACACGGGTATCGATGTTGTGGTCGTCGACCAAGTCGGCCGCCATGTCCCGCAGGGCGTCGGCGACTTTGCCAAGGGCCTCCGCGATGGCTTCGGCCCGCTCCTGGTGGGAGGCGGCCTTGATGGCGATGTTCGCCATCTCCATCAGGTACTGGTCGAACGTGATGTCCGTACGGTGCTGAGCGGCCAAACCACCCTGCCCGGACGGCCTGCTGACCTCCGCGCTGCTCACGCTGCTCCCTTCCATGCTGGTCGGTCGGCTGGTGCCGGGCCGTGCGGTGTGCTTCCCCGGCGCGGGCGGCAGGCCCTTCACGCCGGTCGTGACGGCCGCCGGGCCGTCGGGGACGATGTCGGCGTCGACGATGTCGTCCTCGCCCTTGGCGTCGGTGCGCGGCGAGCGGGCCGAACGTCCGAGCCACTCCCACGTCGGCGTGGAGTCCTCCTCGCCGAACGGGCTGTCCGCCGGACGGCCACGCCGACCGGCACGACCTGTACGACCTCGCCCCGCCCGCCCGGTCCCGCCGGTGCGGCGAGTACGTCCACGCCATCCGGCCCGGCCCGTGCTGCCGGTGCGTCGGCGCCGGAACCGACGACGCTTCTTCGCGTCGCCAGACGCCCCGTCACCGGCCGTCGAGTCCTTGCCCGGCTCATCGCCCGCCTTGCCGTCCTTCGCGGCGCTGGAGGCCCCATCGGAGCCTTCCTCGGCGGTATTTCCGCCCTTGCCTTCGGTGCCCTTGTCCTTGGAGTCCTTGTCCTTGGACAGGTTCACCTTGTCGGTGCCGTCCTTCGCGGCCTTGGCGGCCTCCGCGTCGGCGCGGCGTTTGTCCCAGCGGCGCTGGGCTTCCTCGCCGACGGCCTGGCCCAACGTGGTCCGGCCCGATGCGGCCGACGCCGCGGCTTCCCGCTTCGCCTTCCGTGCCTCCGCCCGCTCCGCCTTCTTGGCCCGGCGGTCCTCCCACGCCTGCTGACGCTGAGCGCGGGCCTGGTCGCGGTCCTTGGAGCGGTCCGCGACGCCGGCGGCGTGCCCGGCGCTGCGCCGCTCCTGCCGCCCGGCCTGCCGGACCCCGGCGCGCTCCTGGCGGCCGCGGGCTCGCTCGGCACGGGCGCTGGACGCCGGGCTGCTGCCGTCACCCTTCGAGTTGCCGCGGCCGGAGCTGCCAGAGCCCGTCTGAGAGCCTTTCGAGCCCCCGGACGACCCGTTGCGGCCGGAACCGCCTGCGCGGCCGCCAGAGCCCGTCTGAGAGCCCTTCGTGCCGCCCTTGCCGCCTCCGCTGCCCCCGGACGACCCGGACCCCGAACGACCGCCGGAGGTGCCGGAGTTGGGACCGCGTGAGCCGCCGGACCGGTTTGTCGCCGGGTTCGAGTTGTTGCGGGAGGGCCCGCTGCCGCCACCGCCGCGCGAGGACCCGCCCCCGCCACCGCCGCGCGAGGGCCCGCCCCCGCCGCCGGCCTTCGAGCGGCCCTTGTCCGCCCCCAGGCCGGAGCCGGACGCTTTCGTGCGGTCGGCATCCGCTTTTCCGCGCGCCGCCGCCTTGTCGCCCTTCGCTTTCATCATCGCGGCGTGGAGCTTTCCGTTCTGTTCCATCATCGCGACTTCCTGCGCGGTGCGGCCCTCCAACAGCGCGACCTTCCGCGCTATTTCGGCCTCACGGAAAGGCGCTTCGCTTTCATGAAGCGCACGCGCCCTTTCCAGCCGGAATTCCAGCCAGTCACCGAGACGGTCAGCGAGAGAACGAGGCTGTTCGTATTCACCTTCCTCGTGTTCGCCGTCTTCTTCGCCGATTTCCGGTGCCGTAATTCCTTCGGAGCGCAGGGCCGCCGACGGGTCCGGGGCCGCCGGAATCGTCGGCAATTCCATCGTCGTCTCCTCCGGCGACTCCGGCGGCGCCTGGGGAATGTCTTCCGGCGGCGGAATGGTGTCGCCGTAATCCGGGATCGGCGGTGGCACGTACGTGGAATCACCGCTCCAGGGGCCTTGGACCAAGGTCCCGGTGCCGTCCTCATCGGACACGGTGCGCCTCCCTCCTGGGACTTGACAGAGCGTGGGGTCTTGTGTGCACGCGCGTGCACGTGCACGTGTGCACGCTTTACGCGCACGAGGCCCCGCCGGAGCCCGGCGGGGCCTTCGCTGGTGACGTTCAGTTACGCGGGGGGTGCTTCGCCACGACCTGCTCCGCGTACTGCAGCAGGTCGCTCCAGATCCGTCCGTTGCCCTCCACCCGCTGGTCCAGCGCCGTGATGAACAGACGGCAGATCAGCGCGAATCCGGAGTAGACGTCCTCGCGACCGGCTTTGACGTCCTTGGCCATTCGGGATCGTGCCAGGCGGAGCCAGAATTCCATCAGCCCTGCCTCGCCGCGAGATTCGCGGGCTTTCCTCGCCTCTTCCTTCAGCCACTTCTGACGCCGTTCGGCGGACCGTTCGGCGCCGCTGAGGGGGCGGTTCACGCCGACTCCCTCTTACCGAGGTCGTAAATCGACGTGGGACCACTGTACCCGGAATTCTGGCTCCGTCCACCCTGCTGCGGCGGGTTGGGTGCGGCCTGGAGCTGCTGCGGGTTCTTCTTCCGCCGCCTTTCCAGCTCTTTTTCCTTCCTGGTCTTGGCCGTATTCACAACGGCCTCGTCGTGGGCGCGGCGCTTATAGGCGCTCTTTTCCAGGCCCTCGGTGAGGTTGTTCAGGTTCTTGAGCACGTTCCCGAGGGCCTTTTCGACGGGCATGGCGCGCAGCCTGGCGTGGTACCAGCGGTCGCCCTCCACGTGCGTGTCGCGCAGGTGCACGCGGGTCTCGTGCGCGAGGGTCTCCAGGTTCTTGCCGATGTCCAGCAGGACCCGCTGAACGTCGGCCAGGTACCGGGCGGTTGCCTCCGGGCTCTGCGCAACGTCGCGCAGAGGTGCGTGATTCGGGTCGTTGTTGCTGTTCACGGCGGGGATTCCTCCTGGTGTACTTGGGGATCTGGGACTGCTTCCGGCAGTCGCAGCGAGGGCCAGCCCACTTCCGATGGGCTGGCCCTCACTGGTGTGTGCCGGACGGTTGGTCAGAGGTACTTGTCCGCGTCCGACGGGCGCAGCAGGCCGGCCTCCTTGAGCAGGCGCACCGCGCGGGGCTGGTTGACGGACAGCTCGGTACGGACGCGCGAGACGTTGACGAAGCCGTCGCCCTCGCGCGGCAGAGCCTGTACAGCGGGGAGCAGTTCGGCGTCCGTACGGGCGGGCGTGGCCGTACCGGTACGCCCGGCTGTGGCTGCCTGGGTGGTACGGGGACGACCTTTGGCCGTACCGGTACGCGCGGCCGGAACGCCGTCGGCCGGGGCCGTAAGGGCGGTGACCGTACTAGTACGCGCCCCGCCCTCGTACGCTGCCGCGCTGGTACGGCCGGAGTGCTCCGTACTAGTAGGCGCGGCCCCGTTCGGGGCGGCCCGTACGCCGCTTGTACGGTCGCTGTACGCGCTGGTCACGCCCGCATTCGTTCCCTCCGGGTCGGCGTGGTGCGGGGTGCCGTGTACAGGCTCCGTACGAGCGGTGCCGTGGGCCATACGAGCGGGCGTCGCACCGGCTGACGCGCCGTACGAGTCCGTACCGGACGGGCTTGTACGGGCGTGCTGCGTACCAGTCGAGCCGTCCGTACGAGCGGCCGTACTGGTCCGTCCGGCCGTCGCGGTCGCCGTGTCCGTACCACCGTGTCCGTCCGTAGCGGCGTCGTGCATGAGCGCGTGGACGCGCCAGATGACGGCCACGAAGATCAGCACGACGAACGTCGTCAGCTGCCAGGGAGCCGACTGGCCTTCCTTCACGATGTGGGCCTGCTCCGCCAGGTGGTAGGTGACGTTCGCCGACGCCATCAGTGCGAGCGCCGCCGGGATGTCCCGCTTGGCGCGGAACGCGGTGACGCAGTAGACGTCGATCGACACCGGCAGCAGCGGGGCAACGTACTCGTTGATGCCGACCATGCGGGCCAGTTCGTACTCGCCGGAGGCGGCGAGGCCGACGCCGGCGGCGAGCGCGATCCACGGGGCCGTCTTCCACGCCTTGCGGCTGAGGTTCTGGTGCCAGCCCCGGAAGCGGGAGTTGGCATTCTTCGCCTTGCGGGCTTCATCGAGCAGCCGGCGGGCGCGGGCCTCGCCGGCCTGTGCCCGATCGGTGATGCCCTTCGCCTCCTTCTTCGCTTCGGCGGTGATGCGGTCGGCCTCCTTCTGAGCGGCCTCCCGCAGCTGCGCCGCGACGGTCTTTGCCTCCTCCCGCAGCCGCTCGCGCTGCTTGTCACAGGCCGCCTTGAGCCCGGCGAGTTCGTCGGCGAGGGCCTGGCGCTTGGCTGCGGCCTCCGCGTCGAACTGGTCGGTCAGCTTGCGCAGCCGCTCGCGCAACTCCGCACGGGCCTGCTCCGCCTCGCTGTGCGCGGCGGCGACGTGCCGGTCGGCCTCGCGGCGCCGCTCGTCGGCGGCCTTGACCGCGTCCGCGTACAGCTGCTCCGCCTCCGCCCTTCGGGCGTCGTACTGTTCAGCCGCCGTCTTGGCGAGCTGCGCGAACCGCTCGCGGGCCTGCTCCAGCTCCCGCTGCGCTGCGGCCACCAGTTCGTCGGCCTGCTCCTGGGCGCGGGCGAGGATCGCGCTGGCCTCGATGCGGCGCTGGTCGACCAGGGCGCCGATCTCGGTGAGGTCGGCTTCGGCCAGGCGGCGCAGTTCGGCAATCGCCGTGGCCGTGGCCTCGCGGTCGGTGGCGGCCAGCTCGGTGAGGTCGGCGACCTGCGCACGAGCCTCCTTGAGGAGGGTCCCGGCACGGTCGAGGGCCTCCGCCAGGAGCCGGTTGGCCTCGCCGCGTGCGGCCTCGAGGTCGTCCTGGGCCGCCGTGCGCTGGGCAGCGGCCACCTGGTCGGCGTCGGCGGTGATGCCCGCGGCGCGGGACTCAGCCTCGGACAGCAGGGCGGTGACCTGCTGGTGGATGTCGGCGACGGTGCGCGCGGCGGCGTCCTCGGCTTCCGCCTGGAGCACGGCGGCCCCCTCGCGCGCGGTGTCGATGATGTCGGCGGCCCGGTCCCGGGCGTCCGCGACGCGGGCCAGCACCTCCCAGTCCGTCTCCGGCTCCGGCGTCCCGGCCTGGGCCGGGGGAGCGGCGGGGGTGGTGGAGGCGGTGGGCTGCGGAGCCGGACGGGACGCCGCCGGCTTCTTGCGGGCGGTGGGCCTCTTACGGGTTCGAGTGGCGGCCACGCCGCCTCCTTCCAGGTCGATGCCGCCCCGGTCGGGGCGGCGGTTCACGCGTGGTTCGGTCAGTCGCGCTGGGCGGGCAGCTCCGGCGGCCGCTGGTTGGCGGTCGCGTGCTGCTGGGTGAGCCAGGCGAGGGCGGCCGCGGTCATGTCGTCGGCCGCGCCGTCGGTGTTCAGCGGCGCGGTGTCGATGTCGCGCATCGCGTCGACGGCCGACAGCAGCCGCATGTAGTCCGGGTTCGCGTAGTAGATCGGGCGACCGTTCGGCAGCGGGGTCAGGTCGTAGGTGTGGTCCAGGCAGACCCGGTCGACGCGGCAAACGAAGGTGTGGCTGCTCTGCCCGGTCCAGAACCTCTCCGGGTCGCGGTACAGGACGAACTGGCCCCGCTTGAAGGTGACGGCGGGGGTGGTGCTCTGGGCGCTGTTGCGCACGGCAACTCCTGACAGGTCAGGTGGTCCGGACTGTCCGGCTCCCCGTCACCGCCCGACCCGGCCGCCGGGGGGCGGTCAGTGCGGGCGGATCAGGCAACCGTCAGACCGCGACCGCGGCGAGGGGCCGGTGCGGCGGGATGATCTGGCCGTCGGGGAGCAGCTCGCCGGTGTCCTCGAAGAGCACCAGGCCGTTGCACAGCAGGCTCCAGCCCTGCTCCGGGTGAGCGGCCACGGCGTGCGCGGCCTCGCGGTTCGGGCTGTCGGCCGACGGGCACTTCGGGGTGTGCGTGCACAGCGAGTCCGACAGCCGGGTGGTGCCGGTGGCGGTCGTCGCGGTGTCGAGCTGGGTGTTGCTGCGCATAGGCTCTCCTGCGGGGATGCGGGCCCGAGACTCTCCCGGGCTGGAGGCGTGTGAAAGGCCGGCCGCCCGTGGTGCGGGCGGCCGTTGGGTGGCAGTGCTGCAGGGCGGGCAGGGAGTTGCTTGTTGCTCCCCTCAGGCGGAGGCGGCCGCGGCGCGCTCGCGGGCCGCGCGGCGCTTGAGGGAGCGGCGCTCCTTCTCGGACAGCCCGCCCCACACGCCCGACTCGTTACGGTCCAACGCGCCCTGGAGGCAGCTCTCGATCAGCGGGCAGCGACGACAGACGGCCTTGGCCTCCTCGATCTGGAGCAGCGCCGGGCCGGTGTCGCCGATCGGGAAGAACAGCTCGGGGTCCTCACCGACGCAGGCCGCGCGGGCCCGCTCCGGCGCGTCGGTGGAGACGGACGCGTAGGCGTGGCTGCGTACGAGGGCGACGGACGCTCGCTTCATTTGGGTCTCCCAGAAAGTCCGTGTACGAGGCAGCCCCGGGGCCGATCCCCGGGGCTGTCTCATGTGTTGGCGGCGGGCTGAACTACCTGGCGTCGATGCGGCAGCGGATCTGCTTGCCGACCGGAGAGGACACGACCTTCCAGCCGGGCGCCAGCATGTCCAGCAGGCCCAGGCCGCGCCCGGACTCCGCGTTGTCGCTGTCCATCGCCACCGCGCTGCGGCGCGGCAGCACATCGGCGGCGGGGTCGTGCACGTTCACCTGGACGCTGCGCCCGGTGACGTACACTTCTACGACCAGCGGCACGTGATCGCCGCAGGCCCGCACGGCGTTGCCGAGCAGCTCCGAGACGAGCCACTCAGCGGTGTCGGCGGTCGCCTGGCTGGCCCCGTACGCCTTCAGCACCGACACAGTCAGACCGCGCACCGTGCTGAAGGTGAACTCGGAAGCCGTGACGTGGGCGACGACGCCACGGTCACGGTGCTGGACGTACAGGCCGGGGACGCAGGCCGGTAGCGCCGGGCGCTGCGAACGGCGCTCGTCTTCCATACGGGCCCGGCGCAGCATGTCGTCCATGTCCGGGCTGCTGTCTCCCCGTGCACTAGGCGGCGCGGGAGATGTCATCATGGGGCTCAAGGGTTTTTCCTCTCACGGTTTGACCTGCTGAACGGCCCTGGGGCGCAATCCCGGGGCCGCTCGTTTTGGCTGCCGTACGAGCAGCCGCGGCCTCGGCCTCCCCGATCTCTCGGGATGGCCGGGGCCGCGGTCGTTCGTCCGGCGCTCAGCGCGCGGGGTGCTTGGGGTGGAGCGTCTTGAGGGGGACCGCAGGGCCCTCCGTGGGAGCGTCTCCAGCGGGAACCGCCCGGCGGTTCTTGTCGGCGTCTGCCACGCGGGGCAGCACCGCGTCCCAGTCGGCCACGCGCCTGGCCAGCGTGCGTTCCGCACGAGCCCGCAGGGTCCGGTCGGTCTGCGGACTGAACGCCTTGGGCAGCACCACGGTGCCCTGACGGCTGGAGGCTTCCGTGATGGCGTCGGCCAGGGCCTGGCGCCACTCCGGGATCGTCATGTCGAACGCCACCTTGCGGTTGCTGCTGCGGCAGCGGATCGCATCGGCTTCGTCAGCCTTACCGGTGTGGTGCGGGACCAGCTTCTGAACCTTGCTCTGCATGCCGGTGATGGGCACCCAGGTCTTGCAGTCCCTGCAGACCAGGACGGCCTTGAGCGGGTTGCGGAGGTCGATGTGCGAGGGCGGGAGCTGGGAGAGCTTCAGGGCGGGAAGGACGCTGACCCTCTTCGTGCGGGTCCGGCGGGGGCGTTCCTTGGCGGTGGGCATCGCGGCGGTGATGGCCATGTGTGGGGTCTCCTCATGTGCGAAGGGAAGGGGGAGTGCGTCGCGGTGCTCTCTCCGCCCGCCAGGCCGCACGGGTCGCCCCGGCGTCCTGACGGACGGACAGCGCATAGCGCTGCGATGTGCAGAGAGAAGTCGAGAACCCGGGGATTTGGTGTTGCTATCAACCCGGCCCCCTCTTGCGAGGCGGACGACTTCTGCGGTGGTGCTGGTAGAGAGCCGACGTTCCGGCTCCCTCATCCGGCGCCGCCCGCAGGCAGTTCCGGGTGGGGGAGCCGGGTCCGAAGACCCGGCGGGGAGTGCAGGGGGAGTCAGGCCGCGACCGGCAAGGGCGCGGCGGCCGGCGGCTCGATGCGCAGCTGCGCGGCGTAGGGGATGAGCGCGTCGACCAGGCGCTCACGGACTAGATCGGTGATCGAGGGATCCGTCGCGAGGATGTCCTCGGCTGCGGCCCTGCGCGCTGCGGAGGCGTGAGCGACCTTCGCCCGCGCGGCCCTCCGGCCCTTCTTGAGGTTGGAGGCGGCGTCCCAGCGGGCCAGCTCGTCCGGGGTCACGAACTCGTACATCTCCAGCGGCGTACCGAACGCCACGTCCAGGTCCACGTCGTCGCCGAACGCGGGAAGCTCCACCTCGATCGCGTCCAGGAGGGCGAGGGTCTCGCTGTCGAACTCGGTGAGGCCGGCGGTGGGGGCAGAGATCGTGCTCATCGGGTGGGGCTCCTTTCGGTGGGGTCCGCCTCGCAGGCGGGACACGTCGATCAGGTGCATTCGGGCAGGCCAAATAGGCGTCTTCCGGCGTCTCGTCCCTTCCGGGGCGGAACACTTCGGACAGTAGTAGCACTGCAAGTGCGAGTCAACAGTAAAAGTGCTAGCTGGTACTAGCGCTTTCGGTGTGAGAATGTGTGCATGCCTACGCGACGTGGAGAGGAAGACCTCGTGCCCAGCGGATATGCACTGACAGTGCGATTCACCCTGCGAGATGCACAGGCTGCCGAGCAGTTCGACCAGCTGGTCGCCCAGACCATCCCAGGCATCCGCACCGAGCCGGGCACGCTGGCCTACGTGGTGCACACCCCCGAGGACGAGCCGACGGTGAGGGTCTTCTACGAGCTGTACGCGGACCGCAACGCGTTCGCGGCTCACGAGGAACAGGAGCACACCAAGCGTTTCCTCGCGGCTCGGGAGGAGTTCCTGAGCCGCGTCGACGTCGTGTTCCTGCACGAGCTGGAGGAGCTGAGCAAGCGCCCAGGGACGGAGCGCCCGTGAAGCCGACAGGCAAGGACGTCGACCCTCAGGACCGGGCCTTCGGCCAACGTGTCCAGAAGTTCCGAAAGGAGCGCCGTCGGACTCAGTCCGAACTCGCGGCCGCTCTCGGTAGAACCAGCAGCTGGCTGTCCCAAGTGGAGCGGGGCGTGCAACCCGTCCAGCGGATGGATCTCCTTCAGCAGATCGCTGACGAACTGGGCGTGTCAGTGCAGCAGCTGCGTCCCAACGCTCTGGTTGAGGCTGGTGGGCCATCAGAGACCCCCGCCCCGCTGTCGCTCTCCAACGACCTGGACGAAACCCGCCGCGTGCTCTCGGGGCACCCAGCGCTCGACACCGTACTGGCCGGCGGTCAGGACAGTTCCCTGCAAGTGCGACCGACCAGCGAGCTCCGCGGTGACGTCGACGACTTGTGGGACCTCACGCACGCGGGACAGCTGGCGCAGGTCAGCACCCTGTCCGTGGCCCTTCTCCCGGAACTCGAACGCGCGGTCCGCACGGTCAACAGCGAGGACCAGGCGCAGCTGTACCTGCTGTTGTCCCGGGCCTACCAGGCGCTGTCGGCCGCCTTCGTCCGGCAGGACGAAGCCGACGCCGCCTGGGTGGCCGCCGACCGTGCGGTCTTCGCAGCTGAGCAGTCCGGCGACCCGCTCCACGTGTGCGCCAGCGTCTATCGTATGGTCCACGCTTTCGTTCGTCTGAAAGCCCTTGGCCAGGCTGAACATGCCGCGCAGACCGCGATCAAAGCGTTGGAAGAGCGGGACGCGCGTTCCCCCGAGAGTCTGTCGGTCCTCGGTGCCCTCCACCTGGCGCTCGCCCTCGTCCGTGCCAGCGCCAGCGCTCGCGCTGAGGCGAAAGAGGAGATCGCCAAGGCTCGCGCCATCGCTGAGCAACTCGGGGAGAACCGCAACGACTTCAACCTCGAGTTCGGTCCGGTGAACGTCGAAATTCAGGCGGTCAGCACCGCAGTCGACCTGGGCGATGCGGGCGAGGCCCTGGACATCGGCCTGAGCATCGATGCTGACGGGCTCTCGCCCGAGCGGCAGGGCCGGCTCCTGATGGACCTTGGGCGCGCCCATGCGCAGAGGCGTCACGGGGGAGAGGCACTCGACTGCCTGCTGCGCGCGGAAGCTATCGCACCGGAGATCATCCAGACGCACCAAGCTGCCCGCGCGGCAATCCGCGAGCTGGTGCTGATTGCCGGGCCGAATGCTCCGCGAGAGCTGCTGGAGCTCGCCGAACGGGCTGATGCCCTGGACTAGCTCAGCTTCGCGCTCCAGCAGCTCGACCCCGCCCACGGCGCTCACCGGTCGCGCTTTTCGGGCGACGCGAACAGGACCTTGAGGAGGAAGCCAGTGACGCTACTTCCGGCGACCGCCACGACAATGTCGCGGACCGTCAGGAGCAAGACCACCACGACCAGGCCAGCAGTCAGGATGGCCGTGATGGCTACAGCTGCCCTGGCCCAGTGCCGCGACTTCGGCAGGGGGCCGCGCCCGCCGCACCGGCAACCGGTGGCGGGAGCGTTGGTCGTGAAGTCCGTGGAGCGACCGTGCGCGTCGGTCACCAAGTGCCGGTTGTCGGTCATGGTGGCCTCCTCAACTCGCCGCTGGATCGCATGAATTCGCTGATCACAACCGTCTGATGGGGGAGCATGACCAAACGAGGTCCAGCAGCAGTCCCGTACCGGACCAGTCCGGGACATGAAGAGGACCGCTGCCGGACCAGAGCTCTCGCTCTGCTGACTAGCCGTCGTCGCGGCACGACACTGAGGTCCGCAGAGCACGATTTCGTGACTCGGGAGGAGCGGTGGCCGGAAGCGCCCAGCAGGGAGATCCGCGCACCACATTGGAGTTTCTGCTGCGCCAGCAGCCGAAGACGTACGACGAAGTCGCTCGCGACTTCGCTCGTTTAGCCGGGGAGCTTGGGGAGAACGTCACCCTCAGCACTCGGCATCTTCGGCGGCTCGCGAGCGGCGAGCGCACCAACACCACCCCGGTCATGCGTCGCGTCCTGCAAGCCATGTTCGACAGGCCGCTGGAGCAGCTCCTCGCCCCATGGGACGGAGCTTTACCGGCGGCAACTGCCGGATCCACTGGGCTGGACGTTGCCACCGGTCGGCCCACCGCGGACAAGGAGCTCATTGAGATGGCAGCGCGGCGCGCGAAGAGCTTTGCCCTGACGGCAGGCCAGACCGACCTCACCATTGATGTGCTGGAGCAGGTGCACGAGGACGTGCAGCGCCTGGCGACTGACTATCCGCAGAAGCCGCTCACGGAGCTGCTTCCCGATCTGTTCACCACCCAGGACACCCTCTTCACGCTGCTCGAACAGCAGCGCCGACCGAGCCAGGCCCGGCAGCTCTACTTCCTGGCCGGTGTGACCGGTGGGCTGCTCGCAAAGGCCTCGCACGACCTCGCCAACCCGTACGCGGCGCTCACCCAGGCCCGGACGGCGTTCGTCTGCGCGGACAACGCGGACCACAACGGCCTCCGCGCCTGGATCCGTGGCATCCAGTCACTGGTCTCGTACTGGGCTGGCCGCACTCGCGAGTCCGTCAAGTACGCCCAGTCGGGTGCGGAGTTCGCAGGGACCAGCACCGCCAGTGTGTGGCTGCCGGTGAGTGAAGCCCGTGCTTGGGCTGCTCTCGGCAACGCTAACGCGACCCGGGCCGCCATCGAGCGTGCTGAGGCCGCCTGGAATTCCGTACAGGAGGACGAGGTCGACGAACTGGGCGGGCTCTGCACGTTCGGGCGGACCCGGCAGATCTACTACGCGGCCGAAGCTCTCTCCTGGCTGCCCTCGGAGACCGCGGCAGCGGCGGACTACGCAGGCCGGGCAGTCGACGCATATGAGGACACCAGCTCTCCAGAGTGGGCGTTCGGAGACCAGGCAGGCTCGCGCAGCGCCCTGGCGATCACCCGGATCCGGGCGGGCGAGCTGGAGGGCGCCGCAGAGGCGGTCGCGCCCATGCTCGAACTCGTGCCGGAGCAGCGGATCAACGGCATCATCCACTGCGCTCAGCGAGTCCACCGGGCTCTAGGCGAATCGCCGCTCGCCGAAGCCGGCGGGGAGCTCCAGGAGCAGATCGAGGCCTTCACCCGCACCCCGCTCAAGTCCCTCCCCAGCTAGGAGTTCACCGGTGCCGTATCCGATCCGCATCGCAGGCGAGCAGGTCGTCCTGCGCGAGTTCACCCGCGATGACGTCGATGATGTCCTGGCGATCATTGGCGATGAAAAGGTCACCACGTGGCTCAGCTTCAACAGCCGTGACCGTGCTCAGGCTGTCGCCATGATCGAGGGCACCATTGAACGCGCGCTGCAGGAGCCCCGCACCGAGTTCTACTTCGGGGTGACCAAGCATGACGACGAGAGGGTGATCGGATTCGCCCGGATTGGGCTCAGCGGCGTTCAGGCCGGGAAGCTGGGTTACGCCATCGCAGCGAAGGAGTGGGGCCACGGCTATGCCACGGACGCGGCCCGCGCTCTGGTCACGTACACGTTCAAGGAGCTCGCTCTCCACCGGATCACGGCAGCGATCGGCCCGGACAACGCCGCCTCGATCGCAGTGGTGCAGCAGCTCGGCTTCACGCGCGAGGGCGTCCTGCGCGATCACGTCTTCACGAACGGGGCTTGGCGCGACAGCGTGCTCTACTCCGTGCTCGCCCACGAGTGGGACTGGCGATGACAGCGAAAGCGCCGTACGGCGATGGCAGGGAGAGGGCGAGTGGCCAAGCCCAGTGCATGTGCGGAATCGATCACGCTTTCCGAGCGCGAGATCCGATTCCTCTCCGAGATACCGCACGGGTCGGCATCGTTCTACACGGAGTTGCAGTGCGAGCTCGAGATGGGGCATCCGGGACCGCACCATGCCATGGGGGACTGCTCGAGGCCTTTTGGAGCGGGCCGTCTCGCCAACGGCGAGGCGGTGTCCTGGTGGGTGCGGTGGGACGAGCCGATCGGTCGCCGCGACGTGGTGCCAATGGGGAACTGCCCGGCGGAAACAAGGCCGGGGGAAGTCATGTCCGAGGTGTGCATCTTATTCGTCGGACACCCAGGGCGTCACGCCTTCGAGTGGACAACGCCGGACTATTTCAAATGAGGTCCGGCTTCCCGCCGGCGGGAAGGCGGGGAGGAAAGTGGCCCGCCCGGCGGGAGTCACAGAGGTGTTCGTGTGAACCCTATTGGATTCGGCTTAAAAATCTGTTCGGATCATGGGCACGTGCTGTCCCACCAGCGCGTTTGTAGTGCCGAATGGTTCTCGAACCCAGTAGGGAGGCAGGCATCTTGATGCGCCGTCAGCGTCGGCCCGACTCGGCGACACGTGCACCCCAGGGGCCCTCGGATTACCGCTGGAACGGTACAGTGGCCCCCAGCGTTGATCAAAAAGAGAAGTGGCCCCGTCGACCGGCCTTGAGCAAGCCGGGAGGGGCCACGTGGCTGACGGACCTTGTAGTGGGGGTCCGAAAGCCTGCCGAGCACCCTTTTCGCGAGAAGGAAGGTGCCGACGTGATCAGGGTACCCGTACCCGTCACCCGACACACCGCACCCCGCCGTGGGGGCAGCAGCCATGCCCGCTGCTGGTCCTTCGACGGGGCGTTCGTGCTGTCCGCGCGCACCCCGGAGCGCCCCTCTGGTGAGGGGGTCGGGATGACGTAGGTCTTCGGGGCGGCGCCCGCATGGGTCTTCATGCCGCCCCGGGTCGCTCAGCCGCCAGGTGATTGGGAGTCACCTCGGCTCAGCGCCCATCTGCCACCGGAGGGGCTTTGGGAGGCCCCTCCGAAGGGATTGTCCGCCCGGTTGGGAGCCGGTCGAACAGTTCGAAATCAGGTTTCCACCAGAAACCAGAAGCACCCGAGTCGGGGCTTCGTCATGCCACACGACCGAAGTCCCGTGACTGGAGTCATTGTGCATGACCTCGTTCGGGGTCGCCAGCTTTGGCGACCCCGTGTAGCACCGTTCCACCCGCCGGAGCGGCCACAAAGTCAGCCCAGCGTGGCCGACATCACACGATCCGGTGTCCACTCCCGGACGGCTGCCGCGGTGCGACCCTCCCTGTCTCCTTCCGGTAGCGGTGCCTTCCACAGGTTCTCTGCCGGGGTGTGGATTCTGTCCACAGGTGACCTGATCCAGGGTCGCCGGATGGTTCACGTTCCGAGTTCTCCCCGGGCGGGCCGGTGAGCGCCGTGGCGGCACAGGCCGCCGTGCTGGACCGCCCCCTGTGGGAGGTCCTCAACAACTCCGTCGACGAGGCTCCGGTGCTGCCCGGGCAGCGGAACGCGCTGCGGTCGGTGCCGGCCTCGGGCGAGCTGGGTGACAGCGGCCGGGAAGACCCGCTGCGCCTCGGTCGGACGATGCGGCTGCGGCTGCGCGCTGCGGTCCAGGCACTGCTGTCGGACCCGTCGATCGCCGGGCTGAAGGACGCGGCGAAGTTGGCGGCGGTGGTGCTGTACGCGAAGTCACGGGCGCCGCAGGGCGAGAAGACCGACCTCCAGACCTCCATCTGGGGGTCGGAGCTCGGTCGGTGGATGGGCGTGAAGGAGTCGACCGTTCACCACAAGGTGCTGCCGGTGCTGCGCGGCTCGGGCGCACTGCGGACTCGGGTAGTGACGGACGTGCAGGGGCACCCGACCGGGCTGGACTGCCTGGTCATGCCGCTGTGGAATGCCCACCACGGCGGGGGAGCGGGGCACCCGCTCGCGCTGACGAAGGCGGAGCTGGCGACGCTACTGCGCCTCATAGAGGCCCTGTTCGGGCACGGCTGGACGCCGGAGAACAAGGAGCCGACGCCGCCGGGACTGCTGGCCGGCCGCACGGGCAAGGGGGCCGCAACGGACCGGCTCGGGCTGCTGCTGATGGTGCTGAACACGCGGGCGTCGGGCTGGCTGCAGCTGTGCGGTGGCTCGGTCAAGAAGAAGGAGGGGCGCGGGGCGGCGACGCTGGCCCGGCTGCTGGGCTGCTCGCCGTCCGGGGCGCGGAAGGTCCTGGCCAGGCTGACGGAGGCCGGTGTCGTGGCCCGGCAGCGTAAGGCAACGACGACGCGGATGAACGGCCGGGGCAAGGTCATGCTGCTGCCCGTGGCTCGTGCGTACGGCCGCACCTTGGCCTCTGTGGAGGCTGCTCAGGGGTCCGATCCTGAGTTTTCGGCGCGTCCTGATGGTGCATGCGGAGATCATGCTCCGGCTGATGTGACCGGTGCCCTTGGTACGCCTGGGATTGGTGGCGCTGAACAGGCGGGTCGGGCCGAGGATCAGGAGCGTCCCGATGGTGCAGAGCACCACGCAGGCCACGCTTCTGTGGTTACTCCCGTCGTTCCTCTGCAGCTCTCTTGGGGTTTTTCCGGCGAAGGCCGTGGAGCTGAAGGCCGTCGGCCGGAGCGCGCGTGCGCGCGCGAGGACCAGGCCGCCGACGGCCAGGCCGCCGTTGCCGAGTCGGCGCCGTTGGTGGCGGAGGGCGGCCCGCTGCGCGGGGAAAAGCCGAAGAAGTCCCCGGTCGAAGGGCGTGCTGGGCAGCGTGCTGCCGGGGCTGGAGCCGGTGGCCGACCGAAGGCCATGGGGTGGGAAAAGGCGCAGCAGCAGCGGAGGGTGGACCTTCCGGCTGATCTTGGTCTGCGGGTGGCTCTGGGGCCGGTCGCGGGGCTGTGGGAGCGGCTGTCGGGCTGGCAGCAGGACAAGGTCGTGGCGGAGGTGAAGGCTGAGCTGGGGCGACTGGAGGGTCTGCTGGCGCTGCCGGGTGGCGCGCCGCGGCTGCTGGCCGACCGGCTCACCGACCGGCTGGAGGAGACCGGCGGGGAGGCCCTGGTCAACAAGCCGTACGGGTGGCTGATCGGGCGGGGCCTGGTGCAGCGTCAGGCGTGCACGGACCGCCGTTGCGATGACGGGATCCGGCTGGACACCGGCGGGGAGTGCGAGAACTGCAACAACGTGGTCCACATCCGGCGTGCCCGGCGGGCGAAGATCGCGGCGGAGGTCGACCGGGAGCTGCCTGGCCTGAGTGCGGGCGAGCGCCGCCGGGTCCTCGATGAGCGGCTGCGGGAGCAGGCGGCTATCGAGGCGGAGGGCCTCGTGCGGCGTCGGGAGCAGGCCCGCGCGGAGCAGGCCCGCCGCGATGCCGCCCGTGCGGCTGCCCAGGAGCGGGCGGAGCGCGAACGTGAGGCCGCGGCCGCCGCCAACGCGGTGCGCCAGGCCCTGCCGTGCGAGGACTGCGGGCAGGACCAGGCGGCCGGGCTGTGCGAGGCGTGCGACCACCGCCGTCAGACCGAGACCCTGATCGGTGAGGCCTGTCTCCTCGCGGCGGCCTGGTCCGCCGACCTGACCGACCCGGGCAACGTCGCGGCCGTCGTCGCCGAAGTCCGGACGGCCATCGGCAACAGCATCGCAAGCGCCTGGCAGGAGTTCCTGCAGATCACCGACGTCGCCATGCTGGAGGCCAATCCGCAGGCAGCTGAGGACGCGTACGCATTCGCCGCGTTCCAGACCGCACAGCAGGCCGTCCAGGAGTACCAGGACAACGCCCTGGCGATGCTGGGCCGGACCGAGGAGGCCGAAGCCGAGGCCCGACGGGCGTACAAGGCCGAGCAGGGCCGCCCCTGGTTCCAGCACAACCCGAACGGCGCGGACGCCATCGCCGCCGCGACGAAGGCCGCCGACGCGGCCCGGGAGCGCGTCGCCGAGTACCTGCTGACGGCGCGGCTGGAGCAGCTGCGCGAGCAGGCGGCGGCCCGCACCGAGACGGCCGCGTCCGCGCCGTGGACGGACCGGCTCACCAGGCTCGCGCGCGTTCGCTGGACGGCGGTACGGCCGGGGCGGTGATCGCGTGAGCGCCGAGCTGAGCGGGGTCGACCTCGCGCGCCAGGCCCTGGTCGCCGCCCGGGAAGCGGCGAAGAAGGACGGCGGCACCCGGAAGGAGAAGCCGAAGCGGCGCACCGGCACGGTCGTACGCCGCGACGGCCGCGAGCCGCTCAGGCTCGGCAGCGCGATCAGCATGATGATGACCGAGCGCGGCCTGGTCGCCCCGGCCGCAGGCGGCAGCGTCCTCGCGCAGTTCGACGACATCCTCGCCGCGGCTGCGCCGGAGCTCGCCGGGCACGTCCAGGCCGTGGCGTTCGACGCGGACACCGGCCGCCTGGACGTCGCCCCCGACGCCCCCGCGTACGGCACGAAGCTGCGCTGGAGCGCACCGAAGCTGGTCGCGGCCGCCAACGAGAAGGTGCAGGGCGCGAACGTCCGCACACTGCACGTCCTGGCGCCCACACCCGTGACGGCTGGTCCCGCCATGGCGGCCGCCGACCCGGCTCCGCCGAACGTGCCCGCCGCGCCGGTGCAGCGACGGACCCCGCCGGACGGCTACCGCCGTGCCATCGAGGCGCACCGCCAGGCCGTGCGGCCGTCGACGGTGGACCCGGCCATCGCGGAAGCGGTGGAGCGGCAGACCGCCACGATGCGGGAGCTGAGCCGCCGAGCGTTCCCCGAGCCGGACGTGATCCCGGACGACGCGCCGGCCTCGATCGAGGCGAGCCGTGCACAGCGCCGCCGCCCTGCGCCGGGCCCGGCAAGAGCGCGCGGCCCGGGAGTCCGGGACGCAGGCCGACGCCCCTCAGTCGACTGCACTGCGCGACACGGCCTGAGCAGACCAGCACCCCCTGTTACTGGTGGTTGTCACGGCGTAGCGTGACGGGTACACGCCTGATACACCGTGCGCTGCTGTCGCGGTGACCGCTGGAAGAGGGGGAGTCGTGCAGGCAGGGACCGTGCTGGACGGCCGCTATCGGCTGATTCAGCCGATCGGTGCGGGCGGCTTCGGTCAGGTCTGGAAGGCGCACGATTCCCGGGTCGACCGCAAGGTGGCGGTCAAGGTCCTCGCTGGCGACGGCGGTGCGGACCACGAGCGGCAGGTGGCCCGGTTCGCCCGCGAGGCTGCGGTCGCCGGCGGTCTGCCCCACCCGAACATCGTCACCGTGCACGACTTCGGATCCGCGATGTACGACGGGCGTCTGCACGCCTACCTGGTGATGCAGCTGCTGCCGGGCAAGTCGCTCAGCACGGTCCTCGAGGCCGGGCGGCTCCCGCTGTCGAAGGCGATGTACACGGCGGCCTGCGTCGCCGACGCCCTGGAGGCCGCGCACAAGGCGGGCCTGACCCACCGGGACATCAAGCCGTCCAACATCATCGTCCGCTCCAGCGGCGAGGCCACAGTCGTCGACTTCGGCATCACCAGGAGCAGCGACGCCCGGCACGACATCACCACGGCCGGCGTCCTGATCGGGACCCCCGCCTACATGGCCCCCGAGGCCCTGTCCGGCACGTTCGACTGCCGCTCCGACATGTACTCCCTGGGCTGCGTGCTCTACGAGATGGTCACCGGGCAACGGCCCTTCACCGGCACCTCCTGGCGTCTGGTCAACCAACACCTCAACGAGCAGCCGGCGCCGCTGCGCACCCTGCCGCGCGCTTCCGGAGCCGGAGGTGTTCTCGGAAGAGCAGCCGGCCCCGATTGAAGCCGTCCGTGTCCAGCGCCGCCGTGAGGCCGAGGCCATCCGCGCCTTGGCACTGCGCCGGGCCCGCGCCGAGCGAGCGGCCCGGCAGGACAGCACTGCGGCGGGACAACTTGAGGGCGCAGCGGTCGCGGTGGAGCTGGAGCGCACGGCGTGACATGGATGCCACCGGTAGCCGCGGGGCTGAGGCGTGGGGTCAGGCCGCTGGTGGCTGGCTGGAAGGGGTGTCCTGGTCGGCAGGCTGGTCCAGCTGCTGCTGGCGGCGCCGCTGCTCGTTGCGGTCGACTTCGACGCGCTGGGGTGAACAGCTTCCGGGCCTCCTGCTCCTTGTCGGGGCCAAAGTCCTTGTAGGGGCCGATGCCGATGGTGACGGCGTTGGCCTCCTCTCGATGGCGTCGGCGGTCTGCTGGAGGAAGTAGCAGCGAGTGATCGACCAGCCGTAGACAGGGGTGGCTTGCGGCGGGGTGTGCGTCGGTCAGTGGGCCGCCGGCTCAACGGCGGTGACGCAGCCCGGCCCTCGGCTGGATCGCGCCGTGTCGCGTCCATGCCGGTCGGGTACGGCTTCGGCAACTGGCCGACGCGGAGGGGGCTTCGGGGTGGGACGAGCGAGCCGGGGCAAGCGGGAGCGCAGCAGGGACAAGGACGGGCAGTGGACCGCGGCTGCCGCGGCACGGGCGGCACACCGCCTGCGGGAGCAGACCCAGCGGTGCTTGACCGGTAACCCGTGGGTGCAGATGACACTCGCTTCCAACATGAACAACGTCGTTTCCGAGTTGTACGCAGTGCTGCTGAACAGCGATCTCGCCGACATGGCGGACAAGCCCGAGGACATCGAGCGGGACGCGGCGCTGTCGATGACGCTGGGCAAGCAGGGCCATCCACCGCCGTGGCCCCGGGCGGCGGGGGAGGCCGCCGCATGGCAGATACGTCAGATCCAGAAACTGCTGCGGCAGGCGGAGGTCCTCGTCATCTCCCCGGCCGCGCACGCCGCGGTCATGGCCGCGGCCGCCACCCTCGAACCGGCCGACGTCAGCACCCTGGACCGCGACCGGGACATCCTCATGCCCACCGGGCTGCTGGTGCTGCCCGAGCCGATCGTGGTCGTCAATCGCACCGGCTCCCTCTCGGACACCAGGGCATTCGGCTGGCAGTTCATCACCCAGCACCAGATCCTGCCCACCGCCCAGTACTCCGGGGTGCGGGTGACGACGTTCATGGACCGCGACGGCCCCGTGCAGCCGGCCGGATGGCGACAGGCGGTCTCCCAGGCACGCGCCTCCGGGAATCCGCTGCCACCGCTGATGCCGGACGGCATGTACGGGATGCGGGGCGATGCCTGCCTCGCGGAGGAGAGCACCGAGGCGCTCGCTGACCTGTCCGAGCACCATCGCCAGATGCAAAGGGCCCTCAACCAGGCCTCCCAGTGGCGTGCAGAGCCGGTCCCCGAGACCGGTGAATGGGGCGGCGGGCGAGTGGACGACCCCTACGACGACTTCGTGGGCCGCTACATGTTCGCCTGCTGGCGGCTCCTCGCCCAGGGTGTCACCGCCGTCGGCCCCTCACGGGCCGCGTCCGGGGTGCGCACGACCGCAACCGGAGAGGGCGGCTCCATGCCGCGGGACCCGGATGTGCGGGTCATCCGGCTTGCTGCGCCCTCGCCTCGCCCGTCGGATCCGGCGGGCGAGATGAAGCGGGTGTACCACCACCGGTGGCCGGTGCGGATGCACAAGGTCCGGCAGTGGTATCCCAGCCGCCAGGAACACCGCGTGATTTGGCGAGGCCCGTACATCAAAGGGCCCGCCGACGCACCGCTGATGACGGGCGAGAAGGCGTACCTCGTGTATTCGTAGCTGCGCCCTGACGGCCCCGCGCCCGTGCGGGCTTCGCGGGCCGGGCGGACGCACCTGAGATCCTCGCCGCTCGCCTCGCCCGGCGCCTGGAGGAGCAGCTGCGGCTGGGCGGGCCGATCACGAACACTGGTTGGGGCAGTGCCCGGTCGCACGAGCGAGGCTTACCTTGCTGGTGTCTCCCGGACGGGCGTGCTGGCGGCCCTGGCTAGATAGTCGAGTGCGGCGGCAAGGCGGAGCCGGCCTTCTTCCGACTCTTGGCCGATCCAGGTGGCCGCGTCGAGGTTGGCCGCGGCGTAGCCGATGAGGTGCCTCTGGTATCCGCTGCTGTGTTGTTCGGCATCGCGCAGGACGGTAAGCAGCGCGGGAGCGGTGGGACGGACGGGGATGGGAAGGTCGAGGCTTCGTACGTACTGATGGATCTCCTTGAGGATCCGGATGTCGTAGGCGGGTTCGTGGGAAGCCTCGTGGTCTGGCAGTTCGCGGCTGCGGGCTAGTCGTGCGATGTCCGGGTCCGGCCGACTGGAGGAGTGGGAATTGGCGGTCTGTTCTGCGGGCATGTGTCCGGTCTCCTACTCGTGCCGCGAGGTGCTGGGGGCAGGGATCGTCCAGGCACCGGGCCAACGGTGGACACGCCGTGGTGACGGCTCGAGGGCACGGGCCGGCCGCGTGATATCCGTGGTGGGCGGCTTGGGTGAGGATGTCGGCAGCCGCCGCCGGTTGGCGGCTGCCGAGAGTGTGCTCGCTGGAAGGTGCTCAGGCTGCGCGTGGCGTCCACGAGTACGGGAGCAAGGGATGGCCGTCCCTCATCCAGTGACAGAACTCCTGGGCGTCACGCAGGACGCCGGTTCCGGTGGCGGCGCCGTTGCCGAGCTCGAAATGGTCGACCTCGATGAGGACGTGGTCGCCGATCTGCGGCGAGAGACCCAGGTCCAGCAGGACGTGAGCGTTGCAGGTTGCGATGAGCTTCCACGGCCGGCTCCAGAAGAAGTTGGCCCGGGAGCGTTGTCGCGAGGTGATGACGAGGTCTTCGGCGAAGTGCTGGTTGATGGCACAGAAGACCCACATGAGTCCTGTGGCGTGGGACAACTCCTTGCTGTGGGTATTGGGGACGCTGTCTTTGCACTGCTGGAACTCGAGTTTTGTGCCGTCGCGCCCCCACACGTCCAGTCGGCGGCGGCCGCCATGGCTGCGCATCTCTGAGCGTGCGCACCCGACGACCCGCTGGTAGCTCAGGGTCCACAGCTTCCGTTCCGCCGTGGTGCTCATGGGGTGCGTCACGAGGGGGAAAGGGCGGGATGGGGAGGTCATGCGACCACCTGCGTGCTGGAGCCGAATGCGGCGAGGAACTCTCGCAGCTTCTTGCGACTCAGGCCGTACGCACGCAGGTCGATCGCTTCGGACTGGACGATGTCTTCGACGCTCGCTCCCTCCGGGTGGCGGGGATGTGCGGCGGCCACCAGTTCCAGCACGTCGTAGTAGCCGCGCATCTGCCTGGACTGCCGGTTGATGGACTTGATCGTGTCGTCGCACTCCTTCACTTTCCGCATCGCCTCCGCGACGAGATCGCTGTCCTTGATCTGCGCCAGCGACTCCAGACGGCGGGCGAGACTGTTCAGCTGCTCGTAGCAGTGGGAGCGGGCGGCGTTCAGCTGGACTGCGGTCGGGTTGACCTTCGGTTCGGTGTCGGCCTGCGACTGCGGCGGAACGATCACCTCGATGACCTCTCCGGACTCCGGGTCGACCATGTCCACGCGCTGGCCGGGGACCAGCTTCTCGGGCAGCGGCTCGGGCTTGTCGACCTTGTGGGGTGGCAGTTGGGGACCGCGCTCGTCACGGGCCCGGGCCGCCCAGGCTGCTTTGAACTGACGGACCAGCGTGGTCAGGTGGCGGATCAGCTCGATCTCCGCGTAAGCGGCGTTGTCCGAGGTCGGCTTCGGCAGCTTGCCGCGGATGTATTCCACGACGGCGGCGGGATTGTTGGGGTAGAGGGCGCTGGCGTCGTACATGTCCATGAAGAGTGCCAAGGCGGCCTCTTGGTCCTCCCGCTCATACTCAGATGGCCCCGCGTACACGGTTCCCTGATGCTCGATGGTGTGGTAGCTCATGCCACTTCCTTTCCTGGTTCTTCTGCTCGCGCTGCTGCGAGCAGAAGCTCGTGCCATTGCGTGACTGACCCGCACACCCGGTTCAATGCCGCGAATTGTTCGGGTGGCAGGACTGCCACGATGTGGGCGGGATCGAGATCCATTGACTTCTCCAGTGCTTTCATGGTTCGCAGCACCAGCCGCAGGGTGATCTCGAGCGGAGAAGGCTCCTCTTTCCCGAAAACCCTCTCCTCCTGGGTGCGGGCGTCGGCCTTTGCCCTGCGGAGCATCAAAGAGGCGCTTTCCAACGCCTCCAGTCCTCCCTCGGCAGCCAACACGTCGAAGAACTGGGCAGGGCCCTGGGGGTCCTCAGCGACCGCTTGCAGGACACCCGCAACCAGTTGCTCATCGGTCCGCGCTGTGGCGTCCATGGGCGAGAGGCTTCTGGCTTGCTGCACCGCAGGGACGCCGAGACGCTTGCGATAGGCCGGGCCGGTCAAAGGGCCTGCTCCGCAGGCCGCCGTCTCCCGCAGCGCGGCCAGGAGGGCATCGAACCGGGCCTGCGGATCGACCTCGCCGAACGTCTGGAGTGCAACCTCCCGCAGCACGGTGTACGAAGCGGCGCCGCCGGTCTCTTCCATGGCCTCCCGACGGTCCGGTGTGTACCAGGCAGACACCCGCCGGTACTGGTCCACCGTGTCAAAACTGATGCCGCGGGCACGGGCGAATTCCTCCAGGACACGACGGACCTCGGCCGGATCAGAAGCCGAGCGCACAAGGGCCAGGATGAGGTCACCCTTGGACAGGCGCGCTGCGCACGCGACAGCAACTCCTCGGGATTCAGCAGCATTTAGCTGATCCCAAGCATCCTGAACGGCACTCTCCGGCAAGGCCGCATTGTGCAGTCCACGGCCCGGCTCATCCCAGAAATTTATGCCGCCGAAGTTAGAAGCAGCCTCTGACGCCATGTACGGCGTCCGAGTTACACCGCACCCCGGATGGAGCATTCACATTCCCCTGTGCGGCGCATTCGTAGCAAGAACAGAACCCTTGATTCGCCCGCAGCACCTTCCATTTGCGCAGGGACGCGGCTTCGTATTGTTCGCCCGGACGGATGAAGGGCCGTGGGCCGTCGATGGGCCAACGACCGAAGCCACCCACGCAGCTGCCGCCTTGCGACGATCTCTTGACGGCGGAGACACCAGGATCCTGGTCGCATCCCGTGCTCCGCTGCCACAGCCGCAGGAGCGCAGGCGACTGCGGAAAGCTCACGGATTGACAGTTGATGAGGTGGCTTCAGCCCTGGGAGTGCACC
Source organism: Streptomyces sp. NPDC045955 (assembly GCF_056430805.1). Lineage (NCBI taxonomy): Bacteria > Bacillati > Actinomycetota > Actinomycetes > Kitasatosporales > Streptomycetaceae > Streptomyces > Streptomyces sp. NPDC045955. Next base: position 81,059 of record NZ_JBWKKY010000030.1, read on the forward strand.
GCGCGACGGTGAGCGGCTAGGAGGCGGGTAGGACGGAGCCGCGGCCGCCGGAGCGCGATGCCTATGCGCGGCTGCTCGACAAGCTCGCGGAGCTCTACCCCGCCGAAGCCAACACGCCTGTACCCGCACAGGACACGGCGATACCGGAGGCCTCCACCGCTACGCCCGCACCGACGAAGGCGTCAACAGTAGTCGCCGCCCCGCCCTCCGTGCCTGCGGCCACGATCAGCTCCGAGAACACCCAGAACCCTCCCGCTGCCCCGGTCGCCGCATCACGCCCAGCGCGTACGAGGTCGTCATCGCGGCGCCCGGCCGCAAAGAAGGCGGCACTGGCGAGCTCTCCGGCCAGCGCCGTCGACGCGCGCTTCGAGAACGGCCCGCTGGCAGTTGTCGACGCCGACAACGAGGGGCAGGTGTCGGCATACTGCGTCGGCGGCCTGGTCCTGGACGTGCCCGCCAAGTCTCTCCCGGCGCTGGTGGACTGGACGCTTGCCGAGGCGAAGCTCGGGCAGCCCCGGCTGCACCGCAACGGCAAGGACGGCGACCCGGTCCTGGACCTCACCCCGGCCGCGTTGGAGCGCTACGGCCTGCCGACCGAGCTGCCGGGCACGCGGCGTGCACGGCATACGGCTCACGCAACCCCTCGAGGAGCGGCTCGGCCCGGGACCAGTGCGCGGCGAGTGCGGACACGGTCGCGGGCGGACAGGCCAGCAACAGGTGAGGCCGCCAGGGGCGTGCTCACCGGGCAGCAGATCGGTGCCAGCCGTGACGGCGCCGCTCCTGTCGTCCACGTCCCAGATCAGGTCACGGAGGAAGCCGGCCTGGCCTGCGGGACCACCCGGGATGAGGCGCTGCTCCCAGGCGCGGTGCGCGCCATGAAGCTATGGGGCTGTGTGCCGGGGTGCCGTACGAACGCGGAGAACACGACCCGGCCGTCAACCTCGAACCTCGGCTGCGGCCACATCGTCCGCGGGGTGTCGAACTCCGGCTGCTCCCGAGGAGAGCCGTCCCAGTGGTGTCGCTCTGACACTCTCCCTATGAGCTCGTAACGCGATTACGATCCGGCCTTTTGAGGCACCTTCAGCGGGTGAGGTTGCAGCTTAACGAGAGCAAGGCTCGGTGGAGTTCGAAGCGCTTTTCTCGGCAGGCGGCCAGGCGCGGCACTCCTCTTTCGCGCGAGCCTGGAGCCGTTCACGCACATCGGCGAACAGTCGGGTTGGGCGTCCGCACCACACTGAGGTCTATACAGACGTCTTACACGCACGTCTTGTACGGCCGTATAGATGTCGTCTACGGTGATCCCATGAACACCGAAAACGCCAAGCGGTCTGCGCTCACCATCGACGGCCGAACCCTGTCCTACGTGGACTTCGGCGGACCGGGCCGCCCGCTGCTCGCCCTGCACGGACACATGTCCGAGGGCATGTCGTACGCCGACCTCGCCGCCCGCCTCGCCCCGGACTGGCGGGTCATAGCGCCCGACCAGCGCGGCCACGGCCACTCCGACCGGGCGGCCGACTACAGCCGGGAGGGCTACCTCGCCGACCTGGAAGCCCTCATGGACCACCTGGGACTGGACCGCGCGGCCCTCCTGGGCCACTCGCTCGGCGCGATCAACGCCTACCAGTTCGCCGCCCGCCACCCCGAGCGCGTCACCGCGCTGATCAACGGCGAGGGCTGCGCCGAGCTCGGCCTGGACGGCAGCAACCCGCTGGCGTTCGTGCTGAACCTTCCGGAGGGCACCTGCCCCAGCCGGGAGGCATTCGTAGCCCAGCTGGGCCCGTTCGCCCCCTTCTTCGAATCCGCCGTTCGCGAGCGGCCAGACGGCACTTGGGGCCTGCACTTCCACCCCAAGGACATCTACGAATCCGAGGACCAAGTCCACGGCGACCACTGGGCCGACTGGACCGGCTCCGCCTGCCCGGCACTGCTGATACGCGGCGCCGAGGGCGGTGTACTGCCGGCGGAGCAGGCAGCACAGATGGCCGCCCGACGGTCCGGCACCCGTCTCGTCGAACTGGGCACGGACCACTTCCTGTACGCCAACGACCCGGCCGGCTTCGCGGACGCGGTCCGGGACTTCCTTGCCTCGGCATAGCCACGGCCCCCGATGGATCACGATGCGACGCTCTTGGGGCGCCTCCAGCAAATGAGGCTGCAGGCCAAGAGGACAACGCCGCCCACCACAAGGTCCGCGCCCGCGTGGAGCACACCTTCTCCCGCATGAAGAACTACAAGATCCTCCGCGACTGCCGCCAAAGGGGCGACGGGCTCCATCACGCCGTCCAGGCCATCGCCACTATGCACAACCTCGCCCTGGCCGGGTGAAACAGCACGTCAGTCGGCACTCAGCCTCGCCAGCCGCTCGGTGGCTGTCACCCGTTCGGGTGTCCTGGTGCGCGCCGCCGCCAGGCACCGTACAGGCTTAGAGGTAGCTCTTGGCTGTCGGCGGTGCCGGACCGAGCGATTTCCTTCCCGCCGGATGGACCGTGCTCGACAGCAGCCGGCCGCTGGATGAGCTGACCGGCGCAGACCACAGGGCCGTCCGGACACCCCTCGACACGATCGCTGAGGTCCTGCACCGCAGCCTCAGCCCGCCCGACAGTGAAGGGCCGAGCGCCTACGACTTGGCGCGCGATAGTGGTTGATCAGCCCGAGCCGTGCAGGCGGGTGACGACCGTGAAGCCTCTGGATTCCGGGACGTGATCTTCGCAGACCTGTTCCTACCAGGGGCTTCTCGCGTATCTGATGCCGGGTCAAGCCGGTCTGATGGCCCTGGTCAGTCAGGAAGATCGCGGATCTGTCGGACGGGCGGCCCAGCCAATACTCTGAGCCCCGTCCGCACTATCTGGGAGAGTCATGACAAGTAGGTTCACCGAGTTGGCCGTTGACTGCCACGATCCGGAGA